>CAZQEH010000007.1:0-80893 GCA_964592205.1 uncultured Novosphingobium sp.
TCGCCGCCTTCGATCCGGTCAAGCGCGGCGCGCATTTCAGCCATGCGGGCCGGCAGATCATCGACGCTGCAGCCATGCTTGCGGCCCGCCGCGCGCAGATCGAACAGGCGCGTCTCGATCCGGTCCAGCAGGAGCGGATCGTGCGAAAGGGCTTCGGCGGCCTGGTCAAGCTTGTCCTCCGCCTCGCTCGCCTCGATCACCGCACGGTCGAGCGCTTCGAGCGCCTCAGTCAGCAAGGGATGCTCGTGCGCGATCCGGTCAAGCCGGCGCGAGGCGCTGCGCAAGGAAGCAAGCGCCGAATCCGAACCGGTCCAGAGGTGCTGCAATTCGGCAAGATCGCCCGAAAGCCGCTCGCCCTTTTGCATGGCCGCGCGCTGCCCGGCGAGTTCGGCTTCCTCGCCCACTTCGGGCGCAAGCAGGGCCAGTTCGGCGAGATGCGCGACCAGCAAGTCCTGCTCGGCAGAAGCCGCTGCAAGGCGGGCCTGCGCTTCGGCGAGCGCGGTTTCCGCCGCGCGCCACTTCTCCCACGCTGCGGCGACGTCACTGACTTCGGCCCGCGCATAACGATCGAGCAGCGCGCGGTGGCCGCGCGCGTTGACGAGGCCGCGATCATCGTGCTGGCCGTGCAGTTCGACCAGCCCCCGCGCCAGTTCGCGCAGGAGCGCGACGCTGACCGGTTGATCGTTGACGAAAGCGCGCGATCCGACCGCATTGCCGCCTTCCACGCGCAGACGGCGGCGGATGATGAGCGGCTCGCCCGGCTCGACCGCGATCGCTGCCTCTGCCAACGCTGCGGCCAGCGCATCGGGTAGCCGCGCGAACTCGAAGGTCGCGGTCACGCTCGCTTCATCGGTCCCGGCGCGAACCAGCCCGGCATCAGCACGGTCTCCCAGCACGAGGCCGAGCGAATCCAGCAGGATCGACTTGCCGGCCCCCGTCTCGCCGGTGAGCACGCCAAGTCCGCGCCCGAACACAAGGTCCAGCGCTTCGATCAGGACAACATTGCGGATGGAGAGACCCGTGAGCATCGTCCGCGATCCTTACCCAGTCCTCCGCGCCGCGTCACCATGCTCGCGCGCAGATCCCACCATGTTGGCAAACCTGTGGATAACCTCGCGGATTCCGGCCGGGTATGACAGTGGCATGACAGGGTGCCACGGGAACGACACGCGATTGTGACAGGGATTCGGCTCAGTTGACAAACTGAACAAGGGTTTCGCGATGACGCGCCGCGCACAGGCCTGGGGTCTTTCCACCACCGCCACCGAACTGGCCAAGTCCATTCCCGCCTGGCTCGACCTGCCTGAGCCGCGCGGCTTCCGGCCCAAGCGCAAGGTGCGCACGGTCTGGATATCCGACATTCATCTCGGCACGCGGGGCTGCAATGCCGGGATGCTGCTCGATTTCCTCGCCTCGATCGAGTGCGAGACGCTCTATCTCGTGGGCGATATCCTCGATGGCTGGCGCCTCTCGCGCGGGTGGTACTGGCCCGATGCGCACAATGAGGTTGTGCGCCGTATACTCAAGATGGCGCACCGCGGCACCCGCGTGGTGCTGATTGCGGGCAATCATGACGAAATGCTGCGGCCCTATGCCGGCATGAGCTTCGGCGGGGTCGAAATCGCGCTCGAGGCCATCCACCTGACCGCGGACGAGCGCCGACTGCTGGTGACGCATGGCGACAAGTTCGACGGCGTGGTGCTCTATGCCCGCTGGCTCGCCTTCCTCGGCGACCAGGCCTACTCCGTTCTGCTGCGCGCGAACCGCTGGTTCAATGCGGTGCGTCGCCAGTTCAAACTGCCGTACTGGTCGCTTTCCGCCTACCTCAAGAAGCGGGTTAAAAACGCGGTGCAGTTCGTCTGCGCGTTCGAGGAAGCCGTGGCTCACGCCGCACGCGACATGGAAGTCGACGGCGTCGTCTGCGGGCACATTCACTGTGCGGAGATCCGCCAGATCGGCGACGTGACTTACTATAACGACGGGGACTGGGTCGAAAGCTGCACCGCGCTGGTCGAGGACTACATGGGTGCGATCTCGATCGTGGACTGGGCGGCGATCTGCTTCGAGGAAGCCTTCGCCAAGACCGAGCGGAACGCTGCCGAAGCCGCGCGCATCAAGGAAGACGCATGAGGATCGCGCTTTGCACCGACGCCTGGCACCCGCAGGTGAACGGGGTCGTCCGCACGCTGGCGACCACGGTCGAGCGCGTCACAGCGCGCGGGCACGAGGTCATGCTGGTGACGCCGAACCAGTTCTTCACCTTCGGCCTGCCCAGCTACCGCGAAATCCGCCTTGCCATGCTGCCGCGCTTCGGCACGCGCCGCAGTTTGCACAATTTCGATCCCGAGATCGTCCACATTGCCACCGAAGGCCCGATCGGATGGGCCGCGCGGGGTTGGTGCAAGGCCAACGGCGTGCCCTTTACCAGCGCATTCCACACGCGCTTTCCCGATTATGCCGCGGTGCGCACCGGGCTCAGCCCGGACTGGTTCTGGCCGATCATGCGCCGCTTCCATGCCGCGAGCCACGCTGTGCTCGTATCGACACCAACGTTGGCCACCGAGCTTGTTGGCCATGGGCTAACGCAGGCGACGCCGTGGTCGCGCGGTATCGACGAACACCAGTTCCACCCCGGCCATCCGCGGCTTGAAGCACTGGCCGGTCTGCCGCGCCCGATCATGCTGAATGTGGGCCGGGTGGCGATAGAAAAGAACCTCGACGCCTTTCTCTCGGCCGACGTGCCGGGCAGCAAGGTCGTCGTCGGCAACGGCCCGGACCTTGCCCAGCTGCGCGCGCGCTATCCGAGCGTGCACTTCCTTGGTGCGCTGTCCGGCGTGCCGCTGGCGCAGGCTTATTGTTCGGCGGACGTCTTCGTCTTTCCGAGCCGGACGGACACCTTCGGTCTCGTAATGATCGAGGCCATGGCTTGCGGCTTGCCGGTGGCGGCCTATCCTGTGCCGGGACCGATCGACATTGTCAGCCCGCACGGATTGGGCCCGGGCATGACGTTGACGCCGCCGGTCGGTGCACTCGACGAGGATTTGGCGAAGGCAATCCGTGAAGCGCTCGCCTGCAACAGGGGCGCCGCAACAGCGCACGGCCGCAGCTTCAGCTGGGACCGTGCAACCGATCAGTTTCTCGATGCGCTGGGCAGCGCCGCACGTTCGCGCGGCGTCAGCCGGGCCGCTTGATCAGCTGGCCGTCGTACCCGGAGCCTTGGCGTTCATGAGCTTGTAGGCCCGCTCGTACCATTCGTTGCCAGGGTAGTTGGAACCGAGCACGGCGGCAGCCTTTTGCGCCTGTTCGGGCAAGCCGAGAACGAGATAGCTTTCGACCAGCCGGTAGAGCGCCTCGGGCGCGTGGCTCGTCTGCTGATACTTGTCGACCACGCTGCGGAAGCGCAGCGTGCCCGCCAGCCACTTGCCACTGCGCTGGTAGAAGCGGCCGATCTCCATTTCCTTGCCGGCAAGGTGATCGTTGACGAGATCGAGCTTGAGCCGCGCATCGGTGGCATATGTCGTGTTGGGATAACGGCGCGTCACTTCAGTAAGCGCGGTGAGCGCCTGCTGGGTGATCTTCTGGTCGCGCGTCACGTCGCTGATCTGCTCGTAATAGCACAGCGCGACGAGGTAGTAGGCGTAAGGCGCGTCCTTGTTGCCGGGGTGGATCGAAAGGAAGCGCTGGGCGGACTGCACCGACTTCGCATAATCGCGCCCGGCATAATAGCTGAACGCGCTCATCAGCTGGGCACGGCGGGCCCATGGCGAATAAGGGTGCTGGCGCTCAACCTCGTCAAACAAGGCAGCGGCCTGCTTGGCATCGCCCTTGTCGAGCCGATCTTTGGCGGCGGCATAGAGCGTATCGACGTCGCGAGCGACGTAGGCAACGTCCTTCTTGGCCTTGGAGCCCGCGCAGCCTGCGGTAAGCCCGAGAACGGCGGTGGCGGCGGCGAGTGCGAGAAGGCGCAGCGGGCTGCGTCCGAAAGCTGAGGCGATCATGCCGGTGCTATAGCCAGCAGGCGAATGAACGCCAAGTGAAGTTGCAGGCTTTTACCGGGCCTCTTACGCAGCCTGTTCCTCGAATGGCGGTTCGAGCGTGATCGGGTCCGCCAAAGTGATCCGATCGAGCATCGCGGCCATCTCGTCACGCAGCTGCAGCATGAGGCCGCGCAGCCGACAATCAGCCTCAGGCAGGCAGTTGTTGCAGGTTTCGTGCGCGTTGCGGCTGGCGCAAGGGGTCAGCGCAAGGCTGCCGCGCGTCAGGCGGATGATATCGCCATAGCGGATATCGACCGGCGGGAGCGCGAGTTCGTAGCCCCCTTCCCGCCCGCGGTGCGAGATCACGATCCCTTCGCGCGCCATTTCGGAAAGAATGACGGTGAGGAACTTGCGCGGGATGTTTTGCGCTTCGGCGATCGCGTCAAGCCGCACCGGCCCCTGCCCGAAGGTATCGGACAAGTGCTGGAGGGCGCGGATCGTGTAGCGCGTCTTTTGCGAGAGCATGCGCCAGATTTGAGCCGAGGCGAACGAAAGTCAACGCCGGGAGTAGAATTACCCACGGCGTCTTGCAGATCAACCGAACGCTGCCGAAGCCTCAGCCTCGATCGGCACTACCGGACGCAGCGCGAAAATGCCGAAGGCGACGATCACCGCGTAGCACAGCGCCGGCAGCAGCAGCGCGCTGGTCAGGCTGCCAGTCAGATCCGCCAGTGCGCCGGTGGCGAGCGGGACAACCGCGCCGCCGAAGATGGCGACGTTGATGATCCCCGAACCGTCCGCCGCGCGTTTGCCGAGGCCTTCGCAGGCCAGCGTGAAGATCGTCGGGAACATGATCGAGTTCGTCAGGCCGATCGCAAGCAGGCTGTATGCCGCAACATGGCCCGAAGTGTGAGTTGAAATCGCCAGCAGTGTGATCGCCCCCGTCGCGCAGCCGGCCAGCACCTTGCCCGGACTGAGGAAGCGCAGCACGAGCGAGCCGATGAAACGGCCGACCATCGCGCCGAACCAGTACTTCCAGATCTGGGCACCCGCCGCCTCGTGATCGAGGCCCATGACAGTCGGCAGCGCGAGATAGTTGACGATGACCGAGCCGATCGAGACTTCGGCGCCGACATAGAGGAAGATGCACAGTGCGCCGAAGCCGAAGCGCGGGCGCGACAGCAGGGCGAAGCTGGCTGCGAGCGAGCTTTCCTCGTGGCGTTCACCCTTCAGGCGGTGGCGGTTGGCCCAGACGACGGCCGCGACGAGCGCGAGGCTGACAGCAAGGCCGATGTAGGTGTTGACGACAAGGCGGCTCTCGGTGACGCGATAGGCATCGAGCGCAGGGCCGACGAGCTGGTCAACCTTCACGTCCTTGATCTTGCCGAGAATCACGCTGGCGCCGATGAGCGGAAACAGCACCGTGCCGAGCGAATTGAACGCCTGCGCAAACGTGAGGCGGCTGCTGGCGGTTTTCGCGGGGCCAAGCAGCGAGATCAGCGGGTTCGAGACGACCTGCACGAGCACCACGCCGCTCGCGAGGATGAACAGCGCGAAGAGAAACAGTGTGTAGAGCGCGCTTTGCGAGGCCGGGACGAACAGCAAGCAGCCCGCCATCATCGTCAGCAGGCCCACCGCCGCGCCGCGCATATAGCCGATCCGCTTGACGAGCGCCGCGCCGGGAACACCGACCACGAAATAGGCCGTGAAGAAGCAGAACTGCACCAGCATCGCCTGGGTGTAGTTGAGCGTGAAAAGCTCTTTCAGCTTCGGGATGATGACGTCATTGAGCGACGTGATGCCGCCGAACAGGAAGAACAGCGCCATGACGAAGATGCGCAGTTCGGGCGCATCGACATTGCCATTGTCCGTAGCAGAATCGGCGGCGGCTGTCGGAGCCATGGCCATGACGCGGTCTCTCCCTTGAGCCGGTCACCCCCGGCTTCTTCGCGCTGTGTTGTGCCAAGGCGTGCGGGAATGTCCACCCGGCGAGGCGGTGCATACGTATGGCCGTGGTGGACAAGATTCCACGAAGATCGCCTGATTTCCGCCACTTCAAATGACAGGCCCCGCTCCGACAAAGTCGAAGCGGGGCCGAAAAGTGAACGTTATCAGCCGTGTCTGGCCGGGGCGCCTGGCCTGGGCGCCTTACTTCGCAGCAACCTTGAGGTAGGCGATCACGTCAGCGCGGTCTTGCGCGTTGCTGAGGCCGGGGAAGGCCATACGCGTGCCAGGGACGTACTTCATCGGTGCGATCAGGAACTGGTCGAGCGTGTCCGGCCCCCAGGTAACACCCTTGCCCTTCATGCCGGGCGAGTAGCTGAAGTTGGCAAACGTGCCCGCCTTGCGGCCGACCACGCCCTTGAGGCTGGGGCCTATGCGGATCACGCCGGTGTTGAGATCGTGGCAAACCGCACAACGGGCAAAGACCGTCTTCCCGCGAGCGGCATCGCCTGCCGGAGCACCGGCAGCCTGAGCCACACCGGTGGCCGTGATGGCCGCGAGCGTCGCTGCGCCAAGCGTGACAAATCCTAGACGCGTCTTTGAAAACTTCATGAGAAACTCCCTTGTCGGACCATTGTGCCTATGAAGCGACCGGCCTGTATCCGAGCTTAATGCCCTGTTTGCCCGTTTGAAAGCTTCGGGCGAAAGGTTCAGGTCCGGTTCGGTGTGGAAAGATAAACCTTGTTGATGAGCCGGTAGAGCTCACCGCGCTCCGCCGGCGTCAGCGGGCTGAGCAGGCCGGCTTCGTCGGTGAAGATGATTTCGCGGGCAGCGGTCAGCGTCGCGGCGCCCGTCTCGGTGATCCACAGCCCCCCCGCCCGGCGATCGAGCTTTGACGGTTCGGACACGAGATGGCCGTTCATCGTGAGCTGGCGTACGAATTGATGCACGGTGGGCCGCTCGATCTTGAAGAACCGCGACAGGTCCGATTGCTTGACCCCCGGATTGGCATTGACAAGCCAGAGGATAGCAACCTGCTTGGGCGTGACCTTGAAGGGTTCGAACTGGCGCTCGAGCCGCGACAGCAGCAGCGAATTCAGCGTGCCGACATGGATACCGAGAACCTGGTCCAGACCGTCGATGTCAAGTTCCGGGGTTGCAGCCTGCCGGGTCAGGGTCGCGGTCGACGTCTCCATGGGTAGGGGCGGGCCTTTCCTGCTCGCTAATGTGTTTGCGGACAAGTGCATAAGGCGCACCGGGACCGGACGCAAATGTTTGTCGCCGTGCAGCGTGAAACGCCCTTGATAACCGAAATAGACCTGCACGTGCCCGCACCGGATCCCCGCGAAGGCGAGAGCCCAGTGCGACATGACACGGCAAGCGCGGCTCAGTGCCGGATCAGATAGTCGAAGGCCGAAAGGGCGGCCTTCGATCCCTCGCCCATCGCGATCACGATCTGCTTGTAGGGCACGGTCGTGACGTCACCCGCAGCGAAGACGCCGGGAAAGCTGGTGGCAAGGTGCGCGTCGATCTCGATCTCGCCCCGATTCGTCATGGCCAGCGCGCCGTGCAGCCATTCGGTGTTGGGCACGAGGCCGATCTGGACGAAGATGCCTTCGAGCTGGAGCGTGCGGACTTCCTCCGTGCCTCGATCGCGGTAGACGAGGCCGGTCACCTTTTCGCCATTGCCCGTCACTTCGGTGGTGAGCGCAGAAGTAATCACGGTGACATTGGGCAAGCTGCGCAGCTTGGCCTGCAGTACCGCATCGGCGCGCAGTTCGCTGTCAAATTCGATCAGCGTGACGTGGGCGACGATCCCGGCAAGATCAATCGCTGCTTCGACGCCCGAATTGCCCCCACCGATAACGGCAGTACGCTTGCCCTTGTAGAGCGGCCCATCGCAGTGCGGGCAATAGGCGACGCCCTTGTTGCGGTACTCTTCCTCACCAGGCACCCCGATCTGCCGCCAGCGTGCGCCGGTGGAGAGGATGACGGTCTTGGCGCGAAGGCTGGCGCCGCTTTCAAGCTCGATGGTGGCGAGGCCGTCGCCGTTCGCGGGCTTCAGGCCGACCGCCTTCTGCAGGTTCATCACATCGACATCATAGTCCTTCACGTGCTGTTCCAGCTGCGCAACGAGGCGCGGGCCTTCAGTGTGCTGGACCGAGATGAAGTTCTCGATGCTCATGGTATCGAGCACTTGCCCGCCGAAGCGTTCGGTGACGACGCCGGTGCGGATGCCCTTGCGCGCGGCATAGATCGCCGCCGCCGCGCCCGCCGGGCCGCCGCCGACGACGAGGACATCGAAGGGTTCCTTGGCCGCGATCTTCTCCGCCGCGCGGGCAACCGCGCCGGTATCGATCTTGGCGACTATCTGCGCGAGGTCCATGCGGCCCTGGCCGAACGGTTCGCCATTCAGGAACACCTGCGGCACGGCCATGATCTTGCGGCGATCGACTTCGTCCTGGAACAGCGCGCCATCGATGGCGACATGCGTCACCTCAGGGTTCAGCGCGGCCATGATATTGAGCGCCTGCACCACATCCGGGCAGTTCTGACAGGTGAGCGAGAAGAACGTCTCGAAGTGCAGCGGACCTTCAAGACCGCGCACGGTATCGAGCAGTTCCGCTTCTTCCTTGGGCGGATGGCCACCGGTATGAAGCAGCGCAAGGATCAGCGAAGTGAACTCGTGGCCGAGCGGCAGACCGGCGAAGCGGACGCGCGCCTCTTCGCCCACCGCGCCGATGGCGAAGCTGGGCTGGCGGGCGTCCGTGCCGTCGAAGCGGGCCGTCACCTTGTCGGACAAGGCGGCGATTTCCTCGACGAGGCTTTTCGTGTCGGCGCTTTTCTGGCCTTCCCCGAGCGAAGCGACGAGCTCGATCGGACGGCGCAGATTGCCGAGAAAGGTCTTGAGCTGGGCGGTCGTGACGGTGTCGAGCAGCGGCATGGGCCGGGTTTCCTTAGGGTCTGCGGGCAGACAGGTTCATTCGCGCGGGCGGAAGCGCCAGCGCGAGGAGAGAGAGGAAGAGCGAAAAACGAGGCCGGGCGGCGGCGGAGGGGGAGGGAAAGGCCACCGCCCGGCGGATTGCGAAAGGCCGTGCGGGGGGAATGCCGGCGCTCTCGCGAAAGGGTATCAGATCAGATCTTGCCAACCAGGTCGATCGAAGGCGCAAGTGTCTCGCTGCCTTCTTCCCACTTGGCCGGGCAGACCTGGCCGGGGTGCTCGCGCCAGTACTTCGCGGCCTTGATCTTGCGCACGAGTTCCGCAGCGTTGCGGCCCACGCCCTCGGGCGTGATCTCGATCAGCTGGATCACGCCGTCTGGATCGACGACGAACGTGCCGCGATCGGCCAGGCCGACGCCGGGGCGCAGGTTGTCGAAGTTGTTGGTCAGCGTGTGGTTCTGGTCACCCACGAGGTAGTAGGTGATCTTGCCGATCGCCGGCGAGCTGTCCGCCCAGGCCTTGTGGCTGAAGTGCGTATCGGTCGAGACGCCGAACACTTCGACGCCCATGCTCTGCAGCTCGGCGTAGTTGTCCTGCAGATCTTCAAGCTCGGTCGGGCACACGAAGGTGAAATCGGCCGGGTAGAAGAAGAACACCGCCCACTTGCCGGCGATATCGGCCTCGGTCACGTCGACGAACTTGCCTTCCTTGTAGGCCGTGTTGGCGAAGGGCTTGATCGGGGTGTTGATGAGCGACATCGACTTTCCTTTTGCTGGCGGGCCGGATTGGTCCGCGTGAATGGCAGGGCGCATCTAGCGCGAGTCGGTACACGGCGCTAATGATCAATCCTGCGCATATTGATTGACTGGATCGATCAATAGCATGTCTGCCGCGCCCCGCCCGAATATGGTTATCCGGGTCGTCACCAGCAATAGGCAGTCGTCACGATAGCGGCCTTCACGCGCTGCGCAGGGCCGTAGTGGCATGCCGCCACATGCAGATCTGACAGAAAGTGCGTGACCGCGTGAAGGGCGTTGTATTCAACCTGCTGGAGGACGCGGTGGTGCGCGGGCATGGACTGCTCGCGTGGGACAGCCTGCTCCTGATGGCGGGGCTTGAAGGGGGATACACCTCGCTCGGCAGCTATCCGGACGGAGAGCTGATCCGCCTGGTCGATGCAGCCGCCGCCGCGCTGGGGATGAGCACGGGTGAAGTGTTGCGCTGGTTCGGTCGGAGCGCAATTCCCCTGCTCCACGAACGCAATGCGATGTTCTTCAAGGCGCACCGGGATGCGCAGTCATTCGTGGCGAGCATCAACAGTATTATCCATCCCGAAGTGCGCAAGCTCTATGCCGGGGCCAGTTGCCCACATTTCCATTTCCACCATTTGGAAGATGGCCGCACGGGGTTGGCCTACCAGTCGCCGCGGCGGATGTGCCGGCTGGCCCACGGGTTCATCGAAGGCGCGGCGGACCATTTTGGCAACCGCGTGGGGATCGAACACCTCGCGTGCATGCTCGAAGGGCACCGGGTCTGCCGCATCGCGCTGGACTGGACGCAATGAGCCAGCTGCCATGAAACAGGAAGCGATCCCCCTTCCGGATGGCGGCACAGAGACGATCGACCGGCTCATGCGCCTCGTGGAGCGCGAGCGCGAGGGCCGGTTGCAGGCCGAGGCGATTGCCGAGCGGGGCCTGCGCGAACTGTATGAAAGCCAGGTGCGGCTGGCCCTGCTGCAACGGATCACCGATTGCGCCAATCGGTCGAACAACTTCAGCGATGCGATTCACGAGGTGCTCAAGGAAATCTGCGAGCACATGAACTGGGCCTTCAGCGCCGCCTACCGCGTGGAAAGCGGCGGCAAGGCGGTCTCCTGCGATGCGTGGTTCACGGCCGATCCGGCGCCGCTGTTTTCGCTTGTGGAGGCGACCCGCAAGCAGACTTACGCAAACGGCGAAGGCCTGCCGGGGCGCGTCTTGCGCGATGGTCATCCGCACTGGATCGACGAGGCGGAGCTGGAAACCCGCTTCTGCCGCCGGACCGAGGCCGCCGGGAGCGGAATCCGCTCGGCTTGCGGCTTTCCGGTGATGATCGGCGACGAAATCGTCTGCGTGCTAGAATTCTTCTCGCACACCGCGATGATCGACAAGGATGCGATCCTGCTCCCGGTGACGCAAGCTGCTACGCAGCTTGCCCGCGTGATCGAACGTGAACGGGCGCGCACGGCGCTGCTGCATGATGCGCTGCACGATGCGATGACGGGCCTGCCCAACCGCACGCTGCTCGATGAACGCTCGCGCGCCGCGTTCGATCGCCTGCCGGCAAGCCGCGAGGGGCTGGCGGTGCTCGTGATCGATCTGGACGGGTTCAAGGCGATCAACGACAAATATGGCCACCACGCAGGCGACATCGTGCTGATCGAGACTGCGCGGCGCTTCAACGACGTCATCGGTGCGCGCCAGGGCGGGCGGCGGCGCGGCGATGGTCCCGGCTGGCGGGCGACTTTGGCGCGGGTCGGCGGCGACGAGTTCGTCGTCGTGCTCGATGCCCTGCCCCATCCGGCCATCGCGATGGATCTTTCGGGCGCGCTCATCGATGCCCTGAAGGTGCCGATCCAGGTGGCGGACGAATTCGTCAATGTCGGTCTTTCGATCGGCATCGCGCACAGCAGCATGCACTACTGCACGATCGAGCAATTGCGGCAGGACGCCGATCTGGCGATGTATGAAGCCAAGTCCGGCGGGCGCGGCGGCGTCGTTACCTTCTCGGAGGCGCTGGGCAATGAGCGGCGCAACCGCATGGCGCTCGAAAACGAACTGCGCGACGCGATCCGCGAGAAGCAATTCACGCTCTACTATCAGCCGATCTTTGCACTGGCAGGCACGCCCGGTGGCGGCGAGCGCCTGCGCGGGTTCGAAGCGCTGATTCGCTGGAACCACCCGGATCGCGGCCTTGTCGAGCCGGGGCGCTTTATTCCCGCGGCCGAGGCGGGCGGACTCATCGTGTTCATCGGCGATTGGGTGCTGCGGCAGGCCTGCAATGCGATGGCGCGGCTTCACACCAGCCTCAGTGCGCGCGGATTGACTGCCGCGGACCTGCCCTACATCAGCATCAACATCGCTCCTCAGCAGTTCCTGCAGCCGACCTTTTCGGCGCATGTCCAGCGCGTTCTGCTCGAAACGGGCGTACCGCCCGAACTCGTCCGGCTCGAGGTGACCGAAGGCGTTGCCATCATCGATCCCGACCAGACCCGGCAAGTCCTTGAACAAGTGCGCAGCTGGGGCGTCAAGACCAGCCTCGACGATTTCGGCACGGGCTATTCCTCGCTGAGCTACCTGCAGAACCTGCCCTTCGACACGCTCAAGATCGACCGCTCGTTCATCGCCTCGATGGACGACCCCAAGAGCCGCAATATCATCCGCGCGATCCTTGATCTTGCCAGCAATCTTAACCTTTCGGTCGTGGCCGAAGGGATCGAGACGGACGAACAGGGCGCATCGCTGCGTGCAATGGGTTGCGAATTCGGGCAAGGCTATCACCTTGGCCGCCCACTGGAGGAAACCAGTGCCTTTGCGCTGGCGTGGCCGGAAGGCGCCGCGAGCGGCGAATAAAGTCTGCTGCACCGCCGCGGTGAGCGGCTATGATGCGCGGCAAACAGACCTCTCGCGTCAGCAAGGAGCACCCGATGGCATCGAACAGTCCCTGGAGTCACGCCCGCCGCACGGGTATCGCCGACGATATCGATTTCGAGATCAAGGGCCACGAACTCCAATTCGTCGAGATCGAACTCGATCCGGGCGAGAGCGCAGTGGCCGAGGCTGGCGCCTTCGTGTGGAAGGACGGCACCATCGAAATGACGACGGTGTTCGGCGACGGCAGCGAATCCGGCGATGAAAGCTTCATGGGCAAGCTGCTTGGTGCGGGAAAGCGACTGGTGACCGGCGCGAGCCTGTTCACGACAGTGTTCACCCATCGCGGCGCCGGCAAGGCGCGCGTCGCCTTTGCCGCGCCAGTGCCGGGCACGATCCTCCCCCTGAAGCTCTCGGACCTTGGCGGATCGCTGATCTGCCAGAAGGAAAGCTTCCTTGCCGCGGCGCGCGGAGTGAGCATCGGAATCGCCTTCCAGCGCCGGATCATGACCGGCCTGTTCGGCGGCGAAGGCTTCATCATGCAGCGGCTGGAAGGCGATGGCTGGGTCTTCGTGCAGATGGGCGGCACGCTCGTCGAGCGCGAGCTGGCACCCGGCGAGGAACTGCACGTCGATACCGGCTGCCTTGCCGCCTATACGCCCTCGGTCACATTCGATCTGATCGCGGCGGGCGGCGTGAAGAATGTGCTGTTCGGCGGCGAAGGCATGTTCTTCGCGCGGCTGACCGGTCCCGGCAAGGTGTGGATCCAGTCCCTGCCCTTCGCGCGCCTTGCCGGCCGCGTCGTGGCCGCAGCCATGCCCGCCGGCGGGCAAAATCGCGGTGAAGGTTCGGCGCTGGGGATCCTCGGGGACTTTATCGACGGAAACCGCTGAGCCTGCAGCATCCGACCAAAGGTTGATGATGCTTGCCGGCGATCCAGGTAACGGGGAGGAGCACCGGCCCCTCCCCTCACCCATATGCGTCAGAACGTCAGCTTGACGGTTCCACCGAACGTGCGCGGATCGCCGATGTTGCCGACGATCAGGCCGGTATTGCCCGATGCGACGGCAAGCTGGTCGAAGTAGTTCACGCCGAACGCATTGCGGGCCCAGCCATAGACATCAATGCCGACAGCAGCACTGGGATCGGTACGGAAGCCGAGGCGGAAGTTGGTCAGGGCGTAGCCATCGACCTTGGTATAGGCCGAAGGGCTCGCGTTCGATGACCACGACGAGCGGTAGCTGCCATCGAAACCGAAGTAGACCTGGCCGTCCTTGCCCAGCAGCTTGGTCGGCACATTGGCTTCGGCGCCGTAGGAGAACGACCACTTGGAAACGCCCGGCAGGCGCGCCCCCGATATGTCGCACTGCGCGGGGCTCACGCCGTTCGGCGTGCCGGGCAGATCGGCCTGCGCGGTGGGCACGCCGTTCGCATCGAGCGGCTGCGCGCGCCCGCCTGAAAGCTCCGGCGGGCACGGCGCGTTCTTGAACGAGACGAACTTGGCATCGGTGTAAGCGCCGTTGCCATAGACGTTGAAGCGCTCGCTCGGACGATACGAAGCGTCAACCTCGACGCCTTGCGAACGGGCCTTCTCCGCATTGGCAAGGTAGCCCCGGATATTGCCCACCGCGAAGTTCGAGACCTGCGTCTGGTAGTTGCCCACATCGGTGCGGAAGGCGGCGATGTTGAAAGTGGCCTTCCGGTTCAGGAACTGGGTCTTGATGCCCACTTCGTAGTGGTTGACCGATTCCGGCTTGATCGTCGCGAGATCGAGCAGCGGCTCGCCGGTAACGGCATCGGCGGGCACGCCATTAAGGTTGATGCCGCCCGTCTTGAAGCTTTTCGCATACGTTGCGTAGAGGTGGACATCGTGGGTGACATCCCACGCCACCGTCACGTCGCCCGAGAAGTTCCAGTCGCTGAACTTCGCCACGAACGCCTGCGGGGCAAGCACCGCCAGCTGCGCGGCTTCGCGCCTGGTATTGATACTCTTGCCGGCGGCATCGGTCTTGAATACCACCAGATTGCCCGCACCATCGGTCACGACCGAGTTGTAGCTGCCGTCCTTCTTGTCATAGTTGACGCGGAAGCCCGGCTGGATCGAGAACGTGTCGGTCACCTTGTAGGTGAACTTGCCGAAAATCGCGGCGCTGGTGTTCTTGAAGCTGATGTCGTTGTTCGCGGTCAGCCCATTCAGCACGGTGGAATCGTTCGAAAGCGCATTGGTGGGATTGATCAGCCACTTGCTGGCCGCCACGCCCTGCTGCTGGAGGCCGAGCGTGCGGATCGTCTGGTAGAACCCGAAGGCGCCCAGCGTGTAGCCCAACTTGCCGGTCTCGCCCGAAAGGCGCAGTTCCTGCGAATACTGGTCCTGATGCGAGGGGTTCTGCGATTTCGAGGTGATCGGCAGGCCAAGGAAATCGCGGTCATTGCTGGGATCCCAATCCCAGTAGCGCCACGCGGTGACCGAAGTCAGCGTGCCGATCCCGGTATCGATCTTCGCGCGCAGCGAAACGCCGCCGATGTCGTTCTTCGCGCGCAGCGGCGTATCAACGTCGGTCACGCGGTCGAACGGATTGGTGCTGGGCACGGCATAGTTCTGCGCCGCCGCAAGCGCGGCATACTGGCGGTTCAGCGGACGCTGAGTAGCCCCGGTGCGCACGTAAACCTGGGTGCAGCAGGCCGGGTTCTGGTGGCTGTAGTCACCCGCCAGCGTGATTTCGACACCATTCGCAGGCTTCCACAGGATCTGGCCGCGCAGGCCGATGTTGTCCTGCGAATTGACCTTGAGCTTCGAGGTGACGTTGTAGATCGTGCCGTCGCGCCGGGTGAGCGAGGCCGCAAGCCGCACGGCAACCTTGTCGGAAAGCGGTGCGGAGACGGCCGCCTTGCCCTGGAAGAAGCCGTAGTTGCCTCCGCTCAGTTCGATGCGGCCTTCCGGCTCGAACGCCGGCTGGCGGCTGGTGATGTTGATCGCGCCGGCGGTGGTGTTCTTGCCATAGAGCGTGCCCTGCGGCCCGCGCAGCACTTCGATCTGCTTCACATCGAGAAAGTCGAACGTGCTGCTGGCGACGCGCGCCATGTACACGTCGTCGACATAGATGCCCACGCCCTGCTCGATGCCGTCGTTGGTGAGGCCAAGCGGTGCGCCGAGGCCGCGGATGTTCACCGAAGTGTTGCGCGGGTTGGACGAGGTGAACTGCAGCGTCGGCGTCAGTTGCTGGAGGCGGCCAACGTTGAAGGCGCCGGTGGCGTCGATGTGATCGCCGCCGACGACCGAGATGGCAAGCGGCACGTCCTGCGCGGTCTCCGCTCGGCGGCGCGCGGTGACCACGATGGTATCATTGTCGGACTGGCCGGTGCCCACCGAAGTGCTCTGATCAGCGGGGGCTTCAGCGGCCGGAGCTGCGGCCGGAGTATCGGCAGCAAGCGCCGGAGCGGCGGCAAGCGGCAGGATGGCCGCCCCCGCAAGGAGGAGAACACGCAAAGTCATCGTCGATCCTTCGTCTGGGTCTCACGATGCCTCCGGTGGTCCGGTGGGCGGTGTGATTAGGGGTTCCGGGTAAGCGGGATTGAGGTCAGGTGGGTTTGAGACGCTTCTTCTCGGTCACGTCGATCTGGACAACGCGGCCTTCATGCACGGTCAGGGCGACCGCGCCGAAGCGCAGGCCGGTGAGCGCCTCGCGCACGCTGGCGAGGCTTTCCTCGAGGTGGCGCTGAGCATCGGCCGGCAAGTTCGGTGTGGTCATCGGGCTTCTCCTTGGGTCTGGTCTCCATCTGCATTGAACATGCGGGCGCGGTGGGGATTGAAGCGGATCGTCTCGCCCAGCCGGGGCGCGGCCTGAGTGCTGGGAAGATCGAGTTCAACGAAGAGGCCGCTACCTTCGAGCAGCCCCTCGGCCCGCCAGACCGCGCCCTTGCGGAACACGTTGTCGACAAGCGCCGCCTCGGTCCCAGCGGGCGTGACGGTAATCTCGTGCGGGCGAAAATGGATTTCGCCGCCCGCCGCCGGGATGCGGTTGGTCTCACCCACGAAGTGCGACACGAAGGGCGTTTCGGGGTTCATGTAGACCGCATCGGGCGCACCTATCTGCTCGATCCGGCCCTGGTTCATCACCACAACGCGGTCGGCAAGCTCCAGCGCTTCTTCCTGATCGTGCGTCACGAAGATCGAGCTGAGCCCCATCGCCTTGTGCAAATCGCGCAGCCAGCGCCGCAAGTCCTTGCGCACCTTGGCATCGAGCGCGCCGAAGGGTTCATCGAGCAGCAGCAGGCGCGGCTCGATCGCCAGCGCGCGGGCCAGCGCCACCCGCTGGCGCTGGCCACCCGAAAGCTGGCCGGGGTAACGGCTGCCGAGCCCTTCAAGCTGGACAAGGCCGAGCAGTTCCTCGGCGCGCGCCTGCCGGGCGGCCTTGGCGATCCGGTTCTTGCCGCGCCGCACGCTGAGCCCGAAGGCAACGTTGTCAGCCACCGTCATGTGGCGAAACAGCGCATAGTGCTGGAACACGAAGCCGACATGGCGGTCCGCCACGGGCGTGCGCGAGACATCTTCGCCGCCGAGCAGCACGGTGCCGCTGTCCTGGAATTCAAGCCCGGCGATGATGCGCAGGAGCGTCGTCTTGCCCGAGCCCGAGGGGCCGAGCAGCGCGATGAATTCACCCGGCGCGACATCGAGGTCGATGCCGTGCAACGCCGGATATTCGCCGAAGCGCTTGGTGATGCCGCGAAGGTGGATCAATGCCGTGCTCCTGCATGGAGGCCGAAGCGCCATTCGAGGACCGTCTTGGCGACGAGCGTCACCAGGGCGAGCAGCGCGAGAAGGGAAGCGACCGCGAAGGCGCCGACGAAATCGTACTCGTTGTAGAGAATCTCGACATGGAGCGGCATCGTGTTGGTCTCGCCCCGGATATGGCCCGAGACGACCGAGACCGCGCCAAATTCGCCCATGGCGCGCGCGTTGCACAAGAGCACACCGTAGAGCAGGCCCCAGCGGATATTGGGCAAAGTGACATGCCAGAACGTCTGCCAGCCGCTCGCGCCCAGGGAGATCGCGGCTTCCTCATCGTCCTTGCCCTGCTCCATCATCAGCGGAATGAGCTCGCGCGCAACGAAGGGGAAGGTGATGAACACCGTGGCGAGCACGATGCCCGGCACCGCGAAGATGATCTTGAGATCGTGCTCGGCCAGCCACGCACCGAACAGGCCGTTGGCGCCGAACAGCAGCACGAAGATCAGGCCCGAGACGACCGGCGAGACCGAGAATGGCAGGTCGATCAGGGTGATCAGCAGCGCCTTGCCCGGGAACTGGAACTTGGTGATCGCCCAGCTCGCCGCGATCCCGAAGACCATGTTGAGCGGGACCGCAATCGCCGCGATGATCAGCGTTAGCCGGATCGCGGCGAGCGCGTCGGGCGTGTGGAGCGCATCGAGGAACGGCCCCGCACCCTGCCGCAGCGCCTCGCTGAACACCGCCAGCAGCGGCAGCAGCAGGAAAAAGCCGAGGAAGACGAGCGCGAGCGCGATCAATGCGGCGCGCATCAGCGGGCTTTCGGTGGTTGGTGCCACGCTCATGCGCCCATCCTCCGGCGGCTGGCGGCCTGAATCAGGTTGATCAGCAGCAGCACCGCGAACGAGGCGAGCATCATCACCACGGCAATCGCGGTGGCACCGGCATAAGCGTATTGCTCAAGCTGGGTGACGATCAGCAGCGGCGCGATTTCGGTGCGGCCGGGCATGTTGCCCGAGATGAAGATCACCGAGCCATACTCCCCCACCCCGCGCGCGAAGGCGAGCGCGAAGCCGGTGAGTAGCGCGGGGCCAATCGCGGGGAAGATCACGCGGGTGAACGTCTGCCAGCGGGTCGCGCCGAGGGTAGCGGCAGCTTCCTCGACCTCGCGGCCAAGGTCCGCCAGCACCGGCTCGACTGAACGGACAACGAACGGCAGCCCGATGAACACGAGCGCGATGGTGATACCAATCGACGTAAAGGCAACCTTGATGCCGAGCGGCTCCAGATACTGGCCGATCCAGCCCGCGGGGGCGTAAAGCGCCGTCAGCGCGATGCCGGCAACCGCGGTCGGCAGCGCGAAGGGCAGATCGACCAACGCACTCACCACCTGCTTGCCGGGAAAGCTGTAGCGCACGAGCACCCACGCGACGATGAGGCCGAACACCGCATTGACGAGTCCAGCCACCGCCGCAGTGCCGAAACTCAGCCGATAGGCGGCCATCGCGCGCGGACTGAAGCCAACGGCGAGGAACTCGCTCCAGCCCAGCCCTGCGGCTTTAAGGAAGATCGTGGCGAGCGGGATCAGCACGATCAGCGTCAGCCACGCGAGCGTGAAGCCGAAGCTGAGGCCGAAGCCGGGCAGCACGGACGGCTGCCTCCAGCGTGCGCTGGCCAAGGTTGGACCGGACATGGTGAAACCCCCCGCCCCGCCTACTATTTCGAGTAGATGCGGTCGAACACGCCGCCATCATCGAAGAAGGTCTTCTGCGCCTTGGCCCAGCCGCCGAAATCCTTGTCGATGGTGACCATCGGAATCTCAGGGAACTGCGCCTTGAACTGCTGTGCGATGGCCGGATCGCGCGGGCGGTAGAAGTTGTGCGCGATCGCGGTCTGCGCTTCGGGCGTATAGAGATAGCGCAAGTAGGCATCGGCGACTTCGGCGGTGCCATGCTTTCTGGCATTGGCGGTGACGACCGCGACCGAAGGTTCAGCGAGGATCGAGATCGACGGAGCGACGATCTCGAACTTGCCCTTGCCGAGCTTCCTCTCGGCGAGGAACGCTTCGTTTTCCCACGAGATCAGCACGTCGCCGATGCCGCGTTCGACGAAAGTGGTGGTGGAGCCGCGCGCGCCGCTATCGAGCACCGGTACGTGGTTGAACAGCTGCTTCACATAGGCCTCGGCCGCCGCCTCGGACCCGCCCGCCTTGCGGCCATAGGCCCAGGCTGCAAGGAAGTTCCAGCGCGCGCCGCCGCCTGTCTTGGGATTGGCCGTGATCACTTCGACACCGGGCTTCACGAGATCGCCCCAGTCCTTGATATGCTTGGGATTGCCCTTGCGCACGAGGAACACGATGGTCGAGGTGTAGGGCGCGCTGTTGTCCGGCAGCGCCTTTTGCCAATCCGCATCGAGCAGCTTGCCCTTCGCCGAGATGGCGTCGATGTCGTAGGCGAGCGCGAGGGTCGCGACATCGGCCTCAAGCCCGTCGATGATCGCGCGGCTCTGCTTGCCCGATCCGCCATGGCTCATGCGGAAGGTCACGTCCTTACCGGTCTTCTGCTTCCAGTAGGCGGCAAAGGCAGGGTTGATTGCCTGATACAGCTCGCGCGTCGGATCGTAGGAGACGTTGGTCAGCTCGATCGCGCCCGATTTACTGCCCCCGCCCGAGCAGCCGGCCAGCAGCAGGCCGAGCCCCAGAGCCCCTGCAAGGACCACACGGCGGCGAATGGCGGGGATTGTCTCGCGAGTGGTCATGCATCGTACTCCCGTTTGCGTCAGCCCCGGGGTGGTCCCTTGCGGCGTCGGGTCGTGATTAAACTCAATTATTTCGATAGACATTAGAATTCTGCTTGTGGACGGCAAAGAGAAACTTTTTTGGCTCCGCCGGCTGACCTGTCGCCGCAGCTTTCCAACTTTCGATTCGCCCGCGCGTTCGATCATCAGATTATCTCAACTCATAGAGTAGAGAATAGCACCGCGCCCAAGCGAGGCAAAATGTCGACAAAATGACTAGACATATCTTTTCGCGGGTCGATCAAGGCACGCGTGGCCGCCGCGATGCGGCCCGAAGCGGCCATCGACCGCATTTCGGACAAGGTCTCTCAACGTCGGCCAGTCGGGTATAAGGACGCCGCCCCCCTTGCCTGTCCCGCCCCGCCTCGTGCTATGCCACGCCCATGTCATCGCTCTGTCGCAATCGGCCACCATGCCGCGCCGCGATCCGCCGCTATCCGGCGGACATCGGGGGGAACATGGGCCATGGATGATCCGAAGACAGCCGCACGCAGAATTGCCGCAGTGAACCGCGCATCCGGCGATGGCGCTGTTAAGGCTCCCGCCCTCGTTGCGGTCCCGGCTGCGCGGCCGACCTACCGCTTCTTCAATCGCGAGATCAGCTGGCTGGCGTTCAACCGCCGCGTGCTGGCCGAAGCGCAGAACCCCAACTATCCGGTGCTGGAACGCCTGCGCTTCCTCTCGATCTCGGGCAGCAACCTAGACGAATTCATGATGGTTCGCGTGGCGGGTCTGGCCGCGCAAGTGCGTCAGGGGATCGACGAGCTTTCGATCGACGGGCTGACCCCCACCCAGCAGTTGCACGCCGCCTACCGCGGGGTTGGGGAGCTGGTCCGCGCGCAGCAGGCGATCCTTGCCGGCCTTACCGCCCAGCTCGACACGGCGGGCATCCGCATCGTCGGCAATCGCAAGCTCGACAAGACGCAGTCCGATTGGCTGGCGCACTATTTCGAGGAACATGTGTTCCCGGCATTGACCCCGCAGGCCATCGATCCAGCGCACCCCTTCCCGTTCATCAACAACCAGGGTACCGGCATCCTCTTCACCCTGTCGCGGCTGGCGGATGGCGAGGCGGTAACCGAGATGATCCTCGTGCCGCCTGCACTGCCGCGCTTCGTGCGCATGCCG
This sequence comes from uncultured Novosphingobium sp., assembly GCA_964592205.1. Lineage (GTDB taxonomy): Bacteria > Pseudomonadota > Alphaproteobacteria > Sphingomonadales > Sphingomonadaceae > Novosphingobium. The sequence goes on from CAZQEH010000007.1 coordinate 21,142, forward strand.
GGCGAGCCTGCCTGCTGGATCAGCATCGAGGAGCTCATCTTGCGCGGCGCGGGGAAGCTCTTCCCCGGTTTTCGCATCCAGGGCCACGGCACCTTCCGCGTGCTGCGCGATAGCGATATCGAAGTCGAGGAAGATGCCGAGGATCTCGTGCGCTATTTCCGCACTGCGATCCAGCGGCGGCGGCGCGGCAAGGTGATCCTGCTGCAAGTGCAGGAAAACTTCGATCCCGATGCCGAAGCCCTGCTGCGCGACAAGCTGCGGCTCGATCACGCCATGGTCATCAAGGCCGGCAGTCTGCTCGCGATGAACGGGCTTTCGGTCATCGTCGATACCGACCGGCCCGAATTGAAGTTCGAGCCCTATATCCCCCGCTATCCCGAACGCGTGCGCGAGCATGATGGCGATTGCTTTGCCGCAATCCGCACCAAGGATCTTGTGATCCATCACCCGTTCGAAAGCTTTGACGTGGTGGTCGATTTCCTGCGGCAGGCAGCCTCCGATCCCGATGTCATCGCGATCAAGCAGACACTCTATCGCGCCGGCAAGCAATCGGCGGTGATCGCCGCGCTGATCGCGGCGGCGGAAGCGGGCAAATCGGTGACCGCCGTCGTTGAGCTGAAAGCGCGCTTTGACGAGGAGCAGAACCTCCACTGGGCCAGCCAACTCGAACGCGCGGGCGTGCAAGTGATCTACGGCTTCGTCGATTGGAAGACCCACGCCAAGGTCAGTATGGTCGTGCGGCGCGAGGGCGATAGCTATCGCACGTACTGCCACTTCGGCACCGGCAACTATCACCCGGTGACAGCGCGCATCTACACCGACCTCAGCTTCTTCACCGCCGATCCTAAGTTCGGCCGCGATGCGGGACTGCTGTTCAACTTCATCACCGGCTACATCGAGCCCAAGGCGACCGAGATGCTGGCGATCGCGCCCATCGGCGTGCGCCGCAAGCTCTATGAATGCATCGACCGCGAAATCGCCTTCGCCAAGGCTGGCAAGCCCGCATCGATCTGGGCCAAGCTCAATGCACTGACTGACAGCCAGCTGATCAACCAACTCTATGCCGCGAGTGCTGCGGGGGTCGAGATCAATCTTGTGGTGCGCGGCATCTGCTGCCTGCGGCCGGGCGTGCCGGGGCTTTCGGAGCGGATCCGGGTCAAGTCGGTGATCGGCCGGTTCCTCGAGCACAGCCGCATCTGGGCCTTCGGCAATGGCGCGCCGCTGCCCAACCGGCGGGCGCGGGTGTTCATTTCCTCGGCCGACGGGATGACGCGAAATCTTGACCGGCGGGTCGAAGTGCTGGTGCCGATCAAGAACCCCACGGTGCACGATCAGGTGCTCGATCAGGTCATGCTCGCCAATCTCCTCGATACCGAGCAAAGCTGGATCCTTGACGCAGACGGCACCTATCACCGCGCCGATCCGGGGTCCAAGCCCTTCAACGTGCACCGCTATTTCATGACCAACCCTTCGCTTTCCGGGCGCGGCGCTGCGCTGAGCAAGGGACGCAAGGTGCCCAAGCTGGCGCTGCGGCGGGGCGGGACGCCTCCCCAATGATCGCGCCCGTGACCTCGCGCGCGAACCGATCCCTGGCATGACCCGCTTCACCCGTACCTCTGCCTATGTGCCCAGCCGGGCGATCATCGACATCGGTTCGAACACCGTGCGGCTTGTTATCTATGGCGGTCCGGCGCGCGCACCCGATGTGCTGCACAACGAGAAAGTGACGGCACGGCTAGGCAAGGGCGTGGCCGAGAACGGCAAGCTCGGCCAGCGCGCCTCCGCCGCCGCGCTGGCAAGCCTTGCGCGCTATCGCACGCTGCTCGATCTGAAGGGCATCAGCGATATCGACGTGGTGGCGACGGCTGCGGTGCGCGATGCGGTGAATGGCGCGCAGTTCCTCGACCAGATCCGCGCGCTGGGCCTTTCGCCGCGATTGCTGAGCGGCGAAGTGGAGGCGATCACCAGCGCACACGGCGTAATCGGGGCGTTCCCGCAAGCGTGCGGCGTGGTGGGCGATCTTGGCGGAGGCAGCCTCGAACTGGTTGACGTTGATGAACATGGCTGCCGGCACGGCACGTCGCTGCCGCTGGGCACCCTGCGCCTTGCCGCGCTGCGCGCCGGGGGTGAACGCGCGTTCGGCCAGACGATCGCCAAGCTGCTCAAACGCGCAGACTGGCGGGCAGCGCACGGCTCCACGCTCTATCTCGTGGGCGGATCGCTGCGCGCCTTTGCCCGGCATGCGATGACCGTGTCGGGCTGGCCGATCGACGATCCGCACGGCTACGAAATCGCCGCCGCCCCCGCGCAGGCCATGGCCAAGGCGCTCGCGCGACGCAAGCCGGAGACCTTGCTGCCAGTGCCGGGGCTCTCCAGCTCGCGCCTCGCCGCGCTGCCCGATACCGCAGCGCTGCTTTTCGTGCTGATCCGCGCGTTGCAGCCCGGGCGGCTGGTGTTTTCGTCATGGGGGCTGCGCGAAGGGCTGCTGTGGGACCACATGGCACCGGGCGTGCGGATACAGGACCCGCTCGTGGCGGGCGCCGCGGCCTTCTCCGCCGAATACGGCATCGCCGCCGGAACCGCCGCGATGGTCACCGGCTGGACCGCCGCGGCCCGCTTGCCCCAAGCGGCGGGCGGCACCGAGCACTTGCGGCTGACCGCAACCATGCTGTGCCTCGCCACCGCGATGGTCGAGCCGAACCTGCGCGGGGATCTCGCGCGCGAATGGGCGCTGCGCAAACGCTGGATCGGCGCATCCCCGGCCGACCGCGCCATGCTCGCAGCGGCAATGATCGCCAACACCGGGCGCACGGACTTGCCGGCCGATCTTGGCCTGCTGGCGCCGCCGGAACAGCTGCGCGAGGCGCAGGCCTGGGGATTTGCCACGCGGCTGTGCCGCCGCTTCAGCGGCAATACCGCACAAGGCATCAGCGGCAGCGCGCTGCTTGTGGAGAAAGGAACGCTGGTGCTCGCCGTACAGCCGCAGATCGCGGCATTGGTGAATGAAGGGGTCGAGCGCGACCTCAAGGTGCTGGCCGCGCATCTCGGTCTGAAAGCGGGAGTGCGCTAGCGCCCTTCGCGCATTCGTACCCCGCCTCAGCCTCCTATCTCAGCCTCCAGCCTGTTCCTTCACTGCTTCCGCCTCGGCGGCTGCCAGAACCCTGAGCACATTGCCCGACCAGATCTTCGCGATATCCGCTTCGCTGTAGCCCGCAGCGAGCAGCGCCCTGGTGATTTTTGGCAGGTCCGCGATATCCTCAAGCCCCACCGCGCCGCCGCCGCCATCCCAATCGAGGCCGATGCCGACATGGTCGACGCCTGCCACCTGCAGGGCGTGGAGCAGGTTCGCCATCACATCATTGAAAGTGGGGCGGACTTCGGGGTACTTCGCGTCGATCGCATGGAGCTCGGCAAGCATGGCCTGGCGTTCGTCTGCGGTCAGCTTCCTGTCCTCAGCGTACTTTGCCGCAAGCGCCTTCATCGCGGCCTCGCGCTCCGCGCTCTGCTTGAGGCCCTTCACGTAGACCGAATTGATCTGAATGACCCCGCCCGCAGCCGCCAGCGCCTTGATGTGCGCGTCGTCGATGTTGCGCGGATGATCGAACACGGCCTTGCAGCCGGAGTGCGAGAGGATGATCGGCGCCTTGGAAAGCCGCAGCGCATCGTCAAGCGCGCGATCAGAGCTATGCGAAAGATCGGGGACGACGCCGAGACGGTTCATTTCGGCCAGCAGCTGGACGCCAAGCGGGCTGAGGCCATCCCACTTTGCCGTGTCGGTCGAGCTGTCGGCAAACTGGTTGGTGCGGTAATGCGCAAAACCGGCGATGCGCACGCCCATTGCATAGAAGCTGCGCAGCAGCGTGGGATCATCGCCAAGCGGCCAGGCATTCTCGATCGAGAGGTAGACCACGCGCTTGCCGCTGGCCTTGATCGCGGCGGCATCGGCAGCCTTGCTGGCAAGCGCAAAGCTCTCCGGATGCGCGGCGACCATTTCGCGGATGGCGATCCCGCGCATCACCGCGAAATCGCGCGCCTTGCGGGTGGTTTCGGGATCGAGCGGGCCTTGCGGCGTGTAGATCGCCCAGAACCCGCCATCGAGCCCACCTTGCTTCATGCGCGGCAGATCGATTTGGGTATAATCCTGAGCGACCGTGTGCGCATCCATGATCGACCAGCCAGGCAGCGCGAGCGAAGCGGGCGTATCAAGGTGCGTATCAAGCGTCAGCAGGCGTTGCTGAAGTGCGGCAGCTGGATCGGCAGCGGCTTTGCGCGGGGCGCTCTGGGCGGGACCGGCAGTGATGAGAGCGAGCGCGGCCGAGGCAGCGAGGAGGATCGTTCGGGTCTGCATGCGTGCAACTTTCGCGCTGCCGCCGGGAATGTCAATCACGCCGGGTCTGCGTCAGCCTGCTCAGCGGGGCGCGCGGCAGCAAAGGCCGGGTGCGCGAGGGCTTTGGCCTCGATCGCTTCCAGCCGGAAAAAGTCAGTCCGCGCGCCGAAGCGGCGGGCATTGGCCATCTGCGGGATCAGCACGACGTCGGCCAGCGTGATCGCCTCACCGAAGCAGAACGGGCCGCTGCGGCCATCGATCAGGTGCGCACAGGCCGCAAGCCCGCTCTCGATCACCTCGCGCACCCAGCCATCGACCGTCGCCTGATCGAGCCCGCGCGCGCGCAGCATCTGGAGCACGCGCAAATTCTGCACCGGATGAATATCGCAGGCGATGGCGAGCGCAAATGCGCGGACCTTCGCGCGCTCGAGCGGGTCGGCCGGGAGCACCGCCGGCTCGGGAAAGCATTCTTCAAGGTATTCGATGATCGCGAGGCTCTGCGTAAGCACGGCGCCATCAACTTCGAGCGCCGGAACCAGCCCTTGCGGATTCCGCGCGAGATAATCTGGCGCACGCTGTGCACCGGTGCGCAGATCGTGTGGCACGGCGCCCCAGCCCAGCCCCTTGAGCCCGAGCACGGTGCGCACGCGCCACGCCGCGGTTGAGCGCCAGTAGGTGTGCAGGACAAGGTTCATCGCAACGTCTCCGCAAGGCGGCCCAGCAAGCCGAATCACGCCGGAGTCCGCCACTCGCAATAATTTCTATCGGGTTAAAGGAATGGTAGTCATTTTAAACGTATACCCGGCACCGTCCCCCCGCGGTGACAAACCGGAGCACGCATGTCAGCCGAAATGCACGAGCCTCGTCCCCAGCAGGGGCGCCAGTCCGAGCGGCGCCCGCTGATGGTGCGCGTGCAGTATCGGCGCACGATCGTACGGCTTGCAGCGCAGATCATCGATCTTTCGCGGCACGGCCTGCGCCTTGCCGGGATGGAGCGGCTGCGCGTGGAGGAAATGGTGTGGATCACTCTCCCAGGCCTGCCGCCGCGCCAGGCCAAGGTTGTCTGGATCGACCGCTTCGAGGCCGGCTGCGTCTTCATAGAGCCGCTGCATGTGGCCGTGTTCGATGCGATTGTTTCGGGCCACATGCATTGATTTTTTTGGTCAGAATCTCAGGTTCTGATAATGCGGCACCGCCTCCCCCCAGCCACCCATAGCGTACAATTCCGATGGGTGGCCGGACGGGGGAGTGGGCCGGTGCCGCATCCGAAACGCACACTTTCGCGCGTTTCGCAAATGCACGCCTTTCAAGCTGCTCCTCCAGTGAGTAGGGGACGGGGATGCTCCGTCTCACCGAACTCAAGCTGCCCCTCGATCACACGACCGCCGATCTCGAAGCCGCAATTGCCGAGCGACTGGAGATCGAACCCGCCGCGCTGCTGCGCTACAGCGTGGCCAAGCGCGGCAATGACGCGCGGCGCAAAAGCGCGATCAAGCTGGTCTATGCGATCGACGTGAGCGTGGCGGATGAAGCCGCGGTGCTCGCGCGCCAGACGGGCGATAGCCAGGTCCGCCCTTCCCCCGATACGGCCTACCGTTTCCCAGTGATGGCCCCCGCCGGCTGGCAGGGTCCGCGCCCGGTGGTGATCGGGGCGGGGCCTTGCGGGCTGCTCGCGGCGCTGATCCTTGCGCAGATGGGCCTCAAACCCATCATCGTCGAGCGCGGCAAGTCCGTGCGTGCGCGGACCAAGGACACCTGGGGTCTGTGGCGGCGCAGCGAGCTGACGCCGGAATCGAACGTGCAGTTCGGCGAAGGGGGCGCGGGCACATTCTCGGACGGCAAGCTCTACAGCCGGATCAAGGACCACCGTCATCTCGGACGCAAGGTGCTGACCGAGTTTGTCAAGGCTGGCGCCCCGCCGGAAATCCTGACCGAAGCGCACCCCCATGTCGGCACCTTCCGGCTGGTCACGATGGTCATGTCGATCCGCGAAACCATCGAGGCGCTGGGCGGCGAGTACCGCTTCGAAACGCGCGTCGAGGATTTCGTCATTGGCAAGGACGAGCGCGGCGAGCGGCAGTTGGAAGGCCTTTTGCTCTCAACCGGCGAAGTGCTGCCGGCGCGGCGCGTGATCATGGCGGTAGGCCATTCCGCGCGCGATACCTTTGCCGTGCTCAACAGCGCGGGCGTCCACATCGAGGCCAAACCCTTTGCCGTCGGCGTGCGGATCGAACATCCGCAGCGGCTGGTCGATGTCGCGCGCTATGGGCCCGGCGCAGGCCATCCGATCCTTGGCCCCGCCGCCTATTCGCTGGCGCATCAGGCGAGCAATGGCCGCTCGGTCTACAGCTTCTGCATGTGCCCGGGCGGGCGCGTGGTGGCAGCAGCTTCAGAGCCGGGGCGCGTCGTAACCAATGGCATGAGCCAGTATTCGCGTGCCGAGTTCAACGCCAACTCCGGCCTCGTCGTCGATATCAATCCCGAACGCGATTATCCCGGCGGGCCGCTCGCGGGTGTTGCCCTCCAGCGCAAGTGGGAGGAACTGGCCTACGTGGCGGGCGGCAGCAACTACTGCGCGCCGGGCCAGAAGCTGGGCGATTTCCTTGCCGGCCGGCCCTCGACCAGCTTCGGCTCGATCACACCATCCTACCAGCCGGGGGTGACACCGACCGATCTGGCGCAGTGCCTGCCCGATTTCGCCGTCGCCGCCATGCGTGAGGCGCTGCCCGTGTTCGGCCGCCAGATGCCGGGTTACGACCATCCCGACGTGGTGCTGACTGGCGTCGAAACGCGCACTTCATCGCCGGTGAGGATCACGCGCGGGGCAGACTTCCAGAGCCTCAATACCCATGGACTTTACCCGGCGGGCGAAGGTGCAGGCTATGCGGGTGGCATTCTTTCAGCGGCGGTGGACGGCATCCGCGTGGCCGAAGCGCTGGCGCAGGACTTGCTCGGTCAGGCTGCCGACGCGCGCGTGTAGGCGCTGAGCAGCGTTTCGCGCAGCGCGCCGAGTGGGGGCAGATCGAGCCCGCCAAGCTGGGCAATGCCAACGATCTCGTCCGCGCCGTAGCACTGCGACAGGACGATCACTTCGCCCTTCACTTTCCTGGCAAGCGGACCGGACCAGAAGGCATAGACCGTGGGTAGCGCGCGTTCAGTCGGATCTTCGTCAACCACCATGGCGAGGCGGCCCGAGCGCAGCTCCACGAAAGCGCCGATCGGATAGATGCCGACCATCTCCAGAAAATCGACCATGATAGCTGGGTCGAGCCCGTCGCAATGTTCGCCCATGTGGCGGATCGCCTCGGCCGGATCGAACCCGGGGCGGCCTTCCCGGCCGGCGACGAGCAGATCGTAGGTGTCGCAGATCGCGGCCATGCGCGAGAGCAGATCGATATCGCTGCCAGCCAGGCGGTGCGGATAGCCCGATCCATCGATGCGTTCGTGGTGCCGCAGGCAGACCTTGAGCACGGCATCGGGAATGTCGCCCGCAGCCTTGAGCAGGGCATGGCCCGCCAGCACATGCTGGCAATGCACATCGGTTTCGAGATCGCCGCTGGTCCCTGCCCAGACATCCTCGGGATGCGGCGGGCCGCCAGCTTCATGATTTGCACCCACATCCATCAGCAGGCCCGCCATCCCCGCCTCGCGCGTTTCTTCGCCGGAAAGGTTCATCTGGCGCGCGAGCGCGATCATCAGCGCGCTGGTGGCGAGCGCGTGGCGATAGGTTTCCTCGCTGTCCTCGCGGCAGCGCAGCAGGCCGTTGAAGGCGTAGAGATTGCGCTGCACCGAGGCATAGATATCGTCAATCAGCGGGTCGACTGTGCGCGCGCTGATGCCGCGGCCAAGGCGCGCTTCGATGAAGACGCGGCTGACGAGTTTGGAATGGCGCTCGGCAATCTTGCGCGCGGTGCCGAACTCCTTCGCGGTGGCAACACGGGCGGCGGCAAACTTGTTCGCGGTGGGGCGGGCGGGGACCAGGGGCATGCCGCGCTGGGGAGGCGGCGATGATCCGCTGCCGACGACCGCTATCTCGCGTTCGGGCACATTGTTGAGCCCGCGCTCGGTATCGATGATGACGGCTTCGACCCCGCTTCCCTGCAACGCTTCGAGCATCCACATCTCTTCGAGCACGAACTTGCTCTTCCAGAAGGGATGCTTGAACCAGCTCCCTTCCAGTTTCTGGATGAACATGCCGAGCCGGAGCTCGGAGGTTTCGACGCGTTTCAGCATGGTCCAGCTTGCATGGCACTGGTGTGACTGAAACCGGCTGACTGCACAGCTACGCATTAACCCTGATGAGGGGCTGCAATGGGTAATTCCCCCGCCGCAAATTCTTGGCTAGCGTTGGCAAGACAAGCAGATTGATGAGGATGGCCTGATGAATAGTGCGCATGGCGCGACCCGCAATCCTGGCATGGATCCAGAGGTCTTCGCCCAGTTCCTCGAACAGTTGCAGCGCTATGTGCGCGAGCGGCTGATTCCAGCCGAAGCGCACGTCATCGCAGGCGACGCGATCCCCGCAGACCTCCTTGCCGAAATGCGCGACATGGGCCTGTTCGGCCTCACCATGCCCGAGGAATACGGCGGCGCTGGCATGAACATCAGCCAGTATATCGAGACGATCCACGCGATCAGCTATGCCATGCCCGCGTTCCGCTCGATCATCTCGATCAACATCGGCATGGTCTGCTCGGCAATCAAGAATGCCGGCACAGCGGAGCAGAAGGCCGAGTGGCTGCCGCGTCTGGCGGCGGGCGAGATCGCGGCGTTTGGCCTGACCGAGCCGGGTTCGGGTTCGGATTCTGCGGGCCTTGCGACCATGGCCGTGCGTTCGGGCAACGGCTATGTGCTGAATGGCACCAAGCGCTACATCACCAATGCGCCCTACGCGAAGGTGGGCCTCATCATGGCGCGCACCTCGAAGGAAAACCTGCCGAGGAACGCGCATATCTCGGCCTTCCTTGTGCCGCTCGATACGCCTGGCGTGACACGCGGCAAGTCTGACAAGAAGATGGGTCAGCAGGGCAGCCACATCGGCGATCTCATCCTCGAGGATGTCTACGTCCCCGGCGCAGCGCTGCTCGGCGGCGAGGAAGGCAAAGGTTTCGCCACTGCGATGCAGAGCCTCGACAACGGGCGGCTTTCGGTGGGCGCCGCTGCAACGGCCCAGGCACGGCGCATTCTCGATAGCGCGATCCGCTATGCCAATGAACGCAAGGCTTTCGGCGAGCCGATCGCGCAGTTCCAGCTGATCCAGGCCATGCTGGCAGACAGCCAGGCCGAAATCTACGCCGCCCAGTGCATGATGCGCGATGCCATCACCAAGGCCGATTCCGGGCAGAAGATCCTGATGGAAGCTGCCGCCTTCAAGATGTTCGCCTCAGAGATGTGCGGGCGCGTGGCGGACCGCTGCGTGCAGATCCACGGCGGTGCGGGCTATCTCGCGGAGTACGAGGCCGAACGCTTCTTCCGCGATGCGCGCATTTACCGCATCTACGAAGGCACCACCCAGATCATGCAGCTAGTGATCGCCAAGCAGATGCTGAAGGATTTCACGGCAGGGGTCGGCTGAGGCGCGCTAGCCTGCCCCCTCCTTACACATCCGGTTTGTCGCAAGTTTCGGCATCGCGCGCGCCCAGTGCCACGAACTGATCGAGCAGCCAGCGCGCGGCGGGCCCCGGAGGCGTGTCGCGCCGCCAGATCGCCGTGAACTGGTAGGCGCCGCTGGGGTGATCGGGCATGGCGAGGCGCACCAGCGTTCCTGTCGTCAGGTCGCCCTCGATCATCGGCATCGGCATATTGCCCCAGCCAATCCCTTCGCGCAGCAGCGCATGCTTGGCGCCAAGATCGGCCAGCCGCCAGGTCTTGGGGCTGATCACGCCGAAATCGCGCCCGGCGGTGGTGCCCGAGCGGTCCGAAAGCACGAGCTGGATATAGTCGCGCCCCGCGCCGGGCAGTATCGCGGTCATGCGACCCAGCGGGTGATCGGGCGCGGCGACGGGAACGAGCAGCGTGGCGCCGGCAACTTTGCCGTCGATCTCGGGCACTTCGGCGGCAAGCGGGCCCGAAACGCCGATGGTGGCGGTGCGCGCAAGCACCATCGCGCTCACCGCGCCCAGGGCCTCAACATGAAGCCGGAGCTGCACGGTGGGAAATTCGGCGGCAAACCGGCGCAGCACGATGGCCAGCCGCTCGGGCGGGACCATGACATCGACCGCAAGATCGACTTCGGCTTCCAGCCCCTCGAGCAAGCCCTTCACCTTGGCACGCAAACCATCGACGCCCTGCGCGATGGCGCGGGCTTCGGCGAGGAGCGCCCGGCCAGCGGTGGTAAGCTGCGGCTTGCGGGTGCCTTCGCGGTCAAACAGACTGACGCCGAGCTGGGCTTCGAGATTGGCGATGCCGTAGCTGATCACCGAAACCGCGCGGCCCAGCGTGCGTGCGGCACCGGCGAAACTGCCGGTATCGACAATGGTCAGGAAGATGCGCAGCTGATCGAGCGTAGGGGTGCCGGGATTGACCATCGTTCAGCTCCATCGAACAAACCGGTTCAATTTATCCCACTGAACAGGAAAGTGGGCAAGGCCTATATCGGCTCCAACGAAAGCGCCCTGCCCGCTTTGGCAGCAGGCGCCGGACAGGAGAAAGACCATGATCGAACTGCGCCCCTTCGCCAGCCTCGGCGGTGCCAACCACGGCTGGCTCGATGCCAAGCACCACTTCTCGTTCGCCGAATACCATGATCCGGCGCGGACGCACTGGGGCAACCTGCGTGTGTGGAACGACGATACCATCGCGCCGAAGACCGGTTTCCCGCCGCATCCCCACCGTGACATGGAAATCATCACTTACGTCCGCGAAGGCGCGATCACCCATCAGGACAGCCTTGGCAACAAGGGCCGGACCGAAGCGGGTGACGTCCAGGTGATGAGCGCGGGCACCGGCATCCGCCATTCGGAATACAACATGGAGGACGTGACCACCCGCATTTTCCAGATCTGGATCATGCCCACCCGCAGCGGCGAGGCGCCCGGTTGGGGCGCGCGGCCCTTCCCCAAGGGCACGCGCACCGGTCAATTCGTGGCGCTGGCCTCCGGCTATGAGGGAGACGGCGATGCCCTGCCCATCCGCACCGAAGCGCGGGTGCTGGGCGCTACGCTGCGTGCCGGTGAGACCACCAGCTATCCGCTTGGCAAGGACAGGAAGGCCTACCTCGTCCCGGCGACCGGCTCGATCAGGATCGACGACGTGACCGTGAATGCCCGCGATGGCGTGGCGATTCGCGATCTCGATCTGCTGACGGTGACCGCGCTCGAGGATAGCGAAATCGTGATGGTCGACGCTGCCTGAGCAGCCGCCACCGCCTAAAAGGGGAGTTCCCGAGCCCATCCGGGGCTCCCCTTAGCCCGTTCCTAACGAAATAGTGCCGATTTTGCTGGCTGGAGCATAATCCAATACGGATCATTTACCCATTTTGGTCCAGTAAGGCATGGGGCGCAAAGACTGGCGCTGCGTGGCTTTTGGCAAGGTAATGGTGCGGTAGATGTCATTCATGGCTCCCATTCCACCGACGGACCAGGTTGTGCGTGAACAACGCCAGCCGCGCATCATCCGTGCACGTCTGGTGTGCCGGGATGGCAAAGTGCAGGAAATTGTGATCCGCAACGTCTCACCCACCGGCCTCGGCGCCAGTGCCCGCGGACCGGCACCGGTGCGCGGCGAACGCGTGCTGGTGGTGCTGCCGGGTGAGCAGCAAGTGACCGGGTTTGTCCGCTGGTTCGGCGGCCACACCTTCGGCATGCAGCTCGATGCGCCGCTCGATCTCGAAGCCCTTGCCCGCGCCCTGCAGCGCCAGGCACATGTCGCGCAGGTTTCGGGCGAGTGGAAGGTCGAAACCCGCCACCGCGTGATCACCCCGATGTCCGACCCCTCGCGCATCCGCCGCGTCTGATCGCCATCACCAAGGCTGAAGATCCACATCAGACTTGCTTAAAGGTAATTGGCAATACCTGCACCGGTTGACGGCCCCTGCCCGTGCGCCATGCTGCGCCGTGATGACCAGACAGATCGAAGAACCCGCCCGCCGGATTGACGTGATCCACGAAACCGACGTGCTCGTGGTGGGTTCCGGCCCCGGCGGCCTTGCCGCCGCGCTCGCCTCGGCGCGCGCAGGCGTGAAGACCACGCTGGTCGAGCGCTACGGCTGCTTTGGCGGCAATATCACGCAAGTCGGCGTCGAGGGCTTTGCCTGGTACCGCCACCCCGCAACGATCGACAGCGAAGGGATCGGGCGTGAGTTCGAGGACCGCGCAATAGCCATGGATGCCGCGCTCCCCGAACCGCAATCGATCAGCCACGCGCTCGATGCCGAAGCGTTCAAGCATGTGGCAGACGTGCTGGTGAAGGAAGCGGGCGTCATTCCCATGCTGCACCGGCTCGTCGTCGCACCGATCATGGAAGGCGGCACCATCTGCGGCGTGATCGTCGAAAGCAAGGCGGGGCGCGAGGCGATCCTTGCGCAGCGGGTTATCGACGCGACGGGCGACGCCGATCTGGCTTTTCGCGGCGGCGCGCCGACGATCAAGCATCCAGTTGACGAGATGATGTCCGTCTCGGTGATGTTCTCGATGAGCGGAGTGAACAAGGCGCGCTTCATCGAGGCGGTGAAGGCCGATCCGCAGACTTACGGCGACTGGTCTGGCGGCGGCGAGTGGGACATCTCCACGAGCGGCAAGGAAGACGCGATGTTCTCGCCCTTCCTCAGAAAGCCATTCCGGCAGGCACTGAAGGCGGGGTTGCTCCCCCCCAACCTCGCGACGATTGCGGGCACGTGGGGCACGGTTTCCGATCAAGGCGACCTCACCTACCTCAACCTCGTTCATCACTATCTCGATGGCACCGACCCCGACAGCCTGACCCGCGGCGAGATGGAAGGCCGCGCTGATGCCATGCACGCGATTGCTGCCCTGCGCGCCTATATGCCGGGCTGCGAAGGGGCCAAGCTGCGCAACTTCGGCATGACACTGGGCATCCGCGATACGCGCAAGATCGACGCGCTCTACAATATGACCGGCGATGACGTACGCGGCCAAGCGCGGTTCGAGGACTCCATCGGGATTTTTCCCGAATTCATCGATGGTTATGGCCTGCTGATCCTGCCGACGACAGGGCGCTATTTCCATGTCCCGTACCGCTCGATGGTGCCGCAGGGGATCACCAACCTGATCGTTGCGGGCCGTGTGATCGGCGGCGACAAGGTGAGCCATGCGGCGGTGCGCAACATGATGTGCTGCGCGGTTTCAGGCCAGGGCGCAGGTGTTGCAGCGGCGATTGCGGTGAAGACCGGACGAGACTTCGCCAGCGTTGATATTGCAGCGGTGCAGGCGGAGCTCAGGCGGCAGGGCGCGCGGATTCACTAGTAAACAAAAGTCGTCATTGCGAGCGGTCAGGCCCCCAGCAGCGGCAGGGCCTCTTCCCAGAAGTGGTGCAGGCCTTCCTCATAACTCGCGGGCACGTAGGCCACGCAGGCGTCTTCGCTTTCCGCATGGAGCCGCACGCCGACGTGGTCGATCACCGTCGCCGCAGTGGCTCCAGCCGGGAATGCAGCCGCGCTGGTGTCGAACACGCCGCCCTCCAGCAGCAGTTCGCGCCAGCCCGGCCCCGCAATGCGAAAGCGGACGATGCCGCCACCGATGCCCGTCAGCGCACCATCATCGCCAAGGGTGTCAGCGAGAACCGAGGTATCACCCTCGACCAGCCACACTGTCGGCTCATAGCGCAGCAGCGTGGTCGCCGCATTGCCCGCGCTGCGGTTCAGCGGCGGAGGCGCAAAGCCCAGCCCCTTCTGGATGCGCGCGCCGACGGCGACAGGATTGCTCCAGATCTCCAGCGCGTGGAGCGGTGCGGCCGGAAGAGCGATGATCGAGGTCGTATCAGTCACGGTAGCGTTCCCCGGCGGGATCATAGAAGTGCGGCGAAGTTACGCGCACGCGGGCCTTCTCGCCGCGCGTGGGCGATGTCACGATCATCTCCTCGCCGTGGCGCTTGTGCCCGCCTTCGAGCAACGCGAGCGCAATGGCCCCGCCTTCCAGAATGCGGCGCGCTGCGGCGGTGACATGCCCTTGCGGTGACTGGCCCGCCCGCTGGATCAGCATCCCGCCTTCGGGGATCGGCCCATCAAGGCTGACGAGGCCGACGAGGTTGTTGCGGTTCGGTGCGCTGAGTGCAGGCCGCGTCAGACCTGCCGCACCGATAAAGCCGCCTGCCTTGTTGAGCATTCCGCCAAGACCAAGATCGTGCGGCGTGGAGCGGCCATCAACTTCGCCGCCGACGACCACGTGGCCCTTCTCGATGCGCAGGAGTTCCATGGCTTCAAGGCCATAGGGTGCTCCGCCTTCTGCGCGGGTCGCAGCTTCGATGGCATGCCAGACGGCGGCGGCGTGGGTCGCTTCGACATGGATCTCGAAAGCGCGTTCGCCGCTGTAGCTGGCGGCGAGGACATGGACGGGTACGCCTGCCAGCACGCCCGGCGCATAGCCCATGTGGCGGGGCGGCTCGGCGCCGATAAGGCTGGCGAGGATCGCACGCGCCTTGGGGCCAGCCAGCGCGATACCCGCGTAGTGCTCCTGCACGTTGACCACCGAGCACTTGAGATCGGGCCGCAGCGAGTTGCGCACATAGGAAATGAAGTGCGCCATGCGGTCGGCACCGCCGGTGGAGCTCGTCAGCAGGAAGCGGCTTTCCGCGAGGCGCCAGACGGTGCCGTCGTCGTTCACGAAACCATCTTCGCGGCACATGAAGGTATAGCGCCCTCGCCCGACCGCCAGTTTGCCGACGGTTGTCGCACACACCAGTTCAAGCAGCTTGGCTGCATCGGGGCCGCTCACTTCGAACTTGCCGAGCGTGGACACATCGCTGAGGCCTGCCACGGTACGCACGGTGCGTGCTTCGCGCAGTGCGGCTTCGGCAAGGCTCTCGCCGTTCACGGGATAGGCGCGCGGGCGGAACCAGTAGCCCAGCGGCTGCCAGATCGGATCGTGCGCTTCGTGCAGCGCATGCAAGGGGATCCGGCGCACGTGTGCCCCCGCATTGCGTGCGCCGGCGCCCGCCAGCAGGCCCATCGTAACGGGCGTGAACGGCGGACGAAACGTGGTGAGGCCGGCCTCGGGCACGGTCACATGCTGCTTTTCAGCAAGGCGCGAGAGCGCGACCATATTGCTGGTCTTGCCCTGATCAGTCGCCATGCCGAGCGTG
This sequence comes from uncultured Novosphingobium sp., assembly GCA_964592205.1. Taxonomy (GTDB): domain Bacteria; phylum Pseudomonadota; class Alphaproteobacteria; order Sphingomonadales; family Sphingomonadaceae; genus Novosphingobium. The sequence goes on from CAZQEH010000007.1 coordinate 36,725, forward strand.
GTGTAGCGCTTGAGGTGCTCGACCGAGCGGTAGCCTTCCTGCCAGGCAAGATCGATGTCCGCGAGGCTGACGTCGTTCTGGAAATCGACGAAGCTTTTCTTGGCCTTGCCGGCCGGCGGCACGGCAGGCGCAGCAGGCGGGTTTAGTGCGGCACCGACAGTCTCGCAGACCTGCGGCGTCTCACCGGGGATGAAAGCCTGCGCCTCCTCGTTCCACGTCAGCTTGCCGCCCGCCTGCATGTGCAAGTGCGAGACGGGCACGAAGCCGCCAGAGACGGCGATGAGGTCCGCGTTGAAGCTCTGCTCGCTGCCGCCGATGACGGCGGTTACCTTGCGCAAGGCATGCTTGCGGCCGGTGACGCTGGAAGGGCGCGCATCGTGGTAGACGGTAACGCCAGCGGGTGCCGCCGGGCCGGAGGCACGGGCATCGAGCAGCGCCACGACTTCGGCGCCCGCTTCGACGAGGGCCTCTGCCGTCAGATAGGCATCATCGTTGTTGGTGGCGATGACGACCCGCTTGCCGGGGAGCACGCCCCAGCGGCGCACATAACTGCGCACGGCCTGCGAGAGCATGACGCCGGGGTGATCGTTGTTCGCGAAAGGAACCGGGCGCTCGATCAGCCCGGTGGCGAGGATCACCCGCCCTGCCCGCACGTGCCACAGCCGCTGGGCAAAGCCATGTGACGGAACCGCGCCGGGCTCGGCAAGGCGCTGGGTGAGCGTCAGGAAGTTGTGGTCCCAGTAGCCGGACGCGGTTGTGCGGAGGAAAACCTTGCCATCCAGCGCCTTGATCCGCTCCACCATGGCGGCGGGATCAATGGCCGAATCGGGATCACGCAGCAGCGAACCGCCGGGGACGGCATCCTGCTCGACCAGCCAGACGCGCTTGCCCGCCTCGGCAGCGTCCAGTGCGGCCTTGAGGCCCGCCGGACCGGAGCCCACGATCAGCACATCGCAGAAACCGGCGGCCTGCGAGAAATTGTCGGGATCCGCCTCGGTCGGTGCATCGCCGAGGCCGGCGGCGCGGCGGATGAAGGCTTCGTAGCGCAGCCAGTGCTTCGCCGGGCCAAAGAAGGTCTTGTAGTAGAACCCGGCGCCGAGCGCAGGCGCGGCAAGGCCGAAGATCGAGGCGATGTCGAACGACAGGCTGGGCCAGCGGTTCTGGCTCATCGCGACCATGCCGGGATAGACGAACAAGTCGGTCGCGCGGGTATTGGGCTCGGCGCGGCCGCCGGTGCCGACCGTGACGAGCGCGTTGGGCTCCTCGATGCCCGCGGTCATGATCCCGCGCGGGCGGTGATACTTGAAGCTGCGGCCGACGAGGCCAATGCCGTTCGCGAGCAGTGCTGCGGCGAGCGTGTCACCGGGGCGGGCGTGAAGGCCCACGCCATCGAAGGTGAACGAGATGGTTTCCTCGCCCGAAGGCGCGCGCGTCGGGCCGCTCATGGCAGCGCCTCCGGACCGACGGTGCGCACGGCATGAATCTCATGCGTCACCCGGTGGCGGGTGAGCACCATCCATGCGCGGCAGCCATAGGTGTGGCGCCAGATTTCATCGTCGAGCCCCATCGGATTGGCGCGGGTGAATAGCGCCTGCATCGCAGTCTGGGCATCGCCAGCGGGATCGACGACGGAATCGGTCGTGCGCTCGTAGGTGAATTCCGTCTGGGCGCGCGGGCCGCAGTGGGGACAGGTGATCTGGTACATGTCTGTGCCTGTCTCAGCGGTGGTTCGGGAACGGACCGACGGAGGTTTCGTCGATCGTGGCCCCGGTCATGAAGCGTTCGAGGCTGAAGGGTGCGTTCAGTTCGTGCGGCTTGCCGGTGGCGAGCGTGTGGGCATAAGTCCAGCCCGAGGCCGGCGTCGCCTTGAAGCCGCCGTAGCACCAGCCGGCATTGAGATAGAGCCCATCAATGGGGCTCGGGCCGATGATCGGCGAACCGTCGAAGCTCATGTCTGTCACGCCCGACCAGGTGCGCAGCATCCTGAGGCGCGAAAGCGCGGGCATGCACGTCACCGCCTGCGCGATGGCGTGTTCCTTGATCGTCGGCTGGCCGCGGCGGGCATAGCTCGGCCAGTTGTCCGGATCACCGCCCATCACGATGCCGCCCTTGTCTGACTGGCTGATGTAGAAGTGGAGCGACTGCGACATGACAACAGACTGCACCATCGGCTTGACGCCTTCGGTGACGAGTGCCTGCAGCGTCTGCGATTCAATCGGCAGGCGCAGCCCGGCAAGGCCGGCGACATGGCCGCTATGGCCCGCCACGCAGATGCCGGTGCGGCCCGCCAGGATGCGGCCGCGCGTGGTCTCGACGCCGGTGATGCGGTTCCCATCCTTCACGAAGCCCGTAACTTCGCACTTCTGGATGATATCGACGCCCAGCGCATCCGCAGCGCGGGCATAACCCCACGCAACCGCATCATGCCGCGCGGTGCCGGCGCGCCACTGAATCAACGCGCCGTCGATCGGGAAGCGGGTGTTGCGGGAAAGATCGAGCAGCGGCTCGATCTTGGCAATCTGCTTCGGCGTCAGCAGTTCCGCGTCGATCCCGTCGCAGCGCATGGCATCGCCGCGTTCAGCGAGCTTGATCATGTCGCCATCATTGTGGCCGAGGAACATCGCGCCGCGCGGGCTGAACATGACGTTGTAGTTCAGGTCGTCGCTCAGGCCGTGCCACAGCTTGAGGCCGAACTCGAAGAAGTTATGCAACTGCGGCAGGCGGTAGTTCGAGCGCACCAGCGTGGTGTTGCGCCCGACGTTGCCGCCGCCGATCCAGCTCTTTTCCAGCACCGCGACATTGCGGATGCCGTGGACCTTGGCGAGGTAGTAGGCGGTGGCAAGCCCATGCCCGCCGCCGCCGATGATGATGACATCATAGCTCGCGCGCGGCTCCGGATCGCGCCACGCCGGTTCCCAGTGCTTTTGCCCGTTGAGCGCGCCGCGCAGCAGGCTGAAGGCGGAATAGGGTGCTTTCATGCCGCCTTGGGCGCCTGCCAGCCGCGCTGCTCGCGCCAGTCCGCGCCGATGCCATCAAAGCGCGAGAGGCTGAGCTTGGCGATGTCGGTGAAGCTGCACTGCCCATCGACGACGAGATCGCGTACCGCATGGCCCGAGGCGGGCGAAAGGCCGAAGCCGACGCCGGACATTGTGACGACGGTGACGTTCTCCGGGTCCTTCATCCGGTCGATGATCGGGCGGCCGTCAGGCGTATTCTCGACGATGCCCGCCCAGGAGCGGATGACATTGAGGTGCGCCGCCTTGGGGAACAGTTCGGCAACACGGCGCGCAAGGTTGCGTGTGAGCGGCGAGCTGGGGCGCGCAGGCGGGCCTCCCTCAAGCGTTTCCAGCCATTCGTGCGGGCCGCCGCCATAAGCGAGATTGCCGCGCAGGGTCTGGCGGCCATAGAGGCCGTTTCCGTCAACGCCGCCGATAGGCATCATCGGCGCTGGTTCGGTGACGATCATTTCCGCGCGCGCCGCGGCGAGCGGAACTTCGACGCCGAGCTTCGCCATCATCGCCTGGATCTGCGGGCCTGCGGCAACGACAACCGCGTCGCACTCGTGGCGGCCTGACGTGGCGTGAACCGCGACGACCTTGCTGCCAACGGTCTCGAAGCCCGTCACCGGGCTGTGCTGGTAGATGCGCCCGCCCAGATCCTGCAGCGCCCAGGCATAGGCCTGAACGGAGCGCTGCGGGTTGGCGTGGCCACCGAAGCGGTAGTGCATGCCGCCAAGGCAGTTGTCCCCCGCCAGCGGCACCATTGCGCGCACCTGATCGCCATCAAGCAGATCGACACGGTAGCCCATGTCGTTGTTCATCTTGGCGAGATAATGGTATTGATTCAGCTGCTTGGGACTCACCGCGATGACGAGGCGTTCCTGCTGGTGCTCGGTCGGATAGCCGAGCAGCGCGTCCATGTGCGGCCACATGCGCTGCTCTTCCTCGAACAGCGGGCTCTGATAGTGCGAGGCACCGCCGCCGTTGCGGCCCGAGGCTTCCCAGCCGACGATGCCCTTGTCGAGCACCGTGACCTCAGCACCCGAGCGGGCGAGCCACCAGCCGGCGCTGAGGCCGGAAACGCCGCCGCCGACAATGACGACCTTCATCCCGTTCGCGGAACCGGCGACCTTCGCCATGGTTTCCTGCGGGGTTTCCGCAGGTGCGGGCATACCGACGTAGGTCATCTTAGAGGCTCCACCCTTCGGCGATGGCGGTCTGGTGCTCGTGCTCGCGCGGCGTGTTGATGTCACGGTAGGGCACCCACTGCGTCGGGATGCCGAACCACACGTCCCATCCGGCGCGCATCTCTTCGCTTTCTTCCCAATCCGCGAGAATGCGCAGCGGAAGCGGCCGAACCGGCGCGCGATGGGTGGCGAGCGGGACCAAGCCGAACGGACCGTCTGCTGCCATCGCCAGCATCATCGCCACCTGATCGCGGCAGCGGCGGCCCTGGCACACGCCCATCCCGGCACGGGTCAGGCGCTTGATCTGGTCGGGGTTCGGCGGGCCATCCTTGATGAGCGTATCGAGCGAACGCGCCTGCATCGGCGCGGGGCGTTCGAGGTAGCGCGGGGGCTGCACGCCGAGCAGATCGCCGCGGGTCACTTCCTCGCACTGGCAGACGATGGTGTCGGGGTTCGAGAGCTTGCCGAGTTCGCGCGCCCATTCCATGCGGTAGTCCACGTGGTCGAAGCCGGTATCCGCAAGGCCCGCGCAATCGCCGACGCAGGTCACGCCGTCGTTATCACCAGGGATATAGCCTCCGCGCGCGCCATCGAGCACGCGCTTGCCGCCCATCGCGTCGATCAGTTCGATCGAAGGGACGAGGCCGATGGCGAGCACGATCGTATCGACCGCGATCTCTGCGCCCGAGCGCAGGCGGACGCGTTCGACGCCGTCGATGCCGCCGATGGCTTCGGCAGGGGCGTCTTCCAGATAGAACGGGATCTGCGCAGCGCGGACGGCTTCGGCGAGCGCGGCATCGCCCTGCGGCGCAGAGCGCACTTCGACAAGGCCCGCCACATCGACGCCCTTGTCGCGGGCAAGGAGCGCGGTTTCGAGGGCGAGGTTGTGGCTACCGACGATGAGGATGCGCTTGCCAGCGAAGGCTTCGTAATGCGCGAGCAGGCGTTCAAGCGCAGCAGCACCCATCACGCCCGGCTGGTTCCAGCCCGGGAAGCCGATGGCGAGATCGCGCGCGCCGGTGGCGAGGACGAGTTCGTTATATCCGACGATCCAGCCGCGATCCTTGTCTGCCAGCGCGACGACGCTTTCGGGCAGCCCCGTGATGCCCGCGCCATTGCGGTAGACGCCCCAAGCGCTGGTGCCGAGCAGGACTTCGACGCCCGCGTCCATCGCGGCTTCGAGCATCGGCTCGCTCATGAACACGGTCTCGAGCATGCGCTCGGCGTTCTGCGTCGCCGTGGTCATGCGGCCGCCGAACAGGAGCGGCACGTCGTTGCCCATGGCAGCGCCGGGAATCGGGTTCTCGTCGACGAGGAGGACGGACTTGCCCTCCCCTGCCCCGGCGAGCGCGGCAGCAAGGCCAGCAGGCCCCGCGCCGACGACAACCATGTCATAGCGCGTTTCGGGCGCAGGGAGCTTGGTGCCGATCGCATGGGGATCGGTTCCGTTGTTAATGTGCATGTTTCAGACAGCCTCTAGTGCCTGGGAAAGGTCGGCGATGATATCATCGGCGTGTTCAAGCCCGACGGACAGGCGCATCGTGCCGTCGGTGATCCCGCCGGCAAGACGCCCCTCGCGCGGGACGGCGTAGTGCGTGGTCGTCGCCGAATGGCAGATCAGCGTTTCCGATCCGCCAAGGCTGACCGCCAGCTTCAGCAGTTTCAGCGCATCGAGCATGCGGAACGATTCCGCCTCACCGCCATGGAGGTGAAACGAGAAAGTGGAGCCCGCGCCCTTGCATTGCCGGTCGTAGACTGCCTTCGCGGGCGTACCTTCAGCAAGGAAGCCAAGATAGGTGACTCCAGCCACCTTGGGATGATCGCGGAGGAATTCCGCCACCTTGCGCGCATTCTCCATCGCCCGCTCGATCCGCACGGCAGCGGATTCAAGGCTGCGCACGACAAGCCAAGCAGTGAATGGATCGAGGTGATTGCCCCAGGTGGTGCGCAAGGCGCGCAGCTGGTGGATCAGCTCCAGCTTGCCGGTTACTCCGCCCGCCAGCAGATCGCTGTGCCCGGCGCAGTACTTGGTGAGCGAAGTCATGCACAGGTCAACGCCCTGCTCGATGGGCCGCTGCGCGAAGGGACCGAGCAGGGTGTTGTCGACGACGACCAGCGGACGGCGGCCCGTCTCGCGGCCGATTTCGTCAGCCACGGCGACCATCAGATCGAGATCGACGATAGCAGCCGTCGGGTTCGCCGGGGTTTCCGCCACGATCAGCGCGAGCGGTCCCTTGGCAAGCGCCGCGCGGGCGGCGGCGCGGACATGGTCCGGGTCGCAGCCGTCGGTATAGGTTTCGACATGCGTGCCGAAGCCCGGCATGACCGCGCCGTAGAGCATATCCACTCCCCCGTAGATCGGGCGGCCATGGAGCACGCTGTCACCCGGCCTCACGAACGTCAGCGCGATCGACGAATGCGCGGCCATCCCGCTCGAAAATGCGGCAGCCGCCTCGGCACCGTCAATCGCGGCAAGGCGCGTTTCGAGGATATCGAGCCCCGGGTGGCCGAGGCGCGAATAGATATGCCCCCCGCCCTGCTTCCCTGCCAGCGGCCCGGTGCCGTCGAAGAACGCCTCGTGGACGTCTTTGGCGTGCTGGGCGCTGGGGTAGATGAAAGTCGAGGTGAGATAGACCGGCGGTTTGACCGCGCCGAGCGCCTCGGCGGGATCATAGCCGAAGGCGACAGCGAGCGTTTCGGGACGAAGTCCCTTCGGAGAATCAGCGGCCATGCGTCTCGACATACTTGCGAGCGGTATCGCAGTACCAGTCGGTAAAGCGCAGCGCGAGCAATTCGGCCTCTTTCGAATAGGGGCCAGGCACATAACCGGGGCTGTTGACGCCGAGCTGGTTGTTTTCCGCCAGTTCCTTGTCCTGCAGGTTGGTACGGGTCCACAGGTCGGCAAGGCTCTCGACCGTGTAATCAACGCCTTCGACGGCGTCCTTGTGCACCAGCCACTTACCGGTCACCGCCGTCTCGCCCGGGCCCATCGGCATCGCACTGAACATGAAGGTATGATCGGCCGTCGCGTGGAGGAAGCAGTGCGGATCGATGGCGAGGCGCATCGAGCCGATATCGCCGCCATTCTTGTCACACATCAGCTTCTTGACGAGGTGCTTGCCATCCATCGAGAGCGAGAGGACTTCCGGATTGAGCAGGAACCGGGCGAGTTGCCACCAATCCCCTTCGATCGCTTCGGTGGCGAGGCCGATGGCAGCCATCTGTTCGTGGAAGGTCTGCACGCGGGTATCGCCGTCGACGTCGAAGTGCTTCTTCATGCCGACCGGGAAGGTCTTCGCCAATTCAGGATGACCGGTGGCGCAGTGATAGCACTCGCGCCCGTTTTCCATCACCAGCTTCCAGTTGGCATATTCGGTGATCGTGCTCTCGAAGGCGAGCTTCGCGTTCTTGAGATCGTGCGGTGCGAGATACACCTCAAGCCGAAGCGCGAATTCGTTGAACGGCGGCGGATTGTCGTCAAAGCAGATGAACAGGCAGCCGGCGACGCGTTCGAGCTGGATCGGACGCAGGCTGTGCGCGGCCTTGTCGAAATCCGGCTCCATCCGCATCGCCGAGAGCAGCGAGCCATCGAGCTCGTACGTCCAGCGGTGATAGGGGCAGACGATCTTGGGCGCCGAGCCGCTGCCCGCCGAGCACAGCAACGAACCGCGGTGGCGGCACGAATTGTGGAACGCGCGAATTTCCCCATCGCGGCCGCGCACGATCAGCACCGGCCACTTGCCGACCATCTGCGCGATATAGCTCCCCGCCTTGGGCAACTCGCACTCGAAACCGGCCATCAGCCAGCTGGTGCCGTAGATGGCGGCCATGTCGAAGGCGAACACTTCGGCTTCGTTGTAAAGCGGCTGGGGCAGGCAGTGGCCCTCGGGCCGCTGGGCCAGAAGCGAGCCGATCCGGCTGAAATCGATCATGCGTGCGTGTCCATTCGGGGGCGGTCCCGATCTCGCGAGGAATAGATATACCACCGGGTGGACCAACCGCGCGAATGCAGCCAATCGGATTTCCTTATGCCGCCATGGAAAATTGACAAAAAGGCCTGCGCAACCCCCGTCCAGACGCCCGCCGCGGCCTGTGCCGTGGGTAACAGTTTAGCCGCACATCTGATAAATTTTTGTAATATCAAGCTGCTAGCGGATGGGCGGGCAGCGCACTGGCCAGGCATGACCAAAAAGACACAGCCAGCCGCGACGTGGGGACGGCGCAATCTGGGGGTGGATTTAGACCTTGCTTTAACCTAGGCTTGCCCAAACACGACGATGAGCGTGCCGGGAACAGGGAAAGAAATCAGGGAATTGCCTGCTTGGGAATGATCCGGCCGGATGGGTCGATCCGGTGTGAAGCGGCTTTTGCAGCGCCCTTCGTGCGGTTTCCCGCGGGTATGCCTTGAGATTGCCCCCTATTTTCACGCCATTGCCGCGGTTTGCTGAATCCCGGCCGGGTGCCGGGCGGAAAATGAGAAGGATGGGGGTTACAATGAAATCACGGTTTATGTTGTCGTGCGCGGCCGCGGCCGTTGCGCTGGGTTCAGGCGAAATGGCACTGGCGCAATCGACGCCGCAATCGGCCGATACCGCCGCCTCCGCCAACTCCGATGTGATCATCGTTACGGCACAGCGCCGTGACCAGTCGATCCAGGACGTGCCGCTGACGCTTCAGGCCTTCAGCACCGATACGCTGAGCAAGCTCAACGTCACCTCGATCGACGGCCTGCTCAAGTACACCCCGAACGTCACCTTCTCGAACAACGGCCCGGGCCAGGGCGCGATCTTCCTGCGCGGCCTTTCGGCGGGCTTTGCCGGTCAGCAGTCCTCGGCGACGATCGGCGGCTTCCCCAATGTGGCGATCTACCTCGACGACCAGTCGATGCAGTTCCCGGCGCGTAACGTCGACGTCTATGTCGCCGATATCGAGCGCGTCGAAGTGCTCGAAGGTCCGCAGGGCACGCTCTTCGGCGGCGGCGCGCAGGCCGGTGTGCTGCGCTACATCACCAACAAGCCCAAGCTCGACAAGTTTGAAGGCCGTCTTGAAGGCAGCTTCGGCGGCACGGCCGGCGGCGCGGCCAACGGCTCGTTCAACGCGATGGTCAACGTGCCGATCATCGAAGACAAGCTCGCGATCCGCGCGGTGGTCTATGCCGATCACCACGGTGGCTATATCGACAACAAGTACTCGACCTTCACCCGCCAGCCGTCTGACATTGGTTCGTACTACCTGTCATACCAGGGCAACGGCAACCAGCTGACGCCCCAGCAGCAGAGCCACGGCGGCAAGTACGACAACAACTCGCTGGTTGAGGACAACTTCAACCCGGTCGACTACACCGGTGGCCGCGTCGCGGTTGACTGGAAGATCGCGCCGGACTGGGATCTGCTCGTGACGCAGGCCTATCAGAAGCTGGAATCGCGCGGCACCTTCGCGATTCAGACCTATACCTATGACTACGCCCCGCTTACGGGTCTTTCGTCGACGCTGTTCACCCCGCAGTACAACAAGGACGATTTCTCGAACACAGCGTGGACGATCAACGGCAAGCTCGGTGATTTCAAGGTCATCTACACGGGTGCCTACCTGACCCGCCACATCAGCCAGCAGGGTGATTACACCAACTACGCCCGTGCGCAGTTCGGCATCTACTATCAGTGCATTGGTGGCTCCACTTATGTGAGGCAGGGCACTTCGCCGTTCTGCTATGAGCCGACCTCGTACTGGACCGACAAGGTCCGCAGCACGCACGAAAGCCACGAAGTCCGGATCACGACGCCGGACGACAAGCGCATTCGCGCTATCGTCGGCGGGTACTACGAGAACTTCAAGATCCAGGACAACAACGACTGGGACTACAAGACTGTCCCGACCTGCGATGCTGCGCTTACCCACCAGCAGCTTGTCGATGGCGGGTTCGATTGCGTCGGCGCGGTTGGCCCGAATCCGAACGCGACGCTCAACGTCAAGGGTCTTCGTGGTCCGTCCGTCGGCTTCGGTGAAGATACGCAGCGTGGCTTCAAGCAGTATGCCGCGTTCGGCTCGGTCGATTTCGACATTCTCCCGAACCTGACGGTCACGGGCGGCACGCGCTACTACAACTACAAGGAATACGAGACCGGTTCGGTCTATGGCACCTCGATGGCTGGTTGTTATCAGCAGCCTTCGTGTGTCACGGGCTCCAACCTCGATGCGCTTGGCCTCAAATCCAACTACCACGGCTTCAAGAGCAAGGCGACGATCTCGTGGAAGCCGGAACCGGGTACGCTGGTCTACGCAACGTTCAGCCAGGGCTTCCGTCCTGGTGCGTTCAACCGCGGCCCCTCGGCCCGCGTGCAAGACGGGACGTTCCCGTACATCGATGCTGCCGGCAAGCCGACTGCGACGAAGACCAGCACGAAGAACTTCCAGTTGCTCGTTCCCGCCGCTTACGCGCCAGACAACCTGACCAACTGGGAAGTGGGCCTGAAAACCGACCTGTTTGACCGCAAGGTCACGTTCAACCTGTCGGCCTATTACATGAGCTGGGACAACATCCAGATCGGCTTCTTCAACCCGGCGGCCGGGTTCGGCAATACCGCGTTCGCGGCAAACGGCCCGACCTACCACATCAAGGGTATCGAAGCGCAGATCATTGCCCGTCCGGCCACCGGCTTCACCATCCAGGGTTCGGGCACCTACAATGACAGCAAGCAGGCCAATTCGCCGTGCTTCATCGTCAACAACCCGACAGCGACCGACCTCGGCAAGTGCCTGACGACGCGCTTCGGTGGCCTCAACGCCGATGGCTCGGTAAAGCCGGCCCTGCCCGTGCAGAGCCCCTATGGCACCCCCGGGAGCGTCACGCCGTTCAGCCCGAAGTTCCAGGGCAACATCCGTGCTCGTTACGAATGGACCGGCAAGGCTGATATCAACTGGTTCGTTGCGGCCGGTGTGAACTACACCAGCTCGTACTTCAACCAGCCGGGCACCTACCCGTCAGGTGATGAAGTCGCGAACGGCAACAGCGTTTCCTCGAATGGCGTGATCATTCCGGGTACGACGGTGCTGCGCTACAAGATGAAGGGTTATGCGCTGGCTGACGCACAGATCGGCTTCACCCGCGAAAACTGGACGGTGACCCTGTTCGGTGACAACATCTTCAACACTCACGCAGCAACGTTCACGAACTCATCGCAGTACATCAAGACTTCGACGATCGTTCGTCCGCTGACTTACGGCATCAAGATCTCCACCAAGCTGTGATCTTGCGCTGTTGACGGAAATGAAGGGGTGGCGTGGCAAACGCCACCCCTTGCTTTCTGGTCGCCCAAAGCGTTTGATGGGTGGGTTTCATGGGCATGGGCGGTCGCCGACAGGAAAGTGCGTAATGGCCACGCAGATCGATCTGCCTCATTCTGACCAGACCTCTACCGATCCGCGCGCTGACGCCTCGCTGGCGGCAGAGCTCAAGTCCCTTCATCTACTTCAGGCCAAGGGCGACTATGCCGCCGCGGCTGCAAATGCGCAGCGCCTGCTTTCCGACCATCCGGCCGATCGCGATCTCCTTTTGATCGAAGCGCATTCGCTGCGCATGCTGAAGCAGACCGACGCTGCGCTGGCGGCGCTCGAGCGTTTCGCGCAGCATCACCCGGGCTTCAGCCAGATGTATCTCGAGCGCGGACTGTGCCACGTCGCGAGGCGCGATGCCCCCGCCGCCATCTTCGATCTGCGCTCTGCGGTGTCGATCAACCCGGCTCTCGTCATGGGTTGGCGAATGCTGGACGGCCTCTATCGCATGACCGGCGACATGCGCAGCGCCGAGCTTGCATCGCGCCACGTTGCGCATCTTGCCAGCCTTCCGCCGCCGATCGTCCATGCCAAGGTCCTGTTCTGGGATGACGAGATCGACGTGGCGGAGACGATGATCCGCCGCTTCCTGCTCGACGCCGGCGATCATCCCGAAGCGATGCGCCTGCTCGCCCAGATCGGCCACAAGCGCAAAGTGCTGGACGATGCCGAAGCGCTCTACGCAGGAGTGCTCGCGATGGTGCCCGACCATCACGATGCGCGGCAGGAATATGTCCAGGTTCTCATGGCGTTACACAAGTTTCCGCAGGCGCGTGAGATGCTGGAACCTCTGCTCAAGGCGGACCCGGCGAACCACATCTACCGCACGCATGCCGCGACAATCTGCGTTGGTCTCGGCGATTCCGAAAGCGTGATACCCGAGTATCGGGCGATGCTCTCAGAGATTCCGGACGATGCCCCGGCAGCGACGGCGCGGCGGGCCGATCTCAATCTCTGGCTCGGTCATGCACTCAAGACCGTGGGCCGAACCGCCGAAGCCATCGATGCCTATATGGGGGCAACGGTCGAACGCCCCGATTTCGGCGACGCCTGGTGGAGCCTTGCCAACCTCAAGACCTACAAGTTCGCACCGGGATCGATTGCTCTCATGCAGGCGCGCCTCGATGACCCCGCCACTGCCGAAGTCGACCAGATTCACATCGCCTTCGCGCTGGGCAAGGCGCTGGAGGACGCGGGCGACTACGAAGCTTCGTGGACGGCTTACGCACGCGGCAATGCCATGCACCGCGCGAGCAACGGCTATGTCCCTGAAGTGTTCGAAACCAACACGCGTGAACAACAGCGCGTTTGCACGCCCGCCTTCTTTGCCAAGCGCGCGGGCTGGGGGCTGGACGATCCCTCCCCGATCTTCGTGCTCGGCTTGCCGCGCGCAGGCTCGACCCTGATCGAGCAGATCCTCGCCTCGCACTCGATGGTCGAAGGCACGCAGGAATTGCCCGATATCCAGCGCATCGTGCACCAGCTGCAGGGGCGCGAGATGAACTTCGAGCAGCCGCTTTATCCCGGCTCGCTGGAAGAACTCGATGCCGAGGCAGTCCGCAGGTTCGGTGAGCAGTATATCGCCGACACGATGCCGAACCGCATTCTCGGCCGGCCTTATTTCATCGACAAGATGCCGAACAATTTCCGGCACATCGGGCTCATCAACCTGATCCTGCCCAACGCCAAGATCATCGATGCGCGGCGCGATGCGATGTCGTGCTGCTTCAGCAATCTCAAGCAGCTGTTCGCGCAAGGGCAGGAATTCACCTACGGCGTCGAGGATATCGCGCGGTATTATCGCACCTATGTCGAGCTGATGGACCTCTGGGACGCGGTGCTCCCCGGCCGGGTGCTGCGCGTGCAGCATGAGGACGTCGTCGACGACCTCGAAGGCAGCGTGCGCCGCATCCTCGATTACTGCGGCCTCCCCTTCGAAGATGCCTGCGTCGAGTTCCACAAGACCAAGCGCGCCGTGCGCACGCCCAGTTCGGAACAAGTGCGCCAGCCCATCTTCCGTGACGGGCTCGATCAGTGGAAGAAGTTCGAACCCTGGCTGGAGCCGCTGCGCGCCGCGCTCGGGCCGGAACTGGCCCCCAAAGCCGTCGCATGATGATAAACAACAAGCCTTATCGGGACAGGATCAGCCAATGGCAGCAATAGGCGCGACAGCAGCACCCGCAGGTGAGGAGAATGCTTCGGTAGCACTGCGCTGGTACGTGCTGTTCGTGATGATGCTCGCCTATACGATCAACATCGCGGACCGCTACGTGATGTCGACCGTGCTCGAGCAGATCCGGCTCGACCTGCACCTCAGCGATGGCGGCGTGGCGTTTCTCACGGGCGTTTCGCTGGCGCTGTTCTACGTCAGCATGGGCATTCCGCTTTCGTGGATCGCGGACCGCTACAACCGGCGCAACCTGCTCGCGATCTCGATCACGCTGTGGTCGGTGATGACGACGATGTGCGGGCTTTCCAAGGGCTATGTCCAGCTGCTGCTGGCGCGCATGGGCGTCGGCATTGGCGAAGCGGGTGGCACGCCTTCGTGCAATTCGATCATCTGCGATTACTTCCCGGCGGCCCGGCGCCCGATGGCGCTGACGATCTTCTGCCTTGGCGCCCCCATTGGCGCGTGGATTGGTGCGGACATGGCGGGCGCGGTGGCGCATGCCTATGGCTGGCGCGCCGCGTTCCTCGTGCTTGGCATTCCCGGTGTGCTGCTGGCACTGCTCATCATGGCGACGATCCGCGAGCCCAAGCGCGGCTGCCTCGATGTGATCAGGAGCGACGATGATCCAACGCTGATGGAAACGCTGCGCTTCTGCCTGAGCCAGCGTTCCGCCATGCACGTGATGATGGGCAGCGGCGTCGGCGCGCTGTGGGGTTGGGGCCTGATGTGGTTCATCCCCACGTTCCTCCAGCGCACCTACCAGATCGACGTGGGCGCAGCAGGCGCCATTGTCGGGCCGATTCACCTGGTGATGGGCATCAGCGCGTCGCTGCTGACGGCCTGGATTCTCGGCCGTCCCTCGTACACCGATCCCCGCAAGATCGTGTATCTGCTGGGCGGCGTGACGGCGGTCGCGACGGTTCCGGGGATCATCGCGATCTATACCCACAATCTGACACTGGCGACGATCTCGCTGTGGCTGTTCATTCCGGGCATCTATTTCTACATCGGTCCCGCCTTCGCGCTGGGCCAGAACCTTGCGCCGCCGAAGATGCGCGCGATGTTCAGTGCGATCGCGCTGCTGATCGCCAACGTGTTCAACCTCATCGTCGCGCCGCAGGGCGTCGGCATGATGAGCGATTACTTTGCAGGCCCCGCCGGGCCCGATGCGGCTTCGCTGCGCTCGGCGCTGCTGATCCTGGCCCCCACCGGGTTCTGGGCGGCATTCCACTATTTCATGGCGGCCAGAACGATCGTCGAAGACCAGAAGCGAGCTATCGGTTATGTCTGAACTTTCCCCCCTCCCCTCCTATATAAACGGCGCATGGACGCTGCCGGCCACCTCGACCACGCTGTTCGAGGCAATCAATCCCGCGACCGAGGAAGTCTGCGCGCGGGTCGCGCTCTGCGGGCCGGATGATGTTGACCGCGCCATGGCGGCCGCACGCGCTGCATTCGAGGGTTATTCGTCGCTAAGCCTCGATGCGCGCCTCGCCCTCGTCGAGAAGCTGATCGCGGTGTTTGAAGCGCGCTATGACGAGATGGTCACGGCGATCAGCACCGAAATGGGCGCGCCCTACGATCTTTCCTACAATGCGCAGGCCGAATGCGGGCCCGGGCACCTCAAGGAAACGATCAAGGCCGCGCGCGAGATGGTGTGGGAGCGTTCGCTCGGCAGTCGCGGCCGTCTGGTCCACGAGGCTGTGGGTGTCTGCGCGCTGATCACACCGTGGAACTGGCCGATCAACCAGCTCGCCGCCAAGATCGGCCCGGCACTCGTCGCGGGCTGCACGATGGTGCTCAAGCCCAGCGAGATCGCCCCGCTTTCCGCGCAGCTCTTCGCCGAGTTCATCCACGAAGCGGGCTTCCCGGCAGGCGTGTTCAATATGGTGCACGGCACCGGCCCCGGCATCGGTGATGCGCTGACGAGCCATCCGGAAGCCGATATGGTCTCGTTCACCGGCTCCACCCGCGCGGGCATCCAGGTCGCGAAATCCGCTGCCGAAACGGTCAAGCGTGTCAGCCAGGAACTGGGTGGCAAGTCTCCCAACCTCGTGTTTGCCGATTCCGGTCTGCAGGCCGCGGTCGCGCGCGGGGTGCGCCACTGCTTCAACAACACGGGCCAATCGTGCAACGCACCGACGCGCATGCTGGTAGAAGCTTCAGTCTATGACGAGGCGGTCGAAATCGCGAAGACGGTGGCCGAGAGCGTCACACTGGGCGACCCGATGGAAAAGGGCCCGCATCTCGGACCCGTCGTCAGCAAGGTCCATTTCGAGCGCATTCAGAAGCTCATCGAAGCTGGGATCGCCGAAGGCGCGCGGCTGGTCACAGGCGGACCGGGCCGCGCTGACGGGTTCAACCGCGGCTACTATGTCAAGCCGACGATCTTCGCCGACGTGACCAACCAGATGACGATCGCCCGCGAGGAGATCTTCGGCCCCGTGCTCGCCATGATCCCGTTCAAGGACGAGGACGAGGCCGTCGCCATCGCCAACGACACGCCCTATGGCCTGGCTGGCTATGTCCAGAGCGGCGACCTGGAGCGCGCGCGGCGGGTGGCCCGCCATATCCGCGCGGGCAGCGTCTACCTCAATGGCGCGGGACAGGAATATTGCTCGCCTTTTGGCGGCTACAAGCAATCGGGCAATGGGCGCGAATGGGGCGAGTTCGGCCTTCACGATTACCTCGAGATCAAGGTCATCAACGGCTTCGAGGGGGCATGAAGCTCGCCGATATCGAGACTTTCGTCGTCGGCAATCCACCGCCGCATTTCGGCGGGCGCTACTTCGTGTTCGTCAAGCTGACGACGGCCTGCGGGGTGAGCGGGATTGGGGAGGCTTATTGCGTCCCCTTCTCGCCGCACCTCGTGGCGAAGATGATCGAGGATGTGTTCGCGCGCTATGCCGCGGGGCGCGATCCGCACGATATCGAGAACCTGTGGCGCCGCGTCTATTCGAGCGGCTTCACCCAGCATTCCGATCTCTCGCTGATGGGCGTGCTCAGCGCGCTCGAAATGGCGTGCTGGGACATTGTCGGCAAGGCAGCGGGGCAACCGGTCTACAAGCTGCTCGGCGGTCAGGTGCATGAACGCCTGCGGGCCTACACCTATATCTACCCGCGCCCCCGCGATCAGACCGACGTCTACCATGATCCGGACCTCGCGGCGGAGCGGTCCGCCGAATACCTCGCGATGGGTTTCACCGCGCTGAAGTTCGATCCGGCCGGGCCCTATTCGGCGTTTGACGGGCGGCAGTTGTCGCTGGAGGCGCTGGATCTGAGCGAGCGTTTTGCCAACACACTGCGCGAGGCGGTCGGAACCAAAGCTGATCTGTTGTTCGGCACCCATGGGCAGATGACGGCAGCCGGCGCGATCCGGCTGGCGAAGCGATTGGAAGCAGCCGATCCGCTCTGGCTCGAAGAACCCGTGCCGCCTGATGTGCCGGAGGAAATGGCCAAGGTCGCACGCGCGACGAGTATTCCCATCGCGACGGGCGAGCGGCTTTCAACCAAGTACGATTTCGCGCGCCTGCTCGATGCCGGCGGCGCGGCAATCCTGCAAATGAACCTCGGCCGCGTTGGCGGACTGCTTGAGGCCAAGAAGATCGCCGGCATGGCCGAAACCCGCCACGCGCAGATCGCGCCGCATCTCTATTGCGGCCCGGTGGTGGGCGCGGCGAACATCCAGCTCGCCACCGCGACGCCCAACTTCCTCATCCTTGAAAGTATCGAGGACTGGGGCGGCTTCCACACCGAAATTCTCAGGAAGCCAATCCGCTTCGAAGAGGGCCACGTGATCCCGTCGACGGAACCGGGGCTCGGCGTGGAACTCAACGAAGATGTGGCCCGCGCGCATCCCTATAGCGGGGATATGCTGCACCTGGAAATGACCCAGCACCCGGTATTCTGATGACCGAAACGTTTGACTACATCGTGGTGGGTGCAGGCACCGCCGGGTGCGTGCTGACGAGCCGGCTGACCGAGGACGGCAAGTCCACGGTGCTGTTGCTGGAAGCGGGCGGCAGCGACCTGTCGATCTGGATCCAGATGCCGATCGGCTATGGCCGCACCTTCTTTGATCGCCGCATCAACTGGAT
Organism: uncultured Novosphingobium sp.; assembly: GCA_964592205.1. Taxonomy (GTDB): domain Bacteria; phylum Pseudomonadota; class Alphaproteobacteria; order Sphingomonadales; family Sphingomonadaceae; genus Novosphingobium. The sequence goes on from CAZQEH010000007.1 coordinate 54,510, forward strand.
GTATGATACCGCAGCTGTCGCGGGGCTTGGCGGGCGCAGCAGTTACTGGCCGCGCGGCAAGGTTATCGGCGGGTCAGGCTCGATCAACGCGATGGTCTATGTGCGGGGACAGCCGCGCGATTTCGACGATTGGCATGCCGCCGGTAATCCTGGCTGGGCGTGGGACGATGTGCTGCCCTTCTTCACCAAGTCCGAGGATTTCGACCGCTTCAGCGCGCACCATGGTCGCGGCGGGCCCCAGCACGTGACCGAGATCACGCCGCATGTCCACCCGGTGTGCCACAGCTTCATCGAGACCGCCGAAGGCCTTGGCTTCCCGGTGACGAGCGACTTCAACGGCAGTAACCCGGAAGGCGTTGGCTTCTATCAGATCAACACCCGCGGTGGCTGGCGCGCGTCCACTGCCAATGCGTTCCTGCACCCGGCGCTGAAGCGCAAGAACCTCATGCTGCGCACAAAGTCGCACGCCACGCGCGTGCTGTTCGAAGGCTCGCGGGCGATCGGCATCGAATACCGGCGCGGCGGGAAGCTCCATCAGGTGCGGGCGCGGCGCGAAGTCATCCTTTCGGGCGGTGCGATCAATTCGCCGCAGTTGCTGATGCTTTCCGGCATCGGTGACGGTGCAGCATTGGCGCAGCATGGCATTGCCGTGCAGCAGCATCTGCCGGGTGTCGGCCGCAACCTGCAGGACCATCTGGCCGTCTCGTACTTCTACAAGGTGCGCACCGCGACCCTCAACGATGAGCTCCATCCGCTGCTCGGCAAGGCGCAAGCCGCGCTGCGCTTCGCGTTCGACCGGCGCGGGCCGCTGTCGCTCAGCGTCAACCAGAGCGGCGGCTTCGTGCGCAGCAGCCCTGATGCGCCGAATGTCGATCTGCAGCTCTATTTCAGCCCGGTGAGCTATACCAAGACGCCGCTCGCCGCGCGCAAGCTGCTCAATCCCGATCCGTTTTCGGCGTTCCTGCTCTCGTTCAATTCCTGCCGCCCGACGAGCCGGGGGCATCTCGAACTGCGCTCAGCCGATCCATTGAAGCATCCGCTGATCCAGCCGAACTACCTCTCTGCCGAGCAGGACATTGCCGAGGTCCTCGCCGGCAACCGCCTGCTCCGCAAGATCGCCGCGAGCCGTCCGCTGGCGGACATGATCACCGAAGAACTGGTGCCGGGGCCGAATGTGCGCACCGAGGAAGACCAGCTCGCCGATTTCCGCGCGCGGGCAGACACGGTCTATCACCCCACGGGCACATGCGCGATGGGGCCGGATGCGGCGACGTCCGTGGTCGATGCCCAGCTGCGGGTGCACGGCACCCAGGGCCTGCGCGTGATCGATGCCTCGATCTTCCCCAACATCACCAGCGGCAACACCAATGCGCCGACGGTGATGGTGGCGGAAAAGGGCGCGGCGATGGTGCGCGCTGGTTAGCGGCGCACCACCACTTCGTAGCCCTGCTCTTCGGGCTCATCATCGACCATCTGCTCGGGGAAACCGGTGCCGAGCACCTTGATGCCCACCGGTTCCTCATAGCGGCGGATGATGTTGGGCGAGAACTCGCGCGGGCCGAACGCGGCCTCGCCTTCCTTGAACAGGCGGACGATCAGCGGCGACATTTCGACGGGCACGCCGGTTTCCTGCGCGATCTTGTCGAACAGGCCGACGTCCTTGGAAACAAGGTCCATCGTGAAGTTGATGTCGCGGCTGCCGTTGAGGATGACCTGCGATTCCGTCTCGTGGACGAAGCTGTTGCCCGAGGAAATGCGGATCGCCTCGTAGGTCGTGTTCATGTCGAGCCCGACGGCCTTGCACACCGTCAGCGCCTCGGCGAGCGCGACGAGGTGCGCGGTGCAGAGGAAATTGGTCATCACCTTGAGCTGCGATGCGGTGCCCCAATCGCCGGTGTGCAGCACGCGGCGGCCGAGTGTCTTGAGCACCGGCAGCACGCGCTCGAACCCTTCGCGCGGACCGGCAGCGAAGATCGAGATGTTGCCGGTATCGGCGCGGTGGCAGCCGCCCGAAACGGGGCATTCCATGAAAAGGCCGCCGCGCGCTTCGACGAGTGGGCCAAGGCGCAGGACTTCGGCATAGTCCGTCGTGCTCATTTCCATCCAGACCTGCCCGGGGCGCATGACGGCAAGGAAACCGTCCGCGCCTTCCGCGACAGCCGCGCTGGCAGCGGGCGACGGCAGGCAGGTGATGATGACATCGACCGCTTCACCCAGCGCCGCAGGGCTCGCCGCTTCCTTGGCACCGCGCGCGACATATTGGGCGGCGAGCTCGGGATTGAGATCGCGTACGGTAACGTCATGCCCGTTGCGGATCAGGCTGCCCGCCAGCTTGCCGCCGACATTGCCGAGGCCGATGAAACCGATCTTCATTTTGGTCTAGTCTCCGGGGACGAGCACGATCTTGCCGACGTGCTGCTTGGTAAGAAAGGCGCGCTGCGCCGCGACGATGTCTGAAAGCGGGTACGTGGCGGCAATGATGGGGCCAATTTCCCCGCGTTCGATGTAGCCGACGAGATTGGGGAACACCTCGGGTTCAAGGATCGTGCAACCGTAGAGCGTCAAGTCCTTGAGGTAGAGCGTGCGCAGGTCGAGTTCGGCAATGGGTCCGGAAATCGCGCCTGCCACCCCGTAGCGCCCACCGCGCTTGAGGGCATCTAGCAGTGCCGGGAAGCCTGCCCCACCGGCGACGTCGATCACGACGTCGAAGCTTTCGGACGCGAAGCGGGCATCGCGAGGGAAGACTTCTGAAGCGCCCAGCGCCAGCACGCCATCGGCCTTTTCCAGGCTGGCGAGCGCGGTGATCTCAGCCCCGCGCCTCTTTGCCAGTTGCACCGCGGCAGAGCCCACCCCGCCCGAAGCGCCGGTGATGAGGACTCGCTCACCGGCAGCCAGAGCTGTGCGGGTGAGCATGTTTTCGGCAGCCGAATAGGCGCAAGGGAACGAGGCCAGTTCGGTTTCAGTCAGCGGGGTCTCGATACGATGCGCGTGCCGCGATGGAATCCGGGCATACTGTGCAAAGGCACCATCGACTTCGGAACCGAAATAGACCGCCTCGAAGCGGCTCGCGCCCCGGAACACCGGTTCGACAAGCACGCGCTCACCCACGCGCGCCGGGTCCACCCCTTCCCCCACGGCGACGATCCGGCCCGCCGCATCGGCGCCCTGTATGCGCGGGAACTCTGGCAGTGCGCCGGTCCAGTTCGAATCCTCGGTCTTCGCTTCGGCAAAGCCATCTCCCCCACCTGCCTCGGTCGCCACGGTAACGGACTTGGAGTACCATGCTGTGCGCGTGTTGATGTCGGTGTTGTTTACCCCGGAAGCGCCGACGCGGATCAGCACTTCGCCCGGGCCAGGCTGCGGCACGGGAACATCAGTGCGGTATGACAGGCATTCGAAGCCGCCATTGCCGGTGAGCAGGACGGCGGACATCGTGGCGGGAGCTTTGGTCATCCCCCCCTCCCGTTCGTGTCGAGCAAAGTCGAGACACCAGACGCCGCGCTTGGTGTGGGCATGGAGGTCAAGCCAGCGCCGGAAGCTGGGACTTGAGCCAATCAAGGTGCGCGTAGGACATGCCGCGATAATCGTCCCACCCGCGCGCGGTCTTCTCCGCCACTTCGTCCGACAGCACATTGAGCGGCTTGCCGCTGGCATAGGCGAGCAGCAGCGTCTGCGCCGCTTTTTCGAAGAAATAGAGATCCTCAAAGGCCTCCGCCACGGTCGGCCCGGTGCAGGTGACGCCGTGGCTGCCCATCAGCAGCGTCTTCTTGTTCCCCAGCGCGGCGGCGAGCCGCAGGCCTTCCTCGGCCTCGTCGGCAATCCCGCCGAAGCCCTGATCGATCGCCAGCCGATTGAAGAACCGCGCCGTATTGTTGTCGAGCGGCAGCATGCGCGGGTCCGCCAGCGTCGCCAGCGCAGTCGCATGCGGCGGGTGGCAGTGGATGATCACGCGCGCGGCGGGGCACTGGCGGTGGACAGTGCCGTGGATCGTCCAGGCCGAAGCGTCGGGCGCGTCGGGCCGGTTCATCACGTGCGCATCATCGGCATCGAGCAGCATCAGATCATCGGGCTTGATGCTGGCGAAATGCTGCCACTTGCGGTTGAGCAGGAACTGCTTGCCGTCTGCCGAGACCGCCGCGCTGAAGTGGTTGCCGACCGATTCCGACCAGCCCATCTGCGCGGTGATGCGAAACGCGGCGGCGAGATCCTCGCGAAGCGCGGCAACTTCGGCTTCGGTCACTTGAAGCGGCCCTCGCTCGTCAGCGCGCGGTAGGTGCTGCGCATCTCGCCGCGATCGGCATAAGTACCCCGCAGATAGCGCGCGCCGCTGGTGGCCGAGTAGGCCTCGCGCCCGTGCACGATGCGATGGTTGTCGAACACGATGCATTCGCCCGCATTGATGCGGAAACGCATGAGGTACTTGTCGGACTGGAGCATCCGCCCGAAGCGGCAGAACGCCGGATAGTAGCGGTCCAGCACATCCTGCGGCAGATCAAACACGTCGGCCATGTGCTGGCTGATGGTAACGCCGGAAACCTCGCCATGCACATCAAGCTCGATGACCCGCTGGCGCGAGCGGACATCATAGGTGTCATGCTCGCAGTAGAACGGCACTTCGGTCTCGGCGAGGAGCATGAAGTCTTCCGGAAATGCCGCGCGGAAATCATTGGCGACCGCCACGCCATCGAGGAACAGGTTAGCCCCGCCCTCCACGCTGTTGGCGCGGCAGTGGAGGAACTGGACGCCGGGGGCCAGGTCTTCCGCCGGCGTATCGGTGTGAAGCTCCAGCGCCTTCGCCGTGTAGGCGAGGTTGGTCGGCTCGATGTGCGTCATCACATCGAAGTATTCACCGAAAAAGGTCGGCCGCACGTGGCCCATCAGCTTGACGAGATCGGTGAGCGCCTCGTCGCTATCGGGCATATCCGTCACCAGCGCCACGCCTTCGACGATCAGCGCCTTGAGCCAATCGGCGACCTTGGCCTTGTCAGCCATCAGCTCCGCTTGCGGAAAGCGCGCCACATTCGGGTAGTGGTCGGCATACCACGCGCGGCGCGGCAGGTCGGATGGATCGTGGCGGCGCTTGCCCTCGGCATAGCTCGCCAGCCATTCGAGAGGGTAGCGGCTGGTGTGGTTCTCCCCGTCCCACGCGATTTCGAGCGCATCGCCAACAACTTCGGCACGGCGCGGACGCGGGGCGGCATCGAGGTGGAAGATATCGAATGTGCGCTCACGCGTCTGGCTGTCGAACGAGGTCGGGCAGTTGTCGCGCAGCCAATAATTGTTGTAGTACGCAGATGTGCCGCCGGGGAGCACGACTTCGAGCCCGGCTTCAGCGAGCGTGACCAGTGCTGCGGACGAGGTGGTGTTGTTCATGGATTCCCCCGCTGGGATGGGCGGCGGCCTGCATGCCGCTCTTGCCGCCGTGACTTTAGCCCGGAAAGCACCAGCTCAGCAGTGCATCATCAACAATCATATATCGTATCAATGACCGTAATGCACTCGGATCTATGGATCAGTTGCTGCCGAGCAGGTCTTCCGCCCAGGGTAGCTGGGCCAGCACCGGGGGCAGGCTTTCCTTGCGGATCGTGTCGCCTGCCAGCGTCGCGGTTTCCATTGCGAGATCGCCCAGTTCTCCCGCGCGGCTGACGACCTGGATGCGGCGGGCAAACCGCGCGCGCGGCAGCGGCTCGATGCGCAAGTCCGGAATCAGCGCGGGCATGGCGGCAAGGCAGAGCAGCGAGGTAATGCTCCAGCCAATGCCAAGCGCGACCGCGTTCAACTGCTGCGGCACAATATCAACCTCGATCACGTTGGGCAGGCGCAGCCGCATGCGCGTGAGCTGGCTTTCGATGCGCTGGCCCATGCCCGTATCGAGCGAATAGCGCACGAACGGCAGCCCTTCCGCAGCGGCAATCGGATCGGCCACGCCCCGGAAACTGGGCGGGAATACTAGCACGAAGGGATCGTCAAGCACGTCGTGATGGACGACACCTTCCTGCTTTTCGAGCACGCTGCTGCCGGTGATCAGCAGATCGACGCGCCGCGCGAGGAAATCCTGCTGCTGGTTGAGCGAGATGCCCGAGCGCACGCGCCAGCGCGCGACGCGCGGGCCCAAGCTGCTGAGCAGCGGCCCGGTGAGCAGGATCGCGAGCGATTCCGCCATCGCAACCGTCACCTTGTCGATCGGCTGGTTGGCGCCCTCGCGCACTTCATCGACCATCGTGCGCGCGGTGGCGAGGAGATGCGTCGCGCGCTCATAAAGCGCGCGGCCCGCAGGCGTGAGGCCGAGCGGGCGCAGGGTGCGATCGAACAGCGTGGCGCCGATCCCCTGCTCCAGCCGCGCAATAGTCTGCGAGACGGCGGACTGGGTGATGCGCAATTGCTGCGCGCTCGCGGTCATCCCGCCCAGCTCGACAGTGAGGACGAAGACTTCCAGCGCGTGGAAATCGAACTCGGCGGGGAGCAGCATTGCGGCCTCATGATAAAAATGCGTGAAGCCTCATATTATAAACTGTTATCGTGGAGCAAGAACTCTCGCGCTTTCGTTTCACGAGGGCTTCCTGGATTGACGTAGATCATTGCGGCGCGCAAACTGCCCTAAACCCAAGGAGTAGCCGAGATCGCGCCGGATCGCCTCATCAACCGCCGCTGGCTGCCGCTGAACGCGCTGCGTGCGTTCGAGGCTGTCGGTCGGCACATGAGCTTCACCGCGGGTGCGCAGGCCCTCACGGTGTCGCAAAGCGCGATGAGCCGCCATGTCTCCAGCCTTGAAGCTCTGATCGGTCGGCCGCTGTTCGAACGCGGGCCAACCGGCCTCAAACTGACGCCTGCGGGCTCGATCCTGCTTCCGGTCGTGAGCAAGTGCCTCGACCGGATGGAGCAGACGATCAACACGATCGGCAACAAGGATCTCGAAAGCCGGCCGATCCGGCTGCATATCCCGCCTTCGCTGCTCTATCAGAATGCCCTGCCGTTGCTCGCCAAGTTCCACAAGGAACATCCCGAAATCCGCATCGATGTGGTGACCTCGAACGTCACTGGCGCCCCGCGCGATAATGTCGATATGGCGGTGGTGTTCGATCGACCCAATGTCGATGATGCGGTGGCGGATCTCCTGTGGATGGTGCGGGTCGCGCCGCTCTGCTCGCCCGAAACGGCCGCCGCGCACAATGGCAAGACGCTCGAACAGTTCCTCCACGACAACGAACTGCTGCACGTGAAGCTGGAAGGCGAGCCGCGCGGACTGCTTTGGTCGAGCTATGCCGCACAGCAGCGGCTCGCCATCGAAACCAACGACGGACTGGCCTTCGATACCGCGTTTTCAGCGGTGCGCTATGCCATCGGCGCTTCGGGTGTGGTGCTGGCTGATATTGACATGTTCGCGCAGGAAATCGCCGGCGGTCAGCTTGTCATGCCCTACGACCGCGTCTCGGCGGACGGCTTCGGCTACTACCTCAAGACCCACGCCGAGGACCTCAGCGATCCGGCGATCTACCTGCTGCGCGAATGGATCATCCGGCACTTTTCAAACAGCATGGGCCGCGATGCTGCTGCCCCGACCGAGATGGTCCCGGAAATGCGCGGGTAAGGGCTCCGGTGTCGCGAGCCTGAAGCTTGGTTCAATCTTCTAACAGCTCACGTCGGCCCGTGCTTGACACGGGCCTGGGTTAACTTTGGCGGCGAAAGCTAGCCGAACCCCGTGTCACGCACGGGGTGACGGAAGCTGCTATGCGCTGAACTTCATTCCGATACTAGGGCGTCGCAGGCAAGTGCCGCAAAATCAGCCCGTCCTGATGGTCCTTGGTAAAGCCCTTCCACGTCGGGTTCGCGCCGCCTTCACTCACCGCATCATAGCGCTTGTCGTCGCTTGTCCACTTGGCGCCATCGGAATCCTCTGAGGGCACGGCAAGGTATTCGGCCTTTGCGGCCTCTCCCTTGAGCTCGAAATCGAGGAACGCGGTGATGAAGTGGATCGCGATCGAATTGACGCGCGGTTTGCGCCACATCCGGTCCTCGAACCAATCGAAATCCCACACGGTGCCGCGCATTTCGGCAGGGGCCGGATTGGTTCCGATAGCGTGGCCTGCGCCTTTCAGCGCCAGTAGCCAGCGATCCGAACCCTTGGCATCGCGGAAAATCGTGGCGGGGCCGGGGTCATAGCCAACCGTGCGGTCCGACGTACCGGCCACAACAAGCAGCGGTGCCTTGATGCCCGAGAGGCCATTTTCGCCCCAGGCCACCCACGGCGCCCCGCCCGCGGGCGCAATGGCGACAACGGCCTTGATCGCCGGATCGTGCAGCGCGGCGACATCAGGGCCGCTGCCAGTGTAGCGCTCGACCAGCGCGGTCGGCAGGCGCTTGACGGCGGGGCTTCCCGCATCGAGCTGCGCGCCCGCCACGGTCAGCGCGCCGTAGCCGCCGAAGGAATAGCCCGCGAGCGCGATGCGCTTCGTATCGCCCAGCGGCCCCAGCAGGCCATCGCGAATGCGGCGCAACACGAACGTGATATCGAGCGGACGCCGGATCAGCGTGGCAGGCGCCTTTGCCGTATCGGTAATCGCCGGATCATGATGGCGGATCGCCACGACGACATAGCCCTTGGTCGCCAGGTTTTCGCCCAGCCATGAAAGCATGACCGGATCGTTGTTGTAGCCATGCGAGAGCAGCACGATCGGATAGCCGTGCCCTGCCGGTTTCGCATCAGCAACAGCAAGCGCGGGGACGGTGAAATAAGCGGGCGGCTTCGGCGGCTCGGAAACGAGGCTGGCCCGGTATGTCGCGCGCCGTTCCTTGGGGCCGACCGTGGCAGGATACCAGATCACCAGCGGCATCGTCCGGTCGGCGCGGACCAGCGCGCCTTTGGCCAGGCTGCCCAGCGGATCGACCGCGCCGTGATCGACCACGGTCTTTTCGATAACGCCCACACCATTAGGCCCAAGTGCGGCGAGTGAAGGGGCGCCGACTTCGGGCACGCTGGGCGGCGCTGCGGCCTGTGCCGGGGCAGATGCGAGGGACGAAGCGGTCAGCATCGCCGCAAAAACGGAAAGCGGCCTCAAGCGCGAATCATCCGCAAACCGGCTGCCGGGCCACGGAATATCCTGCATTCCTTGGGGTTCGATCGAGTTTCCCGGTTATTTGCCGGGTTTTGCCTTGCCTCTCGCATGGCCCCTGTTACCGCATTTGTCTGCCGAACCGCTATCATGTATTCGCATCCAAGGTTGCGATAGCTGCATTTGTCTGACCACCTGAACGTGGCTAAGGAGCGGGCACCAACACATCAACGCCCCATTGGCAGGCGGGAGTTACCACGTGCCGGATCCGGAAACCTATGACCTGCTGATCGTCGGCGGGGGCATCAATGGCGCTGGCATTGCCCGCGATGCCGCCGGACGCGGGCTTTCCGTGTTGCTGGTCGAACAGGACGACCTCGCCAGCCATACCTCGTCGGCCAGCACGAAGCTGATTCATGGCGGGCTGCGCTATCTTGAATACTACGAGTTCCGCCTCGTCCGTGAAGCACTGATCGAACGTGAGCGCCTGCTCGGCATGGCGCCGCATATCATCTGGCCGCTCGCCTTCGTGCTGCCGCAGATGAATTCGCCTCGTCCGGCGTGGCTCGTCCGGCTTGGGCTGTTTCTCTATGACAATCTGGGTGGCCGCAAGAAGCTGCCCGCGACGAAAACGGTTAACCTCGCCCACTCCCCGCTCGGCAATGGCCTGAAGCCCGGGGCCAGCACCGCGTTCGTCTATTCGGACTGCTGGGTCGAGGACAGCCGCCTCGTCGTGCTCAACGCGCGCGATGCAGCCGAACGCGGCGCCCGGATCGAGACGCGCACCAAGCTGATCTCGGCAACCCGCGAAGGCGCGCTGTGGAAGGCCGAGATTGCTGGCGAAAGCGGCGCCCGCACCGTGATGGCGCGCGGTCTGGTCAATGCGGCCGGCCCGTGGGTGGAGGACGTGCTCCAGCGCGCGGCCAGTGCCAGCCAGGACCGCGGCGTCCGGCTCATCAAGGGCAGCCACATCGTCGTTCCAAAGCTCTACGAAGGCGATCACGCCCTCATGCTCCAGAACCCCGATCGCCGCATCGTCTTCGCGATCCCTTATGAACACGATTTCACGCTGATCGGCACGACCGACGAGCCATGGCACGGCCAGCCGGGCAAGGCGCATATCTCGCCCGAGGAAACCGACTATCTGTGCGAAACCGTGCGCCGCTACTTCGCGCGGCAGATCCAGCCGGAAGACGTCGTGTGGAGCTATGCCGGCATCCGCCCGCTCTATGACGACCATGCAGCAAGCGCTTCGGCAGTCACGCGCGACTATGTGCTCGATCTCGATGGCGGCGATGGGAAGGCCCCGCTGCTCAGCGTGTTCGGCGGCAAGATCACGACCTACCGCAAGCTTGCCGAACATGCGCTCGAAAAGCTGGTGCCGTTCTATCCCGGCGCCACGGGCGATTGGACTGCGGGCGCGGACTTGCCCGGCGGTGATATTCCGGGGGACGACTTCCCGGCCTTCGGCGCGCAGCTGGCGGCGGCGCATCCGGGCCTGCCCTGCCACCTGATCACCCGGTTTGCGCGCGCCTATGGCACGCGCGCGCCCGCCATCCTCGGCACCGCGCAAACGCTCGATGCACTGGGCACCGATTTCGGCGGAGGGCTGACGCAGGCGGAAGTCGATTACCTCGCCGGCCAGGAATGGGCCCGCAGCGCGGAAGATGTGCTCTACCGCCGCAGCAAGCTGGGGCTCCACGTGCCTCCGGGAACGGCCGAAGCGGTCGAGGCTTATCTCACCCGCAAAAAGCCCTGAGCGAACAAGCAAAGGGCTTAACTACCAAGAGCCGCGCTTCCGCGTGGGTTGCGATGGTTGATCGGCTGTAAACCCCGAAAAACCGGGCTTTTTTCTGTGGGGGAGCGCGCGCGGACGTTTAGATTGCTTTCAGGCATTGCTGGCATTGCGGCAAGAGTCTCCCCTTGCAGCGAGTGCCCCTGCGATGCCCCGCTTCACCGATCTTTCGCCCGTTACCCGCGTTGCCGCGAGCACCAATGCCTTCATCGCGGCGCTCCTGCCCGCGCAGGCGGCGTTCAGGGTGGCCTGGTCGACCAAGGATGCCGGGGGCGTCACGCAGGTCAGCTACAGCTTCCCCTGGGCAGGCGGAGTCGCCAGCCAGTTCACCTCGCCCTATGGCCTCGGCGAAAACAAGGCAGCGGTCACCGGCGCGGTGACGGCCAATGAGGCCGCCCAGATTGGCAATGCCTTCGCCGCGTGGTCGGCAGTCGCCAACATCGCCTTCAAGCAGGTGGGGGAAACGGCGGACGGCACGGTCGGTGATATCCGGATCGCCTTCTCATCGGCGGTATCGGCGGGCTACTGGGGTTATTCGCTCGGCGTCTCGGACGGACGCAGCAACGCGCACGGCGATATCTGGATTGATGATGCGATCATCGGCCAATCCTTCGCGCCGGGCACCTACAACTACATGGCGATACTGCACGAGATTGGCCACAGCCTCGGCCTCAAGCACACTTTTGAAGCGCCGAAGATTCCGGCGGGCTATGACAACCAGCGCTATTCGATCATGTCCTACACCTCACCCGAGAAGGTGTGGTGGACGAACCCGGCAACCGGGCAGGCCGAATTCCTCGTCAAGTCGCCCATGGTCTACGATATCCAGGCGATCCAGAAGCTCTACGGCGCGAACATGACGTACCATACGGGCAATGACACCTACGCCTTCGATCCCGCCGCGCCTTCGTTCGAGGCGATCTGGGATGCGGGCGGAACCGACACATTCAGCGTTGCCGCCTTCACCAACGGCTGCACGGTAGACCTCACGCCCGGGGCCTATTCCTCGCTGGCCTACAGCAGCGTTTCGCTCACCAACAACATCGGCATCGCCTTTGGCTGCAACATCGAAAACGCGCTGGGCGGCACGGGCGCGGATACGCTGATCGGCAACGAAATCGCCAATGTGCTCGATGGCGGTGCGGGAACAGACACCTTGCGCGGCAATGGCGGCAACGACACGCTGCTGGGCCGGGCCGGGAATGACCAGCTCGATGGCGGTGCAGGCAACGATACGCTGTCTGGCGGCGATAATGACGACCTGCTGATCGGCGGTGCCGGCGATGACAAGCTTGACGGCGGCGCGGGTAGCGATACCGCAAGCTATGCCTCGATCAGCGCCGCTGTGAAGGTGAGCCTTGCCATCACCGGGCCGCAGGCTACCGGCGGCGCCGGAACCGACACGCTCACGGGCATCGAAAACCTCGTCGGCGGCACTGGCGCGGATATCCTCACCGGCGATGGCAATGCCAATGTGATCGACGGCGGCAACGGGGCCGACCAGCTGTCTGGCGGCGGCGGTGCGGATATCCTCATCGGCGGCGGCGGGCGCGACATGCTCACAGGCGGCGACGGCGGCGATGTGTTCCGCTTCGCAGTGGTTGCAGACCTTGCCGGGACCACCGCGACCACCGCTGACGAGATCCTCGATTTCAGCAGCGCGCAGGGCGACCGGATCGATCTTTCCGCCATCGATGCCAACAAACTGACCGCCAGCGTGAACGATGCCTTCACATGGATCGGCAAATCAGCCTTCACCAAGGTCGCCGGACAGCTGCACTACGAAGTGGTCAACGGCATTGACCTTGTCAGTGGCGACCTCGACGGCAACGGTGTTGCAGACTTTGCGATCCGGATCGACAAGGCACCGCCCCTCTCCGCACTCGATTTCGTCCTCTAGCCCCGGACCACCTTGAGCGGCACGCCCTGATACGAAAGGCCCGGCAGCAGGCTTTCCTGCTTCATGATCACGCTGCCGGGCCCGACATGCGCGCCCTCGCCCACGAGGCAACCGTAGAGCGGGACAGTGCCGGCCGAAACCGTCGCACCGGCCATGATCCGCACCTTGTCGACTTTGAGCACGCGGTCCTCGAAAGTGTGCGCCTGGAAAAACGCGGTCACGGTTGCACCATCGCCGATCTCGATCATGTCGGGATCGACGACTTGCGAGAACTGCGGCCCGAGCACCGCATCCTTGCCGATCTTGAGGCCCATGAGCCGCAAGTATGCCGTGAGCAGGTACGTCCCCTCAAGCTGCTGCAGGATCGCGTTGGCATAGCGCGCCCAGGCCACGAACACGAAATCCCATCGGCTCGCCCAGCACGACCACAGCGCGTGCTGGCCGGGCTTGACCCGCCCCATCAGCGTCCACTTGAGCACGGTCACCGCAAGCAGCAGCGCCACCAGCGGAATGAACGTCGCCAACGGGATCACGATCAGCGCGAATTCGAGGTTGGTCGATTCCGGCGCGCCTTCGACCAGCAGCTTGTACCACAGCACGGTCGCGAGCAGCGTGCCGACCGGCAGCACGAAGCGCAGCAATTCCCAGAACATGCGGTTGAAATACCGGATCGGCGAAGGATCATGCGTGAAGCTGCGGTCCATCTCCACGACCTGCCGGCGCGGCAGATCGAAGCTTGGGCGGCCGAAGCGTGACTGGCCGGCGGAAATCTCGCTCGCATGGGCAACCGTGCTGATGCCGATCAGGATATCATCGGGCAGCACTTCACCCGCAGGGATCACCGCATGGTTGCCAAGGAACGTATTACGGCCGAGCACGATCGGCGCCAGCCGCACGGTTCCGCGCGTGATTTCCGGCCCGCCGAGGTAGATGCCATCGGCAAAGAACGTCTCGGCGCCAATGGTCACGAGTTCCGGGGTAACGTCGAAGATCGTGCTGATCTCGCACTTTTCGCCGATGTTCGCACCGGCAAGGCGCAGCCACTGCTTCCAGAACAGCGTACCCGATAACCACTGCCCGGCATTGAAAGTCGCCGCCGATTTCAGCCAGACGCGGATATAGGCAAGGCTCCAGCGGTCGATCACACCCGGCTCCACGCGGCCCATCGCGCGCACCATCAGTGCGCTCCAGACAAGGCTCGCGGGGACGCTGACAACCGTGAGGCCGAAAACCACGGCCAGCACCTGCGGATCGAGCTTCGGATCATAGATCCAGGTCCAGATCTCGTTCGAGCCGACGCCGAGCAGATCGCACAGCAATAGTGCAAGCAGGCCGGTGGGCAGTGCGCCGAGCATGGTCGCCGTACCCTCGGCAGCGAGCGTTACCAGCCCATGCACAACGGGGCTCAGCCGCAGGCTGTTGCCGGTAATCTCCGGTGCGGCAGGCGCAAGACCGATGCGGCGCGCCGGAACGCCATCCCACAGCTCGCCGGGCGGGATCGCCCCCCCGGCATTGAGCACCGAAAGCGGCGCGAGCACGCTCCCTGCCCCGACCCGGCAATCGCGTTCCACCGTCGCGCGGGTCTGCAGCGTCGCATCCGCACCGATCATGATCGGCCCGACCACGATATCGCCGCGGTCAAGCTCGACAAGGCCGACATGCGCATCCTGCCCGAGCGTCACGTTGTCGCCGATTTCGAGCAAGTCCCAGCCGCCGCGATGGAGATGGACACCCCGGTGAATATGGACACCGCGCCCGATCTTCGCGCCCAGCAGGCGCAGCACGCCGTTCTGGAACACCGTGCCCGAAAGCATCGGCCACGGGATCAGCCGCGCCGATTGCACTGTCACCCAGTGGCGCAGGTAATACGTGCTCCACACCGGCGCGCGCACCGGACGGTAGCGCCCGATCGCGATCCATTTTACCAGCAGCGTGAAGCCCACTGAAACCGGCAGGTAGAGCGCGACACCGGCCACCGTGATCAGCGGCGTCAGCAACACGAAGGCGACAAGATCGAGCTTGTCGAACAGCAGCGGGAACAGCTCCCACGCAACCACCCAACTGACCCAGGCGCCGAACGCGAGTTCCCCCGCCAGCCACGCGGTCTGGACCACGCCCGCAAACACCGGCCGCGCCTTGCCCTCGCGCACAAGCTCCGCCGCGACATGCGGCGCAGCAGCGGCTGAGGCGGCATTCGCTTCCTCGCCCATCGCCGCAAGCGCACGCACCGTGCGGCCGGCATAAATATCGCTGACAGTGACCCAGTCCGCGGCGCCTTCCTCGCGCAGCAGCGTGACAAGCAGCGCAGCGCTCAGCGAATCGCCGCCCAGGTCTTCAAAGAAATCATCCTCGACCGAAACGCCATGCGGCTGGTTGAGGATATCGGCCACGGCAGCTGCCAGCGCAGTTTCGAGCGGCGTTGCAGGCAGCACCACCGCGCGCGTCGGCGCAGCATCGGCGGTGAACGTCATCGGCGGCAGCGCCGCACGGTTGAGCTTGCCGCCGACGGTGGTGGGCAATTCCGCCAGCATGCCGATCCGGCGCGGAACCATATAGCTCGGCACCGTGCTCGCAAGCTGGCTGCGCAATTCTTCAAGGTCGAGCGCGTCCACGCCCTCCCCCGGTACGACATAGGCCACGAGTTCGGGCACCCCGCCGGCATCCTGAAGTCGCGCCGCCGCCGCGCGCACGCCAGGCAATGCCGCAAGGCGCGCCTCGATCTCGCCCAGTTCGACGCGGTATCCCCGGATCTTGACCTGCGCGTCAATCCGGCCGTGGTAGAACAGGTTGCCGTCCGGCTCGCGGTGGACGAGGTCTCCGGTGCGGTAGATGCGCCCGCAAGTGGGGTGATCGACGAATTTCTCGGCGGTCAGATCCTCACGGTGACGATAGCCGCGCGCCACACCCGCGCCGCCCATGCACAGCTCACCCTGCTCGCCCTCGCGAACCGGTTGCAGCGCATCGTCGAGCACGAACGCCTGCATGCCGGGCACCGGGCGGCCGATGGTGATCGGCCCGCCGGGCACGATATCGCCGCGCAGGCAGGTGACGGCGCATTCGGTCGGCCCATAGCCGTTGACCATGCGGCGCCCCTTGCCCCAGCGATCGGCAATATCGCGCGGCAGAGCCTCACCGCCCACATAAAGCAGCTTCAGATCGGGCAGCGCGGCTTCGGGGTCGCGGCAGCCGCTGCTGCGCAGCAAAGTCGGCGGCGGACAGAACGCCGTAGCACGCTCGCGGCGCAACCACTCGACGATATCCGGGCCAAGCCGCGCGGCTTCATCGTCCATCACCACCAGCGCCGCGCCCGAGGCGAGCGCGAGCCAGATTTCCTCGATCGAGGAATCATAGGCCGCGGACGAACCCTGAATCACGCGGTCCTCCGCCGTCAGGCCGAATTCGCCGAGATCAGAGGCAATAAGGTTCGCAACATTGCGGTGTTCGACCATTACGCCCTTGGGCTTGCCGGTCGTGCCGCTGGTGTAGATCACATAGGCAAGTTGTTCGGGGCGCACTTCGGCGGGCCACTGTGCGCCAGCGGGCGGCTCCCGCTGCGCAAGTTCGGCCGCCAGCAGCAGCGGCACCGCGCCGGCAATCGGTTCCAGCCGCTCTGCGCCCGCAACATCGGTCAGCACCGCCACCGCATCGGCATCTTCCAGCACTTCGGCGATGCGATCATCCGGAAAACTGGGATCGATCGCGGTATAGGCGCCGCCGGCCTTGAGCACCGCAATCTGCGCCACATACAGCATCGGCGAGGTGCGCGGCAGCAGCAGTGCGACGATCCGCTCCGCCTCCAGCCGCGGCGCAAGGTGGAGCGCCAGCCGGTCGGTCAGCACGGCAAGTTCGGCATAGGTCATCACCTGCCGCTCGGGCCGGGTGCGCGCGGGCGGCACCTCGATTGCCGTGCCATCCGGATAGCGTGCAGCCGCTTCGGCAAGGAAGGCGTGGAGCAAGGCGGGGCGGACTTCGGGTGCGGTGAGCATGCCGCTCCTCTATCGCTGCAGCAATTGCGGTCAAGCGGTCGTTAGGCCCAAAACAGTGGAGCAAAAGCCCGGCGCCATGGGCATTTTGTGCGCGGCGATCGCTTGTGCAGCGCAGGGCTTTCCGCGCCAGCGCAGGGAAACAGGGTTTGCCGATCAGCGTGAAGTGAATTGATGCAGCCATGCCGTCAGCGCCCTTGCGGCACTGCCCTGAATCCGTTCACGCACCGAACAGACGCCGCGCGGCGGAATCGCACAAGGCGATGCAGCGCTCGCGCGGGGTGCGCTGGTCCGAAAGGTAGTATTCGATCCATAGCCCATCGAGCACCGCCGAAAGCAGCGCAATCGCATCGGCCATGGAAAGCGCATCGGCGCGCACCGGAAGCGCTGCCACAAGGCGTTTGAGCAGCGCGCGCTGGCGCATGTTGAAGCCGTCCGAAACCGCAGCAAAATCGGAGCGGCTGCGGGCTTGCTGCCAGAACACCATCCACGCGCCGATGATATCCGGCCCCGCCCAATCATCGGAGAAGACCGCGACAAAATAGCGGTGCAGCGCCTCGCTGGGGTCGGCTGCAAAAGGGAGCGCTGCCGCCTCAAGCTGCGCAAGCATGTCCTCGCAAAGCTGCTCGTAGGTTTCGAGCAGCAAGTTGTCCGGATTGCGGAAGTAGTGCCGCAAGAGGCCATGGCTGACCCCGGCCTGCCGGCAGATCTCGCGCCCCGTTGCGCCTTTGGCGCCAAGGCGGGCAAGACAGTTCACTGTCGCGGCGACAAGGTCTGCGCGCCGCACCAATGGAGACGCGCGGCGGCGGCGCGGGCGCGCAGAACCCTCGGCAGCCGGGCTTGCCACGTTCATGCCGCCCGCCGCGCCGCGCGCTGGCCAAGGACGTAGACCAGACTGCCGCTGCCCAGCAGCACGGCGGTAAGGCCAAGGATCTTGATGACCGCGAGCAGCTTGTTCGGCTCGTCCGTCGCCGGAAATGCCGCCAGCACCAGCGCGGTGAGCGTGGTGGCAAGCCCAACGCAGGCAAACACCGTCGAAGTCACGCGCCCGCCGGGAAGCCGCGTGACACCGGCTTCCGCCGGACGCCCCTGCAGGCGGATCACCGCAAGGAAAACCAGCGCAAACGGCAGGAAGGCTGCAATGATCCCCATGCTCACCAGCACGTCATACGCGCCTTTCACACCCGTACCGGCTTGCCCGAGGATACACAGCACCGCACCCAGCCCGCCTTGCACGAGGATCGCGATATAGGGCGTGCCCCACTTGGGATGAACCTTGGCGAAGACCGGCGGCAGCAGCCGGTCGATCCCCACCGCAAAGGGAATGCGCGCAGCGCACGAAAGGAACCCGCTCGCCGCGCCCAGATTGCCGAGCGTAATGAGCAGCGCGAGCGGCACGATGATCCACCCCGCCCCCACTTTCTGAGCCGCCACTGCGCCCGCCTGGATCAAGCCCTGCAGCGTGTTGACCTCTCCCGCAGGCATCGCCAGCAGCACCGCGAACGTACCGATGATATAGCACGATACGATCACCACCCCCGCAATCGGCAGCGCGCGCGGGATCGTGCGGCGCGGATCCTTGATCTCTCCGCTCATGAACGAGGCCGTCTCCGCACCGGACAGCGCGAAGGCGATTGCGGCCCACATGATCATGTGCCGGATATCGAAGACCGGCACGAAGGAATGCGGGGTAAACTCGGTTGCAGAGCCGAATTGCCACCATGCCATCGCGCCCAGCACGATCACGATCAGCGCAGGCCCCCACATGCCGACCGCGCCCAGATTGTGCAGCCAGCGCCCGAACCGCAGCCCGAAGATGTTGATCGCGGTGATGAAGGCCAGCGCCCCCAATGCAAAGCTCATGAAGAACACCGGATTGCTGCGCAGATGCAGCAGGCTTGTCCCGCCGATGTAGATCGCGTTGCCCGCATCGAAATAGAGCACGCTCGGGAAATAGGGGAGGTTCGACGTGAAATAGCTCCACCCCGCCATGAACCCCACGTAGGGCCCGAAGGCCTCGCGCGTCCAGATATAGAGCCCGCCTTCCTGCGGGTAGCGCGAGGAAAGCTCGACGATGGCGAGGACGAACGGCAGGTAGAAGCACAAAAGTGCCCCCACCCACACCACGATCGAGCTCGGCCCGAAGGCCGCCGCCGTAGCGATCCAGCGCAGGCTGACCCCGGTCACGACATAGAACATCGCAAGATCGGCAACGCCCATCACCTTGGGTGGATGGGGCACCCCGCCGGCCATCAGCGGTTGCCCTGCTTCCTGGTATCGCGCAGCACCTGCATCGCCGCGTTGTGCCCGGGCGCGCCGGTCACTCCGCCGCCGGGATGCGCACCCGCACCGCAGAGGTAGAGCCCTTCGACTGGCGTCCGATATTGCGACCAGCGCGGCACCGGGCGCATTGAAAACAGCGCCCCGGGATGCAGATCGCCGTGGAAGATATTGCCTTCGGTAAGCCCGTAAATCCGCTCCAGATCAAGCGGGGTGAGCATCACGCGGCCCAGGATCAGTTCGCGCAGGTTCGGCATGTGGCGGCTGATCTGATTGATGATCGTCTCCGCCAGCGCCTCGCGCTTGTCGTCCCACGTCCCCTCGCGCAGCTTGTAGGGCACGTACTGGATGAAGCAGGTCAGCATGTGATGCCCCGGCGGGCACAGGCTGTCATCCACAAGGCTGGGGATCACGCAATCGATCCACAGTTCCTCCGGCACATCGCCGAAGCGCGCAATATCGGCGCAGCGCTGCGCGCCTTCGAGCGTTGGAGCGATCGTCAGCAGCGCGCGCTCCAGCGGCGTGGCATCGGGCTTGCGGCCGATCACGATAGGCTCGCCCGAAAGCGCGATGTTGAGCTTGGCCGCCGGGCCGCCCATCTTGATCGCGGCAATATCGCGGCGGAAATCCTCGGGCAAATCGGCCTTGGCAAGCAGCGTCAGGAACGTGCGCTTGGGATCGGCATTGGACAGCACGATTTTGCCGCGCACCTGCCGCCCATCGAGCAAGGTCACGCCCGTCGCCCGCCCGCCGAAAACGTCGATGCTGCCGACTGGCGCGCTCGTCTCGATCACCGCGCCGAAACCGCGCGCGGCAGCGGCAATCGCGCCGGAAACCGCGCCCATGCCGCCCATGACATGGCCGTTGAAGCCCTGCACCGCATGGTCCCCGCCCGCGAGCAGATGAAACAGCAGCCCTACTGCCGAACCCGGCTCATACGGTCCGCCATGCTTGCCATAGACGTTGTTGGCCAGGATCATCCGCTTGGCGGCGTCGGATTCGAAGTGTCGATCCAGAAACTCGCCTAGGCTGCCGGTGAGAAACTGCACCATCTCGCCGATCTCGGTGCCCTTGATGCGGCGGAAGCGGCGGATCATCCGCAGCCCCTCGCGCACCCGGTCGAGCCCGCGCGCGGCAAGATCCGGTGGGGATTCGAGGAAGAACGGCTGAAGATAGGCGGCAAGCGCCTTCAACTTCCGGTCAACGTCAAGGAACGCCTCGGCATCGCGCGCGGAAAAGCGGCCGATTTCCTGCGCGGTGCGTTCGGTATCCGCCCACCAGCGGATGATCTCACCATCCCCCAGCGGCACGGTCAGGATCGGATCGCAGGCCAGCATGCGCAGGCCATGGCGACCGAGATCAAGATCGCGGATCACCGTCGGCATCAGCATCGAGGCGATGTAGGACGTAAACGAAACGCGGTGCCCCGGGATCACTTCCTCGGTCACGCAGGCGCCGCCGACGATGGGCCGCGCTTCGAGCACCAGCACCGAACGGCCGGCCTTCGCGAGATAGGCCGCCGCAGTCAGGCCATTATGGCCCGCGCCCACGATGATCGCATCCCAGATCTTGCCCGTAACACTCATGGCCGCGCCGCTCATCCCCCTCGCTTTCAGGCTGGATGAGTGCCGCAATGCTGCTTATAAGGCAAGCGTCTAATAAGTGGATCGGAGCGGCGTGATGGGGGAGATGGCCAATGGCGGGCCAGATGGCGGAATGGAGCAGTCGCTCGAAAGCACTGCCTACCTGACGGCTGAGGCCTACGCGCGCGACAAGGCCGCGATCTTCCACCGTCAATGGTTCTGTGCGGGCCGGGAGGAGGATTTCCCCTCCCCCGGCGATCACAAGGTGCTCGATGTGGCGGGCGAAAGCGTGATCGTGGTAGGCGGCAAGAACGGCGCGCTCCACGCGCATTACAACGTCTGCCGCCACCGCGGCGCGCGCATGTGCGATGCGGTGAGCGATGCGCGTTGGGGCGTTGCGCTCGATGCCGGCGTGGTCGGCCGCACGATGATCCGCTGCCCCTATCACGGCTGGTCCTATGCGCTCGATGGCCGCCTGCTCGCCGCGCCGCAGCTGCAGGATGCGCCGGGCTTCGACAAGAGCCGGTTCGGCCTGCACCCGGTCGCAGTCCAGACCTGGGGCGGCTTCATCTTCCTCAATCTCTCGCCCGAAACCTCCCCCGATTTCGCCGCCGGTCTGGCGGAGCCTGCACGGCGGCTGGCAAACTACCCGCTCGGCGATCTGGTGACGGCTCAGACCATCGCTTATGAGGTCAAGGCCAACTGGAAGCTGATCCTCGAAAACTACAACGAGTGCTACCACTGCCCCGGCGTCCATCCGGAGCTCACCGCGATCGTGCCGGCTTTCAAGGTGCGCGGCGGGATTGATCTCGATTGGGAAGCCGGTATTCCCCACCGCGAGGGCGCGTGGACCTACACGATGGACGGCACCACTACCCGCGCCCCCTTCCCCGGCCTCTCGGAAGAGGAAAAGGTCCGCCACAAGGGCGAACTGATCTATCCCAACCTCATGCTCAGCGTCAGCTGCGAACACGCCGCCGCCTTCGTGCTCTGGCCGCTGGCCGCAGACCGCACCCTCATCGAATGCCGCTTCCTGTTCCACCCCGATGAAGCAGCCAAGACGGACTTCGATCCTTCAGACGCGGTCGATTTCTGGGATCTCGTCAACCGGCAGGACTGGGCCGTGTGCGAACGCGTGCAATCCGGCATCGCCGCGCGCGTTCACACCCACGGCTACTACGCCCCGATCGAAGACCTCAGCCTCGATATCCGGCGCTACATCGAAGGCTGCAGCGAGCCCTGAACGGCAGGAGCGCAAACTGCCTGTTGCAGTTGCGCCTTCCTCGCGGCAGCTTGTCCTGAGAGAAACCGGGCGAGACCGGCAAGAGTTGAGGAGACGAGGATGAAGGCTACCCCCCGCGCACGTCAGACCCTGACGGCCGGCACCGCCGCCTGCGTCATGGTGCTTGCGGCTCCCGCCATGGCCGCACCACCCGCGCCCGATGCGGATGGCTTCGTCGCCGATCGCGCCTTCGAGAAGCACCTTGCCGAACAGCTCCTCGATGCGAAGCCCGGTGACGTCATCACGATCCCCGAAGGTAAGTGGAAGCTATCGCGCGGGCTCTCGCTCACCGCCTCGGGCGTCACGATCCGCGGCGCCGGGCGCGAGCGGACAGTACTGTCCTTCGCCGGCATGGTGGCGGGCCCGGTTGGCCTGCAGGTCACAGGGGACCACTTTACGCTCGCCGATCTCACCGTGCAGGATACCAAGGGCGACGGCGTCAAGGTCAACGGCACCAAGGGCGTCACGATCCGCGGCGTGCGCGTGCTCTGGACCAATCCGGATAGCACCACCCACGGCGCCTACGGGCTCTATCCGGTCGCCTGCACGGATGTCCTGATCGAGGACAGCGAAGTCTCCGGCTCGTCCGATGCGGGCATCTATGTTGGCCAATCAGACAACATCATCGTGCGCCGCAACCGCGCGGTGCAGAACGTCGCGGGGATCGAGATCGAGAACTCGGCCCATGCCGACGTCTACGAGAATATCGCGAGCGGCAACACCGGCGGCATCCTCGTGTTCAACATGCCCAACCTGCCCAAGCCCGGCGGCTTCACCCGCATTCACGACAACGTCTCGCAGGCCAACAACACGCCCAATTTCGGCGCCAAGGGCACCGCGGTCAGCATCGTGCCTTCGGGCACCGGCATGATCGTGCTGGCGAATGACGACGTCGAGATCTTCAACAACGTCATCAAGGACAACAACACCGTCGGCATCGCCATCGCCAGCGATTATTCCACCAATTACAAGATCGACTCGGGCTCGCCCGGCGCACACGATCCCTATCCGGAGCGCGTGCTGATCGCAGACAACGCGATTTCCGGCTCCGGCGCAGCGGCCGACAACGCGCTGTTTCCAGCCGCGCAGCTGATCCTCGGCGCAGGACAGAGCATGAACCTCGTGTGGGACGGATTTGCTCGCAGCGAAGGCAGTGACAACGGCATCTGCGTGGCGGCGGGCCCCGACAAGCTCGTCCGGCTCGATGCAGCGCATCCTGGCCAGCTCAGCCTGATCCCGGGCCGCGATTGCAGCGCCTACCCGCGCCAGAAAGCCGTCGTGATCCCTTGACCGAAGCGATGCCGGCACGCCTGCGCCTTGCCCTGTGGTCGATCCTTGCCCTGCTGCTGGGCTCGGCCATGCTCGGCCGCGCGGCCGGGGAAAGCGGTCCCGCCCCCGGTGCATTTCCCGCCAAGCTCTCGAGCTGGGGCCTGATCCGCCGCGAAGGAACCCTGCTCAAGGCCCGCGCCGGCAGCGTGACTTATGATCTGGCGACACCGCTGTTCAGCGACTATGCGCTGAAATGGCGCGTCCTGTTCCTGCCGAAAGGGGCCAAGGCCGCCTATGACCCCGACCGCACGTTCGATCTGCCGGTCGGGACCGTGATCGCCAAGACGTTCTACTACCCGCTCGCTCCGGCAGCCCGGCCTGGCAGTGACTCCGTGCTCAAGGCCCGCCCGGCTGACTACCAGACCGGTGTCGCGGACCTCAGGCTCGGCCGGGTCAGGCTCATGGAAACACGCCTGCTGGTGCGCCGTGAGGCAGGCTGGGTGGCCCTGCCCTACGTGTGGGACGAAGACCAGCGCGACGCGACGCTGGAACGCGTCGGCGATACGATCCCGCTCACGCTGGTCGATGGCGCCGCGCGCACGCCGTTCACGTATGTCGTGCCCGGCACCAACGATTGCGCCGCATGCCACGCGCCAGACTACACCAAGGGCGCGATCAACCGGATCGAACCGATCGGCCTCAAGGCCCGCCACCTCAATCGCAGCTTTCCCGGCGCGTTCGGTGCGGTGAACCAGCTCACGCGGCTGGCCCGGCTCGGCTACCTCACCGGGCTTCCCGATGCGCGGACAATCCCCGCCAACGTGGACTGGCGCGACAGCGCCCTTCCGATCGATGCCCGCGCCCGCAGCTACCTCGACATCAATTGCAGCCATTGCCACTCGCCGGTCGGTGCAGCGCGAACCACCGGACTGTGGTTCGATCAGGGCCACGAACATGGCACAGACTGGACCAACCCGACCCGCATCGGCATCTGCAAGCAGATCGTCGCGGGTGGCCACGGCGGCGGCGGACGGCCCTTTGATGTCGCCCCCGGCGAACCCGATCGCTCAATCCTGCTCTACCGCGTCGGCTCGAACGAGCCGGGCACGATGATGCCCGAACTTGGCCGCTCGCTTGTCCACGCCGAGGGCCTTGCGCTGCTCACCAGGTGGATCGCCCAGATGGACGGCCAATGCCGTCTCGCTTCTGAAACGCCTTAAGAGCGCCGGGGGCGGCTGCCATGATTTCGTAGCTGGAAGGACTTGGCGGAGAGGCAGGGATTCGAACCCTGGATACGGTTGCCCGTATGCCGCATTTCGAGTGCGGTGCATTCGACCACTCTGCCACCTCTCCGCGAAGTGTCGTTGAGCCGGCCAGAAGCCGTCCCGGTCGAGGAAGCGCGCCGTTAGCGCATGGGTCCGCGCTTGCCAAGGGGAAATAGGTTACACCTCCCTGACAATCCACGGCGAATGCACCAAGGTTTGCTTGTTTCCCGGCGGGACGCGCCTATATTCGAGCACATGGACCGAGCGAGTTTCTTTTCGCCCCAGGCTGGCCGTCAAATCACGGCTCCCCACGTTTCACGAGCGCGCTTCGCTATTGGCGATGTCGTCAAGCACAAGCTCTTCGATTTCCGCGGCGTCATCTTCGATATCGATCCGGTCTTCGCCAACAGCGAGGAATGGTACGAATCGATCCCCGCCGAAATCCGCCCCCCGCGCGAACAGCCGTTCTACCACCTCCTCGCGGAGAATGATGAGAACAGCTACGTCGCCTATGTCAGCCAGCAGAACCTGCTGTCGGATGCAGAGGGCGGCCCTGTGGACCATCCCTCGGTGCACGAGATGTTCGAGGCTTTCCGCGAGGGACGCTACCGGCTACGCCGGGGCCTCTCGCACTGAGGCGATACACTGACGGCGGCGCTGCCTGCCGTCAATTCTTGAGCTTCCAGCCTGACTGGAAGATGAAGTAGATCGCCACCCACAGCACAAGATTGAGCACGCCGAGGCCGATCGCACCGTGCAGCACGGCCTCGTTGGTTGTGCCGATATCGCTCTGGCCCAGAAACCCGAAGCGGAAGCCCGAGATCACGTAGAAGATCGGGTTGAACCGGCTGATCGCCTGGAACGTCGGCGAAAGGTTGCTGATGACATAGAAAGTGCCTGAAAGCATCGACATCGGGGTGATCACGAAGTTGGTGATGGCCGCGTTGTGATCGAACTTTTCCGCCCAGAGCGAAGTGAGCACACCGATCAGGGCAAGCAGGATCGAACCCATCAGGCCGAACCAGATCACCGCCCAGGGATGATGGACCGTGAGGTTCACCCCCGGCCAGAACGCCATCGCCCCGGCCACCGCCAGGCCAACGAGGATAGCGCGCGTGACGGCGGCGGCCACCAGCGCGACGATCAGTTCGGCATTGGAGATCGGCGGCATCAGATAGTCGATGATCGTGCCCTGGATCTTGCCGACCAGCAGCCCGAAGCTCGAATTGGCGAAGGAATTGTTGATCATGCCCATCGCGATGAGGCCCGGCG
Organism: uncultured Novosphingobium sp.; assembly: GCA_964592205.1. Classification (GTDB taxonomy): domain Bacteria; phylum Pseudomonadota; class Alphaproteobacteria; order Sphingomonadales; family Sphingomonadaceae; genus Novosphingobium. The sequence goes on from CAZQEH010000007.1 coordinate 80,189, forward strand.
CAACGAATGTGGCGAAGGGCACGCCCAGCACAATGCGCCCACCGCCGCCCAACGCCAGCGTAAAGATCATCAGATAGAGCAGTGTTGTCACCGCCGGAGCCCAGATCGTCTGGGTCTGCACCTTGAAGAAGCGGCGCACCTCCTTCATATAGAGGGTCCACAGCCCCAAGCGATTGATGCTGCGGAAACGCACTTCGCCCGGCGGCGGAAAATCTCCCGCTCGGCTGGGTTGTTCAAGGTAGGAAGCTGCCCCGGCGAGGGGTCCGGAGAGATCTGGAGTTGATTGATCAGCCATGTCCGGTGCGGTATCGCGCATGCCGGACCATGGCAAGGCATTGCACCGCCTACCCCACCGGGTAAGCTGAAGTCCTGCGGCGAAGCGATCGCGCGGGTCGAGTTTTGAAGGGTTTGAGACGGCATGAGCTGGACTGACGAGCGGATCGAGAAGCTGACCAAGATGTGGGAAGGCGGTGCCACCGCCAGCCAGATCGCCGAAGAACTCGGCGGGGTCAGCCGCAATGCCGTGATCGGCAAGGCGCATCGCCTTGGCCTCAAGGCGCGGCCTTCACCGGTCAAGCCCAACGAGAAGAGCGAAGCCGCCCCTGCCAAGGCAGCACGCCCTGCGCCCGAAACTGCCGCACCGGAACCGCGCGCCGCCGCGCCGCGCCCTGCTCCTGCTCCCGCCCCCTCTGCCTCTGCGCAGCC
>CAZQEH010000008.1:0-73029 GCA_964592205.1 uncultured Novosphingobium sp.
CAAACTGGATGCGGCGCGCTTCCGCACGGCGGTGGTGCGTTTGCCGGAGGACCGCTGGGGCCCGCACGGCGTCGATGCCGCCGAGTTCCTGATCTCGACCAACCCAGGCGCGGATTTCGCGCCGCTCGCCAAGATCGCGTCGGGCGGCGAGCTTTCGCGCTTCATCCTCGCGCTCAAGGTGGCATTGGCCGAAGAAGGCGGTGCGGCGACGGTGATTTTCGACGAGATCGACCGCGGTGTTGGCGGTGCCGTGGCCAGCGCCATCGGTGAGCGTCTGGCGCGGCTTGCAGCGGGCGGCCAGCTCCTTGCAGTGACGCACAGCCCGCAAGTGGCAGCGCGCGGCGCGGCGCACTACCTCATTGCCAAGTCTTCCGAGGGCACTGTCACACGCACGTCGGTGGTGCAGCTTGATGCAGGTGGGCGGCAGGAGGAAATCGCCCGCATGCTTTCTGGCGCAGAGATCACGCCCGAAGCGCGCGCGCAGGCCGAGCGCCTGCTTGAACAGGCATGACGAACCCGCATCCGCTTGATCGCCCGATCTGGTCGCTGCTCAATGGCCCGCAGGAAGCACTGGCCGTGGCGCGCGGCACGGTCTGCCGGATCGACCCGACCTATGGCCCTTTTGCTGCGGCCGCGCCGGGGCATGAGGCGGAGCTTGCCGGCCTCCTGACCAGTGCGGACGACGAGATCTGGCTCCTGGAAAGCACCGAACAGACCCCGCCGCCGGGAACCCGCGTGCTGCGCACCGCGCCGCTGCTCCAGATGATCGCGGATGGCCCGCTGGAGACTTTTGCGATTGATCCCGAACTGGTCCTGATGAGCGAAGCGGACGCCCGCGAGATGACCGCGCTTGCGCTGGAAACGCAGCCTGGCCCCTGGCGTTCGCATACGCATCGCTATGGCCCCTATTACGGCCTGCGCGAAGACGGCCACCTGATTGCCATGGCGGGCGAACGCATGCGCCCCGCGCCGGGCCTCGCCGAATTGAGCGGCGTGTGCACCGCGCCGGATCGGCAGGGCCGGGGGCTTGCGGGCCGGATGATCCGCCGCGTGCTGGCCGGCTTTGCCGAGCGCGGCGATACGCCGTTCCTGCACAGCTATGCCTACAACACCCACGCGATCCGCCTCTACGAATCGCTGGGCTTCCGGGCACGGATATCGCTGGTGGTGACCGTGTTGGGGAGGGCAGAGCCGTGACGATGTCCGAAGCCGATGCTGCAAATGAACTGATGCGCCTCGCGCGCCAGATCGCGCATCATGACCGGCTCTATCATGCGCAGGATGCGCCCGAGGTTCCGGATTCGGAGTATGATGCGCTGGTGCGCCGCAATGCCGAGCTTGAGGCTGCATTTCCGCACCTGATCCGTGCGGACAGCCCCAGCCGCAAGGTGGGGCACGACGTTGCTGCCTCGCCGCTGAGCAAGGTCACCCACGAGGTTCGCATGATGAGCCTCGACAACGCGTTTTCGGACGAGGAGGTCGAGGACTTCGTGGCGCGCGTGCGGCGCTTCCTTGCGCTTTCGCCGGATGCCGAAGTGGTGATGACCGCCGAGGACAAGATTGACGGCCTGTCCTGCTCCTTGCGCTACGAGAACGGCAGGCTGGTGCGCGCTGCCACGCGCGGCGACGGGCAGGTGGGCGAGGACGTGACGGCCAATGTCGCACATATCCCGGATATCCCGCAGGTTCTGACCGGCGATGCCCCCGCCGTGTTCGAGATCCGGGGCGAGGTCTATATGGCCAAGGCCGATTTCGCCGCCTTGAACGCCGCGCAGGAGGAGAAGGGCGAGAAACTGTTCGCCAATCCGCGCAATGCCGCCGCCGGATCGCTGCGCCAGAAGGACGCGAGCGTGACGGCGAGCCGCCCCTTGCGCTTCCTCGCACATGGCTGGGGAGCGGCTAGCGCGGTTCCGGGCGAGACGCAGTTCGAGGTGATGCAGCAGATCGCTGCGTGGGGCGTGCCGGTTTCGCCGCTGCTGGTGCGCTGCGCTTCGCTCGAGGCGATGGTTGAGCACTTCCGCAGCATCGGCGCGCAGCGGCCGGGGCTGCCCTATGATATCGACGGCGTGGTCTACAAGGTCGACCGGCTCGACTGGCAGGAACGGCTCGGCTTCGTCGCCAAGGCGCCGCGCTGGGGGTTGGCGCGCAAGTTTCCCGCCGAGCGCGCCGAGACGGTGATCGAGGCCATCGACATTCAGGTCGGCCGCACCGGCAAGTTGACACCGGTAGGCCGTTTGCGACCGGTGTTGGTGGGCGGGGTCACGGTCACGAACGTCACGCTCCACAATCGCGATGAGATCGGGCGGCTGGGACTGCGTGTCGGCGACCGCATCGTCCTCCAGCGCGCGGGGGACGTGATCCCGCAAGTCGTCGACAACCTGACGCGCGAGGAACCGCGTGAGGCCTATGCGTTCCCCGACCACTGCCCGGAATGCCAGTCAGAGGCGGTGGCCGAGGAAGGCGAAGTCGATGTGCGCTGCACCGGCGGGCTGATCTGCCCGGCACAGCGGGTGGAGCGGCTCAGGCATTTCGTCAGCCGGGGGGCGCTCGATATCGAGGGGCTGGGCGAGAAGACGATCATCGAGTTCTTTGGGCTCGGCTGGCTGGAAAGCCCCGCCGATATCTTCCGCCTCCACCAGCGCCGCAGCGAGATCGTCGGGCGCGAAGGGTGGAAGGACAAGTCTGTGGACAACCTGTTGGCCGCGATTGAGGCCAAGCGCGCGCCCGATGCCGCACGGCTGCTGTTCGGGCTCGGCATCCGCCATGTGGGAGCGGTGACGGCGCGGGATCTGATGAAGCGGTTCGTCGGGCTTGGAGAACTGCGCAAGTGTGCGCAGGAAGGCCATGGCGGTGATGAATTGTCTCGCGCCGAATTGCTCTCCATCGAAGGCGTGGGCCCGGTGGTGGTCGAGGCGCTGGGCGATTTCTTCCACGAACCGCACAACGTCGCGGTGTGGGATGACCTGCTCTCGGAAGTCTCCCCGCCGAACTATATCGTCGAGACCAAGGCGAGCGCCGTTGCAGGTAAGATCGTTGTCTTCACCGGTAAGCTCGAGACGATGAGTCGTGATGAGGCCAAGGCGCAGGCCGAAGCGCTGGGGGCACGGGCGGCGGGTTCAGTTTCGGTCAAGACCGATCTGGTCGTGGCCGGGCCGGGTGCCGGCTCCAAGCTCAAGCAGGCGGCAACGCTCGGCATCGAAGTGATCGACGAAGCGGCCTGGGCCGAGATCGTCAAGGCAGCGGGATAAGCGGAACATGACCTTCGAAGACCTTGCTCCCATCGGCACCAAGGCCGGAAAGCTGCTCAAGGCGAAGGGCCAATCCATCGCGGTGGTCGATGGCGCAACCGGCGGGCTCATTTCCGCCGCGCTCCTCGCGATGCCGGGCGCCTCGGCCTATTTTCGCGGCGGCGGGGTGATCTACACGCTCAAGGGCCGCCGCATGGTGCTGGGGCACGAACCGGGCTCCTTGCGCGGGCTGACCTCGGCAACTGAAGCCTATGCCTTGGCGCAGGCGCGGCTGATCCGCGCGCGCTATGAAAGCGATTGGGGCATTGCGGAAACCGGCGCAGCGGGGCCGGGCGTCCATCCGCTCGGCGTCGCTTCGGGCACCAGTGCAGCAGCGGTGGTCGGGCCGGGCTACGAGGCGGCGATGGTCGTCGAGACGGGGCATGACGACCGCCTCGCCAACATGATTGCCTTTACCAACAACGCACTGGCCTTGCTGCTCAGCGCGCTGTCCGCCGCCTGAGCCAGAGGATCGACCAGTTGCCGCGTTGCATCCGCGCACGCAGCGAAAAGCCCCCGCGCGTATAGGCGGCGCGCACCGTGGGTTCCTGCGCGGTGAGCAACCCCGCCAGCAGCACACTGCCGCCGGGCGCAACCGCTTTCCGGAAATCGGGCGCGAGTTCGGCCAGCGGCCCGGCGAGGATATTGGCAATCAGCAGATCATAAGGCGCGGCGGTGCGGAGCAGCGGGTGCTCCATGCCCGGCGCGATCACCATGGCGAGTTTGCCCGGCCCATCGCCCAGCGTGATCCCGTTGAGCGCTGCGTTTTCGGCAACCACCGGCCCGCAGACCGCGTCGATATCGCTCGCCGTGGCCCTCGCGCGGGGCCAGAGGTGCAGCCCGGCAAAGGCCAGCAGCCCGGTGCCGGTGCCGATATCGGCAACATTGCGCACGACAAGGCCCTGCGCCTTGATATGCGCAAGCATCGCAAGGCAGCCCGAGGTCGTTTCGTGGTGTCCGGTGCCGAAGGCCTGACTGGCGGGAATGACGAAGTCCCGCAGGCCAGCGACGGGCGGATGGTCCGGCGTGCGGACGTGGAACGGCCCTTCGCGGATCGGCTCGACGTTCTGCTGGCTGAGCGTCACCCAATCAGCATCGGCCAGTTCGTCGACGGTCAGCATGGGCGGGTCATCGGCAAACAGCCCGGCGATCGCCGCCTTGTCGGCGGCGGTTGGCTTGCGTTCGAGCCAGGCTTCCAGCTGCCATGCATCGGTTTCGTCCGGGCCGATCTGTCCGCCGCCGAGCACGATGGAGAAGTCCCAGTCCTCGGCATCCTCGTGCGCGACCAGCGCGGCGCGGACAATTTCGGCGGAGGCCCGGACGGTGATCTTCCAGCTCACTTGGCGGCTTCCTTTGCGAGCACCCCGTCAAGCCGCTCGCGCGCGGTCTTGGCATAGTCGCGGCAAGCCCCGGCCGGAGCCAGCGGCTGCTCGCCCAGCATTCGCTCAAACAGGTCGCTTGCCGAGGGATGCGGCGTCACCAGAATGCCGCATTGCCCTGCAGCCACCGCCGCAAACGTTCGCCGGAACCGTGCTACAGCCTCCGGGTGATCGCTGAACCGATAGGGCGGGGCGGCCAGCGCCGAAATACTGTCAACGTAGCTCACCATGCGGCACTGCTTGCCCGCGCAGGCCTGCCACGTCCAGCTCGTCGAACCCGCCGTATGTCCCGGCGTCAGCGAGGCCACCAGCCGCAGCGGGCCGACCCGCACCACCGATCCCGCTTTTATGATGCGATCCGCCTGCACCGGCCTGATGGGGTGGTCCGTGAGGTCGGCATACTGCGAATCCGCCGGATCGCCCTTGCCCGAGGCGATCACCGCCGCCGCTGGAGCGCTCAGCGCCACTTTCGCGCCGGTTGCCTTGGCCAGCGCTGCCAGCCCGCCGACATGGTCCCAGTGCTCATGGCTGGTGACGATCCAGCGAATGTCCCTGGGATCGAAGCCCAGTGCGCGGATATTGGCGAGGATCGTGGGAACCGCCGCTTCGGTCGCCGCATCGACCAGCACATGGCCGCGCGGCGATGTCACCAGCAGCACGCTGACAGTGCAGGTGCCAACATAGTAAGTGTTCCCGTAGAGCCGCGCGGGCGGGGCAGGGGCGGAGAAATCCTCCTTGCCCTCGCACTGTTTGACCAGCGCCCGGGTCGCGGCGCGGTCCGGCCCGGCCTTGGCGAAGGCCGCATTCGGGGCCGCACCCGGCGCCATCAGGGCGAGCGCGAGCAGCGCCCTAGCGAACAAAGCTGGCTCCATTCGCATCGATCACTGCCCCCGTCATGCTCGCCGGCGCGTCGAGCGCGCAGAACACGCCGATTGCGGCGATTTCCTCTGGCGTGGCAACGCGGCCCAGCGGAATGTCGGCGAGCAGGCCCGCGCCGCCCCGGCTCGCGAGGTAGTCGCCCGCCATGTCGGTATTGGTGAAGCCCGGCGTTACCGCAAAGCTCAGGATGCCTTGCGAGGCGTAGCCCCGCGCGATGGTTTTGTGCATGGCGATCATCCCGCCTTTGGCCGCGGCATAGTGCCAGTGCGCGGGCGAATCCCCGCGATAGGCGGCACGGCTGGCGATGTGGACGATGCGCCCCGGCACTGCGCGTGCCAGCCAATGGCGCACCGCAAGGCGGGAAAGCTGCGCGGCAGAAGTCAGGTTGATCCGCAGCGTTTCCTCCCAGCCATCGAGCCAGGCGATGCCAGACGCGTCGATGGGATTGGCGGCGAACAGCCCGGCGTTGTTGACGAGGATGTCGATCGTGCCGCCCGCCATCTCCAGCGCCTGCTCCCACAGCATTTCCGCCGAGGCCGGCTCGCCCAGATCCGCGCCGACAATCCCGGGCGCGGCCTTGCGGCCATGGCGGATGACGGCGGCGCCGCGCGCGCCGAGTGCTGCGGCGAGCGCGGCACCGATGCCTCGGGTCGAACCGGTAACAAGGATGACAGGTGCTTCCATGGCTGAGCGCTCTACCAGCGAATGAGTGTGCTGCAACAGGGGTGCTGCGATTGCCCTGTCGCGACAGTTGCACACACTGCCATTTGGGCTAATACGAATCGCAGTCGGTTCGTGCTCGGAAGGGCGCGAACGGTTTTGGTAATCTATCTAGGGGGTTCTATGGCGCAGGCGCCCGGCAAGCGGCCACTTTCGCCGCATCTCGAAATCTGGCGCTGGGGTCCGGCCATGTTGGTCTCGATCCTGCACCGCATCACGGGCAACGGGCTTGCCTTCGCCGGGCTTGGCTTGCTGCTGTGGTGGGTCGGTGCGCTGGCCGGCGGCGCAGGCAGCTACCAGACTTTCCTCGACTGGGTGTGGCTCGCTCCTGCGGGCGGCCTGCAGAGCGTGACGGCCGTTCTCGGCAAGATCGTGCTTGTCGGCCTGACCTGGGCCTTCTTCCAGCACATGGCCACCGGCATCCGGCACTTCGTGCTTGATATCGGCGCGGGATATGAACTCGAAGCGAATGCGCGCTGGTCTTCGCTGACGATCCTGTTCTCGGTCGCGGCCACCAGCGTGTTCTGGGCCTTCGTCCTGCTGCACTGATCCTTTCAACCGATCCTGCGATCCATACCCTTTTCAAGGACATTTCATGGGTAACGGTACTTCCATTGGCCGCGTGCGCGGTCTCGGCTCCAGCCACCATGGCACGCACCACTTCCTTTCGTCGCGCCTGACGGCGGTCGGCAATCTCGTGCTGATCCCGTTCCTGATGGTCAGCCTCGCGCTCATGCCCTCGCACGACTACACGACAATCCATTCGTGGGCGGCCAAGCCCCTGCCGGCGACCGCGCTGATCTTGATCATGATCAACACGTTCCAGCACGCGCGCCTTGGCGTTCAGGTCATGCTGGAAGACTACATCCACGAAGAGGGCGGCAAGATCGCGGCCTGGCTTCTTGTCAACATCGTGCCGTTCGCGGGCGCTGCCTACGGTATCGTCTCGGTCGTGCACATCGCTCTCGGGGGCGCCTGAGCCATGGCTTCTACTCCTGCCTACAAGATCATCGACCACACCTACGACACAGTAGTCGTCGGCGCCGGCGGTTCGGGCCTGCGTGCCACAATGGGTTCGGCCCAGGCCGGCCTGCGCACGGCCTGCATCACCAAGGTCTTCCCGACCCGTTCGCACACCGTTGCGGCGCAGGGCGGCATTGCCGCCAGCCTCGGCAACAACAGCCCGGACCACTGGACCTGGCACATGTACGACACCGTCAAGGGTTCGGACTGGCTCGGCGATCAGGACGCGATCGAATACATGGTGCGTGAGGCGCCAGCCGCAGTCTACGAACTGGAACACGCGGGCGTTCCCTTCAGCCGCAACGCCGAAGGCACGATCTACCAGCGTCCGTTCGGCGGGCACATGCAGAACATGGGCGAAGGCCCGCCGGTGCAGCGCACGTGCGCCGCGGCGGACCGCACCGGCCACGCCATGCTTCACGCGCTCTATCAGCAGAGCCTGAAGTACGACGCGGACTTCTTCATCGAATACTTCGCGATCGACCTCATCATGGAGCCCGGCGCGAACGGCGTTCCCGAATGCCGCGGCGTGATCGCCATGTGCATGGACGACGGCTCGATCCACCGGTTCCGCAGTCACGCGGTAGTACTGGCGACGGGCGGCTATGGCCGCTGCTACTTCACTGCGACTTCGGCCCACACCTGCACGGGTGATGGCGGCGGCATGGTGCTGCGCGCTGGCCTGCCGCTGCAGGACATGGAATTCGTCCAGTTCCACCCGACCGGCATCTACGGCGCGGGCGTGCTCATCACTGAAGGCGCGCGCGGCGAGGGCGGCTACCTCACGAACTCCGAAGGCGAGCGCTTTATGGAGCGCTATGCGCCGAGCGCGAAGGATCTGGCCAGCCGCGACGTGGTTTCCCGCTCAATGGCGCTGGAAATCCGCGAAGGGCGCGGCGTCGGCCCGCACAAGGACCATATCTACCTCCACCTCGATCATATCGACGCCAAGGTGCTGGCCGAGCGCCTGCCGGGCATCACCGAAAGCGGCAAGATTTTCGCGGGCGTGGATCTCACGCGCCAGCCGCTGCCGGTTGTGCCGACGGTGCATTACAACATGGGCGGCATCCCCTGTAACTACCACGGCGAAGTCGTGACAATCGGCCAGGACGGCAATCCGGAAACCGTCGTCCCCGGCCTTTTCGCGGTGGGCGAAGCTGCCTGCGTTTCGGTCCACGGGGCGAACCGGCTAGGCTCGAACTCGCTGATCGACCTCGTGGTGTTCGGCCGCGCGACGGGTCTCCGCCTCAAGGAGATCATCAAGCCCGGCTCGGCGCACAAGGCCCTGCCGATGGACAGCGCCGACATGGCGCTCACGCGTATCGACACATTCCGGCACGCCAACGGCGGCTCGCCCACGGCGCAAGTGCGTATCGAGATGCAGCGCACGATGTCGGCCCACGCCGCGGTGTTCCGCACCGACGAGCTGATGAGCGAAGGCAAGACCAAGCTCGCCGCGACCTACGAGCGCATGGCGGACGTGAAGGTTTCGGATCGTTCGCTGATCTGGAACTCGGACCTCATCGAAACGCTTGAGCTTGACAATCTGATCGCGCAGGCATCGGTGACAATGCATTCGGCCTTCAACCGCAAGGAAAGCCGCGGCGCCCACGCGCACGAGGATTTCCCCGATCGCAACGATGGCGAATGGATGAAGCACACCGTCAGCTGGTTTGACGGCTGGGGCGGCAAGGGCGGCGGTGTGAAGCTCGACTACCGCCCGGTCCATGAATACACGCTTACTGACGACGTGGACTACATCAAGCCGAAGAAGCGAGTCTATTGACCCATGACGGTGGGCCAGGCCACCGTCTACAGGATTTGCGCGGCATTCGCCTTGGCGGGTGCCGCGCTTTTCATTTGGGGCCAACTGACGCCCGTCTATGTGGACAACGCCGCAGCTTATGCACTGCTGGCGAACGATTGCGATGGTGCAGGCAATGTCTCGCCCCATTGGCATGAGCGCATGGATGCACTTCGCACTATGCGCTGGCCGCTTATGAACAGTGGCGGCGCCGTGCTGCTGCTCTCCGGCTGCGTCGCTGCTCTCGCCGCGTGGAACGAGCGGCAAACCGGCCAATGGTGCATGACGCCGACGAAGCGTCGATGCTTCCTTTTGCTTGGCATTATTGGCCTTGCCATTGCGTGGAGCGGGGAGGTTTTTGCAATCGGTCTGGAGATGCATCGCCGCTTCCTTCCGACCTGTGCTGACTCCCCCGGTATCCCACTTTTTGGCATCACGTCAGCGTTCATCTTGATAACTGTGGTTGGCCTTGCCGCTGGCTTTCTCCTCGCGACCAGATTTGCGCCGCTACCCGTCCCATTGCTTGCTTGGAATGCCGCCCGGACAACGCGGTCGTTGTTGGTTTCTGTCGCTTTCGCACCGATCCTTGCCGTGTTGGCGATGGTACTTGTCGACGGGGCCAGATTTGAGAGCTTTCTGGCCACCCCCGGCTATGCAATTCTCTTGTTTGTCGCCGAGGCGACCCGCTTTGCGCTTGTCTCCAAGCCTCGAACGGCTAAAACTTGAGAGAGCCAAATGTCATCCCGCCTTAAACTCCTTTTAGTTGCCGCAGTTGCGCTTGTGGGGCCCTCTGACCCGGCCATCGCCATCCCGCCCCCCGAAGCCCCCGCCTTGCCCGATCCGCTCGAAGCAGGCTGGAACGGCAAACCGGTCTGTGTCGTCCTCAAGGAAAACGCCCGCCTGCGCACCCTGCGCTGCACTTTTCCCCCCGGCGGCGGCCATGTGCGCCACCACCACGCGCCGCATTGGGGCTATATCCTCAAGGGTTCGACCATGCGCATCACCACGGCGAGCGGCAGCGTGGTGCGCAAACTCAAGGCCGGCGATACCTGGTGGAGTGATGGCATCGCGTGGCACGAGGTGCGCAATATCGGCAAGGCTACCGGGGTCTATCTGATCGTCGAGCCGAAGGGCTGACTACTTGCGCCGGGCTCGCTGGTGCTTGCGCGGGTGGGGCGCCTTGTCCGGTGTTTCGACACTTGCCGCCTGCGCTGCCGTTGCCGCGCGCGCGGGGTAGCGGCAGCCGCGTGCCTGCCCATAGCCCTTGAGGAACGCGCGGCGGCTCGCCCCGGCGTAGAGCGCGACTTGCCACTGCCGCTCGCGGTCCGCCGCGCCGGTCACTTCGCGGATCACGCCGCCGAAGGGAATGAAGCTTGAGATCACCGATTTAGCCATGACGCCGACCGCGTTGCCGCGCTTCTCGTCGCGCGTCTGATCGCTCGCGACATCGATGTCGGGACCGAGCACGGCATCGAGCTTGCCGATTTCGGTGCCGATCGCGCGGCATGTGCGCAGACCGGCAAGGCCGTAGCTGTCTTCCCGTGCAGCGATCAGGACAGGCGGGATATCGTCCTTCTTGATGTTGAACGTCTGGAGCGGCGACGTGACGACATCGCCGGCAGTCACGTTCTGGGGGGCAACCACGGTCTGCGCTGTGGCAGTCGTGGCAGTGGTGCAGGCGAACAGTGCGATCGCCAGTTGGTAGTGGTTCATGAGGGATTCCCGCATGGCCAGGATTGTGGCCGTCATACTATTGGGCCTCCTGCGATGACCCGGTGGTGAACGTATCGCAGGCATCCTCGTTGCCGGTTTCCAGCCCCTTGCGCAGCCATGCCATGCGTTGGGCGCTGCTGCCATGGGTGAAGGCGGATTCGACCGGTGCTCGTCCGGCTGAGGCCATCAGGGTATCGTCGCCGATCTGGTGCGCGGCGCGCAGGCCTTCCTCGATGTCGCCCGGATCGATGCGGTCCTTGTTTCGCGCAGCCCATACTCCGGCATAGCAATCGGCCTGAAGCTCCAGCTTCACCGAAAGCCGGTTTGCCATCGGCGGATTGCGGCGCTGCGCTTCGCTCACCTGATCCGAAGTGCCGACAAGGTTCTGCACATGGTGGCCATATTCGTGCGCGATGACATAGGCCCGCGCAAAATCGCCACCCGCGCCGAGCTGCTTGTCCATCTCGGTGTAGAAATCGGTGTCGATGTAGACGCCCTGATCGGCCGGACAATAGAACGGCCCCATCGCGCTTTGCGCATCGCCGCAGCCCGATTGCCCCTCGCGCGAATAGAGTACCAGTTTGGGCGCGGTGAAGGCGATCCCGGCCTTCTGGAACAGCGGCTCCCATGTCTTGTTGAGTGAGGCAAGCGCATTGCAGCTTTCGTGGCTGAACGCGTTGACGTTGCAGCGTTCGGCAAGGCTGCCGGAGCGGTTCGGTGCGGTTTGTGGCGGAGCAGGGCTGACTGCGCCGTCCAGCCCCTGAAGTGTCGCCAGCGTCTGCATCGGATTGATGCCGAACACCAGCGCGCCGATCAGCGCGATGACAAGGCTGCCGCAGCCGATCTTGCCGCCCGGTCCGCCAAACCGGTTGCCGCCGCCGCGCTGGTCTTCGACCTCGATCGAATTGTCGAAATCATCGAGCCGCATGATCTGGTCTCCTGTCCCCAATGACGGATTGCCCTCAACCCGGCCCAGCCTGCAAGAGGGAACCGATCTTGCGGCAGTGCGGCAGAGGAAACTTGCGCAGGTCGGCAGCTTTTGCCAGCAAGGGCATCACGTTAGGCCGTTCGGGGATAGCGATGAGTCGTTGTGGGTGAACCGCGTACCATGATCACCTTGACCCCGACCCCTATCCGGTTTCGGCAGCGCAGGCGGTTGGCGGGGATCTGCCTTGCGGCCCTCGCACTCTGGCCTGTGGCAACCAGCGCCGCAGCACCCACCAAGCGCCAGCTCCAGCAGATCGAGGCGCAGCTGCGCCAGCATATCACCACGCTTGCCAGCGACGAATATGGCGGACGCGAACCCGGCACGCCCGGCGAGACGCTGACCTTGCGCTACCTTGCGCGGAACTGGTTCGATATCGGGCTGGAATCGGGCACCAATGATCCTGGCAATGCCTGGTTTGCGCCGGTCGAACTGGTCGAGCGTGCGCCGCAAGGATCGCGCGCGCAGTTCTTCCATGGCAAGCGCCGGGTGCCGGTGGCCGAAGGCGGCTTCTTCGTGGTCACTTCGGGGCTGCGCAGCCTGATCGAGAACGCGCCCCTCGTCTATGTCGGCAAGAACCTCGGCGGGGAGGGCGCGCGGACCGAATTGGCAGGCCGTGTTGCCGTGATCCTCGATAGCGAGGCTCCGCCGCCCGAGCCCGCGAAGCCTGGCGTGATTGGTGCCGCCCCGCGCCCGGTGGACCGCGCGGGCAAGCTGCTGGAAAGCGGCGCCGCCGCCGTACTGACCGTGCTCGATGGCTATCGCAGCCTTGAAGACGTCATGGCCCGCCGCCGCCGCGCGGGCTACGGGCTCGTGGGGGAGCGGCTTGGCGGCGATATCGAAGTGTTCCTTTCAGCCGATACCGCGCGCCAGATGCTCGCGGCCTCGGGCGCGCCGGATCTGGCCGGGCTGCATGCCGCAGGGGCCGCTGCGGGGTTCAGCGCAAAGCCGCTGGGCATCTCCGGATCGTTCGAGGCGACCAACCGCGAGACGCGGATCAAGACGCACAACCTGATCGGCAAGCTGGAAGGGCGTCGCCCCGGTTCCGGCGCGGTCGTGCTCATGGCGCATTGGGACCACTTCGGCAAATGCGCCGCCCCGCCCGCCGAGAAACTGATCTGCCCGGGCGCGGTCGACAATGCTTCGGGCCTTGCCGTCATCACCGAAGTTGCACGGCAGATTTCCGGCGGAAAACCGCTGGACCGCGATGTCTATCTGGTTGCAACCACCGGCGAAGAGCTGGGCCTGCTCGGCGCGCAAGCCTTTGCCGAAAACCCGCCGCTGCCGCTGGGCAACGTGGTCGCCGCGTTCAATGTGGACAGCACCGGGCTGGTTCCGGCGGGCCTTCCGGTCAGCGTGGTGGGGCAGGGCATGACCCCGCTCGATCCCGGCATCGCCAAAGTGCTCAAGGCGATGAAGCGCAAGCTGGCGGGCGGAGATGCGGCGAATGCCTTCGCCCGGCGGCAGGACAGCTGGGCGCTGATGCAGCACGATGTGCCCTCGGTGATGGTCAGCACGAGCTATTCGGACCCCGCGCGGCTCGAAGCGTTCATGGACAATGTCTACCACCGCCCCGCCGACGAAGCCTCGCGCGTGGTCTATGGCGGGATGGTCGATGATGTGCTGATCCAGGCCGAACTCGTGCGGTTTTTTGCCGATACCAAGGCTTGGCCAGGCAGTGCGCCGGGTACTGCTGCAAGGCCCTAGCCTAAACAACCCGGTTTGATTACATGGGCCGCCACGAATCGTCCCCCTCCCGCAAGTGGCGCACTCCATGGATATCCCTCTCGGCCTTACCTTCGATGACGTCCTCCTGCGCCCCGGCGCATCGGACATGGTGCCGACACAGGCCGATACCCGCACGCGCCTGACCAGCTCGATCACGCTCAACATCCCGGTGATTTCCGCCGCGATGGACACGGTGACCGAAGCCGACATGGCGATCGTCATGGCGCAGCTTGGCGGCATCGGTGTGCTTCATCGCAACCTGACGGTCGAGCAGCAGGCCGCTGCGGTCCGCGCGGTGAAGCGCTTCGAAAGCGGCATGGTGGTCAACCCGATCACCGTCACGCCTGATGCGACGCTCGGCGATGCGCAGGCGATCATGCGCGCCAACAAGATCAGCGGCATTCCGGTTGTCGAGGCAAGCGGCAAGCTTGTCGGCATCCTCACCAACCGCGACGTGCGTTTCGCCGACAATCCCGCGCAGCCGGTGCATGAGCTCATGACGCGCGAAAACCTTGCGACGGTGAAGCTGGGCACGTCGGGTGACGAAGCGCGCCGGCTGCTCCATCAGCGCCGGATCGAGAAGCTGCTGGTGGTCGACGATGCCTTCCGCTGCATCGGCCTCATCACGGTGAAGGACATCGAGAAGGCGGTCACTTATCCCAATGCGACCAAGGATGCCGGTGGGCGTCTGCGCGTTGCGGCGGCAACCACGGTTGGCGAAAAGGGCATGGAACGCACCCGCGCGCTGGTCGAGGCTGAGTGCGACGTTATCATCATCGACACCGCCCACGGCCACAACCGGGACGTTGCCCGCGCGGTCGAGGCGGTGAAGGCCATGTCGAACACCGTACAGGTGATCGCCGGCAATGTCGCGACGGCAGAAGCCACGCGCGCGCTGATCGATGCTGGTGCGGACGGCGTGAAGATCGGCATCGGGCCGGGTTCGATCTGCACCACGCGCATCGTCGCCGGTGTCGGCGTGCCGCAGCTGACGGCAGTGCTCGAATGCGCGGCGGAAGCGGCAAAGTCGGGCGTTCCGGTGATCGCCGATGGCGGCCTGCGCACCTCGGGCGATGCGGCCAAGGCGCTGGCGGCGGGCGCGAGCACGATCATGGTCGGCTCGATGCTGGCTGGCACCGAAGAAGCTCCGGGCGAGACGTTCCTCTATCAGGGCCGTTCCTACAAGTCGTACCGCGGCATGGGCTCGGTTGGCGCGATGGCGCGCGGCTCGGCGGACCGCTATTTCCAGCAGGACATCAAGGATTCGATGAAGCTGGTGCCCGAAGGCATCGAAGGCCAGGTGCCGTACAAGGGCCCGGCCAAGGATGTCGTCCACCAGCTTGTAGGCGGCATCAAGGCGGCGATGGGCTACACCGGCAGCCCGACGCTCGAAGCGCTGCGCGAGAACGCGAAGTTCGTGCGGATCACCAATGCGGGCCTGAGCGAAAGCCATGTCCACGACGTGGCGATCACGCGTGAGGCGCCAAACTATCCTTCGCGCTGAGCCCGTTTCATGACTCCCGCAGCGCGGGTCCAATCGGCGATCGAAGTGCTCGACGCGGTGATCGCTTCGGTGCGGCGCGAAGGCGCCTCGGCTGAACGGGTCGCCGCCGAATGGCTCAAGACGCGCCGCTTCATCGGCTCCAAGGATCGCCGCGTGATTCGCGATTTCGCCTGGAATGCGATCCGCCTGTGCGGTGAAGTTCCGGCCACGGGCAGGGCCGCCATGCTCGCGCTGGCCAAGGATGACCTGGTGCTCGCCGCGCTGTTCGATGGCTCACGTTATGGCCCAGCGCCGATCCGTGCGGATGAGCCGGTTGCGATGGCCGGACTGGCCCCGGCGTGGCTTGAAGAACGGCTCCTTGCCTCGGGTGTTACGCGTGAGCAGGGCGTTGCCTTGCTTGGCCGCGCGCCGCTTGATCTGCGGGCCAACCGGCTCAAGACGACGCGCGACCGATTGATCGCGGCGCTGCCGGTGCCGGCTACCACGACACAAGCGCCCGATGCACTGCGCCTGCCCGGCGGCACTCCGGTCGAGACATGGCCTGCCTTCGCCGAAGGTCTGTTCGAAGTGCAGGACACCGGCAGCCAGCTCACCTGCGGTGCACTTGAGGTTCTTCCTGGCGAGACCGTTATCGATCTCTGCGCCGGGGCGGGAGGCAAGACGCTTGCGCTTGCCGCTGCGATGCAGGGCGAGGGCCACCTCATTGCCTGCGATATCGACCGCACCCGCCTTTCACGCCTTGGTCCGCGCGCCCACCGGGCCGGCGCACAAGTCGAGACGCGCCTGCTCGATCCCGGCCGCGAGGCAGCGGCGCTGGCCGATTGGCAGGGCAAGGCCGATGCAGTGATGATCGACGCGCCCTGTTCGGGCACCGGCACCTGGCGGCGCGGGCCCGAAGCGCGCTGGCGGCTCACGCCGCAGAGCCTCGCCCGCTATGCCCGGGTGCAGGCTGATGTCCTGCGGATCGGCGCCGGGCTGGTGCGCCCGGGCGGGCGGCTGACTTACGTCGTCTGCTCGCTGCTCGATGCCGAGGGGGCCGATATCGTCGCCGAATTCCTCGGCGATAACCCGGGCTGGCGCGCAACCGAACCGGGCCTTGGTGCAGGGGCCCCGCGCGGCGCAGGCAGCAGGCTTACCCCATGGGACGATTCGACGGACGGGTTTTTCTTCGCAACACTCCATCGGCTATGATAGGCAGCAAAATCATGGACGCCGGGGGACCACGCGCGCCGCATGGCCGGCTCTGGGAGTTGTTGATGCGCTACATGCCTTTGGGGGTTGCCTTGTCCCTTCTCGTGGCTGTCACGGGAAGTGCCGGAACGGCCGGTGTCTCGCTACCCACGGACCCCCGTGCGAAAGCGCTTATCGAAACCGGGCGGGAGCTTCTGGGCCACGGCGATATCGAGGCCGCGACCGACAGCTTCGAATCCGCGCTCGCCATCGATCCGGGTAATCCGGCGACGTTCCTTGCACTCGGCGATGCTGCGCGTGCCGCTGGCATGCAGGGCAAGGCGATCCACTATTACCGCGAGGCGCTGGCCCGCGAACCCAACAACCTCGCTGCGCTTTCGGGCGAAGGCGGGGCGATGGCCGAGAAGGGCGCGATCGACAAGGCCAGGGGCAATCTCGCGCGGCTCGAAGGCCTGTGCGGGCGTAATTGTGCCGAGGCGCAGAACCTTGCGAGTGTCATCGCCAAGGGGCCAATCGCGAAGGTGGTCTCCGCAGATGCGGTGAAGCCTGATCCGACAGTCGAGGACAACTAAGGCTGGGCCCCCGCCTCTGCGGGGGGGCGAACGCGCGTCAGATCAGCGTGCGGAATTCTTCGACGACCTGCCGGTAAACTCGTTTCTTGAACGGGACGATGAGGTCCGGCAGCTGCTCGGGCTCGGCCCAGCGCCAGGCGAGGAATTCCGGATGCGCATGGGCATCGAGCCGGATCTGCTCGTCCGCCCCGTTGAACCGCACCAGCAGCCAGCGCTGCCGCTGACCGCGATAGCGCCCGCCCCAGAGCTTGCCGATGAGGTTGTCCGGCAGGTCATAGAGGTATTCTTCACGGCTTTCGGCAAGGATCGTGACGAGATCGGCCGTCACGCCCGTCTCTTCCTCCAGCTCGCGCAGCGCGGCGGGGTATAGTTCCTCGCCCTCGTCGATCCCGCCTTGCGGCATCTGCCAGGCATCCCCTTCCTTGCTGTCGATGCGTTGGCCCACGAACACGCGTCCCTCGGCATTGACCAGCATGACGCCCACGCAGGGGCGATAGGGAAGCCCGGCAGGATCCTTGCCCATCAGGCGCGGACCAGCAGCAGGCGGACGGCGGCGAAGATGCGCTGCATGTCGCCATGTGCGCTCGGGAAGGCCTTGCGCAGCTGGGCGAAGGCGTGGGTCGTGCCCTTCATTTCAAGAAATACGACTTCGGCGCCGGCGCGGATCAATTCGGCGCCATAGACGCGGCCACTGTCGCGGATCGGGTCGAGACTGGCTGTGACGAGCACCGTGGGCGGGGTATCTGCGTGGTTGCCATAGATCGGATAGGCGCGCGGGTTGCCGAGTTCGGCCTGATAGGCATCGGAAAACCAGGCCATCGTATCAGCGGTGAGCACGAAACCATCGGCGAACTGATGGAACGAGGCGTGATCGGGCTTGTCGTCACTCAACGGATAGATCGGCACCTGCAGCACGACAGGCACGGCAGCGGGCTTCTCCGCTAGCGCCTGCGTGATCACGATGGTGAGGTTGCCGCCAGCGGAATCGCCCATGGGAATGAGGCCGGTGATCGTGCGGCCAAGCGCTTCGGGGCTTCCAGCCACCCAGCGCGAGGCTGCCTCGCAATCATCGGGCGCGGCGGGGAAGCGGTGTTCGGGCGCGAGGCGGTAGTGCACCGCGATCACTGGCAGATCGAGCTCGGCAGCGATTTCGGTGCAAAGCGAATGGTGGCTGTCGAGATCGCCGATCACGAAACCACCGCCGTGGAAGAACATCACCGCCGGGCCAGGCTCACGCGTTTCGCGCGCATCGTAAAAACGCAGCGGAATGTCGCCCGCCGGTCCGGGGCAGGAAAGATCCTTGATCACTGCAAGCGCGCGCGGTTCAGCCTCGGCCAGCACACCCATCTGTACATAGCTCGCCCGCGCGGCTTCGGCGCCCATTTCCGCCATCGTGGGGCTGGGGACTGAGGCCATGAAATCGAGAAATGCCTTCACATCGGGCCGGACATAAGGGGCGCTGGCGGTATCTGACATGGGTTTCCTGTTCCTCGTACCGCGCGTCGAAACCGGACTCGGTCCCGCGCGTTGTTGACAGCACTGTTATTTGCGGGGCTTGACCTGCATGGGCAATCGGAATCAAGAGCGAGTGCAAGATTTGCGGTGCATCAGTTTTTCTTCTTTGCGAACCGCTAGATGTGGGCATAGGCCCCCAAGGGCGAACACGTTGCGCAAGAAGACGCGCGGGTCGGATAGCCGCCCGCGCGTATAGCAGAGGATCATATGGCGACAGTTCTTGAGAGCGAACCCGAAGGCCACACCGGCGGGAGCGATCATTCCCCCACGCCTGATGCGGTCGTGGTGCGTTTCGCGGGCGATTCCGGCGATGGCATGCAGCTGACTGGCGGCCAGTTTACGCTCTCGACCGCGCTGGCCGGCAACGATCTTGCGACGTTTCCAGATTTCCCCGCCGAGATTCGCGCGCCGCAAGGCACGCTGTTTGGCGTCTCCGCGTTCCAGATCAACTTCGGCTCGACCGAGATCGACACTGCGGGTGACGCGCCCGACGTGCTTGTCGCGATGAACCCGGCCGCGCTCAAAACCAATGTCGGCGCATTGAAGGCGGGTGGCCTGATCATTGCCGACACTGGCGAGTTCAACAAGCGTAACCTCGAGAAGGCGAAGTATGACGTCAGCCCACTCGAGGATGGCAGCCTCGAGAAGTGGCAGGTTCTGGCCTTCGACATCTCGGCGCTGACGCTCGAGGCGGTGAAGCCCTTCGGCCTTGGCAACAAGGAAGCGCTGCGCTGCAAGAACATGTGGACGCTCGGTCTTGCGCTGTGGATGTTCGACCGTGACCGGCAGCCGCTGATCGACTGGCTCAAGGGCAAGTTCGCCAAGGCGCCGGTGCTGGCTGATGCCAATATTGCCGCGCTCAACGCCGGCCACGCATATGGCGAGACAGCTGAACTGGCAGGTCCGCTCAAGCAGTATCACCTTGCCCCTGCCGAGAGCGAGCCCGGCCTCTACCGCACGGTGACAGGCGCCGAGGCGATCAGCTACGGCCTCGTCGCGGGCGCGCAGCTGGCTGAGCTGGACCTGTTCTTCGGTGGCTATCCGATCACCCCGGCCTCTGCGATCCTGCACAACCTCGCGCGGCTCAAGGAGTTCGGCGTCACCACGTTCCAGGCCGAGGACGAGATCGCCGCGATTGCCGCCGCGATTGGCGCCTCCTATGGCGGGCAGCTGGGCGTGACATCATCGTCCGGTCCCGGCATCGCGCTCAAAGGTGAGGCGATGGGCCTTGCGATCATGACCGAGCTGCCACTCGTCATCGTCAACTCGCAGCGCGGCGGGCCTTCGACCGGCCTGCCGACCAAGACTGAGCAATCGGATCTCTATCAGGCGGTGTATGGCCGCAATGGTGATGCGCCGATGCCGGTGATCGCTGCGCGCAGCCCTTCGGATGCATTCGAGTGCGCCATTGAGGCCTGCCGGCTTGCGGTGCAGTACATGACCCCGGTCATGCTGCTGACTGACGGGTATATCGCCAATGCTGCCGAGCCGTGGAAAGTGCCCGATCCCAAAGGGTTCGAACCATTTCCAGTCAAGTTTCTTGAGGAACCGAACGGCGCCGATGGCACGGTCCTTCCCTATGCGCGCGACGCAAAGGGCGCGCGTCCGTGGATCAAGCCCGGCACGCCCGGCCTGATGCACCGGATTGGCGGGATCGAGAAGAACCCCGGCACCGGCAACATCGATTATTCGCCCGCCAGCCACCAGACCATGACCAACGCACGCAAGGCCAAGATCGATGGCATTGCCGCGGGCATTCCGGCGCAGGAAGTTACTCTTGGCGAAGCGGGCGGCAAGCTCGCACTCGTTGGCTGGGGCTCGACCTACGGCCCGATCCACCAGGCCGTGCGCCGCGCGCGCCGCAAGGGCTACGATGTCAGCCACGTCCATGTGCGCCACGTCTGGCCGCTGCCCGAAAACCTTGGTGATCTTCTCAAGAGCTATGACCAAGTGATTGTTCCGGAAATGAACACCGGGCAGTTCAAGACGGTGCTGCGCGACCAGTATCTGGTGGATGCAAAGCCGCTCAACAAGACGAGCGGGCAGCCGTTTACCATTGCCGAAATTGAAGCGGCGATTGCCGCGGCGCTGGCCTGAGGGAAGCGAAGCCATGAACGAGATGACCAAGTTCGCCGTCCAGACTACCCTCAAGGACTGGGAAACCGATCAGGAAGTCCGCTGGTGCCCCGGCTGCGGCGACTACGCGATCCTCAAGGCGGTGCAGCGCACGCTACCGGAAATCGGCGCGGACCCGGCCAAGACCGTGTTCGTCTCGGGCATAGGCTGCTCCAGCCGCTTTCCCTACTACGTCGAAAGCTATGGCTTCCACACGATCCACGGCCGCGCCCCGGCCTTCGCCACCGGCCTGAAGCTCGCCAATCCCGAGCTTGATGTCTGGCTTGTCACGGGTGACGGGGACGGCATGTCGATCGGTGGCAACCACACGATGCACGTGCTGCGCCGCAATCTGAACACCCAGATCCTGCTGTTCAACAACGAGATCTACGGCCTCACCAAGGGCCAGTATTCGCCCACCAGCCGCCCCGGCACCGTTTCGCCGACCACGCCGCTGGGCTCGGTTGATCGTCCGGCCAGCCCCTGCGCTTTTGCACTTGGCGCGGGCGGGCGCTTCATCGCGCGCGCCTACGACGTCTCGAAGGAACTGCCCTCGGTGCTCAAGGCCGCGCATGCCCACCAGGGCGCGGCGTTCGTTGAGATCTTCCAGAACTGCATCGTTTACAACAAGGACGTCTTTGCCGATTTCACCGAGAAGGCCGGTGCCGCCATGGGTCAGCTCTGGCTGAAGCATGGTGAGCCGATGCTGTTCAACAAGGGCACCAAGGGCATCGCGCTCGATGCCGAGACGCTTTCGCTCAAGGTCGTCGATGTGGTCGATGGCGACTGGCAGGCAGCGGGCGTGCGCGTCCACGATGTGAAGAACCGCGCGATGGCGCATCTCCTCGTCGAAATGCCGTTCGGCCCGTTCCCGATGGCCTTGGGCGTGATCTACGACGATCCGCGCCCGACCTTCGAAGCCGCCGTCGCCGAAGAACGCACCCGCTCCGCCGCCGGCCGCAAGCCCGATCTCGCCGCGCTGCTGAGCAAAGGGCAGACCTGGACGGTCGCCAGCGATCAGGGCTGATTTCTGGACAACCTCACGCATAGCCTTGTCGGGTGGGCGCTGGCTGAAACCGGTCTCAAGCGCCGCACCCGCTTCGGCACCGCGGCGCTGGTGCTGGCGGCGAACCTGCCGGATATCGACGTCGTGTTCGGGTGGGTGCCGTGGGAGCCGCTGGCGACGCACCGGGGCTTCACGCATGGACTGCCCGGGGGCGTACTGGTCCTGCCGCCGCTGCTTGCCCTCGCACTCTGGCTGTGGGGCAAGCGCCGTCCGGCACCGGATGGCGCACCACCGTTGCACTTCGGCTGGCTCCTCGCCCTGTGCTGGCTCGGCGCGTTCACGCACCCATTGCTCGATCTGCAGAACATCTATGCGGTGCAGCTGCTCGCGCCGTTCAGCGAGCGCTGGTTCCATACCGATGGGCTGTTCATCATCTCGCCGTGGCTGCTCGCCATTCTGGGCCTCGGGATAGGGACTGCGCGGCGCAAGGGTTCCGGAACGCCGGCCATGGTTACGCTGGCATCGGGCCTTGCCTTCATTGCACTCAACATCGGCATTTCCGCACTGGCGTGGCAGGCGCCCAAGTTTGACGCGCCCTATGCCAATCCTGACCGGGTGTTCGCCTCGCCCGAAGCATTGGCGTTCTGGCGCCGCGATGTGGTCTGGCGGCAGGGCGGGGCGATAACGTTCGGCGCCTACGATCCGCTGCACAGCCTCACCCGCTTGCGCGAATTCGGCAAGCCCATCGCGGACAACATGGCCGATCCACGCGCCATCGCGGCGGCGCAGGCGGCTCCAGAGGCGCGCAAGTTCCTCGCCTGGTCGCAGATGCCAATGGCCCGGATCGAGGGCGCTGGCCGCTGCACACGGGTGACCTTCGGAGACGCCCGCTTCGCCGGTCCTGTATTGAGCCGCAACTTCAGTGTCGGCGTTACGCACTGCAAGGCTCAGTTTTGATCGCATGCCCCAAGGTGCAGGTGCCGCGCACACCCTCGCGCGGTGCAGAGCTTGTGAATGACTGAACCCTCCATCGTCTGGCTGCGCCGTGACCTGCGCCTTGCCGATCAGGCTGCCTTTGATGCAGCTGCCGCTGCCGGGCCGGTGATCCCGGTCTATGTTCTCGATGACGAGACCCCGAAGCACCGCCGCATGGGCGCAGCCTCGCGCTGGTGGCTGCATCACAGCCTCGCCAGCCTCGATGCCGACCTCAGGGCCAAAGGCTCGCGCCTGATCCTCCGGCGCGGACGGTGCGAGCAGGTGTTGGCGGAGATTGCCCGCGAGACTGGCGCGACCACCGTCCACTGCCTGCGCCACTACGAGCCGTGGTGGCGCAATGCCGAGCGGGCGGTGGGCGAAGCGCTTACGCTCCACCGCCATGACGGCAATTACCTTGCCCCGCCGGGCTCGGTAACCACGGGCAGCGGCCAGCCCTACAAGATCTACACGCCGTTCTGGCGCGTGCTCGAAGCGCGGATGCCACCTGCGTGGCCGCAACCGGCACCCAGCCGCATTCCCGCGCCGCAAGTCTGGCCCAGCTCGGACACGCTCGCCGACTGGAAGCTCCTGCCGACCACGCCCGATTGGGCCGGCGGCATGCGCGCTGAATGGACACCGGGCGAGGCTGGGGCTGCCGCGCGGCTCGACGCCTTCCTGCCGCGCGCCCGCGCCTATGCCGAGCGCCGCAATCTGCCGAGCGTGCCCGGCACCTCGCGCCTTTCGCCGCATCTGCATTTCGGCGAAGTCTCGCCCGCCACCCTGTGGCACGCGGCGATGGCAAGCGGCGGGTCGGTCGGCACGTTTCTCGGCGAACTGGGCTGGCGTGATTATGCGCAGAACGTGGTTTTCCAACTGTCCGATTATGCCGGAAAGCCCGCCCGCGAGCCGTTCGAGAGCTTCCCGTGGCGCGAGGACGCGGACGATCTCAAGGCCTGGCAGCAGGGCCGAACAGGCTATCCCATCGTCGATGCCGGCATGCGTGA
This sequence comes from uncultured Novosphingobium sp., assembly GCA_964592205.1. Taxonomy (GTDB): domain Bacteria; phylum Pseudomonadota; class Alphaproteobacteria; order Sphingomonadales; family Sphingomonadaceae; genus Novosphingobium. The sequence continues at coordinate 23,401 of CAZQEH010000008.1, forward strand.
GCTCTGGGCGACGGGCTGGATGCACAACCGCGTGCGGATGATTGCCGCAAGTTTCCTCATCAAGCACCTGCTGATCGACTGGCGCGCGGGCGAGCGCTGGTTCTGGGACACGCTTGTCGATGCCGACTACGGCTCGAACGCTGTGAACTGGCAGTGGAGCGCGGGCACCGGCGTCGACAGCAACATGTTCGTGCGGATCATGGCCCCGCTTACCCAGAGCCCGAAGTTCGATGCCGCCGCCTACATCCGCCAGTGGGTGCCGGAACTGGCGCACCTTGATGATACGCGCATCCACGATCCCGAGGTGCGCCCGCGCGCCTATCCGCCGCGCATCGTCGGCCATGCCGAGGCGCGGGCGCGGGCGCTGGCGGCTTATGCCGAGTGGAACGCGCAAAGCTGATTTTGGGACAAATGACGTCATCCCGTTGCCCTCTAGCGCGGATGGCTCCATACCCCGCCGCATGAATGCGCAAATGCCCGGACGGGGCGGGCATCTCATTGCGGGCGGCAAGCCCCTCGCCGGGAGCGGCGGCACGCTCACGCGCCTCTTTGCGGGGCCGATAGAACGCATCCTGGCGCGGATCGATGCGGGGCTCGACGAAGGTTCGCTTCTGGCGCATTTCCCCGGCGGGATGACCCGGCTGCTCGGCGGGCGGGGTGAGGGGCCGGTCGCCGAAGTCATCGTGCACGATTGGCGCGCTGTGCTGCGGCTGGTCACCGGTGGTTCGGTAGGCTGCTATCATGGCTACGAAGCGCAGGAGTGGGAGAGCCCCGATCCGGTGCAGCTATTCACGCTGTTCGTGCGCAATGCGGCTTCGCTGGGCGATACTGCGCGCGCCAAGGGCCTGTGGCGGCTCGCGGCGCGGGTGCTCCATGCCCTGCGCCGCAACAGCCGCGACCGTGCGGCCCGCAACATTGCCGCGCACTACGATCTGGGGAACGATTTCTACGCGCTGTGGCTCGATCCGACGATGAGCTACTCCTCGGCCCTGTGGGAGGGCATCCCGCCCGGCGCCAGCCTCGAAGACGCGCAGCGCAACAAGATTGATCGCATGGCCGATCGTCTTGCGCTGAAGCCCGGCAGCCATGTGCTCGAGATCGGCTGCGGTTGGGGCTATACCGCGCGCCGACTTGCCGAGCATCGCGGCGTATCGGTGACCGCGATCAGCCTGTCCGAGCCGCAGCTCGCCTGGGCCCGCGAGCAGGCGGCCTCCGCCCTGTTGCCGGAGCTTGACTATCGCCGGCAAGATTATCGTGATGTGATCGGCGCGTTTGATGCGGTGATCAGCACTGAAATGGTCGAGGCCGTGGGGCGCGAATGGTGGCCTGCCTATCTCGACCGTATCGCGAAACTGTTGAAACCGGGTGGCCACGCAGCGCTGCAATACATCGCGATCCGCGACGACTTGTTCCCGGACTATGCCCGCAGTGCGGACTTCATCCAGACCTGCATCTTCCCCGGTGGTATGCTGCTCAGCGTCAGCGAGTTTCGCAGTCTCGCCGAGGCGCGGGGCCTCGCCTGGAAAGATCAAATGGACTTCGGGTTGGACTACTCACGCACCCTAAGGTTGTGGCGCGAGGCGTTCGATGCGGCGGTGGAAAGCGGGCGATTGCCATCAGGTTTCGATGCGCGCTTCGTGCGGCTCTGGCGCTTTTACCTCCAGTACTGCGAGGCTGGGTTCGCAGGTGGCGGCATTACGGTGAGCCAGGTGACGCTCCTCAAATCAGCTGGAGGTCAATAGGTAAGACCTAGTAAGATTTTTACCATATTCTGTCACGCGACCGGACGAAAAACCCCGTCGCCGCGGTAGCGCAGCATGATGTTGTCATAGACGATCGGGCTCAGCAGATTGGCGAACGCGCAGCCGACTTGCCCGCGCAACCACCAGACAACCTCGGCTTGCTGCGATTCCAGCCCCGGCAGCGTGAGCCAGCAGATCGTGCCGACATGCATGCGGTTGAGCGCTGTGGCCGAGAACCCGCCGAGCGAGAGATCGTGCACGACGGTATGAAAGGCCTTCGAGCCTGAGGAACGCAGGCTCGCCGGAATGTTCACCTTGTTGCGCGGTGCGCAGCGGTCTTCCTGAGTTGCCTGGAAGTAGGCTTCGTTCTCGTAAGGATCCCAATCCTTGTGCATGGCGATTGTCCTGAGCCGAGTCGGACCTCCCGCGAGGGAAGTCGTGAGCGGACTATCGCCAGATGCGCTTAACCGTTTGTCAGGACTTGTGGTTCGCGGGGCTGGTTAACTGAAATGCGGCTGGGGCTGGCAAACGATTCACCAACAAGTGCGGTGATGAAATCGCCGACAACCTCCGGCGCCTTGACGCTGGCAGGGTCTTCGCCCGGGTATGCTTTGGCGCGCATGGCGGTGCGGGTCGCGCCCGGATCGAGGATCGCCACGCGGATCGCCGAGATGTTGCGCACTTCCTGCGCATAGGTATCAAGCAGGTTCTCGAAAGCTGCCTTGGTCGCGCCGTAAGCGCCCCAATAGGCGCGGGGGGCTGCGCCGACGCTGGACGTCACGCCGATCACGCGGGCATCCGTGCTCTTCTTGAGCATGGGATCAAAGCCTGCGATCAGCGATTGCGTGGCGAGCACGTTGAGTGTCATCGCGCGGCTGAGATCCTTGGGCTCGATCTGCCATACCGGGGTCAGCGTCGGCAACACGGCTGCGTTGATCACCAGAAGGTCGAGCGCGTCCCAGCGCCGGCCGATCGCGGCGGCGAGACGGGCAATACCATCAGGTTCGGCCAGATCGACGGGCGCGATGGTAGCGCTGCCGCTGGTTTCGTAGATGGCCTGCTCAACCGCCTCGAGGTCTTTGCCCGCGCGCGCTGTGAGGATCACATGCGCGCCGGCCGCGGCCAGAGCCTTGGCCGTTGCGGCGCCGATGCCCCGGCTGGCGCCAGTGACGAGCGCGAGCTGCCCGGAAAGCGGTCCCTCGATGCTCATGCAACTTTGCCGACCGGCAGCGGCAGCTGATCTGCGCCGTCGCGGCCGACGAGGTCGGTCAGCCGGGTCGGGTATTCGCCGGAGAAGCAGGCATCGCAATATTGCGGGCAGGTCTTGTTGCGCGATGCTTCGCCCACGGCGCGGTAGAGCCCGTCGATCGAGACGAAGGCGAGGCTGTCAGCGTGGATGAACTTCGCCATGGCATCAACATCCATGCGCGCGGCCAGCAGCTTGGACCGCTCGGGCGTATCGACGCCGTAGAAGCAGGAATGCTCGGTCGGCGGGCTTGCCACGCGGAAGTGAACTTCGCTTGCGCCGGCATCGCGCATCATCTGCACGATCTTCATCGAGGTTGTGCCGCGCACGATCGAATCGTCGATCAGCACGATGCGCTTGCCCGCTACCAGCGCGCGGTTCGCGTTGTGCTTGCGCTTCACATCGGCATGGCGCGCGCCGTCCGAAGGCTGGATGAACGTGCGGCCGACATAGTGCGAGCGGATGATGCCGAGCTCAAAGGGAATGCCTGACTGGTTCGCAAAGCCAAGCGCGGCAGGCACGCCGCTATCGGGCACCGGGATCACGAGATCGGCATCGACCGCCGATTCCCGCGCCAGCTCCGCGCCGATGGCCTTGCGCACTTCATAGACCGAGCGGCCACCCATCAGCGAATCCGGGCGGCTGAAGTAGACGTGCTCGAAGATGCAGGGGCGGGGACTCGGATGGCCGAACGGGCGGTGGTAGCGGATCTCGCCGTCATGATTCACCTGGATCATTTCGCCCGGCTCGACCTCGCGCACGAAATCCGCGCCGATCACGTCGAGCGCCACGGTCTCGCTCGCAAAGACCACCGCATCGCCCAGCTTGCCCATCACAAGCGGACGGATGCCGAGCGGATCGCGGCAGGCGATCATGCCTTCGTTGGTGAGGCAGATCAGCGAATAGGCGCCTTCGACCAGCCGCAGTGCGTCGATGAAGCGGTCGAGCAGCGTGGGATAGCGGCTCGTCGCGACGAGGTGGATGATGACCTCGGTGTCGGACGTCGACTGGAAGATCGCGCCCTTGGCGACAAGGTCGCGCTTCAGCGTCATTGCGTTCGAAATATTGCCGTTGTGCGCAATGGCAAAGCCGCCAGTCGCGAGATCGGCGAACAGTGGCTGCACGTTGCGCAGGCCCGAGCCGCCGGTGGTCGAATAGCGCACGTGGCCGGCGGCCATGGTGCCGGGCAGTTCGGCGATGGCCTGACCGCTCGAAAAATTCTGCGCAACATGGCCGAGCCCGCGGCGGGAATAGAATTCCTGCCCATCAAAGCTGGTAATGCCGACAGCTTCCTGTCCGCGGTGCTGCAGGGCATGGAGGCCCAGCGCGGCGATGGCGGCAGCGTCGCGCGCGCCAAGCACGCCGAAAATGCCGCATTCCTCGCGGAGCTTGTCGCCGTTTTCGTCGTAAAACGGATGGGCCGCGCCGCCAAGGGGATCGGTGCCGAGAAAATCGGTGAAGTTCATGTGCGTTCCGGGGTTCTGCGCTGCGGCGCCTGTTCCAGCGCCTTAGCGCGCCATGTGGCGAGCTTTAGGGCGTAACGCAAGTGTCTCCAATCCGCATCGCCGCCCCGCGGACATGGTTGCCACGCCGCGCGCATGCGCCTAGATGGCCGCAAACATGCTGAAGCGAGCCCGCACTTGATCCTCTCGCCCTTCGAATGGACGATCGCCAAGCGCTACATGCTGCCGGGCCGAGGCGAGGCATTCATTGCCATGGTGGCCGGAATCAGCCTTGTTGCGGTGATGCTCGGCGTGGCCGCGCTGGTCATTGTGATGAGCGTGATGAACGGCTTTCGCGCCGAACTTCTCGACAAGATCGTCGGCCTGAACGGTCATGCGATCATTCAGGCTTATGGCGGCCGGCTCGATGATTGGCAGGACATCCTGAAGCGGGTCGAGGCGACGCCGGGCGTCACGCGCGCAAGCCCGCTGATCGAGCAGCCGCTGCTTGCCACCTTCAACGGGCGCGTGGAGGCGATCCTCGTGCGCGGGAATACGGGGGCAGACCTCAAGCGGCTTGAGGCCAAGCGCCTTGTCGGCAATTTTTCCGAGCTGCGCACGGGTTCGACCAATGTCGCCATCGGCTCGCGGCTTGCCGAAAGCCTTGGCGCGCAGATCGGCGATACGATCACGATCATCAATCCGCAGGGCCGCTCGACACCGTTTGGCACCGTGCCGCGCCAGATCGGCTACCGCGTTGCCGCTATCTTCGAGATCGGCGTCTACGACTACGACAACGCCTATGTTGTCATGCCCATTGCCGACGCGCAGACCCTGCTGCTGACGGGCGATACGATCGGCATGATCGAGGTGACCACCACAAACGCCGATACCGCCGCGCAGACGCTCGCGCCGATCAAGCAGGCGCTTGTCGGCCGCGCGCAAGTGACCGACTGGAAGACGATCAACGCCAGCCTGTTCGAAGCGCTGGCTGTCGAGCGTGTGGCGATGTTCGTGGTGCTGTCGATCATCGTGCTGGTTGCGGTGTTCAACATCCTCTCCTCGCTGATCATGCTGGTGCGGGCCAAGACGCGCGATATCGCGATCCTGCGCACGATGGGGGCGACGCGCAAAAGCTTGCTCAAGGTTTTCGTGACCATCGGCTTCGTGATCGGTGCGCTGGGTACAGCGGTCGGGCTGGGGCTTGGCCTCGTGTTCCTCTATTTCCGGCAGCAGGTGGTGAACGGCGTTGAGTATCTGACCGGCCAATCGCTGTGGGATCCTTCGATCCGCTTCCTCACTGAGTTGCCCAGCCGCAGCGATCCGGTCGAGATTACGGTGATTTGCGTGATGGCACTGGTGCTGAGCTTCCTGGCGACACTCTATCCGGCGTTGACGGCGGCGAGCACGGATCCGGTGCAGGTGCTGCGCTATGAGTAAGCCGTTCGTCCGCCTTGTCGATCTCAGGCGCAGCTTCAGCCAGGGCGACGAGACGATCGAAGTCCTGCGCGGCATCGATCTCGCTATCCGCCCCGGCGAGATCGTCGCGCTGCTCGGGCCATCTGGTTCGGGCAAATCGACGATGCTGCAAGCGGTCGGCCTCCTCGAAGGAGGCTTCACCGGCAAGATCGAGATCGCGGGCATCGAAGCCAGTGCGCTTTCGGCTGATGCGCGCACCGCGCTGCGGCGCGATCACCTTGGCTTCGTGTATCAGTTCCACCACCTGCTGCCCGATTTCAACGCCACCGAAAACGTCGTCCTGCCGCAACTGATTGCGGGCAAGAGCGCAGGCGAGGCGAAGGCGCGGGCGGAAGAGTTGCTCACCGCGCTTGGCCTTGGCCACCGCCTGACGCACCGGCCCAGCCAGCTTTCGGGCGGTGAGCAGCAGCGCGTTGCCGTCGCCCGCGCGCTTGCCAATCGCCCCGGCCTCGTGCTGGCGGACGAGCCCACCGGCAATCTCGATGAGGCAACGGCGGACAAGGTGCTCGAACAGTTCCTCAAGCTGGTGCGCGGGGAAGGCAGTTCCGCGCTCGTTGCCACGCACAACGAGCGGCTTGCGCTGCGCATGGACCGCGTGGTGCGCCTGCACGAAGGCCTGCTGGTCTAGCGCGCAGCCCTTGCCCGGTGCCCGCTGCCGTGCGAACTTGTATTCCAAGCGCACAGCAAAGGAGCCCGCCCATGCCGAGCCCGCAGACCATCGCCGATTTCACCGCCAAGCTCCCCGGCGGCAAGGAACTGAACCTCGCCGACAAGGCGGGCAAGGTACTCCTCGTTGTCAACACCGCCTCCAAATGCGGCTTCACCCCGCAGTACGACGGGCTGGAGGCGCTATGGCGCAAGTACGGCGAGCGCGGCTTCGAGGTGCTGGCGTTCCCGTGCAACCAGTTCGGCGGGCAAGAACCCGGCAACGCGGAGGAGATCGAGAGCTTCTGCAAGGTCAATTTCGGGGTGAGCTTTCCCCTGATGGCCAAGATCGAGGTCAACGGAGACGGCGCCGATCCGCTCTACCAGTGGCTCAAGGCAGAAGCCCCGGGCGTGCTGGGCACCAAGGGGATCAAATGGAACTTCACCAAGTTCCTGATCGGCCGCGACGGCAAGGTCGTGCGCCGCTATGCGCCGACCGACAAGCCGGAGAAGCTCGCGGCGGATATCGAGGCGTTGCTTTAGGCGTTTTCTGATTGGCAGGTGGCAGCCGTGTTCCGTTCAGTCTGGCTTGTTCGAGGTTTGCTGCTCTTTGCGGCTTTGGTCGTCATGCGTGGGATTGCAGAGCGTCGTCCGGACAAGCTCGTCATTCTGGGGCTGAACGCGTTCATCTTTGTTGCAGTCATCTCGGTCGGCTGGTTTTTCGTCCTTCGGCGCGAGCGCTGAGATCAAGGACAGAAGCCCGAATCCCAAGTGGATAATGCCCCTCCGCACCCTCGCAGAATCACCCCCCACGCCCTAGCTTCCCGCGCATGCCCCACGCTCCCTTCGTTCCGCTACGCATCTTCTCGTCCTACACGATGCTCGACGGCGCGATCGATCCCAAGGCCATCGCCAAGACGGCGGCGGAGCGGGGGTTTCCGGCTGCGGCGATCACGGATCGCAACGGGCTCTATGGCAGCGTCGCCTTTGCCAAGGCGTGCTTCGATGTGGGCGTGCAGCCGGTTATCGGCACCATGCTCGCGGTGGCGCGTCCGGCGCGGGAAGGGGCGGCGAACACCGGGTTCGGGGCTGCGGCCCCCACCATCGACTGGCTCGCGCTCTATGCGCAGGATGCGGCGGGCTATGACAACCTCTGCCACCTCGTCAGCCGCGCGCATCTGGCCCGCCCGCTGGAGTTTGCGCCGCACGTTCCGCTGGCGGAGCTGGAAGGGCATACGGGCGGCCTGCTCTGTCTGACGGCAGCGGGGGAGGGCGGGCTGACCCGCCTGCTCGCCGATGGCCAGCAGTCCGCAGCCGAGGCCTATCTCGCCCAGCTCGAAGTGCTGTTTCCGCAGCGCCTCTATATCGAGCTGGCCCGGCGCGGCGATCCGGCTGAAACGGCGGCGGAAGCGGCGCTGATCGATCTTGCCTATGCCCGCGATCTGCCGCTCGTCGCGACCAACCCGGCCTGCTTTGCTGAACGCGCCTTCTATGATGCGCACGATGCCATGCTGTGCATCGCCAGCTCAACCCACGTCGATTCCACCGATCGCCCGCGCTCCTCGCAGGAATGGTGGATCAAGCCCGCGCCGCTGATGGAGGAGATCTTTGCCGATCTCCCCGAAGCGCTGGCCAACACGCTGGTCGTCGCCCGGCGCACCGCGTTCAAGCCGCCCTACCGCAAGCCGATCCTTCCCAGCCTTGCGGGCGACAAGGAAGGCGAGGCGCGGATGATGGCGCAGGATTCGCGCCACGGCCTCGTCGCGCGGATGAAGCCTTACTACCCCGAAGCCGCCGCCGGGGAACTGGCGCAGGCGCTGACCTGTCCGGTCGAGGAGATGGACAGCCTCCCCGCCGAACTGCTTCGCGCAGAAGGCCACTGGGACGAGGTGAAGCAATACCGCGACCGCCTCGAATTCGAGATCGGCATCATCAACCGCATGGGTTTCGGCGGTTACTTCCTGATCGTGGCCGATTTCATCAAGTGGGCCAAGGAACAGGGCATTCCGGTGGGGCCGGGGCGCGGTTCGGGCGCAGGGTCGCTGGTGGCATGGGCGCTCACCATCACCGATCTCGATCCGATCAAGCTTGGCCTGCTGTTCGAACGCTTCCTCAATCCCGAACGCGTCTCGATGCCGGACTTCGATATCGACTTCTGCGAAACCCGGCGCGGCGAAGTGATCCGCTACGTCCAGCGCAAATATGGCGATGATCACGTCGCGCAGATCATCACCTTCGGCAAGCTGAAGGCCCGCGCGGTGCTGCGCGATACCGGGCGCATTCTGCAAATGAGCTACGGGCAGGTCGACCGCCTGTGCAAGATGGTGCCCAACCACCCGACCGACCCGTGGCCGCTGCCGCGCGCATTGAACGGCATTGCCGACCTCAAGCGCGAATACGACCGCGATCCCGAAGTGCGGCGCCTGATCGACCTCGCGATGCAGCTGGAAGGCCTGCCGCGCAACAGCTCAACCCACGCGGCGGGCGTCGTCATCGGCGACCGTCCGCTGGCACAGCTCGTGCCGCTCTACCGCGATCCGCGTTCCGACATGCCCGTCACGCAGTTCGACATGAAGTTCGTCGAGGAAGCGGGCCTCGTGAAGTTCGACTTCCTCGGCCTCAAGACACTGTCCGTGCTGCGCAAGGCGGTGGACCTGATGGCCAAGCGCGGCATCCAGATCGATCTCGACCGCCTCGCGTGGGACGATGCGCAGGTCTACAAGCTGCTTCAATCCGGCGATACGGTGGGCGTGTTCCAGCTGGAATCGGAAGGCATGCGCCGCACGCTGGCGGCGGTGAAGCCCACCAATTTCGGCGATATCATCGCGCTCGTCTCGCTCTACCGGCCGGGCCCGATGGACAATATCCCGCTGTTCGGCCGCCGCAAGAACGGGTTGGAAGCGATCGAGTACCCGCACGAGAAACTCTCGGTCATCCTTGCCGAGACCTATGGGATCTTTGTCTATCAGGAACAGGTCATGCAGGCCGCGCAGATCCTGGCGGGATACTCGCTGGGCGATGCAGACTTGCTGCGCCGCGCCATGGGCAAGAAGGTGCAGGCTGAGATGGACGCCCAGCGCCAGCGCTTCGTCGATGGCTGCAAGGACGTTTCGGGGATCGACGCCAAGAAGGCCAACGAGCTGTTCGACTTGATCGACAAGTTTGCGGGCTATGGCTTCAACAAGTCGCACGCTGCCGCTTACGCGCTGCTCGCCTACCAGACCGCGTGGCTCAAGACGCATTACCCGCACGAATTCTACGCTGCCTCGATGTGCTTCGACATGCACCAATCGGAAAAGCTGGCGGTGTTCGTTGACGACATGCGCCGCTCGGGGATGGCGCTGCATGGGCCGGATATCAACCGGTCCGAAGCCGAGTTCACCGTCGAGCGCACCGAGGTAGGCTATGCCGTGCGCTATGCGCTCGCAGGGCTGCGCAATGTGGGCGAAAAGGCGATGGACGCCATCGTTGCCGAGCGCGAGGCGAACGGACCTTATACCAGCCTCGATGACCTGTTCCGCCGCTTGCCGGCAGGCGCGATGAACCGGCGCGGGCTGGAAGCGCTGGCGGCTGCGGGCGCGTTCGATGCGCTGGAGGCCAACCGCGCGCAGATCGTGGCCAATGCCGAATTGCTCATGGCGGTGGCCGATGAGGCGGCGCGTTCGCGCACATCGGGCCAGGCGGGGCTGTTTGGCGCGGAGGACCACGCTGTGCCCGCCACAAGGCTGTCCGAAACCGCGCCATGGTCGCGTGCCGATCAGATGGCGGCAGAGCGCGATACCTTCGGTTTCTACTTCGCCGCGCACCCCGTCACCGAATATCGCGCGGTCGCCTCGGCCAATGGTGCACGGACCTATGGCAGCCTGATGAGCGGGGACGGCGATGCCGGCGCCGCGCGCACTGGCGCGGTCATGGCCGCGCTCGTCGAAGGGGTGAACCGGCGCAAGACCAAGAAAGGCAACGATTTCATCGCCGCCGATTTCTCGGACAGCAGTGGCCAGTTTTCCGCATCATGCTTTGAGGAAAGCCTTGTCGAGCCGTTTCAGCAATGGGCGCGCGAGGGAACGTGCGTGCTGCTCAATGTCGAACTGGACCGGCCCAATCCGGACGAGCCGCCGCGCATCACCGTGCGCGGGGCGCGTCCGCTGGCCTCGGTCAGCAGCGCGGCGCGCATGCTCCTGAAACTTGATGTGACGAAGCCGGAGGCCATGTCCGAACTCGCGCTGCTGCTGCCGCGCGCGCAAGGCGCGCGCGGTGAAGTGATCGCGCGGCTGTGCACGGGTACCTCGCGCGAGCCTGTCATGCGCCTCGGCGCGGACTTCGCGCTTGATAGCGATGTCATCGAGCGATTGATTCCGGTGGAAGGGCTTGCCAATGTGGCCCTCACCGCAAGACCGGACCGGCACCTGCGGCTCGTCGAATAGAAGATTCTGATCCAGGGGAGTTGGGGATGCAGCTGGGCGCCATGCAGGATTGGTCCCTGCGCGTGACGCGGTTCATCGATCATGCAGCGCGTGAACATGGCGGCCGCGAGATCGTCTCGCGCTGGGCCGATGGCAGCGAAAGCCGCACGACCTGGGCTGGCATTCGCCACGATGCGATGCGCATGGCGCAGAAGCTGGCGAAACTCGGGATCAAGCCGGGTGACCGCGTTGCCACGCTGGCGATGAACCACCACCGCCATCTCGTCACGTGGTACGGCGCGGTCGGCGTTGGCGGTGTGCTCCACACGATCAACCCGCGCCTGTTCGATGATCAGCTTGATTACATCGCCAATCACGCCGAAGACCGTGTGCTGCTGTTTGATGCAGCTTTCGCGCCGATTGTGGAGCGGATGAAGCCGCGCTGGAAGACCATCGAGCACTACGTCTGTTTTGACAGCAATGGGCCTGCCGAACACTTCGAGGACTGGCTTGCCAGCGAAGACGGCGAGGGCGAATGGGCCGATGGCGACGAGCGCGACCCTTGCATGCTCTGCTACACCAGCGGGACCACCGGCAATCCCAAGGGCGTGCTTTACGAACACCGCTCGACCGTACTCCACGCGATGACCGCGATGACCCCGCAGGTTTTCGGTATGGATTGCCGCACGGTTGCGCTGCCGATCGTGCCGATGTTTCATGCGGCAAGTTGGGGTCTGCCCTGGGCTGGCGCGGCGGCTGGCGCGAAGTTCGTCTATAGCGCGGTCAACGAAGCCCCGGTGCTGTGCGAACTGATGGAACGCGAGAAGGTGACCACCTCGGCGGGCGTGCCTACTGTCTGGCTTAGCCTGCTCCAGCATATCGATGCGGTGGGCAAGGATATCCCGGCGTCGCTCACCACCGTGGTCTGCGGCGGTTCGGCCATGCCGCGTGCGATGATCGAACGCTTCATGAAGAAGGGCCTGCGCGTCGCCCACGCCTGGGGGATGACCGAAACCTCGCCCATCGGCACGACCGGCACCGAGACCTCAAACTGGGACGAGCTTTCGTTCGACGAGCAGGTCACGATCAAGGCAATGCAGGGCCGCGCGCCCTTTGGTGTCGAGTTGCGCTGCGTCGATCTCGATGATCCGACCAAGGTCCTCCCGCGCGACGGCAAGGTCTCCGGCGCGCTGCAGGTTCGCGGCGGCTGGGTCGTCGGGCGCTATTTCAAGGCGGACAAGCCAGCGACCGACGCCGAGAGCTGGTTCGATACCGGCGACGTCGCCGTGATCCACCCCGATGGCACCCTGCAACTGACCGACCGCACCAAGGACGTGATCAAGTCCGGCGGCGAATGGATCAGTTCGGTCGAGCTCGAAAACGCTGCCATCGGCTTCCCGGGCGTGGCCGAGGCCGCCGCCATCGGCGTCCACCATCCGCGCTGGGACGAGCGCCCGCTGCTGGTCGTGGTCAAGAAGCCCGGCGCCGATGTCTGCCCGGATGCGCTGCGCGAGTTCCTGGGTGCCCATGTCGCCAAATGGTGGTTGCCCGATGCAGTCGCCTTCGTTGACGAGATCCCGCACACCGGCACCGGCAAGATCAGCAAGAAGGACCTGCGCGATCAGTTCCGCGACTGGCAATGGAGCGCCTGAATATGGACGAAGCCTATGTCGACCCGAGCCACGAGAACTTCGCGAAGTTCAAGGCCCTGCCGCGCGATACGCCAATCCACATGCTCAATCTCGTGCGGTTCCGCGAGATGGCGGCTTATCCCGAAGGTCATCCCCTTGCGGACAAGGGGATGACCGGCGCCGAGGCATACACGGAATACATGCGCACGATCCGGCCAGTGCTGGAGCGGGCTGGCGGGCACATCGTGTGGGCCGGCGCGTTCGAGGCGATGGTCACCGGCCCTGCCGAATGGGATTGGGACGAGACGTTCGTGATGGCCTATCCCGATGCCGCATCCTTCATGGCCATGGTCAAGGATCCGGACTATGCTCCGGTCGTCGTCCACCGGCAGGCGGCAGTCGCCACATCGCGGCTCGTCCGGTTCGCCCCCAGGGGAAGCTTTGCTCCATGATCGTGACCACAACCGAAAACGTCGCCGGACGCGAAGTGACTGATTGCCTCGGGCAAGTCTTCGGCGTGGTGGTGCGCAGCCGCGGCCTTGGCGGCAACATCGTCGCGGGCCTTCGCTCGATCATTGGCGGCGAGATCAAGGAATACTCGGCGCTGGTTGAGGATACCCGCCGCCACGCAATCGACCGTCTCGTGATGAACGCCGCGCTAATGGGCGCGGACGCTATCGTCATGATGCGTTTCGATTCGGGTTCGATCGGCCAGACGATGAACGAAGTCGTCGCTTATGGCACCGCGGTGAAACTGAAGCCCCTATGACCCCAAATGGCCGCATCGCTGCGCTGGTCATTGCCGGATTCGCCGCGATTGGCGGCGTGCTGGTGCAGACGACCAGCCCGGGCGGCAGCGGCTTTCCGCTGCTGCTGCTGGCCGCGCTGATCGTGCTGGGCACCGTGTTCGACGCGGGCTACCTGGCCAAGCGCCGGAGCGCGCGCGGGGCCTGGCAACTCACGGCGGAGCGCGAAGTCGATCACCAGTCCGGCCAGATCCTCGAAGTCTGGTACGATCCCACAACGGGAGAGCGGCGCTATCTGCCGACCGGGCAGCGGCCCGATTAGAACAGCGCCAGCTGTCCGTCGCGGCTTGGCGCCTGGAACTGGCTGCAATCGAGCACCGGCTGCGTTTGCGGAATTCCGGCGCGTTTCAGCCCCAGCCGGAAACGGTTTCGCACCAGATCGGCCCAGACCCCGCTCGGCTTCATCCGGCTGAAGAAGCGCGCGTCGTTGTCTTTGCCGCCGCGCACCGATTGCACGAAGGCCATGACTTTGGCGGCGCGGTCCGGGAAATGCACGTCCAGCCACTCGCGAAACAGCGGTGCCACTTCGTGCGGCAAGCGCAGCATGATCCAGCTGGCCGACGCGGCTCCCCGTGCGCCCGCTTCGGCAAGGATCGCCTCGATGAAACTGTCGGTAATCGCCGGAATAATCGGGGAGACCGAGACATTGGCATGGACGCCTGCACCAGCCAGCGCTGCGATTGCCGCAAGCCGCTTTGCCGGCGCAGAAGCGCGCGGCTCCAGCCGGCCGGACAGGCGAGGGTCGAGGCTTGTCACGGAAATCGATACAGCAGTCAGCCCCCGCCGCGCGAGTTCGGCCAGCAGGTCGAGATCGTCAAGCACCCGCGCAGACTTCGTGGTGATCGTCACCGGGTGCCCCGTCTCGAGGCACAGTTCCAGCACAGTGCGAGTGATACGGTAGCGCCCTTCGATCGGCTGGTAGGGGTCAGTGTTGGTGCCGAGCGCCAGTGGCTTGGGCGCATAGCCGCGCGCGGCAAAGGTTTTGCGCAGGATTTCGGCCGCGCCAGGCTTGGCGAAGAGCTTGGTCTCGAAATCAAGGCCGGGTGACAGGTCATGCCAGGCATGTGTCGGCCGCGCATAACAATAAACGCAGCCATGCTCGCAGCCGCGATAGGGATTGAGCGAGCGATCGAAGGGAATGTCCGGTGAGGTGTTGAATGTGAGGACCGATTTCGGAAACTCCTCGGTCACCGTGGTGCGCAGCTTCGGGCCGGGCCCGTCGATCATGCCCGCCGCATCAAGCCAATCGCCATCGGCCTCGCGCGTATTGAGGCCGAAGCGCGTGGGCACCCGCGCCGACTGCGCGCCGCGTCCGTGAATGATGGTATCGGATGTTCTCATGGTGAGAACATACAAGGAACAAGCAGGGGGTTCCAGCTGCTTTTGCGGCCTACTTTTCCAGCAGGCGCGGCATCAGCTCGACGAAATTGCAGGGCCGGTTGCGGCTGTCGAGCTGCTCGGCGAGGATCCCGTCCCAGCCGTCTTTCACGGCGCCGTTGGAACCGGGCAGCGCGAAGATATACGTCCCCCGCGCCACCACCGCGCAGGCGCGCGACTGGATCGTGCTGGTGCCGATGGTCTTGAAGCTCAGCCAGCGAAAGAGCTCGCCAAACCCCGGAATATCGCGCGTTTTCACGCGATCGAGCGCTTCGGGGGTGACATCGCGGCCGGTGAGGCCGGTGCCGCCGGTGATCACCACTGCATCGACACTGCGATCATCGATCCAGTTGTTGAGCCGGCTCGCGATGCGCGCGGCATCATCCTTCTCGATCGCGCGCACAGATAGATGATGGCCGGCCGACTTGATCCGTTCGGCAAGGATATCGCCCGAGGTATCATCCTCCGGCCTGCGCGTGTCCGAAACGGTCAGCAGCGCGATATTGATCGGCTTGAAGGTGCGCGAGGTATCAATCGCCACGGGATGCCATCCTCACACTGTCCGCGCCGGTCAGGCCCGGAAACTTCGGCCACATCCCCTGAGCAAGGCCGATGCGGCTTTCCGAAGGGCCCCCAGCCTGGCGCTCGTACATCCAGTAATTGCGCATCACGATCGAGACGTAGCCGCGCGTTTCCCAATAGGGGATGGATTCCATCCACAACAGCGGATCACCGCTGTCGCGGATCTGGCTGGCCCAGCGTGCGATCGGCATCGGTCCGGCGTTGTAAGCCGCGATCACCTTGGGCAACAGCCCGCCTGTCGCGCCCGAATCCTTGAGTTGTAGCAGGTAGCTCTGGCCGAACGCCATGTTGACGTCAGGCAAGTCGAGCTGCTTCTCGCGGCCGGCCATGGTGGGTTCATTGCGAGTCAGGCCGCGGGCGGTGCCGGGGAGCACCTGCATCAGCCCGTGTGCGCCAGCGGCGCTGACCACGGCGGTGCGGAAGTTCGATTCCTGCAGGGAATGGGCAAAGAGCAACGCAGGATCGACTTTCCAGCCCGTTGCCGGCACCCAGCGCGGCGCGGGGAAGCGCGCGGCTGCATCGGGCTTGGCGCCGGAGGGAGCGTTGTAGGCCATCCACAGCTGCGTCGCGGGAAGACCGAGATCGCGTGCGAGACGCGATAGCGGCGCATAGAGCGAAGGATCGCCGATCCGCGCCTGGTGGCGCAGCAGTTCATCGGCCAGCCCGTCCTCGCCGATTTCGGCAAGCTCGACGGCAAGCCGTACATTGCTGACCTGCCGCAGCTGCTGCCAGTCATCGAGCGTGAAGTCCGGTGCCGAGGCAACGCTGGTCTCCTTGAGCCCGAGCGCTTCGCTCGCGATCATGCCGTAGAGCGTATCGCGCCGCCGCGCCGCGCTGCGCATGGCATTGGCGACCTTTTCCGGCGCACGGCAGCGCGTCCACGCGCGGCCGGCCCAGTAGCTCGCGGCGGCGCCCAGTTCATCGTTCTGGGCTGAGCTGGCTGCCTGCTCGAAGCTTGCGGCTGCATTCTGGCAATCGCCGAGGCGCCAGGCGGCAAGACCGGCCGTCCACAGCGCTTCGGCCACCCAGGGGCCGCTTGCCCCCTGTAGCGCACCGAGCGAGACCGTGCGGGCGTTGACGTCATCGTTGCCGATATAGAAGGCCCAGCCCACCCGCTGGTACCATTCGGCGCGCGCTTCGACCGAGAGGCTCGCCTCGATCCCGTCGAGCAGCACGCGCGCGCCCATCGGATCGTCGTTCTTGATGCGGTCCTGGATCGCCAGCGCCACGGTATCAGGCATCGTGCCATCGGCCACCGGGCGCGGTTTGATGCGCTTGGGCAGGCCCGGCAGCGAGACCATCGATTGTGCACTGGGGAGAGCGGGAAGCTCGGTCGCGCCGCGCTTGAGTGCGAGCCGGCCAAGCTGCTCAGCCCATGGGAGATCAGGCGCGGTCGTGATAACCTGCGTCAGCGGCGCAAGTTCGGCGCGCGGGGAATTGGCGGCGAGGTAATACTGCGCGCGCGCCACGGCATGGAGCGGCCCATCGGTGCGCTGGGCCAGCAGCGTCTGCACCGTGGTCCAGTCCTCACGCTCGATCGCGCCGAACATCTGCTTGTAGTAGGAGCGGTCTTCCTGGCTAAGCAGCGAAGGAACCGCGGTGCGGTCTGCCCGCGAGCGGAAATACTCGGCAGCGGCGCTGTTGGCAGTTGCCGGCGCGGCAGTGCCGATGGCAAGCGCTGCAGCGACGGCAGCCAGGGCAGTGCGGCGCATTTTCACGAACGATTGGCCCCGCACGAACATTCCACTTCGGTTCACTTCCCGTTTTTGCCTCTCGGCCACCAAGGTCACGATGCAACAGCCGCCTCGGCCGCCCCATCCAACCAGCGCTGCCAGACGCCTGCTTTCCAGCCCGGTTTGGCCAACAGAATTTCAAGGTCATACTCGAAACCTGCCGGAACACTGCCATTGTCATGGTTAAGTGCGCGTAAATGGTGAGCATTTTGCGCCAAGTCGTGCTCCAATAGCGCCGAGATGTCAGCGCGGCCGAAGACCAGCATGCGCTCGGGCGCAGCGAGGGCCACGTGCCGCTTCAGTACCGCGCCGAGGCCCGCGGCGCCCAATCCCGCCCAATCGGGCAAGGCGATTCGTGCCGGAAGCGCAGCGGCCTTGTAGACCGCCACCGGATCGATCCCCATTGCCGCCAGTATGGCATCAAGCAGCTTGCCGGTGCGGCCCGAAAGCAAGAACTCGCCATCGTCCTCAGCGGGCATTGGCACCAGCACCATCAGCGGCGCGCCTTGCGGACCATGCGGTGCAAACCGCTGCGCCCCGCGCGGCGCGAGCGAAGGTTCGCTTAGCCACCACGGCGCAAAATCCTCGATTTTGTGAGGCCATGCACTGCGATCTTCAGCCATTGGCTGAGTTGCAGCCTGCGCTGCCGAAACACGCGTCGGCCGCTTCTCGACCGGGGGCAGGGCCGTGGCCTGCTTGGCTGAAGGCGCAGGCGCTTCGGCTGCGAGCCAATCCTGCGGCGCATCGACGAAGGCCATGTCGACGCCCGCATCGGCCCACCAGCCGAGCGCAGCTTCGAGCGCCTGTCCCAGCGAGCTGTCATTTGTGTCTAGCGATCCCATCACCAAGCGGTCTTGACCTTGCTTGCCGCAGCTTTCAAGGCAAGGACGTGGAATATGGGGCATGACGTGCCCGAACCGGGGTCGGAGCGAAAGAATGAGTGAACGGGAATCGATGCCGTATGACGTCGTGATTGTCGGCGGCGGGCCAGCGGGCCTCGCCGCGGCGATCCGCCTCAAGCAGGTGAATTCCGAGATTGCGGTCTGTATCCTTGAAAAAGGCTCGGAAATCGGCGCGCACATTCTTTCGGGCGCAGTGGTCGATCCCAAGGCGCTGGACGAACTGCTGCCTGAATGGCGCGAGCAGGGCTGCCCGATGGCGGAAACGCCTGTCACCGACAACTGGCACTGGGTACTGACTCGCAGTGGCAAGGTCGCGCTGCCGCACTGGCCGATGCCGCCGTTCATGTCGAACCATGGCAATTATACCGGCAGCCTCGGCAACCTCTGCCGCTGGCTTGCCGAGCAGGCGACCGAGCTCGGCGTCGAGATTTTCCCCGGCTTCCCGGCCGCCGAAATCCTTTATGACGATGCAGGCGCGGTGCGCGGCGTCGCGACCGGGGACATGGGCGTGGCCAAGGATGGCAGCCACAAGCCGGACTATCAGCCGGGCATGGAACTGCTCGCGAAATATACCCTGTTTGCAGAGGGTGCACGCGGACACCTCACAAAGCAGCTCAAGGCGAGGTATGACCTCGAGTGCGATTGCGAGCCGCAGGTCTACGGCATCGGCATCAAGGAACTGTGGGACATCGATCCCGAAAAGCACGTGCCGGGCCGCGTCATCCACACGCAGGGCTGGCCGCTTTCGGAAAGCAATGCGTGGGGCGGCGGCTTCCTCTACCATCAGGCCAACAATCAGGTGGCCCTGGGCTTCGTCACCGCGCTCGATTACGCGAACCCCTATGTCTACCCGTACGAGGAGTTCCAGCGCTGGAAGCAGCACCCGGCAATCCGCGAGATCCTCGAAGGCGGACGCCGCGTGTCATACGGCGCGCGCGCGATCAACGAGGGCGGCTGGCAGTCGGTGCCGCGCCTCGCTTTCCCGGGCGGCGCGCTGATCGGTTGCTCGGCGGGCTTCGTCAACGTGCCGCGCATCAAGGGCAGCCACACCGCGATGAAGAGCGGCATGCTCGCCGCTGAAGCCATCGCGGCTGCGATGGTCAATGGCCGCGAACACGATGAGCTTGGCGAATACGATGCCGCCGTGCGCGGAAGCTGGATCGCCAAGGAGCTCAAGCTCGTGCAGAACGCGCAGCCGCTTGTCGCCAAATTCGGCGGCTCGCTCGGCACCGCGCTCGCCGGTGCGGACATGTGGGCCCGCGTCCTCAAGATCAATCCGCTGAAGGGCATGAAGCACCACAAGGATAGCGAGCACACGATGCGCGCCGACCTGTTCAAGCCGATCGAATATCCCAAGCCCGATGGTGTGATCAGCTTTGACCGCCTGACCTCGGTCTCGTTCTCCTACACCAACCACGAGGAGGACCAGCCGTGCCACCTCGTGCTGAAGGATCCGACTGTCCCGACGCGGATCAACTTGCCGCTCTACGCGGGGCCTGAGGCGCGCTTCTGCCCGGCGGGCGTCTATGAATTCCTCACCGATGAGGCGGGGGCACCGCGCCTCCAGATCAACGCCCAGAACTGTGTCCACTGCAAGACCTGCGACATCAAGGACACGACGCAGAATATCGAATGGGTGACGCCGGAAGGTGGCGGCGGCCCGAACTATCCGAACATGTGAGCCATTCCTCCCCGCCCGGCGGGGAGGAAGCCTGCTATGCGCGAAACCGCCTACGCCAAGATCAACCTCGCGCTGCACCTCCGGCGGCGGCGCGAGGATGGCTATCATGAGCTTGAGACGCTGTTTGCCTTTGTCGATGCGGGTGATGAACTGGCGGCTGAGCCCACCGACGTGGAGAGCCTGAACGTCTATGGCGAGTTTGCGACCGGCCTTTCCGATCCCTTTGGAAATATCGTCGCCAAGGCATTGAATTCGCTTCCGCATGGCAAAGGCTGGGCCGTCACACTGGAAAAGCGCCTGCCGGTTGCGGCAGGGCTTGGCGGCGGCTCGGCAGATGCGGGCGCGGTGTTCCGCATGGTTGAGCGCGCGCATGGTCTGCCAGCGGATTGGCACGCGCGGGCAGCGAAGCTCGGCGCTGACGTTCCCGCCTGCGTTCTCAGCCAGGCCTGTATCGGCCGCGGTACGGGTACCGAACTGGAATCTGTCGCCAACGATCTCGCCGGAACGCCCGTCCTCCTCGTCAATCCGCGCATCCCGCTCGCGACCGGCCCGGTGTTCAAGGGCTGGGACCAGATTGACCGTGGCCCCATGCCGTCAGGCAATCTGCGCACCATCGCGCTCGAAGGCCGCAACGATCTGGAGCCCAGCGCCTTCGCGCTCGTGCCGCAGATCGCTGACGTCATCGCCGCCTTGACGGCGAGTGGCGCATGGCTTGCCCGCATGTCCGGCTCCGGCGCGACCTGCTTTGCGCTTTACGACAGCGTTGAGGCCCGCGACCTTGCGGCTGACGCCTTGCCGCCGGAGTGGTGGCGCCTTGCAGGAGCGCTGCGATGAGCGAAGCCTACCAGATCCTCGGCGCACCTCGTTTTGGCGGCATTCTCGTCGTGTCCGACCACGCCTCGAACCGCGTGCCGGATGATGTCGATCTTGGCATCGACCGGGCGCTTCTCGAACAGCACATCGCGGTCGATATTGGCGTTGCAGGTGTCGCGGCGCATATGGCGCAGCGTCCCGGTATCGCAGCCTTCCTAGGTGGCGTCAGCCGCCTTGTCTGCGATTTCAACCGCGACGAGCATGGCCCCACCGTTTGCCCCATCGCCAGCGATGGCCACGCCATTCCGGGCAATGCGCTGGACCATGCCGGACACGAAACACGCCTCGCGCGCTTCTATCGCCCTTATCACGAGGCCCTCGCCAAGCTGCTTGACGAAGCCCCGCCTTCCCTGATCCTCTCGCTCCACAGCTTCACGCCGCAGCTTGCCAGCGATCCTGTGCAGCTGCGCCCCTGGGAGGTCGGCGTGCTCTACAACCAGGACGACCGCGCCTCGCGACTCGCGATCCCGCTGCTCGAGGCGGAGGGCCTTATCGTCGGTGATCAGGAGCCCTATTCAGGGCGCATCCTCAACGCGACGATGAACCGCCATGCCGAGGCTGAAGGGCGGCCCTATTTCGGCATCGAAGTGCGGCAGGACCAGATCGCTGATCCCGCCAATCACCTGCTTTGGGCCGATCGCCTTGCCCGCATCGCCAATCAGGTGGCGATCACGCTCGGCGCCTGAGCCGAATGGTTGCGGAGATTACTTTCGACCGGAAAGCGCTCCTGCGCTAGGTGCACGGCATTGTCGCCGCTCAGGCGAACCCAACGTTCGAGAGAGAATGCCAATGCCGGTCTATCGTTCCAGAACCACCACCCACGGTCGCAATATGGCGGGCGCGCGCGGATTGTGGCGCGCCACGGGGATGAAGGACAGCGACTTCGGCAAGCCGATCATCGCCGTCGTCAACAGCTTCACCCAGTTCGTGCCAGGCCACGTGCACCTCAAGGATCTTGGCCAACTCGTTGCGCGCGAGATCGAGGCGGCGGGCGGTGTTGCCAAGGAATTCAACACCATCGCGGTCGATGACGGCATCGCCATGGGCCACGACGGGATGCTCTATTCGCTCCCCAGCCGCGATCTCATTGCCGACAGCGTTGAGTACATGGTGAACGCGCACTGCGCCGATGCCATGGTCTGCATCTCGAATTGCGACAAGATCACCCCCGGCATGCTGATGGCTGCTATGCGGATCAACATCCCCGCTGTGTTCGTCTCGGGCGGGCCGATGGAAGCGGGCAAGGTGCTCCTGAAGGGCAAGGAAGTTGCGCTCGACCTCGTTGACGCCATGGTCGCGGCGGCCGACGAGAAGTTCACCGATGAGGAAGTCCAGACGATCGAGCGCTCCGCGTGCCCGACCTGTGGTTCGTGCTCGGGCATGTTCACCGCCAACTCGATGAACTGTCTGACGGAAGCGCTGGGCCTCTCGCTGCCCGGGAACGGCTCGGTGCTCGCCACCCACGCCGACCGTGAGCGCCTGTTCCGCGAGGCGGGCCGCCACTCGGTCGATCTCTGCCGCCGCTACTACGAGCAGGATGACGCCAGCGTCCTCCCGCGCGAAGTCGCCAGCTTCAAGGCGTTCGAGAACGCGATGAGCCTTGATATAGCAATGGGAGGCTCGACCAATACCGTGCTCCACCTGCTGGCTGCCGCCCATGAAGCCGGCGTCGATTTCACCATGGCCGATATCGACCGCCTCTCGCGCCGCGTGCCATGTCTTTCCAAGGTCGCGCCCGCCAAATCGGACGTTCACATGGAAGACGTGCACCGCGCCGGCGGGATCATGGCGATCCTCGGTGAGCTGGAGCGGGCAGGACTGCTTCACACCGATCTACCGACGGTCCACAGCCCGACCATGGCCGACGCCATCAACAAGTGGGACATTTCGCGCAGCAATGACCTGCAAGTCCATGAATTCTATAAGGCTGCGCCAGGCGGTGTGCCGACGCAGGTCGCCTTCAGCCAGTCGCGCCGCTGGAAGGAACTTGATCTCGACCGCGAGACCGGGGTGATCCGTTCCGCAACCCACGCCTTCAGCCAGGATGGCGGGCTTGCTGTGCTGTTCGGCAATCTCGCCAAGGACGGCTGCATCGTGAAGACGGCTGGCGTGGACGAGAAGATCCTCAAGTTCAGCGGTCCGGCCAAGGTCTATGAAAGTCAGGACGCTGCCGTTACCGCGATCCTGACCGGGCAAGTCGAGGCGGGTGACGTCGTCCTCATCCGCTACGAAGGTCCGCGCGGCGGGCCGGGCATGCAGGAAATGCTCTACCCGACCAGCTATCTCAAATCGAAGGGCCTTGGCGCGGCTTGTGCGCTCGTGACAGACGGGCGCTTCTCGGGCGGCACCTCGGGCCTCTCGATCGGCCACTGCTCGCCCGAAGCGGCGGAAGGCGGCACGATCGGTCTGGTCGAGACCGGCGATCGGATCGAGATCGACATTCCGAACCGTTCGATCAACCTGATCGTCGATGATGCCGTGCTGGCGGAACGCCGCAAGGCCGCCGAAGCGCGCGGTTGGCAGCCGGTGAAGCCGCGTCCGCGCAAGGTCAGCCTTGCACTTCAGGCCTATGCGCTGATGACGACGAGCGCTGCACGCGGAGCGGTGCGTGATCTTTCAGGCATCGTTCGCCGCAATGGCTCGCAGGATGAAGGCTGACCGGGATCAGGTCCTCGACGTTGCCGCGATGCGCGCTGCAGAGGCTGCGCTCATCGCGGCGGGTACGCCTGCGCAGGCGCTGATGGAAACCGCCGGCCGCGCCCTTGGCGAATGGGCGCGGCGGCTAGGGGCAGGGCGGCCAGTGACGGTGCTTTGCGGCCCCGGCAACAACGGCGGTGATGGTTACGTTGCGGCACGGCACCTTATGGAGCATGGCGTGCGCGTCACGGTGATCGCCGCGCGCCAGCCCTCCACGCCGGAGGCAATGACGGCATGTTCGCTTTACGGAGGCGAAGTGCAGTGCCCGGGCGCGCTTCCGCATGGCAGCGTCCTGCTTGATTGTCTGTTCGGCAGTGGCCTGTCGCGGCGGTTGCCGGATGACCTGTTTTTCCTGCTGACCGGCCTTGCCGAGAACCATGGCCTGCGCATTGCCGCCGATCTGCCAAGCGGGATCGAGGCGGATAGCGGGGAAGTGCTCAACCCCGGCCTGCCTGCGTTTGACGTCACTGTTGCGCTTGGCGCGTGGAAGCACGCGCACTTTTCCATGCCCGCCGCACCGCTGATGGGCGCGCTTCGGCTGGTCGATATCGGCGTGGCAGCCGTGCCGGGTGCGGCGCAGGTCCTCGCCAAGCCCCGCATCGCGCCGCCCGCGCCCGATGCGCACAAGTACAAGCGCGGCCTGCTCGCTGTGGTAGCAGGTGCGATGCCTGGTGCGGCTTTGCTTTCGGCCGAAGCCGCGCAGCGATCGGGCGCGGGCTATGTGAAACTTTTCGCGCCTTCGCGGCCCGAGGGTGTTCCGCCTGCGCTGGTCTGTGACGTCAGCGATGTTGCGGCGCTCGGCGATCCGCGCATCGCCGCCATTCTCGTCGGTCCGGGGCTGGGGCGCAGCGACGAGGCTGCGGCCCGACTGGCTGCTGCGTTGTCTGCCGACCGCCCCGTCGTGATCGATGCCGACGCGCTGACGCTCCTGCGCCTGGAAAGCCCTGGCACCGCGCCGCGCGTCCTTACCCCGCACGAGGGCGAAATGGCGGCGCTCGAAGCTAGCTTCGGCCTCTCCGCCAAGCGCACCCGCCGAATGCGCGCGCTGGCATTGGCCGAAGCATCCGCGGCGGTTGTTGTCCTCAAAGGCCCCGATAGCCTGATCGCGGCGCCGGATGGTTTCGTCACAGTCAGTCCCCGTGCCTCCTCGTGGCTTTCCGTTGCCGGCAGCGGGGATGTCCTCGCCGGAATCATCGCCAGCCGCCTTGCCGTCCACGGTGATGCACACCGCGCCGCGCAGGAGGGCTTGTGGCTCCATGGCGAGGCGGCGCGGGTCTGCGGACCTGCCTTTACTGCCGGAGACCTTGCAGCCGCCACGGGTTATGCCCTAAGCGCCGCGTTCGCATGAGCAACTCAGGCCTTATCATTCGCGTCGCCGCAAAGGGCGAAGGGCAGACGCTCGATGGCCGTTATGTTGCTCTCGCTGCCCCCGGTGACGTCCTCGAAGCAGATGGCACGCTCACCCCCGGGCCTGACCACGCTGCGCCGTCATGCCGCCACTTTCCTGCCTGTGGTGGGTGCCAGATCCAGCATCTGTCCGAACCTGCGCTTGCCGCTTATGTCGTCGGTCGGGTCGAGGGTGCCGCGCGCGGGCAGGGGCTCGATCCGGGCGAAGTTGCGCCTCCACACCTTTCGCCCCCAGCCACTCGCCGCCGCGCCACGCTCCATGCGCAGGCCATCGGCAAGCGCGTCGTTTTGGGCTTTCGCGAGCAGGGTTCGCACAAGATCGTTGACCTCAGGGAATGCCCTGTCCTCGCGCCCGAACTCGCCGCGCTGGTCCTGCCGCTGCGCCGTTTGCTCGAAGCGCGCACGGATCGCAGCCTTGCGGTCGATATCGCGCTGACGCTGGCCGATCAGGGGCCGACCGTCGATCTGGCAGGGCTCAGGATGGAAGGCCTCGCCCAGACCGAAGGCCTGCTCGATTTCGCGCGGGACAATGGCGTCTCCCGCCTCACGCTCGATCAGGGCGACGGGCCCGAGACGGTGTGGGAGCCCGATCCCGTTACCGTAACGCTAGGCGGCGTGCCGGTCGGACTACCGCCGGGAGCGTTTCTGCAGGCGACTGCGGATGGCGAAGCTGCGCTCGTGGCGGTGGCCCAGGGCTGGCTGGAGAGGGCTTCCACCGTCGCTGACTTGTTCTCGGGCCTTGGCACATTCGCCTTCGCGCTGGCCGGGCCCGGCACCAAAGTCCTCGCGGTCGAGGCCGCGCGCGATGCGCATATGGCCTGTCAGGCTGCCGCGCGCATGAACGGTAAGCCGGTCCATGCGCTCCACCGCGACTTGTTCCGCAATCCGCTGCAAACGGCCGAGCTTGATCGTTTCGCCGCCGTCCTGCTCGATCCGCCCCGCGCCGGCGCGCGCGAGCAGGTAGCCGCACTCGCAACCTCGGTGGTGCCGCGTGTGGTCTATGTTAGCTGCAACCCAGCCAGCTGGGCCAAGGATGCCGTGACCTTGATCGAGGGCGGCTACCGGCTCGCCGGGCTCGTGCCGGTGGGCCAGTTCCGCTGGTCCACCCACGTCGAGTTAGCGAGCCTGTTCGTCAGGCCCTGAACACCGCCATCGCGGCGTGCAGGATCAGCGCCAAGAGCGCGATGCTGGACAAGACAAACAGGGCAAAGCGCGGCGCGACCTTGTTCACGGTCGACTGGAAGATCGAGTGGATCACCCGCAGGGCGACATAGGTCCACGCGATCATCAGGTTGATACCGCTGCCCTGCCCAGTGATCGCGAGCACAATGGCAATCGCATAAAACACCGTAGGTGCTTCATGCAGGTGATTGTAATTATGTGCTTTCCACTGAATTTTCGGTGCGATAAGGCCTTCGAGCTTCGCGCCTGTCCAGCCCACATCCGCATTCGGATCATCGGATTTGGGCAGCGCGGTGATTGCCGGGATGCGCGTGGCATACATCCACACCCACATCACCATCGTCCACGCTGCCAGCGCCACCACCGGCTTCAGGATTTCCATGCCTGTCATTGTGGTCCCCCCGTCGTTCCTGCTTTTCCGGGACAATGGGTGACCAAGAGCAATTCGATTGTCAATTGCAACCGATCATCCGCCAGCGATGACCTTGGCGAAGGTCGCCGGATCGACGTTCCCGCCCGAGAGGATCACTGCCGTCCGCCCGTCCGCCGGGGCCTTGCCCGCAAGCACAGCTGCCAGCGCTGCCACGCCGCCCGGTTCGACCACCAGCCGCAGCTTGGCAAAGGCATAGGCCTGCGCCGCGCGCACTTCCCCCTCGGTCACCGCAAGGCCTTGCATGTGGTGTGCCGTCATGATCGCAAAGTTGATCGGGAAAGTGGCGATGCTCTGCAAGGCATCGCACGCCGTCGGCGGCGGATTGGCGCCCACATCGACAATCGCGCCTCCTGCCAGGCTGCGGGCAACGTCGTCCCAGCCTTCGGGCTCGACCGGGACGATTTGCGCCTCCGGGCAGGCCAGCGCGAGACCGGAGGCGAGGCCGCCGCCGCCGCAAGGCGTGACGATCCGTGTCGGCGCGCCGCCGGCAAAGCATTCCATCTGGCTGGCAAGTTCGATTCCCGCGCTGCCCTGGCCCTCGATGACCCACGGATCGCCATAGGCATGGACCAGCACGCGGCCCTGTGCCGCGCAGATCTCTGCCGCAATGGCGTCACGCGATTGGGTCAGCCGTTCATAGAGCACGACTTCGGCCCCCAGCCGGCGGGTTTCCGAAAGCTTCACGGCGGGCGCGTCGGCCGGCATCACGATCGTCGCTGCAATCCCCAGCCGCCGCGCCGCCCAGGCGACACCTTGCGCATGGTTCCCGCTCGAAACGGCGACGACGCCGCGTGCGCGTTCTTCATCGGTCAGCTCGGTCAGCCGGTGCCATGCACCGCGGATCTTGAACGCACCAACGGGCTGCAGGCATTCGGCCTTGCACCACACCGTGCTTCCGTCTGGCATCTCCAGCGGCAACAGCGGCGTGCGCGGCACCAGTGCGGACACCTTTTCTGCCGCACGCAGCACGCCTTCACGGGTTGGAACCCGGACCTCTGGGGCAGCGATGATTTCGGGACTTGGGTTTGTCATGTCCATACCCTAAAGGCGCTGCTTTCAAAGCGCCAGCGGCTGCGGCGCAAAGCTAACCGGGAGTTTCCTCATGGCCAAAGTCCTTGTCATCGGCGCAGGCGGCGTCGGCTCGGTTGCCGTTCACAAGATGGCGATGAACCCTGATATTTTCAGCGAAGTCGCGCTTGCCAGCCGCACGCTTGCGAAGTGCGATGCCATCGCCGCTTCGGTGAAGCAGCGCACCGGCCGCGATGTCGCGACCTATCAGCTCGATGCCGATGACGTCGCCGCGACCACCGCGCTGCTCAATGAGCTGCGCCCCGCGCTCGTCGTCAATCTCGCGCTGCCCTATCAGGATCTCAACATCATGGAGGCCTGCCTCGCCGCCGGGGTCAACTACATGGACACCGCGAACTACGAGCCGATCGACGAGGCCAAGTTCGAATACAAGTGGCAGTGGGCCTATCAGGAGCGCTTCAAGGCCGCCGGGCTTACCGCGCTGCTCGGTTCAGGCTTCGATCCGGGTGTGACGAGTGTGTTCGCCACCTGGCTCAAGAAGCACAAGCTGGACACGCTCCGCACCCTCGACATCCTTGATTGCAACGGCGGCGACCACGGCCAGCCGTTTGCCACCAACTTCAACCCGGAAATCAACATCCGCGAGATTACCGCCCCGGCGCGCCGCTGGGAAAATGGCGCATGGGTGGAAACGCCCGCGCTCACCATCAAGCAGACCTTCGATTTCGAAGCCGTCGGCCCCAAGAACATGTACCTGATGTACCACGAGGAAATCGAAAGCCTCGCGCATCACTTGCCCGAGATCGAGCGCATCCGCTTCTGGATGACCTTCGGCGATGCCTATATCACGCACCTTACCGTGCTGCAGAACGTGGGCATGACCCGGATCGACCCGGTGCTCTACGAGGGCAAGGAGATCGTCCCGCTGCAGTTCCTCAAGGCCGTGCTGCCCGAACCCGCCAGCCTCGGCGCGCTGACCAAGGGCAAGACCAATATCGGCGATATCGCCACGGGCCTGAAGGACGGCGCGGAAAAGACCTTCTACATCTACAACATCTGCGATCACGAAGAAGCCTATGCCGAAACCGGCAATCAGGCGATCAGCTACACCACCGGCGTCCCCGCGATGATCGGCGCGGCCATGCTGGTCACTGGCACGTGGAGCGGTGCGGGTGTGTTCAACATCGAACAGTTCGACCCCGATCCCTATATGGACATGCTGAACAAGCATGGTCTGCCTTGGCAGGTGAAGGAACTGGAGGGTCCGCTGGAATTCTGAGCATGTGGCCAACCTCGCTCTGGCTACCGCCGTTGATGCTGGTCGGTTCCAACATCGTGATGAACGTTGCGTGGTACGCGCACCTCAAGGCGCCGCACCGGGCGATGTGGATCGCGATCCTGTCGAGCTGGGCCCTGGCGCTGTTCGAATATATGCTCGCCGTGCCGGCCAACCGGATCGGGGCGAGCCGGTACTCGCTGGCCCAGTTGAAGACGATGCAGGAGGCGATCACCCTCGTCACGTTTGTCGGCATCGCCTATGTCCTGTTCGGCGTGCGGCCCAACTGGTCCCAGCTGGTCGGCTTCGTGTTGATCGTTGCCGGTGCAACGCTCGTTTTCCGCTCTCCACTGGGTTGAAGGAACAGGACCGATGGAAACCAGAGCCGGTGATCCGGGTGCGTTCGCCCGTTTCGATCTCGCCCGTGTCGATAGCCCCGCTTTCGTGGTCGATGCCGCGCGCCTCAGGCAGAATCTGAGCATTCTTGCCGATGTGCGTGATCGGGCGGGGATCAAGGTGCTCGCCGCGCTCAAGGCTTTCTCGATGTGGCGGGTTGCGCCGCTGATTGGCGAGTATCTCGACGGTGTCTGCACTTCGGGCCTGTGGGAAGCGCGGCTCGCCGCCGATCACTATGCCGGTGAGATCGCGACCTACTGTGCCGCCTACAAGGCCGAGGATCTGCCGGAGATACTCCAGCATTCCGACCATGTGATCTTCAACTCACCCGGCCAGCACGTGCGCTTCGCGGAGCAGATCGCGGCAGCGAGCGCGGCGGGCGAACCCTTCGATATCGGGCTCAGAATCAATCCCTTGCATGCCGAAGGTGAAGTGCCGCGTTATGATCCTTGCGCGCCGCATTCACGCCTTGGCTTTCCGGTCGATCAGCTGCGTCCCGAACACCTCGAAGGCGTTTCGGGTCTCCATTTTCACACACTGTGCGAGCAGGATTTCGAGCCGCTCCAGCGCACCTGGGAAGCCCTGAAGCCGCGCATCGCACCGTACTTCGGTCAGCTCAAATGGCTCAACTTCGGCGGCGGTCACCACATAACCCGCGCCGACTACCAGCGCGATGAACTTGTCGCGTTCCTGCAAGCGGTTAAGGCCGAAACCGGCTGTGAGATCTATCTTGAACCCGGCGAAGCGGTCGCGCTCGATGCCGGCATTCTCGTCGGCACCGTGCTCGATACGCACTGGAACGGGATGCAACTCTGCATCACCGACATTTCGGCGACCTGCCACATGCCCGATGTGATCGAAGCACCCTATCGCCCCGCCATGCTCGGCGAACTGCCAATCGATGAATACGAGGACGGGGAAGGCGATGCGCCCATCCGGCTTGGCGGCCCATCCTGCCTCGCGGGTGATGTCATCGGCGATTACCGCATGCCCGCCCTTGCGCAGCCCGGCTCGCGCTTCGCCTTTCTCGATCAGGCGCACTATTCGATGGTCAAGACCACGACCTTCAACGGCGTGCCGCTTCCCTCGATCTGGTTGTGGGACAGTGAGACCGACCGCCTCGAATGCGTGAAGCGTTTTTCGTGGGAGGCCTTCCGGGATCGTGTTTCCTGAGGCATCGTCTCCGCCGACGTAAAACAAAGGCGGAGAGTGCAGATGGCAGGCGAGGTGCTGGACGGCGTTACGAGCGATCCCGTCACGATGGGCTGGATGGTCGGCGCACCGCCGCCGCCCGAGAGGCGCATCCTCGGCGCGCGCGCCGACCACATGCGCTTCCCGATGATCCGCTGGTCCTATTCGAACATGCGCAGCTTCTGCCCCACGGCGCGCATTGCCGCGAGCGGCGAGGGCATGCCGTTCCCCCGGGCGCTGCGCGATGATCTTGCTGCGCTGCGCTTTACGCCGCTCGGCGCCAAAGCGGAGACATCGTTCGAGGAATCGCTCTTATCCGCCTTCACGGACGGCATTCTCGTCCTGCACAAGGGCGAGGTCGTATTCGAGCGCTGGTTCGGCGTGACCGGGCCGGAGACGCGGCACATCGCCTTTTCCGTTACCAAGAGCTTCGTCGGCACACTGGTGCAGATGCTGGTGGGAGAAGGGCGAATCGATTTGTCCGCACTCGTCAGCAGCGTGATCCCCGAACTCGCCCACAGCGGTTTCGGCACCGCCACGATCGGCCAGGTCCTGCATATGACGACCGCGCTCGATTTCTCGGAGGAATATGGCAATCCCAACTCTGGAATCGGGGCCTATAGCGCCGCGCTCGGCCTCACCCCGCGCCCTGCCAGCTATACCGGTCCGCACAACCTGTGGGACTATCTGACCACGGTGCCCGGCGGCGGGACGCACGGCAAACAGTTCGTCTACCGCACCCCCAACACCGATGTGCTCGCGTGGATCATCACCCGCATCGCGGGCAAGCCCTTCACGCAGGTGCTATCGGAGCGCTTGTGGCAGCCGCTCGGCATGGTGGGCGATGCGGACCTGATCGTTGACGAGGCGGGTGCGCCGTTTGCGGGCGGGGGCCTCAATTTGCGGCTTGAGGATCTGGCGCGCTTTGGTGAGGCGCTGCGCCTTGGCGGGCTCGGCGTGATCCCGGCGGCCGATGTAGAGCGCATCCGGCAGGGCGGCGATCCCGAGCGGTTTCACAAGGCGGCCTATCCGCTGCTCGGCGGGTGGAGCTATGGCAGCCAGTGGTGGCACGCCCACGACAATCATGGCTGCTTCAGCGCCCGGGGCATTCACGGGCAGACGCTCTGGATCGACCCGGTGGCCGAGATGGTCGTCGCACGATTCGCCTCGCACCCGACCGCGGCCAATGGCGCGAACGACCCGCATTCGCTTCCGGCATGGCGTGCGGTTGCCCAAATGCTGATGGGCTAAGGACTTCGGCGCCTCACCGCGAAAATGTTTCACCTTTGTGACATCAGCGTGAGGTGCCCATTTTTTCACTTGATGTTCAGGGCGGGGTGGCTATTTACCCCATCGCTGCCCCATGGGGACTTCCAAACCGCAAGGCAGCTTTGTCGCAATTTTCCGTTTGGGGGTCCCTTGAGTTGCACATCCATCCTGACGCATTGGCTGTAGCGGGCGCCTTCGCGCCTGATCAACCCGCCATTCTGAACCGTCCGCACGCTGCGGCGCGTGCCGCTCGTTTCTTCGTCGAGAAGTTTCCGGGTCGCTCGCTCTACGCAGTGAAGGCAAACCCGTCGCCGGAATTGCTGCGGGTGCTGTGGGATGCCGGGATCACGCACTATGACGTGGCCTCGATCGCCGAAGTGCGTATGGCGCGCGCGGCGCTTCCCGATGCGACGTTGTGCTTCATGCATCCGGTCAAGACCCCCAGCGCTGTTGCGGAAGCCTACCGCGACCATGGCGTGCGCGTGTTCAGCCTCGATTCGATCGAGGAACTGGAAAAGATCCGCATCGCGACGACCGAAGCCAACAGCGGCGTGCTGCCTGAAGATCTGACGCTGTGCGTGCGCCTGCGCGTCTCGTCGGAATATTCCGAACTCAGCCTTGCCTCGAAGTTCGGCTGCGATCTCACGGGCGCGGGCGAACTTCTGCAGGCTACGCGCCAGGTCGCCGATTCGCTCGGCGTGTGCTTCCACGTCGGCAGCCAGTCGATGAGCCCGCACGCCTATGTCCAGGCGCTCGAGCGCGTCCGTGCGGCGATTGTCGATGCAGCAGTGACGGTTGACATCATCGATGTTGGTGGCGGCTTCCCGTCGATCTACCCGGGCATGGAACCGCCACCGCTGGAGGATTACTTCGGCGTGATTGATCGCACTTACGAATCGCTGCCGGTCTCGTACTCGGCCGAACTGTGGTGCGAGCCGGGCCGCGCGCTCTGCGCGGAATACAACTCGATGATCGTGCGCGTCGAACGGCGCCGTGGCAGCGAACTCTACATCAACGATGGCGCCTATGGCGCGCTGTTTGATGCTGCGCACGTGGGCTGGCGCTTCCCGGTCCGCCTGCTGCGCGAGGGCGCTGCGAACGAGGACAGTGAACCCGAGTTCGAGCCGTTCAGCTTCTGGGGCCCGACCTGTGACGACATGGACCACATGGAAGGGCCCTTCGCGCTTCCGGCGGACATCAAGGCTGGCGATTTCATCGAGATCGGCATGCTCGGCGCCTATGGCGCCGCGATGAAAACCGCTTTCAACGGCTTCGGCGCCACCGAAGTCTTCGAAGTGGCGGATGAGCCGATGGCCAGCCAGTACCGCGGTGACCGCCGCGATCCGCGCGTGTCGGACAACGTGGTGTCGCTGCGCTGACGATCAAAAGACACCGGTCGTGAAGTCCGGGTCGCAAAGGAAAGGCCCCGCGAGTGATCGCGGGGCCTTTCTTCTTGTCGGCTGCATGCAGCGGGCGAGGAGCGGACGTGCGGCCCGCTCCTTCTCCCTTAAAGTATCAGAACTTCGTGCGGAAACCCGCGTAGAACGACGTGCCGCTCGTCTCGGTCGGATACGTGATCGAACCGATGTCGGGCTGCTGGTTGAACAGGTTGTTCACGCCGCCGTAGAACTCCATCGACTTGTTGACGGTGAAGTTCGCCGAGATGTTGTGCACCCAGCGCTCCTTGTACCAGGCGTACTTGGGATCGACGTAGGTCGGATTGCCCGTCGTACGGTCAGCCGAATAGCGCCGCGTCTTGTCCCACCACGAAAGGCTGTAGGTGAAGCCGAACGGACCCTTCTGATAGCTGGCGCTGACAAAGGCCTGATACTGGGGCTGATAGGTTTCACCCAGCGTGCTGCGCGGCTCGGCCCCCGGCGAATCAACAAAGGTCAACTTGTTCAGGTAGTTACCGACGAACTTGAGCTGGAAATCGCCGATCTTCTCGAGCGAGAAGTTGTAGTTCACGTTGACTTCGAGGCCCGAGGTGCGGAACGCAGCGACGTTCTGCGGAGCAACCGTGTAGTCGACGATCAGACCGGTGCCCTGCTCACGAACGATCGACTTGCAGAACGGATTGTCGATCGTTGGCTGGTCGACGCAGAGTTCTGCGAGCTTCTGCGCGTCGACCGTGTTGATCGCCTGCTTGAGCTTGATGTCATACCAGTCGAGCGCGATGGCGAGGCCGCGCACGAAGCTCGGCTGGAGCACCACACCGGCCGTCCAGGTCCGCGCCTTTTCCGGCTGCAGATTCGGGTTGCCGCTACTTGTGCCCGCGATGTTGACCGTGCGGGTGTCTTCGAAGTTCGCGATGTCCGGCGCGGACAGGCCGGCCGCAGTCAGGATGGCCTGGCAGTTGGCCGGACGAGTGGACTTGCCGAGGTTGACGTTCGAGGGAAGGCACGGATCGTCGAAGAATGTGAATGTCTGGCCCGCAGCGCCATAGAGTTCGCCGATATTGGGCGCACGTACCGCCTGCGAGATCGTGCCGCGGAAGCGGATATCGCGGATCGGCGCCCAGGCCGCGTCAACCTTCCAGGTCGTCGCGCCGCCGGTCGATGAGTAGTTTGCGTAACGAACAGCGCCGCTGATATCGAGCACGTAGGCAAAGGGTTTGTCCTTCACGAGCGGCAGATCGAGTTCGCCAAAGGCTTCCTTCACATCGAACTTGCCGCTGGTGATGCTCAGCTTGTTCGAGAAAGTGAGACCCTGCTGTTCCAGCACGTCTGGCACGAACAGCGAGCTTTCCTTGCGGTACTCGCCGCCGACCACGAAGCCGATCGGGCCGCCGGGGAGCGAGAAGAAGCTGCGCGAATCGCCGGACAGCGAAGCGTTCACCACATGCTGGGTGATGCGCGAACGCTCGGTCGTGCTGGCGCGGATGAAATCGACGCCGGCGGGATCGCTGACGCCCTCACCGAACAGGTTGATCGGCCGGCATTCGCCGGGCTTGAACGTCACCGCGTTCGCTGTGGTCGGGTCAAGATTTACGCGGCAGGTGATCTGGCCCGTCGCCGGATCGCGCACGGCATCGAGCGCAGCGTTGAAGCGGTCAGTGTAGCGGTCGTTGACGAAGTGGTTGGTCACCGTCGTGCGGCCAAACACATACGACACTTCGTAGTGCAGCGAGGACGAGAGATCGCCTTCGGCACCAATCACCGAGCGGAACGTGTTGCGCTTGATGTTTTCGCCACGCTGGCCGAAGTCGAAGTTGTCACGCGTGACAAGCACGCCGCCATTGGCCGGATCGATTGCCGCCTGGATGCTCGCCGGGATGTAGGGGTTATCCTGCGGCACGAAGATGTAGTAGTCGAACGTCGGCTGGGCGAGTGAGTAGGACTTGGTTGCAGCATACTTGGCTTCGACAAACACCTTGAAAGCGTTCGAAACTTCGTAGCGCGCGTTCAGGTTGACCACGTGGCGGGTGATGGCGGGAAGGAGGTCGTTGCCGTAGTCAGAAACCAGCGTATCGTCGCTGCCGCGCGTGAAGCCACCGGGGATCAGCGTGCCGAGGTTGTAGGGTTTGCCGTCGCCGCGAAAAGCAGGGATTCCGGTGTTGAAGTCAAGAGCTACTGCACCCATGCGCGAAGACCACTGATACCGCACGTCATCCAGCGGAATGCGGCTGTAAACGCCGGGGGTGTTCGGCGTGTAATCCGGATTGCGGTAGAAGCCGATCTGGCGTGAACCGGTGAACTGCGGACGATCACGCGTCTGCAAACGGTCGCTGTCGCCGAATTCGTACGCCAGCGTCACGTTGCCGCGACCACCATCGAAGTTGTGGCCCACGGTGATGGACGCGAAGCGATCGCCGGAATCGCCATACTTGCTGATTCCGGCCTGCGCCTGCGCGCTTACGCCTTCGAAGTTCTGCTTGAGCACGAAGTTGACCACGCCGGTCACGCCGTCAGCACCGTAGATCGCCGAAGCGCCGCCGGTGAGCACGTCGACGCGCTCGATCAGGCTGACGGGGATCGTGTTGATATCGACGGCCTGCGAGCCCTGGACACCCGAGACCTGGCGGCGGCCGTTGATCAGCACGAGCGTGCGATCGACGCCGAGGTTGCGCAAGTTCAGCAGGTTGAGGCCGGTGTAGCCGATGCCGGCGCGATCGCCGGAGTTATCACGCGAGGTTTCCGAACCGACCAGCGCAGGCAGGCTCGCGGTAAGGAAAGTCGTGACGTTGGTCACGCCCTGCTTTTCCAGCAGATCCTTGCCGAACGAGACCGTGGGGCTCGCGGTCTGGTAATCAGGGCGGCGCAGGCGCGTGCCGGTCACCACGATATCAGCCGCATCGGGCGCGGGCGCAGCGGCATCCGCCGGCACCTCAGTGCCAGGTTCGGCCTGTGCCAGAGCGATGCCAGGCAAAAATGCAGTCAGCGCAAAGGTGGATGCAGCAAGATACAGCGCTGCGCGCGGCGTGCGATTGAGAAACATAATTTCCCCCATGCGGAATAATAAAAATTTACCGCTATGCGCATGGCGTGCAAGTGCTTGAATTCAGTACGGTGTATTAACTTATGTAAGTGATGCATTTCGGCTACATGGCCGATGCGCAGTTAAGACATGGCAACAGTTTGTTGCAGTGTGGAAACGCAGCTTCCGCCCGGCTTACGGTGCAAACCGCCCGGTTTCGTGCTCGATCCGGCGGACTTCAGGCCGCCTCGCGCATATCCAGCTTGAGCCGATTCCAGATCTCGACCAGCGCGCCCGTCAGTTCGATCATCATCGCCTCGGTGTGTGCAGGGCCGGGCGTGAAGCGCAGCCGTTCGGTGCCGCGTGGCACGGTCGGATAATTGATCGGTTGGACGTAGACGCCGTATTCCGCCAGCAGGATATCGCTGACCTTCTTGGCGCGCACCGGATCGCCCACCATCAGCGGCACGATGTGGGTGCTGGAAGGCATGACCGGCAAGCCGGCGTCGGCGAAGGCCTTCTTGAGGAAAGCTGCGGCGGCTTGCTGGCCTTCGCGCTCAACGCTCGATGCCTTGAGATGGCGCACTGCCGCCAGCACACCAGCGGCAAGCACCGGGGAGAGCGAAGTGGTGAAGATGAAGCCCGGCGCGTAGCTGCGGATCACATCGATGATCCGCGCATCGGCGGCGATATAGCCGCCCATCACGCCGAACGCCTTGCCCAGCGTTCCCTCGATGATGTCGATGCGGTGCGCTGC
This sequence comes from uncultured Novosphingobium sp., assembly GCA_964592205.1. Classification (GTDB taxonomy): domain Bacteria; phylum Pseudomonadota; class Alphaproteobacteria; order Sphingomonadales; family Sphingomonadaceae; genus Novosphingobium. Next base: position 59,996 of record CAZQEH010000008.1, read on the forward strand.
CTCGTCACGTTCGGAAATGCCGCCGCCGCGCGCGCCGTACATGCCCACGGCGTGGACTTCGTCGATATAGGTGAGGGCGTTGTACTTCTCGGCCAGGTCGCAGATCGCGTGAATCGGGGCGACGTCACCGTCCATCGAATAGACGCTTTCAAAGGCGATCAGCCGGGGCAGCGCCGGGTCGCACTCGGCCAGCAGCTCCTCGAGGTGCGCCACGTCGTTGTGGCGGAACACGCGCTTTTCTGCGCCCGAATTGCGGATGCCCGCGATCATGCTGGCGTGGTTGAGCTCGTCCGAGAAGATCACGCAGCCCGGCAGGATCTTGGCGAGCGTGGACAGCGTCGCATCGTTCGAGACATAGCCGCTGGTGAAGAGCAGCGCGCCTTGCTTGCCGTGAAGGTCGGCGAGCTCGGCTTCGAGATCGACGTGGTAGTGGGTGTTGCCGCCAATGTTGCGCGTCCCGCCAGAGCCCGCACCCACATCGTGCAGCGCTTCTTCCATCGCTCCGATGACCTTGGGGTGCTGCCCCATCGCGAGGTAGTCGTTCGAGCACCAGACGGTGATCGGCTTGGGCCCGTTGTGGCCGGCAAAGCAACGCGCGTTGGGATAGGCCCCCTTGTTGCGCAGAATATCGATAAAGACGCGGTAACGGCCTTCGCTATGCAGACGCTCGATCGCGGAATCGAAAACCTGATCGTAATTCACCCGCGGCTCCCTTTGAACCAGTTGTCATGCACATGTGCGCGGTGCGCGCTGTTAAACCTGTTTCTGTGGGCTGATCGGCCCTCGTCCGGGTCGGCAGCCTCACAAAGCGAGCGGCGCTTTACGCCCCTTGCCGCGCCATTGCCAGCGGCTTTTGGACATGTCTCGCGCCAGGAAACAGCCCTACCGGGCTACTTTGCCCTGGCGCAATGGGCGGTCGGTGGCGGCGGCAGGGGCAAAACGCGGACCCTGCACCGGATCCTTCAGCCAGCCATAATCGTGGGCGTAGACGAGGTTCAGCCCCGGTTCACGCTCCATCAGCCGGGCAAGGCCCTTGATCCAGCCCATGGTCGCGGCGCGGTCTTCGCTGCCAAGCCATTCCGCCGCATAGCGCGACCGAGGCCGCTGCCAATCGACGTTGCGCCGCATCGGGGCGGACTCACCGGCAAAGAGATATTCGCGGCCATCCTGCAGTTGAACAAAGATCATCTGCGCGCCGTCAAGATGGCCCGGGGTCCGGACGATCGCAACGCCCGGTGCAATCGCTGCATAGCCAGCGGGACTGGCCAGCACGGCAGGCTCTGTAGAAAGCGACTTCATCAGGGTCGGGGCAAGCGCTCGCAGCGCGTCGAGCTGCCGGCCGTTGCCGATGACCTTTCCGGCAATTTCGGGGTCGGCGGACAGCAAGGCAATCATCCCACCGACATGATCGATATCTTCGCTGCTAAAGATGATCCGTCGCGATGCGCGAAGCCAGTTGTCGACCGTTGCCTGAATTTCAGGATGATAATTCTTGTATCCGCTCGCCAGGGCCTGATCTTCGGTCAGCCCTGAATTGATGATGATATCGCCGCCCGGCGCAATCAGGCGCCACACGAACACGCCGGTTTCCTCGGTTCTGAGTCCGCCGCCGGCGATCAGCAAAGTCCCGGGCTCATTGTCGGTCGCGATCGCGGCATATTCGATGGCGACCGGGCGGGGGCCAGGCTGGCTGGCGGCGAGCGAGCGCAGGCGGGCTACATCGATTTCGCGCGGGGCGACTGAAGTGGTGCCCGGATCCATCAGGAGCCAGTAATAAGGCACCGCAATGATCACGATCAGCAGCAAGGCAATCCGGGTGAACATGGCCGTGTCCGTTATCCTCGTTCGGGTCAGAACACCAGCCGCCGGGTGATGCCATAGCGCGCAAGCGCCGGCATCAGCTTCACGTCGTCCGGTTCATCCTTGGTGAAAAGCGCGAGATCACCAGCTGTGCTGCGCGCCCAGGCTTGCCCATCGGTCAAAAACGCGATGCGCCGGGCGATCCCGCCCGACCCATCGACAAAGCGCACACCCGGGCCGAACGCGGCGGAAAGATCAGCCTCCAGCAGCGGGAAGTGCGTGCAGGCGAGCACGACCGTATCGATCCGCTCGCCGTCCGGCATGGTCCGCAAGGCTGCCGCCGCGCGGGCAAAAACCGCCGGATCGACCGGCTTCCCGCGCAGCTTGGCCTCGGCTGCCGCAACCAGTTCTGGCGCGCCGTGGCGCAGCAGCCGCTTGTCTGCGGCAAATTCGGCCTCGAGACGGTCGACGTAGCCCTGCCTGATGGTTGCTTCGGTTCCGAGCAGGCCGATCACGCCGGTCTGCGTCATTGCTGCGGCGGGCTTGATTGCTGGCACAGTGCCGACAATCGGCACTTCCAGCACTTCGCGCACTGAAGCAAGCGCGATCGTGCTGGCGGTGTTGCAGGCGATGCAGACAAGACGGGGGCGATAGCGCTCGGTAAGCCGGCCAAGGAGGCCCGAAACCCGCGCGGCAATCTGCGCCTCGGTCTTGCTGCCATAGGGCAGGCCGGCATTGTCGGAGACATACATGACCGGGGCTTTGGGCAGCACCTGCCGCACCTTGCCGAGTACCGAAAGCCCGCCGACACCGGAATCGAACAGCAGGATCGGAGCGGCAGGATCGCCGGGAGCGGATTCGACGGTCATCGGCTCTCCTTCTATCGGGAACGGCGGCAAAAAGGAAAGCATGCCTCTCCCCTTTGTGCCCGCTGCCGGTTAAGACGGGGCCATGAACACGGCCATCGCCCCCACCTTCACTGTAGTCGCTGCGGCCTACCTGCTTGGCTCGGTGCCCTTTGGCCTGCTGCTGACCCGCCTGTTCGGCGCGGGCGATCTGCGCTCGATCGGCTCTGGCAATATCGGCGCGACGAATGTCTTGCGCACCGGGCGCAAGGAGCTTGCGGTGGCCACGCTGCTGCTTGACCTCGCCAAAGGCGCGGCGGCCGTCCTGCTGGCGCGCGCGCTGTTTCCGGGGACTGAGGGGCTGGCGGCTCTTGCTGCCGTGATAGGCCACTGTTTTCCCATCTGGCTGCGCTTCAACGGCGGCAAGGGTGTCGCCACCACGATGGGCGTCTCGCTCGCGCTCGCCTGGCCGATTGGCCTCGCTTATGCGGTGGTCTGGATCGGCGTTCTTGCCGTGACGCGGATATCCTCGCTCGGCGGCCTCACTGCGGTGATTGCCGCACCGGTTGCCGCGCTGCTGACCGGGTACAGCGCCTATGCTCCGGTGCTGGCGCTGCTGGCGCTGCTCGTCCTCTGGCTCCACCGTGCCAACATCGCCCGCCTGCGCGCGGGGACCGAGCCACGCATCGGCCGCAAGGGATGAACATCGCCGGGACTGCGCTCTCCGCCGCCGACGTTTTTGCGCGGATCCGGCTGCTGCGTTCACCCGGCATCGGGCCGGTCAGCTATTTCCAGCTGCTGCGCCGCTTCGGCCATGCTAGTGCCGCGCTCGAAGCCTTGCCCGATCTCGCCGCAAGGGGCGGGGCGCGCTACCGCGCCATTGCGGCAGAGCGCATCGAAACCGAGATTGATCGGCTGCATGCCGCGGGCGGCCAATACCTGTTCCACGATTCCCCCGTTTATCCGCGCCTCCTTGCCGCGCTGGATACGCCGCCCCCGGTGCTGACCTGGCGCGGCGATCTGGCGCGGCTGGGGCAGGGCGCCGTCGCGCTTGTCGGCGCGCGCAATGCTTCCGCCGGGGCGTGTCGCCTGGCCCGCGACTATGGCGCCGACCTCGCGGCGCGGGGCTATGCTGTCGTCTCCGGCCTTGCCCGCGGGATCGATGCAGCCGCGCATCGCGGCGCGCTTGCGGCCATGGGAGATGGCGGCGGCACCATCGGCGTGATCGCCAGCGGGATCGACGTGACGTATCCGCCTGATCACCTCGCTTTGCAGGAAGAGGTTGCCACGCGCGGGCTCCTGCTCGCAGAAATGCCCCCCGGCACCGAACCGCTCGCACGCCACTTCCCCTTCCGCAATCGCATCATCGCGGGGCTCGCCGCTGGTACCGTGGTGGTTGAGGCCGCGCCCCGCTCGGGCTCGCTGATCACCGCACGGCTTGCAGCGGAAGCAGGGCGTGAGGTCATGGCCGTTCCCGGCTCGCCGCTCGACAGCCGCTCGCGCGGATGCAACGAACTGATCCGCGACGGCGCGGTGCTGGTCCAGTCGGCTGACGATATCAGCGAACTGCTTGAGAGGTTTGACGGGCCCCGGGGCCGGAGCGGACGCCTCGTGCTGCGCGAGGCACCCTGGAGCGCGGCTGACGGTGAGGACGCCGGTTTGGACTTCGCGCCCGAGAGCGACGACGGCGCGGCACCCGATATCGCCCGGCTGCTTGGCACGGCGCCTGTCGCGACTGACGAATTGATCCGCCAGAGCGGCGCAAGCGCCGGGGCCGTGCACATGGCGCTGATCGAGCTTGAACTTGCCGGACGTCTCATCCGCCATGCCGGTGGCCGCGTGTCGATCGCCCACGGCTGAGGCGGGGCTGGCGGCAATATCACCAATCTGGCGCTAATTGACGCGTTCGGGGTTTACCATCTATGATCCGGTCCAGACCTCGCCGGGGGGTGAGGCAAAGGGGGACAGGATGATGAAACGCCATAAATCCATGGCCTTGGCGCTTGCCATGACCACGCTGGCGCTGCCCGGCTTCGCGCATGCAGGCGATAGCGCGCCCGTCAAGATTTCAGGCAAGGAAGCGGTGAAAGGCGCCACCGGCGTCGCCGTTGCGGCTTTCAACGTCGGTTTCATTTTTGAATCGACCGATCAGACCAAGGCGACCGGCGGCCTCATGGGGGCATTTGGCGGTACGACCAAGGCCAAGTCCTCGCTTGTCGGCGTCACGCCCGAAATGATGCAGAAGATCGCCAATGCCGCCTATGCGGATTTCACCGCCAAGCTGGCGGCGTCCGGCCTCACGCTCAAGGATGCCGCGAGCATGTTCGGCGCGCCCGAAATGGCCAAGCCCCACGGCCAGACTTCGCCGCTCGACATCAGCATTGCGCTCGAAAAGGGCAGCAAGGGCAAGGCGACCTATGTGAAACCCGCCGCGCTGCCGACACTGATCATGGTCGCGGGCGATTTTCAGGGCAGCGGATTTTCCAGCATGGGCCTTGCCATGGACGCCGGCCAGGCGGGCGCATCACTTTCCAATTATGCGCGTGCGTCGGGCGTGGCAGTGGTCGATGTCACCTACCTCATCGACTTTTCCGATCAGAAGCGCCCCGGCGCGTTCAGTTTCGGCGGGCTTGAAATCAACGCGAACCTCTCGGTCGTGCCGGGCTACAGCCGGATGACGGTGTTCGGTCCGAACGGCAAGACGACGACGGTCACGCTCAACCAGTCAGTCTCGGTCGACGGCGATTTCATCGACAAGCACGATGCCACCAGCGGCACGGCCAAGACGACGCAGGCCGCTGCCAACGTCGCCGGCGGGCTCATGGCCGCGATGGGTCACGGCGGCATGATGTTCGGCAAGACCCGCAAGTTCGAGTTCGATGCCAAGCCGGGCAACTACGAGGACGGCGCGACCAAGGCGGCCGGGCTCGCCAACGATGTGCTGATCGGACAGATCAACGCATTGAAGTGACCGGAGTGGTTCGGGGCTGGACTTTCCTGTAAACCTGCGCAGAACGCGGGGCCTTGACGCGGGGTACGAAGGGTCTTCACCCTCGCGCGTACGTGTAAGGCCAGGAAAGTCCGTCCCACCCCATGCAGCTTGTCATCGTCGAATCTCCGGCCAAGGCCAAGACCATCGAGAAGTATCTCGGTCCTGGCTTCAAGGTTCTCGCCTCCTATGGCCACGTCCGCGATCTCCCCGTGAAGGACGGTTCGGTGCGCCCGGACGAGGACTTCGCGATGGATTGGGAACTCTATGGCGACAAGGCGGCGCGGGTGAAGGCCATCGTCGATTCGGCCAAGGCGGCTGACCGACTGATTCTCGCCACCGACCCTGACCGTGAGGGTGAGGCGATCTCGTGGCACGTGCGGGAGCTGCTCGCCAAGCGCAAGGCGCTGCCCAAGGAAGTCGAGCGCGTTACGTTCAACGCGATCACCAAGGCCACTGTCACCGAGGCGATGAAGCACCCGCGTGAGCTCGATCAGGATCTGATCGATGCCTATCTCGCCCGCCGCGCGCTCGATTACCTGTTCGGCTTCACGCTTTCGCCCGTACTCTGGCGCAAGCTGCCCGGTGCCAAATCCGCCGGGCGCGTGCAGTCGGTCGCGCTGCGCCTCATCGTCGAGCGCGAGCGCGAGATCGAGACGTTCCGGCCTCAGGAATACTGGTCGGTCATCGCCAGGCTGGAGCAGGGCGGCACGCCGTTCAAGGCGCGGCTCGTGCGTTTCGAGGGCGAGAAGCTGGACCGCCTGTCGTTAGGTAACGAAGAAATCGCCCAGCGCGCGAAGGCCACTGTCGAGGCCGCGACCTTCCGCGTCGAGGAAGTCGATACCCGGCCCACCCGCCGCAATCCCTATCCGCCGTTCACCACCTCCACCTTGCAGCAGGAAGCGGCGCGCAAGCTCGGCTTCTCGGCCAGCCACACGATGCGCGTGGCGCAGACGCTCTACGAAGCGGGCGCGATCACCTACATGCGGACCGACGGCGTGCAGATGGACCCCAGCGCGATCAGCGCCGCGCGCGCAGCGATCAGCTCGCGCTATTCAGGCCACTACCTGCCCGAAAAGCCGCGCATCTACGAAACCAAGGCCAAGAACGCGCAGGAAGCGCACGAGGCGATCCGCCCGACCGATTTCAGCCATGACCGTTACGGGACGGGCGACGAGGCACGGCTCTACGATCTCATCTACAAGCGCGCGATGGCGAGCCAGATGGCCTCGGCCCTGATCGAGCGCACCACCGTCACCTTGCGGGAAGGCACCGGCAAGCACGAGCTGCGCGCGACGGGGCAGGTCGTGAAATTCCCCGGTTTCCTCGCGGTCTACGAGGAAGGGCGCGACCAGAAGTCGGACGGCCCTGACGACAGCTCGGACGGCGAGGATGAAAGCAGCCTGCTCCCCGTGATGAACAGCGGCGATCTGCCCGCCAAGCGCGGGGTGGATGCCACCCAGCACTTCACCCAGCCGCCGCCGCGCTATTCCGAGGCAAGCCTCGTCAAGCGGCTGGAGGAGCTCGGCATCGGCCGTCCTTCGACTTACGCGGCGACGTTGCAGGTGCTGAAGGACCGCAACTACGTCCGCACCGAAAAGAACCGCTTCTTCGCCGAGGAAAGCGGCCGCTTGCTGACAGCCTTCCTCGAGCGCTTTTTCGAGCGTTACGTTGCGTACCAGTTCACCGCAGGCATGGAGGACGAGCTCGACGACGTTTCGGGCGGGCGCGCGGCTTGGAAAGCCGTGCTCGAAGCCTTCTGGCGCGATTTCAAGCCCAAGTCCGACGAGGTCATGGAGAAGAAGCCGAGCGAGGTGACCGCCGAGCTCGACACTTTCCTCGAGGACTACCTCTTCCCCAAGCGCGAGGACGGCAGCGATCCGCGGCTGTGCCCCAAGTGCCAGGCCGGCCGGCTTTCGCTGCGCGGCGGGCGCTATGGCGCGTTCGTGGCATGCTCGAACTACCCCGAGTGCAAGTTCACCCGCAAGTTCGCACAAGGCGGCGGTGAGGGTGAGGGCGGTGCGGGCGAGGATGCCGGGCTTGGCAAGGATCCGGTCACCGGCCTTGACGTCACCCGCCGCACCGGCCGGTTCGGTCCCTACATCCAGCTCGGCGATGGCAAGGAAGCCAAGCGCGCTTCGATCCCCAAGGACATTCCCGAGCTCGATCTGGAATGGGCGCTGAAACTGCTATCGCTCCCCCGCGAGATCGGCCCGCACCCGGAAACGGGCAAGATGATCACTGCAAGTATAGGACGTTATGGTCCATACCTCGCGCATGATGGAAAGTATGGCCGGCTAAAGTCGACGTCCGAAGTGTTCGAGACAGGGATGAACGCCGCAGTCGTCAAGCTCGCCGAAGCTGCCGCCGGCGCGGGCGCGCGTGGAAGCCGTGCGGCCGTCGAACCGCTCAACACCTTTGGCCCGCACCCGACCTCGGGCGGCGAGATGAAGCTGCTCGCCGGTCGCTACGGCGCCTATGTCACCGATGGCACCACCAACGCCACGCTGCCCAAGGACGTGAAGCCCGAAGACCTCACGCTCGAACAGGCGATCGCCCTGATCGATGCCCGCGCGGCTGCAGCGCCGGCCAGGGGCAAGAAGAAAAAGGCCGCACCGAAGAAGGCCGCCGCCAAGGTGCCTGCCAAGAAGCCCGCCGCAAAAAAGGCGCCCGCCAAAAAGGCCACGGCGAAGAAATCCGCAACCTAACGCCCGCACAAGCGCTCTCCTGGTGAGGGGGAGCGCTTGTCCGAGGGTGCGTTACGGTACGGCGATCAGCGCGGCGTGGCGAACCAGATTGTATGCTTCGGCCCTTTGCCGTTGGTGCGTGCTGCCACGCGGATTTCCTCGACGGCGAACCCGTTTTTTTCAAGCCGCCGGGTAAACGCCGGGTCAGGCCCTGCGGACCATACCGCAAGCACCCCGCCCGGGGTCAGTGCTCGCCGCGCCGCGCGGAGGCCTGATCCGCCGTACAATGCGCCATTGCCTTCGCGCACCACGCCGTCGGGCCCATTGTCGACATCGAGCAGGATCGCGTCATAATCGCCGTGCGCCCCGTCGATCACGCTGCCGACATCGCCCATGATCAGCCGCACGCGCCGATCAGCGAGGCAGCCGGCTTCGAGCGCCGCCATCGGCCCGCGCGCCCAGTCGATGATTTCCGGCACGAGTTCGGCCACCACCAGTTCTGCCTTCGGCCCCAACACCTCTAGCGCTGCGCGCAGGGTAAAACCCATGCCATAGCCGCCGATCAGGAGGGTGGGGGCAGGGCGGTCTTTCAGACGCTTGATCGTCTCGGTCGCCAGCGCCACTTCGGAGCCGCTCATCCGGCTGCTCATCAGTTCGTTATGGCCCATCACGATCATGAAATCGCGGTCGTGGCGGTAGAGCTTGAGCTCGGTGCCACCCGGCACCTGCGCCGTGCCGAGCAGTTCGCGCTGTATCATAGAATTGTCCTTCCAGGGCGCCTCAGCGCAAACTCTGCGCCACCTTGTCCAGCTCTTCCTGCGGCACGATGATCGCACCGCTGCGCGGGCTGTCGAGATCGAGTATCGTTACGTACGCGGCTGCCAGCAGCGTGAAGAAGAGCGCTGAGGAAACTGCGCTCCGCCGATCGGCACGTCCGGTCATGAAGCCCAGCAATGCCGTACAGGCGCAGCAGTAGAGCGCCAGCAGCCCAAGCACTTCGGTGGGTAAACGCGCCGAACGTGCGGCATGGCGCGAGGTCGTGATGTCGCACATCGTGTTGTAGGCCTGCACCAGCACTGGCCCGCGCGTATCGGGCGGCATCGAGCGCAGCGCGGCAAACAGCGCGTCCCCGAAGCGGGCGCAATCGCGCGCACTCGCCTCGTGTGCGGCCTGCCACGCATCATCCGCCGCATTGCGGCCGACTGCTGCGCGTGCCTTGGCGTAGCGCGCCAGATCCGCCGCAAGCGGCGCGCGCTGCCGATCTTCGAGCAAGGCAAGGCGCGTGGACATGGTGCCGATGGCATTGGCTTCGTCGATCACCAGCAGGCGCCGTGTCTCGTAACGGCCGATGGCAAGGCTGAAGGCAAAGGCCATGAGCAGCGCGAGCAGACCGAAGGCGCCCGAGAGCACGTAACTTTCGCCCCCGGTCTCCATCTCCGCCCCGGCAGCCGCCCGCCGGTGCAGCGCCACGCCAACGCGCCACAGCGCTGTCATGGCCAGCAGCAGGCCCGCGCCCGGAAGTACCAACGAAAACGCCGCCCCCATCGCCGCTTCTCCTACTTCACCCAGTCGAGCCCGATTTCCTCGTAGATTTCCTTGGTTTCGGCCCAGCCTTCTTCCACCTTTACATGGAGGAACAAGTGGACTTTCGTGTCGAGCAGTTCGGCCAGCTCCTTGCGCGCCGCCTCGCCGATGGCCTTCAGCTTCGAACCACCCTTGCCGAGCACGATAGCCTTCTGGCTGTCACGCGCGATCACGATTTGCTGGTGGATCTCGATCGAACCGTCGCGGCGCGTTGCATAGCTTTCAGGCCGAACCGCACTGTCATAGGGCAGTTCGTCATGCAGCTGGCGGTAGAGCTGCTCGCGCGTGATCTCGGCGGCCAGCAGCCGCTCGCTGGCATCGGAAACCTGATCCTCGGGATAGTGCCACGCGCCTTCGGGCATCCGTTCCGCGAGCTTCAGCTTGAGGTCCGCCACACCGTCGCCGGTCAATGCCGAGACGAAGAACACTTCGTCAAACCCGCCCTGCGGCGCCAGTTCCGCCGCCATTTCCAGCAGCGGTTCCTTGGCTATCGCATCGACCTTGTTGAGCACGAGGATCTTGCGCTCGTTGCGGTCCTTCAGGCTTTCGAGGATTGGCTCCAGATAGTCGCGCTTCTTCTTGCGCCCGTCGACCACCAGGAGGATCGCATCAGCCCCTTCCGCGCCTTCCCAGGCGGCATGGACCATCGCCCGGTCGAGCCTGCGGCGCGGCTCGAACAGGCCGGGTGTGTCAGCAAGGATAAGCTGCACCCGCTCTCCGCCCGGGAGATCCTGCAGCGCAACGCCCATCAACCGCGCGCGCGTAGTTTGCGCCTTGGCCGAGACGATCGCCACCTTCTGCCCGACGAGCGCGTTGACCAGTGTGGATTTGCCCGCATTGGGCGCGCCGATCACCGCCACGAGTCCGCAATGTTCTGTCATTTCAATCTCACCCATAGCGCGCCATGAAGGCCGCAGCCGCGCCGCGCTCGGCTTCCTGCTTGCTTGAACCTGTCGCCTGTTCGGCGCCGATGCCGGCCACTTCGACCTGCACCGTGAATATTGCCGCGTGGTCCGGCCCGCTCCGTTCGAGCAGGGTGTAGACCGGCGGCTTGCGGCGATTGCCTGCCGCCCATTCCTGCAGCGCAGCCTTGGGATGCTTGCGCTGCCCTGCGCCGCCCGCCATCGCTGGATTCCACGCCCCGCGCACGAAGGCACGCGCCGCATCGAAGCCGCGTTCGAGGAACAGCGCGCCGATCAGCGCTTCCATCACATCGCCCAGCACGTTGTCGCTTTGCCCCGCACCATCGCCGCGTGCCTGCTTGCCGAGCCGGATATGCGGAACGACGCCCAGCTTGCGCGCAACTTCAGCGCAAGTTTCACGGCTGACAAGCACGTTGAGCCGCTGCGAGAGCTTGCCTTCCGCCGCCTCGCTTTGTTCGTGCAGCCATTCGGCAATGGCGAGACCGAGCACGCGGTCCCCGAGAAACTCGAGCCGCTGGTAATCGCGTGCCTCGCCCATCGATCCATGGGTCAGCGCCTCATGCCACAAATCGGGCCGGGCAGGGGCCTTGCCGGTCAGCGCGGTGATGAAGTCCGCGGTTTCTTCCGTCAGGATCGCGCTCAGAACGTGCCCCCGATGCGGTTTGCGCGCAGCGCGGTGAACCAGGTCCATGGCAGTAACCAGTTGGCGCTGCCGTCGGTCGACCACATCACGATCGTGGCGCGTCCGATCAGGTTGTCCTGCGGCACGAGCCCGATCCCGCCGCCTTCGACTGCCGGGAAGCGGCTGTCCATCGAGTTGTCGCGGTTGTCGCCCATCAGGAAGACATGTCCCGCAGGCACCACCACCGGCGGCGTATCGTCCTGCGTTCGGTAGCCAAGATCAAGCACGTTGTAGGACTTGCCCCCCGGCAGCGTCTCGCGGAACTGCGGATAGTGGCAGCTCTGCAATCCGTTGGGTTCAACCGCTTCGAACTCGGGCGCGATGCAGTTGGTGTTGGGCGACTGCCGGATCACGAAGTCCGCGACCTTGACCTTCGGTACGGGGACTCCGTTGAGGTGCAGCTGGCCGCCGATCATCTGGACGGTATCACCGGGCAGGCCGATCACGCGCTTGATGTAGTCGACATCATTGCCCGGCGGGGCCTTGAAAATCACCACATCGCCGCGCTGGGGCTGCCCCGCCAGAATACGGTTCGGCAGCAGGGGCAAGCTGAACGGCAGCGAATAGGAAGAGAAGCCGTAGGGCCACTTTGCCGCGAGCAGGTAATCGCCATTCTCCAACCGCGGCAGCATCGATTCCGAAGGGATGTTGAAGGGCGAGAACACGAAACTGCGGAAGAACGCGACGATCAGAACGAGCTTGATCACGAAGACCGGGAAGCTGTCTTCCTTGCGTTCCTTCTTCATCGCGGGCGGCGGCGGTGCACCTTGCATCGTCGGCGTCACGGGGGCCGTGCTCTGAGGAGCGTTTTCGGGGGTATCTGTCATCGCAGCGGTCATGTGGAGGGGCCTCGCATCCGTCAAGCGCAGACTGCATGAATAGCGCCATGCAGACGAATTTAGCAGGCTCACCGGTCGACCATCCCTTGCGCTTGGTCGAATGGGCGGGGTACGTCCGCCGCATCCTGAGGAGAAGAAACCATGGCCGCTACCGACACTGCCCCGCTCTGGACTGCGCTCGAAAGCCTGCCGCGCCCTTCGCTCCCGGACCTTTTCGCCGATCCCGCGCGACTTGATCGCTACGCCTCGGTGCTTGATCTGCCCGGCGGCCCGATCCGCTTCGACTGGTCGAAAACGCATCTCTCCCCTGATGTCGAAGCGGTCCTTGGCCAGATCGCCGATGTGGTCGATCTTGCCGGCAGCCGTGAAGCGCTTTTCGCTGGCGCGCTGATCAACAACACGGAAGGCCGCGCCGCCACGCACATGGCAGAACGCGGTGTCGGCAATCCCTCGGCGGCCGAGGAAGCCGAGCGCTTTCATGAGCGCATGCAGGCGCTGGTCGAGGCGATCCATGAAGGCCTGCTCGGCGAAGTAAAGAGCTTGATCCACATCGGCATCGGCGGTTCCGCGCTCGGCCCGGCGCTCGCCATCGATGCGCTCGCGCGCGAGGATGCCAAGGTCGCCGTATATGTTGTTTCCAACGTCGATGGCGCCGCGCTTGCTGCCGCCGTGGCCCAGTGCGATC
>CAZQEH010000009.1:0-70537 GCA_964592205.1 uncultured Novosphingobium sp.
GCAGACGCCGCCGCCGGGCACCACTCCGTCGCCAACGACCACGACCGCAGCGGCGACCGACCCGCGCACCGCGCCGCCGTTCACGCCGGTGATCCGGCCCGAACAGCGCCCGCTGCAGACCAGCATGGACGACCCCTACATCACATCAAACGGCACCGCGCCGCTCGACGTTTCGCCGCTCGACTTCGATCCGGTGACGTTCGAACCGGTGGAGTTCACGCCCGTGACGTGGGATCCGGTCACCTTTGAACCGGTGACCTGGGAGCCGCCCGAATGGGTGCCACCCCATTTCGACGCGCCCAAGCCGAGCGAAATCCCCTGGACCGACTTCGGCGACAATCCGGACCTTGGCAGCGACATCCGCAACCTTGCGTTCGACTACGGCGACATGGAGGGGCAAGTCGCGACCGACTTGTCGCCTTACGAGGAATGGCTGAAGAAGCAGGACGTTCGTGAACTCGAACGTCTGGCACGTGCGGCGGGTTATCCGAATCTTGCTTCAGCACTTGCCGATCGTGCCAACCTGCTGAAGCACGCCCGGGATACCGGCTTTCGTGAATGGGCGTATTCGCCGCCCGCTTTCAGTGGCAGCATCGGGATCTGGGCGTCCGAAGCGCAACATGACCTGGCCCGCGCCCAACTCGCGCTGGGCGACCTGCTCGATGCGAGCCGCGACATCTTCTCGTCCGGAGGCTTTTCTGACGTCGGGATAAAGGGCTTCGATCTCGGCTACGTGCTGCGCGATTTCGGGGTCGAGGACGGCGACATAGTCGATATCGAACTCTCGCAGTTCGGCCGAAACCTGTTCACCGGTCGCTTGAGCCTGCTCAACGCCGGCACGCGGTTCTCGAACGTGCTTCGGTCGGGTGTCGCGCAGCTGGTGATCACCGCCGTCAACGAAGGCGCGCTGCCACCAAACACCGCCGAGATCACGATCGACAACGTCACCCGTGGCGAGGCGACACAGAGCTATTCGCTGAAGACCGGCGAGACCGCGACGCTGCGAATCGAAGCTCATGTTGGGGGGAACTGACATGGCATGGCCAATCAGAATTGCGGGACTGGCGCTCTTCATCTGGGCGGCGGCCGCCAATGCGCAAGTGGCGCCGCCGATCAACGAATCGATCACGCGCGGCGCACAGATCGAGGATGCAGTGGGGCGCACGGCGAGAACGACGCCTCGCGCGGTCGATGACGCCGCGCTCGACGGCGAAGCGGGCGTCTACATCCTCAAGAAACAGGACATCTTCTTCGTCGCGGGCAACGCCTCGCTTGGATACTCGTCGAACCCCTTGCGCACAGCCGACAATGTCGGCGGGAGCGGCTCGGCACAGGGCAGCGTCAGCGCCGGAATGCGCACCCGGCTGGGCGATGCGTTCGATTTCAGCGCGTCGCTCAACCTCGAGCGAACGCAGTACTTCCGCAAGTTCGCACCTTCGAACAATATCGTCAGCGGTAGCGTCACGGCCGGAACCGGTGTGCGCGGGACGCCGATCTACCTCAGCGTGTCGGGCTTCGGCGGCTGGAACCTCGACGAGAAATACAGCAACAGTGTCGCCTTTTACGGGGCAAGCGGGGAAGTCAGCGCCGATCTGCCGCTTGGGCGCCGTATCTTGTTGGCACCCAGCCTCAGCGCCACCCGCCAGTGGAGCGGAACCCACGAAAACAACAATACGAGCGTGTCCGGCCGCATCGCGCTGACAGTGCTGCGGAAGAAGGTATCGGCAACCTTGGCCGCAGGAGTCTCGCATGTCTGGTTCGACAATTTCTACGAGGACGTCACGTTCGTCAAACGACGCGACTGGCAGTATCAGGCCGACGCCAGCATTGCCTATCGGGCGACGCCCAAGCTGATCCTCAGCGCCAACGCCCGATACACACGGCGCGATTCAGGGTTCTTCCTCGCCAGTTATCGCGGGTTCGATGGCGGGGTGTCGGTGTCGGCAGTCTTGCGTTTCTGACACGGCGGCGCAAGCTTCGCCGCGGGCGGCGGCCGGGGGGATGGCGATGTCAATCGAAACGCAAGCGCTGGCGATTGTCGAGGAAGCGCTCGCCATCAACGATCTGGCCGACCGCGCAGCGTTCGTCACGGAACGGTGCGGCGAGACCGGCGAACTGCGTGTACGGGTGGACCGGCTCCTTGCGCTCGACCGCACCGAGTTCAGGCTGCTGCCAACCGAGAGCTTCGCCCGCCCGCTGCGTGTGATCGATGCGATCCCCGAACGGATCGGTCCCTACCGCGTCACCGGCGAAATCGCGCGCGGCGGCATGGGCGCAGTCGTCAAGGCCGAGCGCGATGACGGCGTCTTTGCGCAGACGGTTGCGATCAAGTTCATCCGCGCCGATCTGGCGAGCGACCGCGCCCGCGCCCGCTTCGCCGCAGAACGCCGCATCCTCGCGCGGTTGAGCCATCCCGGCATCGTTCGCATCATCGACGGCGGCGAAATCGATGCGCGGCCATGGCTGGCGATGGATTTCGTCGACGGGCTGCCGGTGACCGAAGCGCTCGAAAAGCGAGGAGCATCCCTCGACCAGCGCCTCGATGCAGTCGAAGCCATCTGCGATGCGGTTGCCTACGCGCACCGGGCGCTCGTCGTCCATGCTGATCTGAAGCCATCAAACGTGCTGATGACCGCGGGTGGCGACGTGAAACTGCTTGATTTCGGAATTGCGCGGCTGATCGTCGGTCTTGATGCCGACGAGAGCGGCGATCCCTACCCGCTGACCAAAGGCTATGCTGCTCCTGAACGCGCCGTTGGGGTTGCCCCGACGGTTGCCAGCGATGTCTTCAGCCTTGGGATGCTGATGCTCGGAATGCTCGGTTGTGCAACGCCAACGCCCGACAGCGCCTTCGTGCCGGGTACGCGGTTGCCGCAGGGGCAATTGACCGGCGATCTCGCCGCAATCGCGGCGCGCGCACTCGCCGAGTTGCCCGGCAACCGTTACGCCGATGCCGCCGAACTGCGGCTTGATATTCAGCGGCACAGGGCATTGGTCCCAGTGCGAGCGCGCACCGACGCGGGCTGGCGCTATGCTGCCGGGCGGTTCGTGGTCCGGCACCGGCGCGGCCTCGCGGTGACGGCGGCAGTTGTGGTTGCGCTGGTCGCAACGACGGTCGCCACCACCCTTCAGTATGTCCGCGCCGAACGCGCGCTGGCGCAATCGAACCAGCGCTTTGTCGAGGTAAGGGGCATCGCCCAGTTCATGCTGACCGATCTTAGCGACGCCATGGCCGATGCGCCCGGCACCGTTGCGGCGCGTGCGCAACTCGCAGCAACGGCCAGTGCCTACCTCGAGCGGCTAAGAAACGTGCCCGATGCCCCGATTGACCTGCGGCTCGATACCGCGCGGGGCTATCGCCGTCTGTCGGCCTTGCAGGGCATGTCGGGCACTGCAAGCCTCGGAGAACCGCAGGCAGCGGCGCGCTCGCTTGCCATTGCAGAGCGATTGCTCGAAGCGATCGTCGGTGAGCGGCCCAATGATGCAGGCGCGCTTGAGGAACTCGGCTGGGTGCTCGCGGCCCGATGGACATTCGCTTCCGACACCGAACCTTCGCGCAAGCTGAATGCTCGCGCCGCGACCAGTTTTCGCAAGGCGATCGCGATCGATCCCACTCGCCAGGGCGCACAGCTCGGGCTGCTCGTAACCGAGAAGAGCCGTGCTTACGAACTGATGTGGACGCTTGATCAGCCTGCCGAAGCGCTTCCGGTGCTGCGTTCGACTTTGGTCAAGCTGCGCTCCATCCGCTTCCAACCCCCATATCTGCGGGACGCGCGGCTGCTCGAAGTCAACCTGCTTGGTCGGATCGGTGACGCCATCTACTACGCTGGCGATCCGCCACAGTCGCTGGTGCCCTACCGCGAGGCCGACGCGATCATCGCGCAGCAGCTTGCGACAAAGCGCTCGGTCGTGTGGTTGGACAAGCTGGGCGAGGCCAAGTTCAATATCAGCGGTACGCTCGGCGATCTTCCGGGCCATGAGGCAGCAGCCGAGCGTGAAGCGCAAGCCGGGATCGAAGCGCTGCAACGCGTGCTGGAATTTGGCAGCGACGCGGCGATCGAGAAGCGCTTGCTGGTGCTATTCGGTCAGAAGAGCGCGGTGCTCGTGAAGCTCAAACGCTTTGCCGAAGCCGTTGACGCATCGAACGCCAGCATCGCGCTGCGCCGACAGCGCCTCGCGCGGGCGCCGCGAGACCCCCAACGCAATCGCGATCTGGCAGTTGCGCTGCCGCAACACGCCGCAGTGCTGGCAGCGGCAGGAGCAGCGCGTGAAGCGTGTGCGGCGGCAACCGAAGCGGTGCAGACATGGGAAGCCATCCGCGGCGCTGGCAGCCTCAGCCAGCGCGACGCGACGCATGATCTGCCAAAAGCCCGGCTAGTGGCTGCGAGCCTCTGCCACGGTTAGTCTGCGAGAGCGTCGGCGAGCCAAAGCCGGGCCGTCTGCCAACGCCGCTTCACTGTTGACTCCGAACTGCCCAGCACCATCGCGATCTCGTCTGGCCGCAGGCCGACGAAGAAGCGCAACTCGACGATCTGAGCCAATTCGGGCGATACCGCCTCAAGCCGCGTCAACGCGTGATCGAGCGATTCGACATCGATCCCCGCGTTCTCGCCAGCTTCGTCAGGCGCAAACATGACGATTTGACGTTTCAACCGTTGTCGGCTGCGGATTGCATCCATCATCGCCTGGCGCATGATCCGCGCACCGGTAGCAAAGAAATGCTGGCGATCGTTCCACGACATTCGCTCCAGTCGCACGATCCGGAGCGCCGCTTCATTGACGAGCTCGGTCGGCTGCATTGTCAATTGCACGGCATCCCGGCGCAACATGCGCGACGCGGCGGCACGCAATTCGTCGTAGACATCGCTCAACAGTCGTTCGCGCTCGCCGATCTTCACGTCTGTCCCCCCGGAAGCCGCACAAGGGTAGCCCATGTCCATTCGGGCCATAGCATCAATTTTGCGAAGGCGACTACTGCTGCGACCAGACTGGCCTGTCCTATCGGGCGGCCTATCTGCCGCCTGCTCATATCCAGACCGTGATCGGGGGAGCGGCGCGGCCGTTACAGGCCACAGGGGTTTCAACAGTCGCCGATCTGGTCGTCTCAACGCTTCGCCTGATCGCGATGTGCACGGCCGCGGTTGATCACTTCGGCTATCAGGGCGCACTCCATCAATTCGTCTCCGCGATGCAGCGGTGCGACGGGGGCCCGCCGCCGGGCAGGCGGAATGCCAATCGCGAAGCCGTGATGCGGGTGCGCGAATTCCGTGCGTTCTTGGGGGTCAGTCCCTATCGCTATCTGCAATGCCGCAGACTTGAGCGAGCCGGTCAGCTGCTGCGCAGCGGGTTGGGCATGGCCGCAGCGGCCCACGAGACTGGTTTCGCCGACCAGAGCCACTTTGACCGGGTCTTCCGGCGCGCTTTCGGGACCACGCCGTTGGCCTGGCGCCGGTCCGGGCAGCCGCGCACAATCATTCTATAAGGCGGGCCGGCCCCCGGACCAAGGGGCTGGCCGGGGAAGCCGCAAAGTCAGGCGTTGGCCCGTTCCATGATCCAGTCAGCGGTGATCTGTGGCTGCATGAGCGGAAACATATGTCCGCCGTCGATCATCTTAAATTCAGCGTCCTTGATCACAGCAGCGGTCTGAAGGCCATGGACCGAGGGGTCCAGCACGAGATCGCCTCTTGCGAACATGATCCCGACCGGAAGGGACAGTTCGCCATATCGTGCGGCGATGCCCGACATCTCGCTGCGCGCCGCCTCGACATCGCGACAAGCCGCCACGAACGCTTCAGGACGAAGAGTCAGCGCAGCGCCGCCGTGTGTGGCGAAATCGGCAGGGAAAGGTTCGGGACCGAAAATCTCCGCATTCGCCGCATCTGCTCCAAGCCGCCCAGCCGGAGCCGCCAGTGTCCATGCCAGCACGGTGCGGGCAACTGGCGATCTCAGATCAAGTGCCTTGAACACTTGCGGGATCGCCTCAATCGGCTGGGTGAGCGGTGCGAGCAGTGCAAGGCCGCCAATCTTGCCGGGATGGCCGAGCGCCATCGCCAAGGCCACAGCACCGCCGAGCGAATGGCCCACCACCAGCGGCTTATCCAGCCCAAGCTGATCAATCAGCTCGACAATCATCGCCGCCTGCGCGGCAAGACCGCAATCGCCGTCACCTTGCTGGGTAGAATATCCCGATCCTGGCCGGTCGACCAAGATGAGCCGATGGTGCGGCGACAGCAGTTCACTCAAGGCATATGTGAAGTTCCGAAGCTGGCCGCCGAGGCCGTGTATCAGAACGATCGGTGCCCCTTCACCAATGGCGAGGTAGTGCAGCCGGCCGCCCTTCACATCGGCGAATTGCCCATCGGGCGGCACCAGTTGTTCGGCGCACTTGCGGTTCCATGCGGTGAACGCGGCCAGCCCGGCGCTTGCGGCAAGTATGGCGGCGCCACTCCCCGCAATGGTCTTGAGAAAATTTGCCATCGCTGCGCCATCCTTCCCAATGCCGAGGGCGAGCTTTATTTCATGTCCGTACCAATTCGGCAATTTCAGATCGCGCGTCGCCTCGTCTTCAAGGCCATGGCCACGCCGATGATCCTAACGCTCCCTCACCTTCCGCTCCATCGGTGCCAGCTTGGCGAGCAGCCGGTTCTGCGCCGCAAACGAAACATGCGCCTCGCGCATCGCGCGCTGCAGGTTTTCGACCAGCGCGTTGAGATCGGCGCGTGTCGTGCCGAGCCCCTTGTGCGCTGTCCGCATGTCGCGGCCCGTATAGTTGCACCCGGCATTGAGCAGATAACACACCTGCTCGAACAGTGTCCGCCGCAGCCGCACCATATCGTGTTCCTCGAAGATCGCCTTGATCCGCGGGTCCACCTCGCTCAGCACAAGGGTGCGGTCGGTGATCCGGCGAATGCCGGCCTGCCCGCCGAAGGCACGCGCAAGGCCATCGCCGGAATAGGGCCTTGCTCCCGCATTGACATCGCTTTGCACATAAGGATCGACCGGGATTTCCCCCGTGACCGGATCGCGCTCCTTGCGCACGACGCCAAATTCCTTCTCCCAGTCGACCGGAGCTTCGGTCTGCGCAGGCGTCGGTGCTTCAACCGGAGGTTCGGCCAGCGGGGCAGCGGAGAGCAGGAGGGAGAGGAGCACCGGCACCGGCAAACCCTTTCAATAGGCCAGTTGCAACGAGAGCAGCCCGCCGCGCTGGTTCGCGAAAGTCGCTACCGAACCGACATCGACGTAGGCCGCGGTCACCGTCACGTTCCGGGTCAGCGCCCAGGCCGCGAACACGTCCTTGGCATCATCCTCGCGGGCAATTCCAAGGTTGTCAGGCCGCGTGCGCCATTCGCCGCCTATCACAAGGCGCGAAGTCACCAGCCACCCGAGCGAGCCTTCAAACTGCACCGTGCGCCCGCCATGCTTGTCGCCGCCAAAGCCGAGCAAGCCGAACTGGTTAGCCTTGGTCAAGCGCACCGTCGCGCCCGCCAGCACGCTCGCGCCAAGGACAAGCTTGGTCGCGCTCACCGTGAAATCGGTGCCCGCTGAAGCCCTGGCGCCGACCGCACGGACAATCGCGGCATCGAGGCTGCGCTTGTGCTCCACGCCTGCGCTGATCTGCGGAAGCCACGCTGGCCCATAGACAAGATCCCCAGCCAATCGCACCTTCGCTGAAAAGACGTCCTGATTGAACTGGAACCCCCGCCCGAGCCCCAATACAGCGCCGACATTGCGGGTATTGAAGTTCTGCCGGGCATAGGCAAGCTCGACCCGGTCCCGGATGCCGATTGCGATCCCGTGCGTGTCGAACCGGAAATCGGGCAGTTCCACACCAGTCACATGCGCCGAAACGCCCACGGCACGGTTTGTCCCCATACCTGAAATCGTCGCCCATGTGGCAAGGCCACCGCCGCCGCTGCCCTCGATCGTCGTGATGCCATTGGTCAGGATCAGCTTGCCGCTGTCAAAGCTGACCAGGTCGCGCGCCGCTGCCGAGGCACTGGAAACCAGTGCCCCCAGCACGCAGGTGAGTGCAAGCCTGTAGCATCTGTTGGGCATGCCCATTTGTTAGCAGTACGGTCTTGCAGAATGGTAAAGCCGTTAATCGCCTGATTGACCAGTTCTTAGGAAAATCATGCGAATACACACCTATGTTGAAGCGTTTCGTTAGTCGGTTGCCTCTCTCACTCCTGTGCCTGATCGGGGTATCAGCGACCGGGCCGCAGCAAAGCATCGTGAATGTGTTTGACCAGCGCGGCCTCCCGGTCGAAGGTGCCGTGATCGAGGTTCCGCCCCCGCCCGGCAGCATGCGGTCGCTCGCGTTTCCGTGGCGAAACGCCATGGCCCAGCGCAATCAGACTTTCGTGCCCGGGACGCTGATCGTGCCGCAAGGGTCATCTGTCGCCTTCCCCAATCTCGATACGGTGCGGCACAGCATCTATAGCTTTTCCAGGCCCGCTCGCTTCCAGATTGATCTCTACGGCCGCGACCAGACGCGCTCGCAGCGCTTCCCGATCACCGGCACCGTCGCGCTCGGCTGCAACATCCATGACAAGATGCGCGGCTATATCCGCGTGGTCTCCACACCCTATGCCGCCGCCACCGATCTCAACGGGCGCGGCCAGATCGAAGGACTGGCGCCCGGCACTTACCGCGTGACCGTGTGGCACCCTCGCCTGCGCAGCGACGGCAACGAAGCAGTAGAGACCCTGACCATCGTGCCCGGCGCTCCGGCACGGCTCACGATACACCTGAGATGATGCAAAAGGCCCTCCTCACCAGCCTCCTCGCGCTTCGCCCACGCACACTGCGGGCGCGCATTGCCGCGCTGTTCATGGCGCTGCTTGCAGGGGTCATGGCCGTCACCGTAGCCATAACAGGCAGCGGCGTAAGCCTCTTTGCCCATGCCGTTGCCGCGCGTGACATGGCAGCCAATGCCCGCGTTTTCGAGCAGCTGATCGCCAGCCGCAGCGGGCAGCTGCAGGATGCTGCAATGGTCGTCGCGCACGACTTTGGCTTCCGTCAGGCCTTCGCTCTCAATGATCGCGCCACCCTCGGCTCCGCGCTCACCAGTCTTGGCGAACGTACCGGCGCCGAAGTCGCCGGCGTCGTCATGCTCGATGGCACCGTGGTCACCAGTCCCGGCGCGCCGCCGCTCGATGGCAAGGCGCTCCTCCCCGCGCTCGATGCGAGGCTCTCCAGCGGGGTCATCAGCCTCAAGGGCCAGCTGGGCCTCGCAGTCGCCGCGCCGATCGAGACTCCCGATCTTGCCGGATGGCTGATCCTCGCCCAACCGCTTGGCACGCGCGATCTCGATGCGCTCGGCCGCCTTTCCGCCGTGCCCATTCACGCCTCGGTCGCGCCCGCCAGCACGCTCGATCCTGCCCAGCGCAATCTTGGCCTCGGTCGGATCGGCGAACTGGCTTCTCCGCAAGGATTGCAGCTCGTCCGGCTGTCCGCCCTCCCCAGCCTCCAGCGCGGGATCGAGCCGCGCCTCATCCTCAGCCATTCACTCGCGCAGGCAATGGAAGCCTATCGCGCGCTCAACATTGTGCTCATTGCCATCGCGCTGGTCGGTACAATCGCCGGCCTGTGGCTCGCCTTTCGCGTAGCGCGCAGCATCAGCCACCCGCTCAGCCAGCTCGCCGAAGCAGCACAGCGCTATGCCGGCGGCACGGTTGCCAAGGTTCCCGTCACCGGCGACGCCGAAGTCGCAGACCTGGCACAGAGCTTCAACGCGATGGTCGATGCGATCGAAGAGCGCGAGCGCCAGATCGTTCACAGCGCGCTGCACGATGGCCTGACGGGCCTCCCCAATCGGCGCTTCTTCATCGAGAAGCTTGACCGCGCCGTTGCGAGGCAGACATCAACCTCTCGCACCATGGTCGTCTTTGTCGATCTCGACAATTTCAAGATTATCAACGATACGCTCGGCCACCCCGCCGGCGATGATTTGCTGCGACAGGCTGGCCAGCGCCTGCAGGAACAGTTCCCCGATCACATGGTCGCCCGTTTCGGCGGTGACGAGTTTGGCCTGCTCGTCACCGGGCTCGGCGAAGGGGCCGATCCCGCGTCGCTTGCCCGCACGATCCACACCTTGCTCAACGCCGAGGTCGATATCGGCGGCAGAACGGTGCAATTGACCGCCAGCTTTGGCGTCGCGGTCGGCCCCTCTGACGGCGCCAGCAGCGATGAGCTCCTCAAGAACGCCGATCTCGCGCTCTATCGCGCCAAGAACGAAGACAAGGGCACCTACCACTTCTTCGAAGCCGCGCTCGATGAAGAAGCCCGCCGCCGCCGCCAGCTTGAGCTCGATCTGCGCAGCGCCGTGCGCGAAGGCGGATTCGAGCTGCATTTCCAGCCGCTCTATTCGATGGCCGAGCAGCGCCTCAAGGGCTTCGAAGCGCTGATCCGCTGGAACCACCCGCAGCGCGGCCTCATCAGCCCTGCCGAGTTCATTCCACTGGCAGAGGAAACCGGCCTCATCGTTCCGATCGGGGAATGGGTGATCCGCGATGCCTGCGCGCGCGCAGCTGCCTGGCCCGGCAATCTGTCGGTTGCGGTCAATATCTCGCCGCGCCAGTTCACCAGCCCCGTCCTAGCGCAGACCATCGTTCAGGCGCTCGCCGCGTCCGGGCTTCCCGCTGCCCGGCTCGAGCTCGAGATCACGGAAAGCATCTTCATCGGCAATGTCGAACGCACGCTCGCCATGCTGCACAGCATGCGCAGCCTCGGCGTACGCATCGCGCTCGATGATTTCGGGACTGGCTATTCCTCGCTGAGCTACTTGCGCTCGTTCCCGTTTGACAAGCTCAAGATCGACCAGAGCTTCGTACGCGACCTCGGCAGCGATACAAGCGCAGCCGCCATCATCCGCGCAATCACCACGCTTGCAGCAGCCCTTGGCATCGAGACACTGGCAGAAGGGGTCGAGCTTGAATCGACGATGGAAGCCCTGCGCCAGGAAGGCTGCGATCTCATCCAGGGCTATCTGGTCAGCCGCCCTGTTCACTTCAGCGAGGTTGCGGATCTGGTGCGGCGCCTTAACGGCGATCAGCGATGGGCAGGCGCCATCAGCGTCGCGGGGTAAGCTCGGCGCGAGCGCTGCGTTGCGCGGCCTTGCCGTCCAGGGGGGCAACTACTTCCTCATTGTGGTGAGGTGATTGACCAATTTTGCAAGCGCCTTCGCGATTTCGTCCCGAGGGGGAGCATCGGTCTGCGTCGCTATCGCTCTTAGCACTCCGGCAAAGGCGTGGGTCAAGACGAAGGCGTCAGCGGCTTCCAGCGGCGTTCGCATCGCGCCGACATCGCGTTCCCGAGCGGCCACCACATCGATTCTGGGACAATTCAGCCGCATTTCCGCGAAATAGGGCGTAAACAGCGGACTTGTCCGGAAACGGACATTGAGGCGCGATCGGCCAGAGCCAGAATGCCGAAATCACCCCGTGCGAAGCACCGGCACTCACGCATGACCCAGCCCTAGTCCGGCCGCACTGCGTTGCTGGCAGGCGGGGCCATTTTCAAGGCTTGCCTGCCCGCTTCGCTCACAGTGCCTTGCCACCCAGTTTCCATGTGAGCTGCAGGTAGAAGCTGCGCCCGGTGCTATCGAACCAGCTGATGTCGTAGTAGGGATAGCTGGCATAGGTCGGATCGCGCACCGGCATCTGGTCGAACAGGTTTGTAACGGTGAACGAGGCGCGCACGTGGTCGGTGAAATCGTACTGCAACGTGGTGTTGAACAAGTAACTTGCGCGGATATAGGCGTCCTCGTCGTAGTTCGGCAGCTTGCCGAGGCGGCGGCCCTCGATCGTCCACTTGGCCTTGGCATAAGTCCACGTGATGCTCGCGGTGCTCTTGTCGCGCGGGATGTCGTAGCCGCTGTCAAAGGCGAGCTTGTTGATCGTGGGATCGCCCGGATACTGGATGAACGTGTGATCGAACACGTGGGTGTGCGAGGCCGACAGCGCGAACGTGCCGAAGCGCTCGGTCGGCAGGCGCGCATGAAACGCGATATCGAGACCGCTCGTGCGTTCGCGCGCGACGTTGACCGGGTTGATCGCGACCGAATCGAGCTCGCCCGCCAGCGCACCGCCTGCAAAGCGCTTCACGCGGGCCAGCGCATCGAGACAGGTCGGTGATGTCGCATCGACCGCCTTGCCTGATTGCGTGGTGCCGATGCGGCAATCCGCCTCGGTGCGCAGCAGGGTATCGATGCTGAGGTCCTGCACCTGGTTGTCGAGCTGGACACGGAAGTAGTCGACCGAGATGTCGATGTTGCGCACGGGCGCGAAGACCACGCCGGCATTCAGCGACTTGCTGGTTTCGGGCTGCAGCTTGCGGTTGCCATTGCGGTTGGCGACGATGCCGGTATCGGCATAGCTGCAATCGCCGATGTCGGAATCGGGCTCCTCGGTGCGGCAGAGATAGTAGTCGTTTGCCGACGGGTGTGTGTTCCCCGGGCCGGTGAACACATAGTGCAGGTCTGGCGCGCGGAACCCGGTGCCATAGGCCGCGCGCAGCAGCAGCGACTGCATGGGCCGCAGCTCTGCTCCGGCGTTCCAGGTAAACTTGCCGATGCGGCTCCCCGCAAAGGTGAAGTGATCGTAGCGCCCCGCACCCGAAAGCTCGAGGAACTTGGCAACCGGCACGCGCACTTCGCCGCCCAGCGCCCAGTGCGTGCGGGTACCCTTCCCGTCGCTGTCCTTGAGGCCGTAGTAGTAGTTGGTGAGAGCGAGTGGGTCGGGCTTGAGATCATAGCCCTGCTTGCCCGCCTCGCCGATCAGCGCCACGCCGACAGGGCCGGCGGGCAGGCGAAACAGCTCGCCATTGGTCAGCGTGACCGAGAAATTGTCGTTCCAGCTGCGCGGGTTGTAGACGCTGTAGACCGCAATGCTGTCATATTCCCCGCGCGTCAGCGGACGGTAGAGCCGCGCCGGATCGGCATTGTAGATCGGATAGCCGCTATCGGGATCGATGCCGAGTTGCGGCCCGAGGAACAGGGCATTGGCCTTGGCGGCAATGACCTCAGGAAACTCGACTTTCGACTTGTACTCGCTGTGGTTGAAGGCGATTTCGTAGTTCCAGTTCTTCAGCTTGCCGCGAATGCCGGGCGTAATGCTGAAGGTCTGCTGGCGGTTCTTCGTCATCGTGCGGGCAAAGCCGCCGGATTCCTCGGGCGTGAACTGGCGCGACCAATCATCGAGCCCGCCGCTGAAGGCATTGTAGAAGGTGCTGTCGCTGCTGCCGGTGGCATCCTCGAAGGCCCATGACTGGACGTCGGGCATGAGCTCGACCCGGCTCACCCCGAACTGTGCATCGAGGAACAGGTTGGCCTGCTCCGACAAATCGAGCCCAGCCGAGAGGAAGCTGTTGAAGCCCTCGCGCCGCGAGACGATCGTGCCGTAGCCGATCGAAGTGTTGCTGCCGCAGAAATAGCCGGGGCCGTAGTCGCCCAGCGCATCATCATAGGCACCATAGCGCGGGCGGGAGGCGTAGTAGGTGGAGCCGCCGTTCAGCCCGGAGAGCGCATCACACGTGGCCTTGCCGGGATCGACATATTCGTCCGCGCTCGGATCATAGCGCAGGAACGCGCGCCGCGCGAGCGGCTTGGCGGTGGTGGGATTATCCGCCGTGCTGTCCTGAATGTCGCGCTGGTACGCCCACAGCGGCAGCTGCTTCTGGTATTCGACGCCGCCAACGATGTGGAAATCGCCCGAGGTGACGCCGCCGCTGGCGGTGAAGCGGTGCGAGGCACCGCCGCCGCGCTCGGTATTGCCATAGCGGTAGTCGAGCGTGATGCCGTCAACCTTCCTGGCCAGCTTGAAGTTGATCACGCCGGCGATCGCGTCCGAGCCATAGATCGCCGAGGCGCTACCGCTGAGCACTTCGATCTGGTCGATCAGGCCGACGGGGAGGTTCGAGATATCGGTGAAGTTGCTGCGACCCTGATAGGGCAGCGGAAAATCCGCAATGCGGCGGCCGTTGACAAGTACAAGCGTGTGATTGGGGCCGAGCCCGCGCAGATCGACCTGCTGCGCGCCGGGGGTGAAGCTGGCACCGCTGAAGGATTGCTGGCTCTGCGTCTCGCCGCCGTTCTGGGTCAGCGCGCGCAGGATATCGGGCACTGTCGCATAGCCGCCGTCTCGGATCGATTGCGCGGTAAACACGGTGACGGGCGCCGGGCCTTCTTTCACAACACGCGGAATGCGCGAGCCGGTGACGATGATCTCGCCCGAGGGATTGGGAGCCGGATTGGCAGGAGCCGCAGTTTCCGGTGCGGGTGCGGCAGTATCTTCCTGCGCGCGGACAAGGCCCGGAAGCGCCGTGCCAATCAGCAGTGTTGCGGCAAATGCGCCGCTGCGAAGTGTGGTCATGACGTGTCCCCCTGTCTGACGTTTATCCCTTCTGGTAGCGTCGAGTGACGGCGCCTCAAGCCCTAATTGATCAGACACATGGCTGGCCACGGTGCCAAAGCGGCTCTATGCCCTGTGTCTGTTGCAAAAATGCACAAGGGGAACGAGCAGGTGCTCACTCGGAAAATCAACGGTTTGCTGGCCATTGCAGGCCTCGCTTTGGTTCCTGCGGGCGCGGTTCAGGCAAAGGCGCTCGAGGTCTATTTCGAAGGCGATCCGTCCGGCCCTGCTCCGGCTCCGGTTTCCGGTGGGCTCCTGCTGATGGGCGGCGGCGACCATGATATCGACGCGATGCACTGGTTCATCGCCAAGGCTGGACACGGCCATATCGTGATCCTGCGCGCCTCGCTCCACGGTGAGGCCAGCACCGAGTTCTACCGCGAACTGGGCGGCGTGCTCTCCGCGGAAACCTTCGTCACCCACCGCCGCTCCGCTTCCTATGACAAGCACCTGCTCGAAGCACTGCGCAAGGCGGACGGCGTGTTCATCGCAGGCGGCGATCAGGCCCGCTACGTACGGCGCTGGCGCGGCACCCCGATTGCCGAGGCGCTCGATGCCCATGTCCGCGCGGGCAAGCCGCTCGCGGGAACCAGCGCGGGCCTCGCGATGCTGGGCGAGTACCTTTATGGCTGCATGGACGGCCACAGCCTGACTGGCCCCGAGGGCCTCGCCGATCCCTATGGCAAGGGCACCACGATCGAGACAGACTTCCTCCACCTCGCGTCGCTGAAGGGCGTGATCACCGATAGCCACTTTACCGAACGTGGCCGCCTCGGCCGGCTGTTCGCCTTCATCGCCAAGGCGCAGGCCAGCCGGCCTGCCAATGCGCCGCCGCTGATCGGCGTGGGGGTGGACGAAGGCGCCAGCCTTGCCGTGGAGCCGGACGGGACGGCGCATGTCTATCCAACCGTGCCCGGTACCGGCGTTTCCATCGTTTCCGGTGAAGGGATCGGGCGCATCAAGGTGCTTGGACCATTGGCGGCGGCGCGCGTGCGGGTGACGTTCGCCGGTGAAGGTTCGCTGGTGCGCCTCCCGTCAGGCGAAGTCGACAAGCCAGTCCGTGTGCAGGATTACAGCGCGGAAAGCGGGAAAATTGCGCCGCTGCCCTGAACACCTTTGACGGCGAGCCGATTACCACGATCGCAAGGCGGCCGTGACGGTTGCCTCTGG
The DNA here is from genome assembly GCA_964592205.1 of uncultured Novosphingobium sp. Taxonomy (GTDB): domain Bacteria; phylum Pseudomonadota; class Alphaproteobacteria; order Sphingomonadales; family Sphingomonadaceae; genus Novosphingobium. Next base: position 15,579 of record CAZQEH010000009.1, read on the forward strand.
ACCAAACTCAGCCGGCTATCAGCCGATAACCAATAGCCGGTTCGTTGCGAATGGAGGAGGATTGGGGCTCCTCGCCCAGCTTGCGACGGATGGTGCGGATTGTCACTCGCAGGTATTCAAGATCGGCTTCATGCGCCGGCCCCCAGATCTTGCGCAGCAGGTGCGCATGTGTGACGACGCGGCCCATGTTGCGGGCAAGCTCGGTCAGCACGGCATATTCCTTCGGCGCCAGATGGATTTCGGTGCCGTGTTTCGAGACCCGCCGCAGGGCAAAGTCGATTTCCAGATCGCCGCTCCTGACAGTCTCCTCGCCAGCGTTTTCGCGGCGAGCCCTATGGCGGAGCGCCGTGCGGACCCGCGCGGTGACCTCGTCGGTATCGAACGGCTTGGTCACGTAGTCGTCAGCGCCGAGATCGAGCGCGGCGACCTTCTCATCCGTGGCATCGCGGGCCGAAACAACCAGCAGCGCGGCTCCGGTGCGCTTGATGACTTGGACGAGCTCAAGGCCGTCCCGATCGGGCAGGCCCAGATCGAGCAGCACGACGTCGGGATGGTCGATGGCCAGCGCAGAGACCGTCTCGCGAGCGTCAGCAGCCTCGACAACCCGGTAGTCCTGCCGTTCAAGTGCCCGTCGCAGCAGGCGGCGGATCGATGCTTCATCGTCCACGACAAGAACCGTCGTTGCACCGGTCATTCAAAGTCCTCCGGGATTGCCGGGCTGATGATCCCGGCCGGAAACCCGATCACGAAACGGGCGCCAGACTGACCCGGCCTGTTCTCTGCCCTGACCTTGAGGCCCATGGCTTCGGCGAAACCCTTCACGATGGCAAGGCCCAGCCCCGTTCCACCCTTGCGGTCCGATCCGTCAAGACGGGTGAAGGAATCGAATATCCGCGTCTCTTCCCCCGGGGGAATGCCGGGGCCTGCATCGCAGATGTCCATCTCGATGCCATCGGGTTTGCGCTGCGCGGCGATGCGGATCGGCGTGCCGACAGGACCATGTTTTGAGGCATTGTCGATCAGGTTGATCAGGCAGTGGTGGAACAGCCGGGGGTCGATCCGCACCAGCGGCAAGCTTGGCGGAATCGCGATCTCGATGGGGTGACCATCGAGCACGCGCCGCAGATCATGCGCCGCCGCCGAGACCGCTTCGGCCAGATCGACCGGTTCGAGCGACTGCTGGAGCGCACCCGCCTCGATCCGCACCATATCGAGCAGGTTGGCGACGAAGCGGTTGACCCGCTCGGCTTCGCCGCGTGCCTCGGTCAGCTGCTCCCGCTGCAAGGCACTTGTCGGCTCGATCTCCGCCAGCAGGCCGACCACGGCGGTGAGCGGCGTCCGCAGGTCATGGCCGACCGAGGAGAGCAGCGCCGCGCGCAGCCTGTCACGCTCACGCATCTGGGCGACGTCGGTCATCTGCTCCTCGAGCGCGATGCGTTCGAGGGCCTGCCCCGCCTGATCGAGCAGCGACATGAGCAGCGGCAACTGGTCCGGACGTACAGGCCGCCCCGCATCGCGGCGAGCCAGACCGATGACCGCATGGACACGCTCTCCCGAACCAATCGGGTGAAAGCTCCATTCCGAAGCGGTCAGCGTATCGGAACCGTTTCCCGCTGGGCGCCCCTGAGCAAATGCCCACTGCGCCGCTGCCATTTCGATGGGCGCAATCTGCGCAGCCCCGGGGACCGCAGCCTCAACCACGAGCTCGCCGACGGTCGAGCGCAGCAGAACGGTATGGGCATCGAACAGTCGGCCCACCTCTCCGCAGAGCAGCATGGCGAGTTCGGCGCGCTGGCTGACGCCCGTGAGTTGCCGGGCAAATCCGGCCAGGGTGGAGTTCTGCACTGCGCTGGCACGGGCCAGCTCCGCCTGATCGCGCGTCTGGGCCGCAATCTGGCTGGAGACCACCGCCACCCCCAACAGCACCAGCACCGTAATCAGGTTCTGCGGGTCGGAAATCGTGAAAGTGTAGAGCGGCGGAATGAAGAAGAAATTGTAGGCAAGCGACGACACCACGGCAGTGACCAGTGCCGGCCGGAGTCCGAACCGCGTGGCGGCAGCCATGACGGGCAGCAGAAACAGCAGGGCAACATTGGTGATCGACCCGAAACTGGTGATGAAGTACCCCAGCGCAGTCACCAGCCCGGTCAGGCCGAGCGCGATGGCATAGTCCTGCGGTGCTCCCCATGGCTTTGCGCATGCTGCCTCCGGCCTGACGGCATTGCGCAGATCGCCGAGCGGCAGGACGTGAACCGCGATCCCCGGCATCTCGCGCACCAGCTTGTCGACCACAGACCCGTGACGCAGTTCGAACCAGCGGGACCGCGCGGACTTCCCGACAAACAGCTGCGTCGCCCTCGCCTCGCCCACCGCGAGCTTGAGTCCTTCGGTGACCGACGCGGCGGGTATGGTCATCACCGCCGCGCCGAGCTGGGTAGCGAGGTGCAGGGTATCGGCAAGGGTCTTGCGGGCGCCCTCGCCCAGTTGCAGCGAGCGCGGCGTTTCGATGTAGACGGCGGTCCAGGGTGCGTGGAGCGCATCGGCCATCCGGCGCCCGGCGCGAACGAGTTCCGCTGCCGATGGCTGCTCGCTCAGGGCGACCAGGATCCGCTCGCCCGAGCCCCAGATCCCGCCGAGGGCCTGCGCGCGGACCAGATCGAGGATCTGGGTATCGACCACTTGCGCAGCGCGGCGCAGCGCCAGTTCACGCAAGGCAGACAGGTTGGACTTGGAAAAGAAGTGGCCCAGCGCCCGGCTGGCTTCTTCGGGGACATAGACCTTGCCCTCACGCAGCCGCTCGATGAGCTCGTCGGGCGGGATATCGACAACTTCGATTTCCGCAGAATCGAGCACACGGTCCGGCACAGTCTCGCGCACCCTGACGTGCGTGAACGAGGCGACCAGATCGTTCAGGCTTTCCAGATGCTGGACATTAAGCGTGCTCCAGACGTTGAGCCCCGCGCCAAGCAGCTCCTCGACATCCTGCCAGCGCTTGTCATGCCGGCTGCCGGGCGCGTTGGTGTGCGCGAGTTCGTCAACGAGGACGAGAGCCGGCCGCCGCGCGAGGATGGCATCGATATCCATTTCTTCGAGCAGCTGGCCGCGGTGCGCCAGACGGGCGCGCGGCATGATCTCGAAGCCGCGCAGCCTGGCCGCTGTTTCCGACCGCCCGTGGGTCTCGACCACGCCGACAACCACATCGACACCGCTTTCGCGTCGTTCGGTGGCACGGCTCAGCATTTCATAGGTCTTGCCCACGCCGGGAGCCGCCCCAAGGAAAACCTTGAGACGGCCACGGCCTTCGCGCTGCGCCGCGCGCAGCAGGGCATCGGGATCCGGGCGGATTTCGATCACCGCAGCCTTGATGCACCGCTTGGCTGCACGGAGTCGAGCGCACGATTGAGTTCAAGAACATTCACCACCGGCTCGCCCAGCAGCCCCCACAGCGGCGGCTCGGTGTGTGCCACGACCAGCGCCCGTACCTGTACCGCCTCCATCCCGCGCGCTTCGGCCACGCGCGATACCTGAAACAGGGCCGCCTCGGGGCTGATATGAGGGTCGAGCCCCGAGGCGGAAGTTGTCACCAGATCGGCGGGAACGGGGGAACCTGGTGAGGGACTGAGAGCGGCGAGATCGGTGCGGACGCGGTCCGCCAGCGCTGCACTGGCCGGGCCGAGATTGGAGCCGGAGGACGCGGTCGCGTCATAGCCCTTGCCCGCTGCGGAGGGGCGGCCATGGAAGTAGCGGGCGCTGGTGAACCTCTGGCCGATCAGCGCAGAACCGATCACCCGGTCGCCGCTGCGGATCAGGCTGCCATTGGCCTGCACGGGGAACATGGCCTGCCCGATACCCGTGAGCAGGAGCGGATAGACGAGGCCCAGCAGCAGCGCGAACAGTGCCGTCATCGTCAGGGCCGGGCGCAGCGTGGAAGTAATGTCATTGAGCATGAGACCGGTTCCTCAGGCGAGATGGAGAGACGCGACCGCGAGATCGATCAGCTTGATGCCCGCGAATGGCGCGATGAGGCCGCCAAGGCCGTAGATCGAGAGATTGCGCGCCAGCAGCGGCCCCGCGCCCATCGGCGTATACTTCACACCCTTGAGCGCCAGCGGGACCAGCGCCGGGATGATCAGCGCATTGAACATGATCGCCGAGAGGATCGCGCTTTGCGGGCTGGCGAGGCCCATCACGTTGAGCACCCCGAGGCCGGGATAGAGCGCGACGAAGATGGCCGGAATGATCGCGAAATACTTGGCAACGTCATTGGCGACCGAAAACGTGGTGAGCGCGCCGCGCGTCATCAGCAGCTGCTTGCCGAGCCCGACGATCTCGATCAGCTTGGTTGGGTCGCTATCAAGATCGACCATGTTGCCGGCCTCGCGCGCGGCCTGGGTGCCGGTGTTCATCGCGACGCCGACATCCGCCTGGGCCAGCGCAGGCGCATCGTTGGTGCCGTCGCCGCACATCGCCACCAGCCGGCCGCCCTGCTGCTCCTTGCGGATCAGCGCCAGCTTGTCCTCCGGGGTCGCCTCGGCAAGGAAGTCATCGACCCCCGCCTCGGCGGCGATCGCCGCAGCGGTCAGCGGGTTGTCGCCGGTGATCATCACGGTGCGGATACCCATGCGGCGCAGTTCGCCGAACCGTTCGCGCACCCCGGCCTTGATCACGTCCTTGAGCGCGATCACGCCGAGCAGCGTTCCGCCATCGGCCACGGCGAGCGGCGTCTGCCCCTGCCGCGCGATCGCATCGGACGCGCGGCGCAGCGCCTCTGCAGCAGGCGTGTCCAGCGTCGCAGGGTTGGCCCGCAGCACCGCATCGACCGCGCCCTTCTGCACCAGCCGATCGCCCAGTCGCAAACCGGAGAGGCGGGTCTGCGCGGTGAACGGAACTACCTCGGCTCCTGCAGGAAGGCCGCTCTCGGCAAGGCCGAAGGCATCCTGCGCCAGACGGACGATCGAGCGCCCCTCGGGCGTCTCATCGGCAAGGCTGGCCAGCAGCGCCGCATGAGCAAGCGCATCCGCCTGCACGCCCGGCAGCGGCACAAACTCGCTCGCCTGCCGGTCGCCAATGGTGATCGTCCCGGTCTTGTCGAGCAGCAGCACATCGACATCGCCCGCCGCCTCCACCGCACGGCCGGACTTGGCGAGCACATTAAAGCGCACCAGCCGGTCCATTCCGGCGATCCCGATGGCAGAGAGCAGCGCGGCAATCGTCGTGGGGATGAGCGTGATCAGAAGAGCGGCCAGCATCGCCACCGGAACCCGTCCGCCAGCGTAGGCAGCGAAGGCCGGGATCGTCGCCACCGCGATCAGGAAGATGATGGTGAGACCCACCAGCAGGATCGTCAGCGCGATCTCGTTGGGGGTCTTCTGCCGCTCGGCGCCTTCGACGAGCGCGATCATGCGGTCGAGGAAGCCCTGCCCCGGCTCCTGCGTCACCTGCACGATAATGCGATCGGAAATGACGCGGGTGCCAGCCGTCACCGCCGAACGGTCGCCGCCTGCCTCGCGGATCACCGGCGCGCTTTCGCCGGTGATCGCGGCCTCGTTGACACTGGCGACACCTTCGATGACCTCCCCATCCGCCGGGATGAGATCGCCCGTCTCGACCACCACGGTATCACCCCGCTTGAGGCTGGTTGCCGGAACGCTGCTGCCATCGGGCAGCCGCGCGACGAGATCGGACTTGGTGGCACGCAACGAGGCGGCCTGCGCCCGGCCGCGCCCTTCGGCGAGCGCTTCGGCGAAGGTGCCGAACAGCACGGTCAGCCACAGCCAGACGATCAGCTGGAGCTGGAACCCCAGCGAAAGGCCGCTGCCGCCGACCGCCAGCAGCACGGTCAGGAGCAGCGCGACCACGGCTGTGGTGAACAGCACCGGATTGCGGACGAGCTGCGCGGGAGCAAGCTTGCGGACGGAATCGCCAAGCGCAGGGATGGCGAGGTCGGCCGAGAACATTGATGTGGGGTGGGACACGGGAGTTGGTCCTCAGAAAGTGGTGCCGGCAAGGCCGGTGACGTGATCTGCGATAGGCCCGAGCGCGAGGCTGGGCAGAAAGGTGAGGCCGCCAACGAGCAGGATCGTGCCGATCAGCAGGGCAATCCACAGCGGGCCGGTGGTGGGGAACGAACCGGCGCTGGCCGGGGTGTGCTTCTTGGCCGCCAGGCTACCCGCGATCGCCAGAACCGGCACGATCACGAAGAAGCGGCCAAGCCACATCGCCGCGCCAAGTAGGCCGTTGTAGAACGGCGTCCCGGCGGTGAGCCCCGCGAAGGCCGAGCCATTGTTGCCGGTGGCCGAAGTGAAGGCGTAGAGGATCTCGGAAAAGCCGTGCGGTCCCTTGTTGAGCGGCCCGGCAAGGCCCGCAGGAAGCACTGCCGCAATCGCGGTAAAGCCGAGAATGCACAGCGGGAGCACCGCAATCGCCAGCACCGCCAGCTTGACCTCACGCGCCTCAATCTTCTTGCCAACATATTCCGGCGTGCGGCCCACCATCAGCCCGGCGATGAACACTGCGAGCAGGGCGAACAGCAGGAAGCCGTAGATGCCCGAGCCGACCCCGCCGATCACGATTTCGCCAAGCTGAATGTTGAACAGCGGGACTAGTCCGCCAAGCGCCGTGAAGCTGTCATGCATCGCGTTGACCGCGCCGCAGGAGGCAGCGGTGGTGACGGTAGCGAACAAGGCGCTGGCAGCAATGCCGAAGCGCACTTCCTTGCCTTCCATGTTGGCACCGGCCACACCCAGATGGTGCAGCATCGGGGCGCCTGCCGCTTCCTGCCAGTAGGCAATTGAAGCGCCTGCAAGGAACAGCGCCAGCATCGCCGTGAGGATAGCCCACCCCTGCCGGGTATTGCCCACCGACTTGCCGAAGCACCAGGTGAGGCCGGCGCCGAGCACGAAGATCGACAGCATCTGGACGAGGTTGGTCAGCGCACCGGGATTCTCGAAGGGATGCGCCGAATTGGCGTTGAAGAAGCCGCCGCCGTTGGTTCCCAGCATCTTGATCGCTTCCTGCGAAGCGACCGGCCCGACGACAAGCGTCTGCCTGACGCCTTCGACAGTCGTCACATCGACGGTGCTCGCTAAGGTCTGGGGCACGCCGCTGGCGATGAGGAATAGGGCATAGACGATGCATGTCGGCAGCAGGATGTAGAGCGTCACCCGCACGATATCGGCCCAGAAGTTGCCGACCGTCCTGGTCTCGGTCCGCGCGAAGCCGCGGAACAGGGCAAAGGCCACGGCAATGCCGGTCGCGGCCGAAAGGAAATTGTGGATCGTCAGCCCCAGCATCTGGCTGAGGTTCGAAAGCGCCGCTTCACCCGAATACCATTGCCAGTTGGTGTTGGTGACAAAGGCAACCGCGGTGTTGAACGCACCGTCCGCACCCAGCCCGGCGAGGCCGCCCGGATTGAGCGGCAGGATGCCCTGCAGTCGCAGGACGGCATAGGTGAAGAGGGCCGTCACCACCTGGAAAGCGAGCATATGCACCGCGTAAACCCGCCAGCCCTGTTCGCGCTGCGGGTCGATGCCGGAAAGACGATAGAACCCGCGCTCGACAGGGCCGAGGACGGGATGCAACGCGGTCCGCCGACCTTCATAGATCGCGTGAAGCCAAAGACCGGAGGGCTTGGCGAGGAGCGCCACAAGCGCCGTGAATCCCAGGATCAGGAGCCAGCCTGCAAGAGTTGTCATGGCCGGTTCCTTCAGAAGCGTTCGGGTCGCAGAAGCACGACCACGAGATAGACAAGCAGTCCCGCCGCGGTGAGCGCAGCGATCAGTTCAGGAAGCGGCATCGCGGAATTCCTCAGGCGCGTTCGCAAACCGCGATGAACGCGGTGGTCAGTACGGTGAGACCGGCAAGGACGCAGATCCAGAGCAAGTCGGTCATGGGTGCTTTGCTTTCGGAAAGGGGAAACCGGGGGCGAGGCCACGGATCGCAAAAAGGAAGGCCCCCGCCGCGCGCACGCCGACATCTGTCCCGCGGGACAAGGGATGGTCGCGCGCAACAAGCGATTGAAGATCCATAGCAAGCTCCGTTCGTGCGGCGGAGCGATGCAGCAGACGGGCATTAAGGTTCTAGGGAAAGGTCGGACCCGGCGCGTAAAGGTTTCATAAGCGCGATCTTCAAATGTGCCGCCGCGCCGCTTGGAGGGCCGCGCCTCGTCGAGGCTGTGTAGAGACGCCGCGCTGCAGTAGTGTTTCCCGGTCATTCGGGAGGTTTCGCGATTGGGGGTTCGCCGAGGAACAGGATCCGGTCGAGCAGGCGACGGGAGCGCAAGGCACAGCGCAATGTCGAACCGATATGCCTGGGGCCGCTCGAAAGCACTGCTGCTGCGGCCAACAGAAAAGCTTCGGCTTGACGCGTCAACCTCAACTCAATGAGTAGACATTACCCGAGCACCTATGGAGATCAGGCCATCCGCTAGCACAGAAGGGGCCTGATCCGCAGCGTTTGATAGGGATGCAGCTTGCTCCGCGTAACCAACCGCTAAAGCGCACGATGCTGGGGCGACACCGCCAGGCATCGTGATCCCCTCCATGACGAGGTGATCCGCGACTACCAGACCGCAATCACCGATACCGACCCCGTCGTGATCGGCGTCAGCCGCCAGTACATCGCGAATATCCCCAAGGTCCGCTCCAAGGGCATCGAGGGTGATTTCCGCTTCGCCGCCAGCGATCGCTTCGCGGTGAATGCCTCGGCCAGCTACACCGATGCGACCTGCGTCACCTACATGAACGCGCCGCTCGCGCCGGAGATCGACCCGGCGCGCGCCGGGCTGCCCACGCTCGTCGCGGCAGACCTCAGCGGCCAGCAACTGCCGGGCGTGCCGAAATTTGCCTATACCGTGGGCGCGGACGGCAACCTGCCGGTGACACCGCGCCTCCACCTCGCAGCGGATGCCTTCGGTGTCCATGATCTTCTTCAAGGCCGAGCGCCACTTGTGGTCACCCGACTTGCGCTTCGAGGCCTGCGTCAGCCCACGGTAGCCCTGCTTGTTGGCGTCCTTCAGGCGGAGCATCTCGACATGCTCGATAATGTCCCCGGCCAGAGCGAAGGCGGTGCGGGTCAGGCCCGAGCCGCTGGCTGCGAAGTTGATGACGACACGGCAGGTCAGGTAGGCGACCTGCTCGGGATCGGCAGCAGACAGCAGAGCGTAGGCGGCATGGCGGCGACCAGCGCCGCCCTCCTCGATCTGCTTGACCCACGCGCGGATGAACCCTGCGACCTATCCGGTCCTTGCAACCCCATTGTGGGCAATCACGCCAGCCGATCGGGCCATCATCGCCGCCCGGTTGCCTGTTCTGCCCTGAACCGTGCTTCCCGGCGCTGTGTCGATCCTTCGGCGTCGGGTTGACCCTCACAGGCTACCGTCCGGGGCTTGTGAGGGGCGAAGTCCCCCCGGTCCCTCATTGCCATTGGGAGGCCGGGGGGCTTCCTTCCTTTCGAGGCGCGCCAACTAGCCCGGTCCCCGCCATAGGGCCGGGCTTCTTTTTAAGCCGTGCCGGAAGTGTTTGTTACGCCCGCTTCATCCGTATTCGCAGCGTGATCGCCGGTTCGCAGGAAGTGCGCCAGTTCCTTCGATACCTTGATGTAGAGCGGCTTTCGACCCGTGATATTCACCATTGCCCGGATCGGCGCTTCGCCAAGGATCGGCAACTTGCGCCGGAACATTTCGGTTCGGGATTCTTCATGGTTCGCCGACTTCATGTCCGCGACGTTAGTGTAGAAGCCTTCGTTGCGTCCGGGTTCGACGATATGCGGTCCCGGCCTTTGGTTCAGCATGACCGACGTATTTTGAATGGCGAAGCGATATTGCAGCGCCTTCGGTCCCCGCGTTAGCCATCCGGTTCGCCAGCCTACGCTACTGACATGGAAAGGCCGGACGCCTACGTTCAGCACTTCGATACCAACCATGTAGATGCCCGGCGATTCGTCGCCAACGAAGCTAATGCGAATTCCAGCGGACCCGCGCGCCTTCATTGTCCGTTCGGATATGACAACCCACAGGGACACGGCAACCGCCGCAAACGTCGCAACCGCGCCGATCGCTTGGGCTACAGCACCGAAGGCCGTCCACCATGTCACCGCATCCTGTGGGATCATGAAACTCACCTAGCACGGTTCGTCGCATTTTGGGATATCGTCGAACACGCCGAAGCGGTCGAAACACCGTTTCAAGCGCCGATGCAGTTGCGGTAATCGTTGCGGTAACTTCACGGGGAATTCCAATTTTCCCTGCAAATTCACCACGTTAATAGGTCGAATGGCGGAGCGGGAGGGATTCGAACCCTCGATACGCTTTTGGCGTATACTCACTTTCCAGGCGAGCGCCTTCGACCACTCGGCCACCGCTCCGCATGCACTGGAAGCGGGGGCCCTAACCGCATGGACGCGCTTTCGCAAGGCCGCGAAGGCTGGCAAGGTCGGATTCATGAAACAGCCACTTCTGCTCTGCACCGCCCTGCTCGCGCTCTGCGCCGCTGCGCCTGCTCCCAAACCCGCACTGGCCCCAATCGAGATCGTGGCGGCCGCGCCGGCCGAGGACTGGGCACCCATCGCGCCGTCCGATCTCATGGTGATGGACTTGGCGGCGGATGCCAAGGGCGCGGCGCGGCGGGTGGTGATCCAGTTGCTGCCTGCGCCCTTTTCGCAGGGGTGGATCGGCAATATCCGCAAGCTGGCGAGCGCGAAGTGGTGGGATGGCACCGCTGTAAACCGCGTGCAGGATGGCTATGTCGTCCAGTGGGGCGATCCGGATGGCGAGGACAAGGCTAAGGCCAAGCCTTTGCCGGAGGGGCTGAAGGTGGTGCCAGCCGAGGAATACCAACTCGACGATGCCGCGTTCACAGCAAAGGCTGCAGCCGGGCAGGCCGCGAAGGACACGCTGCGCGGCATGACGGATCCATACGCCCCCGGCTACATGTTCCGAGATGGCTTTCCCTTTGCTCTTTCTGGCGACGATAGGGCGTCATGGCCCATCCACTGCTACGGCACCGTCGGTGTAGGCCGCGATTATCCGCCCGACACCGGCTCGGGCGCGGAGCTCTATGCCGTCATCGGCCAGGCGCCGCGTCAGCTAGATCGGAACATCGCTGTCGTCGGCCGGGTGATCGAGGGGATGGAGAACCTCTCCAGCCTGCCGCGCGGCACCGGGGATATCGGGTTCTACAAGACGGCGGAGGAACGCACGCCGATCCTCTCGATCCGCATCGGCAGCGATGTGCCCGGCCTGCCGCGCTACGAATATCTCTCGACCGAGAGCAAGAGCTTCGCCGCCTATGCCGATGCCCGCGCCAACCGGCGCGATGCGTTCTACATCCGGCCTGCGGGCGGCGTGGACATCTGCAACGTGCCGGTGCCAGTGCGGCGGGTGAAGTAAGCACAGCGCCCCCGCGAAGGCGGGGGCGCCTTGTGGTTCATCCCAGCCCCAGCGGCTTGTACGCCCCGAAGATCAGCTGCTCAAACACACCGGTGCCCACCTCGCCAGCGCTCGTCGTCACGCGGCTGACGATTTGCACGTGGAAGTTGTCCATCCGCTTGGGATCCACCTCCGCCAGCACGATATCCTCGCGCTCCACTTCCAGCACGCCGTGGTAGAGCCCATGCCCCCACGTTGGCGAGGTATAGCCCAATCCGCGCATCTGGAAGCGCACCAGCGGCTCGAACGTTACTGAAAGCGGCTCGTCCCCACCGATCACCAGTTCGCCGCCCGCCGGCCACAGCGTCCCCGGCTGCAGCGGCGCATCGAGCTTGGCGGACGGCGTCTCGAAGAACCCGTCATGCCCCGCCCCATCGGGCGCGATCACCGCGCGGGTGTTCCACGGCGCGCCGTTCGCATCAGCGTTGATGTGGAAGAACACACTGCGGGTGGGCAGGTTGATCGGCGTCCACTGCCAGAAGAATTGGGGCACCACGCCGTGCCCATGTGGCTGCGCATCGCTCGTGCCGACGGGCCGCACGCCCCAGCTGCGGTCACGCGTACCGGCTGTGCCGGGCTTCAGCACCGTGCGCACCCCGTCGATCTCGACCCAGCCGGTGTAGTGCCCGTTCTGCGTCAGCCGCGTGTAGTCCATGAAGGTGCGCGGGCCGATGCGGTGGATGAAGCGCGGCTCCTCGATGGGGAAGGCGCGCCCGGTGAAGGTGATCTCGGCCTTGATCCCCTCCCCCTCCACGCTGATCGAGAGGCACTTGAGCGGCTCCTCCACGCGGATGGCAATCGGCCCGCAGGTCAGGTCCAGCCGCTCCATCTTGAGCTCGCGCGAGGCATGGAGCGAGTGCTGCACCCCGTCCTTGATGAAGCAGAAATGCGCATCCACCACGTTGAGGTGGGGGTAGATGCCGAAGGCCGCCGCGAAGAAGTCGGTGCCGTCTGCCGCGTAGCCGTTGAAGAAATAGCGGTCGTAGAAATTGCGGTCCGTGCCGGAGTATGCGACCGGCTCGGGCGTCTGGTGCAGCGGAAAATCGTCGCCCTTGGTCAGCATGCTGTGTTCTCCATCATGGCGTCCAAAGCGCCGATGCTATCGTGATCGAGCGCGAGTTCTGCCGCGCCCCGCGCCATGGAAAGGAAGTTGGCATCGCCCCGCTCGGTGCGCACCACGAAGGCCGCGCTGAACACCGCCGTGAACAGGCCATGCAGCGCCCCGATCCGGTAGCGCCGCATCATCACGTCCTTCGCAATCGGCGCCCCGTGCCGCGCCATTTCCTCGGCATAGAGCCCCAGCAAGGCCGCTTCGTTGGGCCGTCTGAGCGTGCTGCCAATGCCGCAGCCCATGAAGTAGCCCACGTCGGTCATCCCGCAGCCGATGGCGCAAGTCTGCCAATCGACAATCGCGATGGGCTCGGCCCCGTTGCCGACACCGAACAGCATGTTGTCGAGCCGGAAATCGCCGTGGATCAGGCAAGGCTCCTCCGGCTGCCGCGCCAGCCAGCCCTCCACCCGCCGGTCGAGTTCGTCGCACAGCGCCAAGGCGTCCGCCGCCAGTTGCCCGTCGTACCGGTCGCGAAAAATGGCATGCGCCTGATGATAAAGCCGCCCGATCTGCTCCAGCAGCCCCTCGCGCCCATGGAGCCATTCCGCCCCCAGCACCGCCGCGCTGCCCTTGGTCGCCGCATGGAGCGCTGCTGCCTGCCGGATCGCCGCCTCAGCATCGGCAAGATCGCAGCCTTCCAGCTGGTTGCCCCCGCGTTCGGGCGCAAGATCCTCGAACAGCAGCACGAAATCGGTGCCCTCGGCGTTGATCTGGGCCGCATGGACCTTGGGCGTGCGCACCGCGATCCCGGCCGCAAATTCGCGGTAGAAGCCCACTTCCTTCACATAGAGCATCATCGCCGCCGCCGTGCCCCGGCTGGTCGGATCGGCGGAGGCAAACTTGCCCGCGAGCGTCGCGGGAGCCTTGCAAGGGCGATCATAGGTCAGGCTGAACCGCGCGGTATCGCCAACCTGCCCCGTGCCGATCGGCACCCACGTGAAATCGGCGATCCGTGCTCTATTGCCATCTGGGCCGAGCAGGCCAGCCCTGCTGAGGTGCGCCTCAAGCCATGCGGCATCCACCTCGCCGGGCGCGGTTGGAAATTCTGCCATCAGTTCTCTCTCCTGCGCGCAAGCTGGCAGGCAACCGGGCACTTGGGAAGAGCTTTTAAGCGTCCGGTTAAAAATCGGTGTTGTGGCAAGCGCACCCGATGCTAGAAACTGGGCGATGCTGACGATAGCCCCCATGACCGCCGACCAGACCCGCGAATTCGGCGCGATCTGGATTCCCTGGCTCCAAGGCATGGGCCGGGTGGTCGAAGTCGAGGATGCCGCGATCATGGCCGATCCCGCCACCTACTACCGCGCCAGCGGCGGCGAGGCGTTTCTCGCGCAGATCGGCGAGGAAACTGTCGGCGCAGTGGCGGTGAAGGGCCTTGGCGAAAGCGGCTTCGAATTCTGCAAGCTGGTGGTGACCGAAGCTGCACGCGGCCACGGCGCCGGGCGCGCGCTGGTCCAGCAGTGCCTCGATTTCGCTGCCGAGCACGGCGGCCCTGCGCTTTATCTGCAATCGTTCAAAGCGCTCGACGTCGCGCTCGGGCTCTACGAGCGCATGGGCTTTGCCGATGTGCCTGCGCCGCCGGGGATGAACGTCCTCGCGCGCACGCAGGTCATCATGGCAAAGGCGGTCTGAGCCCGTCCGTACTACGCGCGAGCATCACTCGGCGGGAACGACCGGCGGTGCGCCCTTGTCCTTGACGAAATAGGCGAGAAACTTGGCCGGTTTGGTCTTGCTGCCATTGCGGCCGACGATGTGAATGTCGCTGGGCTGTTCCATGAAGGTCTGGCCGGGGCGCAGCGTCACAGCCGGACCGCCACGCACCTGCATCACGACCGTGCCCTCAAGCACGTAGACATAGACGAGCGCGTTGTGGCGGTGGATGGGGTCCACCGCGCCCGGGGCGTAAGTCACCAGCAGCAGCGCCGCCTCCTTGGCGCCGCCGCCCTCGATTTCGTTCTGCAGCAGCGGGGTAACCACAGCATGCGCGGGCACGCCGGTGGGATCAGGATGGGCCTGACCCGCAACCGGCAAAGCCAGCAGAGCGGTGGCCATCATCAAAGCTCTGCTCATCGATCAAGCCTTTCCGATAGGACCGCCGCGTTCGGGCGGTCTTATCCGGCCAGCCTACCAAACGCCGCCGCACCCGCATAGCGGGCCGACTGGCCCAGCTCTTCCTCAATCCGGATGAGCTGGTTGTACTTCGCCAGCCGGTCCGAACGAGCGAGGCTGCCGGTCTTGATCTGGCCGCAGTTGGTGGCAACCGCGAGGTCGGCAATCGTTGCATCCTCGGTCTCGCCCGAACGGTGCGACATGACCGCGGTGTAGCCATTGCGCTGCGCGATGCTCACCGCTTCCAGCGTCTCGGTCAGCGTACCGATCTGGTTGACCTTCACCAGCAGCGAATTGGCGAGGCCCTTGCCGATGCCCATCGTCAGCCGCTTGGGGTTGGTGACGAAGAGATCATCGCCCACGAGCTGCACCTTCTTGCCGATCTTGGCGGTGAGCGCCGCCCAGCCCTCGAAATCGTCCTCACCCATGCCGTCCTCGATCGAGCGGATCGGATAGGCATCGGTCAGCGCCGCGAGGTAGTCCGCCATGGCTTCCGGCGAAAGCGAGAGACCCTCGCCGCTGATCTCGTACTTGCCGTTCCTGAAGAACTCGGTCGCCGCGCAATCAAGCGCCAGCACGATGTCCGTGCCCGGCTTGAACCCGGCCTGCTCGATCGAGGCCATCACGAAATCGAGCGCATCGCGAGTGCTGGCGATGTTGGGCGCAAAGCCGCCCTCATCGCCCACGCCGGTGGCAAGGCCTTTCTGGTGCAGCGCCTTCTTCAGCGTGTGGAACACTTCCGCGCCCCAGCGCACGGCTTCCGCCAGCGTCGGCGCGCCGACGGGCATGATCATGAATTCCTGGAAGTCGATCGGGTTGTCGGCATGTTCGCCGCCGTTGATGATGTTCATCATCGGCACCGGCAGCAGGTGCGCCGAAACCCCGCCGACATAGCTGTAGAGCGGCAGCCCGCGTGCGTCCGCCGCCGCCTTCGCCACCGCAAGGCTGGTGCCAAGGATGGCATTCGCGCCAAGGCGGCCCTTGTTCTCGGTGCCATCGAGCGCGATCATCGCCTGATCGATATCGCGCTGGTCCTCGGCATCCATGTCGACAAGCGCGCCGGCAATCTCACCGTTCACCGCGCCAACAGCCTGCAGCACACCCTTGCCAAGGAAGCGCCCCTTGTCACCATCGCGGAGTTCCACCGCTTCATGCGCGCCAGTCGAGGCCCCCGAAGGCACCGCCGCGCGGCCGAACGAGCCGTCCTCCAGCAGCACATCGACTTCAACTGTCGGGTTGCCCCGGCTGTCGAGGATCTCGCGGGCGTGAATGTCGATGATCGCGGTCATGGCATTTCCTCGTATGGTGACGTGGGATTTGTCGGGCGTTGGGAGCGCCCCTATCGGCGTCTTGGCAGAGTGACAAGTGCGCCTAGCTATGCGCGGCCAGCCGGGCAGCCCCGTGTGCACGCCAAAACCGGATGCGCGCGCCTTTCGCACTTGCGGCAATTGGTCTAGGATTGTCAGCCATTCCAGAATCGCCCCCGCGAAAGGACCCGCACGATGACCGATACCCCCGAAAACGCGGCTCCCGAAACCGCCGCCAAGCCCACCCGCAGCCGCAAGAAGGCCGCGCTCAAGGTGGTCGAAACCACTATCGAAACTGCAGCCGA
This sequence comes from uncultured Novosphingobium sp., assembly GCA_964592205.1. Classification (GTDB taxonomy): domain Bacteria; phylum Pseudomonadota; class Alphaproteobacteria; order Sphingomonadales; family Sphingomonadaceae; genus Novosphingobium. The sequence continues at coordinate 31,836 of CAZQEH010000009.1, forward strand.
GGCCGTGCCCGAAGCGGTGCCCGCCGAAATCGCGCAGATCGAGGAAGCCGTGGCCGAAACCGCCGGTGCCGTCACCACGCGCTTCGGCAAGGCCATTGAAGATGCCAAGGCCAGCGCCGCGAGCCTGACGGGCGAAGCGCGCGAACGCACCGCCGCCATCACCGGAACGGTCGCTGCAACCGCCAGCGAATATACCGAAAAGGCCGGCGAATATGCCGAGCAGGCCAAGGTCGTGGCGCTTGACCTCGCACGTCAGGGCAAGGGCAAGGCAACCGCCGCCCTCTCGACGCTCGGCGAAACGATCGAGAGCAACGTGGGCGTAATCGACGAGAAGCTTGGCGTGCAATACGGCGATTATGCCCGCGGCGCGGCGCATACCCTGCAATCGACCGCCGCCTCGCTCGAAGCCAAGGACATACCCGAGATCGGCGAGCAGATCGTGACATTCGTGAAGAAGAGCCCGGTCAAGGCGCTCGGCATCGCTGCGGTGACCGGCTTCGTCCTTTCGCGTTTGCTGCGCCGCAAGCCCGCGTCGGCGGACAGCACCGAAACCACGGACGCCTGATCTGCCGGCGTGACCGAGGACAAGGTCCACACCGAAGACGCAGCGGCGGGGGACGATTCCCTGCTCGTCGGCGCGCGCACCCTGCTCAAAGACGGCCAGACCCTGCTCGCGGCCGAAATCGCCTTCCAGAAAGCGCGCGCCGGCTTCGTGCTTGGCCGCGCCAAGGGCATTCTGGTGCTGGCGGCGCTGGCACTGGCGCTGCTGTTCTTCGCGCTGATAGCGCTGGTCGTGGGCCTGCTGCTTGCGCTCACCCCACTGATCGGGCCGTGGGGGGCGCTCGCGGTGGTGTTCCTCGGGCTGCTCGCGCTCACGGGCCTCAGCGTGCTTGGCGTGGTCCGCCGGATCGGCGCGATCACCCGCGCGCTCAAGGGCACAGGCGGACCGGCATGAGCGACGAGACCCTGCAGGAAGCCCGCAAGCGGCGCGATGAGGCGTGGACCCGCATCAACAGCCAGGTCACTGCGCTGCGCACCGGCCTTGCCGAGCGCCCGATCCCCACGCGCATCAAGGAAGCCGCGATGGACCGGGTACTCGATACGGTGGACGAGGCCAAGGCCGTCGCCAGGGACAACATCCCCGTCATCGGCGGCACGCTGGCGCTGCTTGCCGCGTGGTTCTTCCGCCGCCCCCTGACCCGCCTGATCAAGCACCGCTTCGCTTTTGCAGCCGAAGCGGACGAGGACGAAGCATGAGCGATAGCGATACCACCCAACCTGAAAACCTGCTGCCTGAAAACCTGCCGCCCGAGACTCCGGAAACCGCCACCGATCCGCTCGGCAAGGTCAAGGGCTTCGTCGAGGAACATCCCGTTGCCATGGTCGCGGGCGGCATCCTGCTCGGCGCGCTGGTGGCAGGTGCGATCGCTCGCGGTACAGGCGGCGTTGCTGGCGACAAGGCGACCCGCAACGGCTCGCTCGCCCGCATGTCGCTCCCCCGCCGCGCGGCAGACATCGCCGCTGTCGGGCTCGAACTCGCAGCCGCTTATGTCGCGGGCGTAGCGGGCGAAAAGGCGGCGGCAGCGGCCAGCGATGCCGAAGCCGAAACCCCGGCCAAGACGGACAAGCTCCGCCTGCCTGATCTTGCCGGCAAGGCACTGCGCACGCTCGCGCCGGTCATCACCCGCCGCCTGCCAGGCAAAAAGGCAGATTAACGACGCGTTCCGTAGCGGCCGGGGCTTGCGCCCCACTCTTCATTTTGCCAGTGGCTGGGCTTCTCCCCAAGGAAACGGACAAGCCAGCCATGCAGAAACTGCACCTCGTCATGGGCGGGCGGGTCAAGGACCCGCAGCACCTTGAATTCACCGATCTGAACGCAATCGATCTCGTCGGGGTCTATCCCGATTATGCCAGCGCCGAAGACGCCTGGCGCAGCTGCGCCCAGCGCACCGTGGACGATGCAGAAATGCGCTATGTGGTGGTGCACCTCCACCGCCTGCTGGAACCGGACCTGCACAAGCCGGAGTGAGGCAAAGAAAAACGGCCGGAGGAGTACCCCGGCCGTTTTTCCTTCAGGTCTCACCGGGGCGCACCCTCAGATGAACTCGATCTTTTCGACCACGTAGAACCGGTCACCCGAAGGCACCGTCACTTCGATCTCGTCCTCGACGCGGCGCCCGATCAGCGCGCGGCCCAGCGGCGAGTTGTAGCTGATCCGGCCAATCTTGGCGTCCGCTTCGGCCTGGCCTACGATCTGGTAGCGTACCGGCTTGTCGGCATCATCAAGCAGCGTGACGGTCGCGCCGAACACGATGCGGTCACCCGAAAGCGTAGTGGGATCGATGATCTGCGCGCGGCTGATCTTGTCTTCCAGATCGCTGATCGTGGCTTCGACCTGGCCCTGCCGCTCCTTGGCGGCGTGATACTCGGCATTTTCGGAAAGATCGCCGTGCGCGCGGGCTTCCTCGATCGCATCGACGATCAGGGGACGCTCTTCGCGTAGCGCCTTCAGCTCCGCCGTCAGCTTTGCATAGCCTTCAGCCAGCATGGGCAGCTTCTCAACACTTGCCATCCCTAATCCTTTACCCTTTCAATCCCTTGCCGCACAGGACAAGAGGAAAACCATTCCACCCCAGTCAGCACGATGCCGATCCGGGCCCCAATCGCCGCAATGCTGGGGATCACGTGGAGGGCTGATAATAATCCTGCAAGGAGCGTACCGCAAGTTCGGCGCTGCGCAGGGCCTCGATTGCTCCCGCCGCGGCGACCGAAGCCGCCGCCGTCGTGAAGTACGGAACCTTGCCATAGAGCGCCGAGGCGCGGATCGATTGCGAATCCTTGTGGCTCTGCCAGCCTTCGGTGGTGTTGAAGATCAGCGCGATCTCGCCATCGATGATGCGGTCGACGATATGCGGGCGGCCTTCCGCCACCTTGTTGACCCGCTCGACCTTGACGCCCGCCGCAGTCAGGAACGTCGCCGTCCCGCCTGTCGCAACGACGCGGAAACCGAGGGCATCGAGCTTCTGCACCGCCGGCAGGATCACCGGCTTGTCGCCATCTTTAACCGAGACGAACACCGTGCCGCCCACCGGCAGCACCATGCCCGCGCCCAATTGCGCCTTGGCGAAGGCGACCGGGAAGCCGCTGTCGATGCCCATCACTTCGCCAGTCGACTTCATCTCGGGCGAAAGCACCGGATCGACGCCCGGGAAGCGCGCAAACGGGAACACCGCTTCCTTCACTGCCATATAGGGCACATCGCGCTTGATCGGTGGCAAGTCCTTCAGCTTCTCGCCCGCCATGATCCGCGCGGCATACTTGGCAATCGGCTGGCCGATGGCCTTTGCCACGAACGGCACCGTGCGGCTGGCGCGCGGGTTTACCTCGATCAGGTAGACCTCGCCGTCCTTCACCGCGAACTGGATGTTCATCAGGCCCTTCACGTTCAGCGCCTTGGCGAGCAGCACCGCCTGCCGCTCCATCTCGGCAATGATTTCGGCCGGCAGGCTATAGGGCGGCAGGGTGCAGGCGCTGTCACCCGAATGGATGCCCGCTTCCTCGATGTGCTGCATCACGCCCGCGACGACGACATCATCACCGTCCGCCAGCGCATCGACATCGCACTCGATGGCATCGCGCAGGTACTGGTCGATCAGCACCGGGCTCTCGCCCGAAACCTTCACCGCGGTCGCGATATAATCATCAAGCTGTGCCTGGCTGTCGACGATCTCCATCGCGCGGCCACCCAGCACATAGCTCGGCCGGATCAGCACCGGATAGCCGATGCGGGTGGCCACAGCGACCGCCTCGTCGCGGCTGCGTGCCGTCGCGCCTGCCGGCTGGCGCAGGCCCAGCTTCTCGACAAGGCGGTTGAACCGCTCGCGGTCCTCGGCAAGGTCGATCGCATCGGGCGAAGTACCCAGGATCGGAATGCCCGCATCCTCCAGCGCCTGCGCCAGCTTGAGCGGGGTCTGTCCGCCAAACTGCACGATCACGCCCACCAGAGTGCCGTTCGCCTTCTCGGCCTCCAGCACTTCGAGCACGTCCTCGGCGGTCAGCGGCTCGAAATAGAGCCGGTCCGAGGTGTCGTAGTCGGTCGAGACCGTCTCGGGGTTGCAGTTGATCATAATCGTCTCGAACCCGGCCCCGGGCTCGCCGCTGGCAGGGTCGGTCTCGCCGAGCGCGAAGCACGCGTGGCAGCAGCAATAATCGAACTCGATGCCCTGCCCGATCCGGTTCGGCCCGCCGCCCAGGATCACGATCTTCTTCCGGTCCGTCGGCGCCGCTTCGCTTTCGGGCTCGCCAAACAGGCCGCTTTCGTAAGTCGAGTACATGTACGGCGTCACCGCCTCGAACTCGGCCGCGCAGCTGTCGATCCGCTTGAACACCGGGCGCACGCCCAGCTTGTGGCGCAGCGCGCGCACTTCTTCCTCGCTCGTCGCGCCGGCCATGGCGTTCAGCACATCATGGATCAGGCCCGAGCGGCGCGCCTGCGTTTCCGCCATGCCGCCAGCCACACCGACCGAGCGCACCGCGAGCGTCGCCAGCCGCCTGTCCGAAAAGCCCATCGCCTTGAGACGGCGCAGCCCTGCTGCGTCAATTGGCAGGCCCTCGTCCGCGATCTTCGTTTCCTCGGCGATGATCGCCTCGATCTGGCGCAGGAACCATGGCTCGTACTTGGTGACGGTGTGGATTTCATCGACCGTCAGCCCTTCGCGGAAAGCCTGACCGATCACGAGCAGCCGCTCCGGCGTCGCCCGGCTCAGCGCGGCGACGATCTGATCGCGGGTCGCTCCCTCCAGCTCGACCACGCGGTTGAACCCATCAAGCCCCGTTTCGAGCCCGCGCAGCGCCTTCTGCGCCGATTCCTGGAAATTGCGGCCAATCGCCATGACTTCGCCGACGGACTTCATCGCCGTTCCAAGCAGCGGCTCGGCGCCCTTGAACTTCTCGAAGGCAAAGCGCGGGATCTTGGTGACGACATAATCCAGCGTCGGCTCGAACGCCGCCGGGGTCGCGCCGGTAATGTCGTTCATGATCTCGTCGAGCGTGTAGCCCACCGCCAGCTTCGCCGCGACCTTGGCGATCGGGAACCCGGTGGCCTTCGAAGCCAGCGCGGAGGAGCGCGAGACGCGCGGGTTCATCTCGATGACGATGAGCCGCCCGTCCTTCGGGTTGACGGCGAACTGCACGTTCGAACCGCCTGTTTCAACGCCGATTTCCCGCAGGACCGCGATCGATGCATTGCGCATGATCTGGTATTCCTTGTCGGTCAGCGTCAGCGCCGGGGCGACCGTGATGGAATCGCCCGTATGGACGCCCATCGGATCGACGTTTTCGATCGAGCAGATGATGATGGCATTGTCGTTCCGGTCGCGGACGACTTCCATCTCGTACTCTTTCCAGCCGAGCAGCGATTCCTCGATCAGCACTTCGGTGGTCGGCGAAGCTTCCAGCCCGCCGCGCACGATCTTGACGAATTCTTCCTTGTTGTAGGCAATTCCGCCGCCGGTGCCGCCCATGGTGAAGCTCGGCCGGATGATCGAAGGCAGCCCGGTGCGTTCCAGCACCGCCAGCGCCTCGTCCACCGTGTGCGCGATGCCGGACCGGGCCGATTCCAGCCCGATCTTGTCCATCGCATCGCGGAACTTCATGCGGTCTTCGGCCTTGTCGATAGCCTCGGCATCCGCGCCGATCATCACGCAGCCATACTTCTCCAGCGTGCCATCGCGCGCCAGCGCCAGCGCCGTGTTGAGCGCGGTCTGCCCGCCCATCGTCGGCAGCACCGCATCGGGGCGCTCCTTGGCGATGATCTTGGCGACCACCTCGGGCGTGATCGGCTCGACATATGTCGCGTGCGCCATGTCCGGATCGGTCATGATCGTCGCAGGGTTCGAATTGACCAGGATGATCCGGTAGCCCTCTTCCTTGAGCGCCTTCACCGCCTGCGTGCCCGAATAATCGAACTCGCAAGCCTGGCCGATGATGATCGGCCCGGCGCCGATGATCAGGATCGAGGAGATGTCAGTGCGTTTGGGCATGAACCGGCCTTAGTGTATTGAAGCCCTCCCCCGGTCGGGGGAGGGTTGGGTGGGGGTGCACGACGCATGAGCGATAAACGCCTGACGCCGATGGCGCGCAAACTGCGCAAGAATCCTACGGAAGCTGAGCAAAGACTGTGGTTGCGTCTCAGGGGAGAGCAACTCGGTGCGCGGTTCACTCGGCAATACCCCATAGGCAATGCCGTGGTTGATTTCGCTTGCCGCAGCTTGCGCCTCGCCGTCGAGCTCGACGGCGGGCAGCATGCAAACAGCGAAGCCGACATGGCTCGCACGCGCATGATCGAAACCATGGGCTACCGCGTCATCCGCTTCTGGAACAACGATGTGCTGGCCAATACGGAGGGTGTCCTCACGGCTATCGCGCACGAGTTGGCTCTTGCCCGAAACCGGAGCAACGCCTTCGAACGCTGAGCACCCCCACCCAGCCTCCCCCGACCGGGGGAGGGGCAGGTTGCGTGATGCCGCAAGGTTGCGACCAGCACAAAAAGCCCTCGCCCGTTCAGGGAAGGGTTGGGTGGGGGTGCCCCGCACTCGAAAGCGCAGACGCCGCCCAGCCCAAACCCAGCCGCGCGGGAGCGAAGTCCCAGCGACGGTGGATTGGATCGAGGAGGTGTCAGCGCGTTTGGGCATTTTTGCTCGGCGGATCAAAAGTCATGTACAGTGGGCGATATGAAGGCGGGGGAGCCTCGGGCGAGGAAGGCGAGAGCGGAGGTTCACCTTCCAGCGAAGATTGGGCTTCATCAAGTAAACATCTAAATTCACTTGCCGATAGATCTCCAAGCACAACCACCGCCTGCTCCGCCCCATCCGTCGCTGGATCGATACGGAACTTTCTGATCTTGCACTTTGCTACTGCCATAGTCGGGGTCAGTTGCTTCGGCCTTGGCCCATCGGCGAGAGGTGGCGACTCTCCCCATGAGAGGCCATGGATTGTGACTGTACCTCCAGAAAATGGGTCAGGCATCTTTGCCAACAACCAGCCAACGTATCCTGACAAAATCGATGTCAGGACCACTGTCAGGATGACCCGCCAATTGGTCACCCCAGCATCCCCACAAACTTCCCGAACAGGTAGAAGCTGTCCTGCGGGCCCGGGCTCGCCTCGGGGTGGTACTGCACCCCGAACGCCTTCTTGCCGGCAATCTCGATCCCGCAGTTCGAACCATCGAACAGCGAGACATGCGTTTCCACTACGCCTTCGGGCAGCGAGGCGTTGTCCACCGCAAAGCCGTGGTTCATCGAGGTGATCTCGACGACGCCGTCGGCATGGCGCTTCACCGGGTGGTTCGCGCCGCGGTGGCCCTGGTGCATCTTCATCGTCTTCGCTCCTGCCGCAAGGCCGAGCATCTGGTGACCAAGGCAGATGCCGAAGACCGGAATGTCGCGCTCCAGCAGGCCCTGGATCAGCGGCACGGCATAGACGCCCGTCGCCGCCGGATCGCCCGGCCCGTTCGAGAGGAACACGCCCGCCGGCTCCAGCGCCAGCACCGTCTCCAGCGACGTTTCCGCCGGCACCACCGTCACCCGCGCCCCGGCGCGCACCAGATTGCGGAAGATGTTGTCCTTGGCGCCATAGTCGACCGCCACGACATGCGGGCGCTCGTCATGCGGCGAGCGGGCATAGCCCTGCCCGAGATGCCAGATGCCGCCTTCCCAGTCCGCCTGCTCGTCGCGGCTCACCACGCGGGCAAGGTCCATTCCTTCAAGGCCGGGCCAGGCCTTCGCCTCGGCAATCAGCGCCGGAATGTCGAAATTGCCATCGGGATCATGCGCGATCACTGCATTCGGCGCGCCGAGCAGCCGGATCCGCCGTGTCAGCGCGCGCGTGTCTATCCCTGAAAGCCCGATCTTGCCGCGCGCCGCCAGCCATGCCTGCAAGGGCTCCACCGCGCGGAAATTGGCGGGTTCGGTCACATCTTCCCGCACCACGCAGCCCACCGCGCCCGGCACGTCGTGGCTTTCCATGTCTTCGGGATTGGTGCCGACGTTGCCGATATGGGGGAACGTGAAGGTCACCACCTGCCCGGCATAGGAGGGGTCGGTCATCACTTCCTGATAGCCCGTCATCGCGGTGTTGAAGCACACCTCGCCCACCGCCTTGCCTTCCGCGCCAAAGCCGCGTCCCCACGCCACTGATCCATCGGCGAGAACGAGAACGCCGGTTGCGCCGGCCGGCTTGGGCGCATGAGTGTGGGCGGGGTCGGCCATGATAGGGGGCGCTCCGTTGGCAAGGGTCTGGCGATGTCGCTAAGGCTCGGTCGCTAGGCCCCTCGCCCGGTCCCGTCAACCTAGCGAAGGCAGAAACTTTCGCCTAAGTCACAGGGTCTCGCGCCAACTAACGGCGCTCAATCCACAGGAATACGTACTCTCATGATCCGCGATACGATCAAGGCCGCCCAGATCAGTGCCATGAAATCCGGCGACAAGCCGCGCCTCGCCGCCGTCCGCCTCATCCTTGCCAAGCTCAAGGACAAGGATATCGAGCTGCGTACCGCGAGCACGGTGCCGGACGACGATGTGCTGGTGGTCGATGTCCTCCAGAAGATGGCCAAGCAGCGCCGCGAATCGATCACGCTCTATGTCGAGGGCGGCCGCCAGGAGCTTGCCGATATCGAACAGGCCGAACTCGCCGTGATCGAGGAATTCCTCCCCGCCCAGATGAGCGAGGACGACACCAAGGCCGCGATCGAGGCGATCAAGGCCGAACTCGGCGCGACGAGCATGAAGGACATGGGCAAGGTCGTCGCCACGCTCAAGGCCCGCCACGGCAGCCAGCTCGATATGGGCAAGGCCAGCGGGCTGGTGAAGGCGGCGCTCGGCTGAAACGCCGGTGTCCCTGACCCCCCAATGGCTCGATGAACTGCGCGCGCGCGTCTCGCTGTCCGCGCTGATCGGGCGGAGCGTGCGCGTCACCAAGGCGGGGCGTGAATTCAAGGCGTGTTGCCCGTTCCACAACGAGAAGACGCCCAGCTTCACGATCAACGACGAGAAGGGTTTCTACCACTGCTTCGGCTGCGGCGCGCACGGCGATGCCATCCGCTGGATGACCGACCATCAGGGTCTGCCGTTCCTCGATGCGGTGAAGGAACTCGCGGCAAGCGCGGGCATGGAAGTCCCCGCCCCCGATCCCCGCGCAGCCAAGCGCGCCGAGGAGCAGAAATCGCTCCACGACGTGATGGCCGCCGCGCAGGCGTTCTTCGTGCAGAGCCTCGCCGAAGACCAGGGCGCGCAGGCCCGCGCCTACCTCGCCTCGCGCGGGTTTCCTGCCGCTATCGTGAAGGAATTCGGCTTCGGCTATGCGCCAGATAGCCGTACTGCGCTCAGGCATGCGCTCTCGCAGTTCCCCGAGGCCATGCTGATCGAAGCGGGCCTGCGCATCGTCGTCGAAGGCCGCGATCCCTACGACCGGTTCCGCGGCCGCCTCATGCTTCCCATCTGCGATCCGCGCGGCCGCGTGATCGCGTTCGGCGGCCGCATCCTCGACAAGACCAAGACAGACGCGCCCAAGTACCTCAACTCCCCCGATACCCCGCTGTTCGACAAGGGCCGCACCGTCTACAATCTCCACCGCGCGTCCCCCGCCAGCCGCCAATCCGGCCGCGTAGTGGTGGTCGAAGGCTATATGGACGTTGTCGCGCTGGCAGCGGCCAGGATCGGCGAGGCGGTTGCCCCTCTGGGCACAGCGCTTACCGAAGACCAGATCGAGCGGCTCTGGCGCCTCACTGAAACGCCGGTGCTGTGCTTCGATGGCGATGCCGCCGGTCAGCGCGCCGCCGCCCGCGCCATCGTGCGCGCGCTGCCGCTGTTGCGCCCGGGCCATTCGTTGCGCATCGCGGTGCTCCCCGCCGGGCTCGATCCGGACGACCTCATCAAGCAGCGCGGCGCCCATGCCATGGAAGACGTCCTCGCCGCGGCGCGCCCGATGGTCGAAGTGCTGTGGGATATCGAGCGCGCTGCAGGCCCCGTCGCCACGCCCGAAGACAAGGCCGGGCTCAAGGCCCGCCTCATGGCCCATGTCGAGACGATCGGCGATGGCGACATCAAGGGGCTCTACCGCCGCGATCTGCTCGACCGGTTCGGCGAGCTTGCCTATCCCCAGCGCGAACGGCCCGCCTTCCAGCCATCCCAGCGCGGCCCTGCGGCCAGCCGCAAGGGGCCCTGGCAGCCCGCGCCGCCGCCGCTCTCCGCCGCCGTAACCGTGCGGATGCAGGCCGTAGGCGAAGGACGTCCGCTGCTCGCTGCCGTGCTTGCGGGCCTCATCGAGCAGCCGCGGCAGATCGCGCGGCATGCCGAAACGCTGGCCCGGCTTGAAGTCGCCGATGCCGGCCTTGCCGCCCTGCTCGATGCGCTCATCGATCTGGTCCACAGCGGCCCGAACAATGCCGACCAGCCGCTTGAAAGCAGCGACGTTCTTACCATATTGGCAAAGCGGGGCCTCAGGGCACCGCTGGCGGATGATTACGCCGGAATGCGATTCGGTTTTCTGGACAGCAAGGCACCCGATGCGGCGGACGAACTCGCCGAAGCGGTCGATCTGCTGGTCGGACTTCCGGCCGTCGAAGCCGCGCTGGCAGAGGCCACGCGCAGGCATGAAGCGGAGTTTTCCGACGAAACCTTCGCCGAACAGCAACGTTTGCTGCAACGAAGGCTGGCGCTGCTGGCCCGGTTGGGGCAAATGGGCCGCACCCGCGCCGGGATGTGACAGGGGAGTCACGCCTCGCGCGCCGCACAGATGGTACCGGGAATAGATGGCTTCCAACGACACGACTGACACCGGCGATGCTCCGCTGATCGATCTCAACGATGCTTCCATCCGGAAGCTCATCGCCCGCGCCAAGCGGCGCGGGATCATCACGGTGGACGAACTCAACGAGGCTCTGCCGCAGGACCAGATGTCTGCCGACCAGATCGAGGACATCATGGCCGCGATCTCGGAGATGGGCGTCAACATCGTCGAGAGCGACGAAGACGCCGTCGATCCCGAGGACAAGGGCGCGGACGACGAGGTCGAGGATCAGGATCCGGTCGACGAGCGGCCGGACCTTGTTTCCAAGCGCAAGGAAACCATCGAGCGCACCGATGATCCGGTGCGCATGTACTTGCGCGAAATGGGCGCGGTCGAGCTTTTGAGCCGCGAGGGCGAGATCGCCATCGCCAAGCGCATCGAGGCGGGCCGCGACACCATGATCCTGGGCCTGTGCGAAAGCCCGATCACCTTCCACGCGATCATCCAGTGGTCCGAGGCGCTCAACGCCGGCGAAATGCAGCTGCGCGAGATCCTCGATCTCGACGCGATGCTTTCCAAGGAGCCGCAGCCGGAAAACCTCTCCGAAGACGGCGAGGAAGGCGACGGCGAGATCAGCGAGGCGACCGCGGGCCCTTCCTTCAAGGAGGAAGAGGACGTCGAGGAGGAAGAGCAGCCAGAAGACGAGGACGACGAGCTCACCGAACGCCGCGCCAAGCGCCCGGCCGAGGAAGAGGAAGAGGACAACACCCTCAGCCTCGCGCAGATGGAAGCGCAGCTCAAGCCCGAAGCGCTCGAGAAGTTTGCCCAGATCACCAGCCTTTTCCGCACCTTTGAAAAGGTGCAGGCCGAGCGGCTGAACGCACTCGGCGCCGGGAATGATTTCCCCGCCGCCAAGGAACAGCAGTACCAGCAGCTGCGCGAGGATCTCACCGCGCAAGTTGAAAGCGTGCAGTTCCACGCGACCAAGATCGAATATCTGGTCGACAATCTCTACGCCTTCAACCGCCGCCTTACCACGCTGGGTGGCCAGATGCTGCGCCTTGCCGAGCGTCACAAGGTGCCGCGCAAGGATTTCCTCGATCACTACGTCGGGCGCGAACTCGATGAGGGTTGGTTGCAGACCTTGGCGAACCGCGACAAGAAGTGGGCTGCCTTCGCCGCTAACGAGGCCGAACCGGTCGAGCGCATCCGCGCCGAGATCGCCGATATCGCGGCGGCCACCGGCATGTCGCTGGGCGAATTCCGCCGCATCGTGAACATGGTCCAGAAGGGCGAGCGCGAAGCGCGCATTGCCAAGAAGGAAATGGTCGAGGCGAACCTGCGCCTCGTGATTTCCATCGCCAAGAAGTACACCAACCGCGGCCTGCAATTCCTTGATCTCATTCAGGAAGGCAACATCGGCCTGATGAAGGCGGTCGATAAGTTCGAGTACCGCCGCGGCTACAAGTTCAGCACCTATGCCACATGGTGGATCCGGCAGGCGATCACGCGCTCGATTGCCGATCAGGCGCGCACGATCCGCATCCCGGTCCACATGATCGAAACGATCAACAAGCTGGTGCGCACCAGCCGCCAGTTCCTCCACGAGCAGGGCCGCGAGCCGACGCCGGAGGAAATGGCCGAGCGGCTTTCGATGCCGCTCGAAAAGGTGCGCAAGGTGATGAAGATCGCCAAGGAGCCGATCTCCCTCGAAACGCCGATTGGCGACGAGGAAGACAGCCACCTCGGCGATTTCATCGAGGACAAGAACGCGGTGATCCCGGTGGACGCGGCCATCCAGGCCAACCTCAAGGAAACCGTCACCCGCGTCCTCGCCAGCCTCACCCCGCGCGAGGAACGCGTGCTGCGCATGCGTTTCGGCATCGGCATGAATACCGATCACACGCTCGAGGAAGTCGGCCAGCAGTTCTCGGTGACGCGCGAACGCATCCGCCAGATCGAAGCGAAGGCGCTGCGCAAGCTCAAGCACCCGAGCCGTTCGCGCAAGATGCGCTCTTTCCTCGATCAGTGATCCGCACCGCAAGTCTGGCCCTTGCCCTCACGCTCGTGGCGGCAGGGCCGGCGCTTGCTCAGTCGGCCCCGGCGCAGCCCGCGAGCCAGCCTGCTCTGGCGCCCTCTCCTTCTGCCCCGCCTGCACCTGCGGCCGATGCGACTGAGCTCGATCCCAAAGCCGTCGCGCTCGCGCAGGAAATCCTCGATATCGGCATGCCGCCGGAGAGCCGACCCGCGATGTTTGCGGGCATCATGGATTCGCTGCGTTCGCAGATCCGCGATTCCATGTCCAAGATCACCGGAACCGGCGATGCCGAAGCCGATGCCATCATCGGCCGCGGGATCGACCGCATGTACACGGAAATGACCGCGCAGATGAACAAGCACCTGCCCGATTTCTATCGGGCGATGGCGCGGGCCTATGCACGGCAGTTCAGCTTTGAGGATCTGACACAGATCCGGGCTTTCGTCGGCACGCCGACCGGGCAGCGCTTCTTTTCAAGAAGCGCGTCCGTGATGCGCGACCCTGATGTGATCGAAGCCAACAGGCGCTCGATGGTTGATATCATGGGGCTCGCTCCGCAGATGCAAAAGCAGATGATCGAGGAACTCGCGGCGCATATCGCCAAGAAGGAAGGTCAGAAGACCCGTTCCGGGAGCCATGCAAGCTAGGGCTCGCCCCCCCCTCACTTGTCTGCACTATAAACCGGCACCGTATCGGCCAGCGGATCGAGCCGCACCGTCAGCGCCGTGCCAATCGCGATCACCAGCAAGACCGCCGCCGACAGCCGCACCTTCGGCGCCGGGACACCCTCCCACAGCGGCAGCACCGCCAGCACCGTCACCGCCAGCGGCAGCGCAGCGGCCGTCGGCAGGTTCGGCCCCACGCCCTGCATGACGAAGTGGCCAAGCGAGATCATGTAACCGATGACTGGCACCCCCAGCACAAACACCAAAAGCCGTCCGCCCACGCCTTCACCCGCTGCCATCGCCAGCGCCGCGAGCATGACCGGCAGCACCACGACATAGGCGGCGGTGGGCGCCAGCGCCTGCCCGGCGAGGGCGAACAGGAACAGCGGCAGCGCCGCTCCAACCAGACCCACCGGCTTCGGCTTCCACGCGCCCATCGTCAGCAGTAACGCGGCCAGACCACCCGCCAGCGCCATCACTTCCAGCCGGGGTATCGCCGCCAGCCGGTCATAGTAGTTGGGCTTGGTCGTCCCGAGCGAGACCTGGTTCACTGCCCACAGCACCAGCCCCGCCAGCACGATCAGCGCCAGCATCCGCCCCGCCCCAGCAAGGCCCTCGCGCCAGCCGCCACCGCGCCGCGCCGCAAGGCCGAGCGCCAGCGCCGCCACTGTCAGCATTGCCCAACCCACCCACGCGGGATAGACCACCAGCATGGCTCCGAACGCATCGAAGAACACCACATCCGGCGCCCTCTCCGGCAATGGTCCCGCCACGATCAGCGCGCGCGTCAGATCGAGCACTTGCGCGCCCATATCCTGCAGCGCCCCCTGATCGAGCGCATCGGGCACGGCCTTGGGCGAATGATAAAGCTGTGGACGCCCGATCATGGCGAAGTTGTAGCCCGTCCATGGCCCGCCGCGAATTTCGGTCAGATCGGTATCGTTGGGCAGCACCTTGTAGACATAGACCGCGAGCGAGGAGCCCGCCGGCCGCGCAATCGCGCCCGCCGCCCGCGCGATGGCGGCGCCATTGTCGGCCGAAGTCTCGAACAGCGTGGTCCGCCCGCCACCGCCCCGCGCTTCGACATTGATCACCGCGCCGACATGCATCCGCAGCGGTTCGGCGGTGAAGAAGTGATGCGCTCCGTCGAGCCCCAGTTCTTCGCCATCGGTAATCAGCAGGATGAGATCGCGCGCCGGCTGGCCTGCGGCGTGCACCGCGCGCGCCGTTTCCAGCAGCGCCGAAACGCCAGCAGTATCGTCCGCCGCACCCGGCGATCCGCCCACCGTATCGTGGTGCGCCATCAGCAGCACGGCGGGCAAGGACCGGTCCTTGCCCGGCAGCACCCCGATCACGTTGGTCAGGACCGGCGCCGGAACGTCCTTGCCGCTCCACCACGCCAGCCGTTTGGCGCTTGCGGGCGGCGCGGTGAACGGCGTCTCGTGCACCTCCATCCCCATCATCGCCATCCGGCGCGCGATATGCGCGCGCACTGCGGCATCCTCGGGCGAGGAAGCAAGGTGCGCCCGCGCGGCAATTACGCGGACATCGGCCATCGCGCGCCCGGCGGCGAAGGCTTCTGCCGGAGCATCCGCACCGACCGGTGCAGGCGGGGTCGTCGCGCGAATGCCGAGCAGCACGCCCAGGATCAGCGCCGCCAGCAGGATCAGCCGTTTGCTCATCTTCCCTCCCGTTTCGCTCTGCGGTACCCTGGGGGCAACCAAGCCGGATTGCGAAGCTTCCGCAAGGCCCAAATGCGCCGGAGCTGCCCTGCCAGCCGCTGCCCCGGGTCTTTGCCGATCGCATCCATTGGTATAATTCTTACTTATATATAACTTAAGGCAATCGCGCGCACTGGCAAAGCCGGGCCAACCCTCCTAAAGCGCTCCGAACACACGAATCCCTTGGCTCAGGACCACTCGCCCCCTATGCGCATCGCTATCGCCTCGGACCACGCTGCCTTCGATCTCAAGGCCGAACTTGCCGCCCATATCGCCGCACTCGGCCACGAAGTGCTCGATCTCGGGCCGGATAGCTCCGCCAGCGTCGATTATCCGGACTATGGCTACAAGATCGCCGAAGCCGTCGCTTCGGGCGCGGCAGAGCGCGGGGTCGCGCTGTGCGGTTCGGGCATCGGCATTTCGATCGCGGTCAACCGCCACCCGGCGCTGCGCTGTGCGCTGGTCAGCGAACCGCTGTCCGCCGCGCTCAGCCGTTCGCACAACAACGCCAACGCGATTGCCATGGGCGCGCGCCTCGTCGGCCCCGAAATGGCCAAGGCCTGTGTCGAGGCTTTCCTCGCCGGCGAATTTCTCGGTGGCCGCCACGAAGGCCGCGTTGCCAAGCTTTCCTCCCCGACCCTTTGAACAGGAGCCCCCGCCGATGAACGTTGCAGCCCCCGCAAATGAAATCCGCAAAGCCGGCTTCTTCACCGAACATCTCGCCGCGGCCGATCCCGAAGTATACGCCGCGATCCGCGGTGAACTGAACCGCCAGCAGACCAAGATCGAACTGATCGCGTCGGAAAACATCACCAGCCTTGCCTGCCTTGAAGCGGCCGGTTCGGTCTTCACCAACAAGTACGCCGAAGGCTATCCCGGCAAGCGCTACTACGGCGGCTGCGAATATGCCGACGTGGTCGAGACGCTGGCGATCGAGCGCGCGAAGAAGCTGTTCGGCTGTGAATTCGCCAACGTGCAGCCCAATTCGGGCAGCCAGATGAACCAGGCCGTGTTCCTCGCCCTGCTTCAGCCGGGCGACACCTTCATGGGTCTCGATCTCAATTCGGGCGGCCACCTCACCCACGGTTCGCCCGTCAACATGTCGGGCAAGTGGTTCAAGCCGGTCGCGTACGGCGTGCGCCGCGAAGATCACCAGATCGACATGGACGCGGTTCGCGCCACCGCCCACGAACACAAGCCCAAGCTGATCATCGCGGGCGGCACCGCCTATTCGCGCGTGTGGGATTGGGAAGCCTTCCGCACCATCGCGGACGAAATCGGCGCCTACCTCCTTGTCGACATGTCGCACATTTCCGGCCTCGTCGCGGGTGGTGCGCACCCCTCGCCGATGCCGCACGCGCATGTCGTCACGACGACCACGCACAAGTCGCTGCGCGGGCCCCGCTCGGGCGTAATCCTCACCAATGACGAAGCACTCGCCAAGAAGATCAACATGGCGGTGTTCCCCGGCATGCAGGGTGGCCCGCTTGTCCACATCATCGCCGCCAAGGCTGTCGCCTTCGCCGAAGCGCTCAAGCCCGAGTTTTCGGCCTACGCGCATCAGGTCGTCGCCAACGCCCGCGCGCTCGCCGCCAGCCTGCAGGAAGCGGGCCTCGGCATCGTCTCGGGCGGCACCGACAACCACTCGATGCTGGTGGACCTCACGCCCAAAGACGTGACCGGCAAGGCCGCCGAAAAGGGCCTCGACCGCGCCTGGCTCACCTGCAACAAGAACGGCATTCCCTTCGACACCCGCTCGCCGTTCGTCACCTCCGGCATCCGTCTCGGCACCCCAGCCGGCACCACGCGCGGCTTCCGGGAGGATGAATTCCGCGCAATCGGCAAGCTCATCGCCGAAGTCGTCGACGGCCTTTCGCGCAATGGCGATGAAGGCGATGGCCAGGTCGAACAGGCTGTCCGCGCCAAGGTCGAAACGCTCTGCGCCCGCTTCCCGATCTACCCGGAGCTCTGAGCCATGGCTGACGACAACGATCTGATCGGCCGCGCCACCGCCGAAATCAGCGGAATGGCCAAGCAGGGCATGGACCACCCCTCGACCAAGCCCGTGCTGATCGGCGCGGGCATCGGCGCAGTGGCTGGCGCGCTTCTGCCCGTCGTCTCGGTGCCGCTCGGCCTTGTCGCGGGTGCGGGTATCGCGCTCTGGCAGCGGATCAAATAGCACCGCATGCGCTGCCCCTTCTGCGCCCATGAAGAAAGCCAGGTAAAGGACAGCCGGCCGAGCGAGGACAACACCTCGATCCGCCGGCGCCGTCAGTGCGAAGGCTGCGGCGCGCGCTTCACCACATTTGAGCGCGTGCAACTGCGCGAAGTCATGGTTGTGAAGAGCGGATCCGGCGGCGGCGAACCCCGCCGCGAGCCGTTCGACCGCGCCAAAATCGAACAGTCCGTCGCGCTCGCCTGCCGCAAGCGCCCGGTCAGCCCGGACCGCATCGAACGCCTCGTCTCGGGCATCCAGCGCCAGCTTGAAACGCTGGGCGATGCCGAAGTGGAAAGCCGCCAGATCGGCGAAATGGTGATGGAAGGCCTGCGTCAGCTCGATAGTGTCGCCTACATCCGCTTCGCCAGCGTCTATCGCGATTTCACCGAAGCGCGCGATTTCGAAGAATTTGCCAGCACCGTGCGCGAAGTGGGCGGCACATGAGCCTGCCTTACAACGCCCCTGTCATTGTCCTCGTCCGGCCGCAGCTTGGTGAAAACATCGGCAAGGCCGCGCGCGCCATGCTGAACTTCGGGCTCACCCGCATGCGCCTCGTCGCCCCGCGCGATGGCTGGCCGAACCCCAGTGCAGGCCCTGCCGCTGCCGGGGCGGACATCGTGCTGGCGCAGGCCGAAGTTTACGATACGCTCGCCGAAGCGGTCGCCGATTGCGCGCATGCCTATGCGGCCACCGTGCGCAAGCGCGGCGTCACCAAGCCCGTCCTGACGCCCGAAGAAGCCGCCAGGGAAACCGTTACCGCCGTCGGCGGCACCGCCTTCGTCTTCGGCCCCGAACGCTCCGGCCTCGAAACCGATGATGTCGCGCTCGCCCGCAAGATCATCACCGTGCCGATCAACCCCGAATTCGGTTCACTCAATCTCGCGCAGGCGGTGATCTTGTGCGCCTACGAATGGTCGAAGCACGCCGCCACCGCGCTCGCCCAGCCCCCTGCCGAAGAAATCCTCCCGCCCGCGCCACAGGAAGAACTCGAAGGCCTGATCGCCCAGATCAGCGACCACCTTGAGCCGCGCGACTACTTCAAGCCGCAAGGCCGCGCGCATGCCACCCGCCTCAACTTGCGCAACATCCTGACCAAGCCGGCGTGGAACCACCTCGAGGTGCGCACCATGCGCGGCATCATCACCGCCCTGATGCGAACACCGCGCTGAAGCAGCCTCAATCGCCACTCCCGCCTTGACATTCCCCGCATTCACTGGTCTAGGCGCGCCTTCGCAATTGGCCCTGCACGCCCGGTGAAGCAGTGGCCGCACGCCCCGCAAGGGTCCGTGGCGCGGTTCCGGGTCTACGAAACGCCGGCCCCAAGGCTGGTTTCCATAGGTTGGCTTCGCGCCGGCCGCATAGCAAATTGAAAGGACTTGCCATGTCGAAGCGCAAGGCATCGAAGCACAAGATTGACCGCCGCCTTGGCGAAAACATCTGGGGCCGCCCAAAGAGCTCGGTCAACCGCCGCGCTTATGGCCCCGGCCAGCACGGCCAGCGCCGCAAGAGCAAGGTGTCGGATTTCGGCATTCAGCTGCGCGCCAAGCAGAAGCTCAAGGGCTACTACGGCGACGTCACCGAAAAGCAGTTCAAGCGCACCTATCAGGAAGCCGCGTCCATGAAGGGCGATACTGGCCAGAACCTGATCGGCCTGCTCGAACAGCGCCTCGACATGATCGTTTACCGCGCCAAGTTCGCACCGACGATCTTCTCGGCCCGCCAGATCGTCAGCCACGGCCACATCCGCGTCAACGGCGTGAAGTGCAACATCGCCAGCCGCCGCGTGCGCCCCGGTGATATCCTGACCCTCGGTCCCAAGGCCAAGGAAATGGCGCTGATCGCCGAAGCCCAGTCGCTCGCCGAGCGTGACATTCCCGATTACGTCGCCGCCGAGGCGGACAAGGCGACCTTCGTGCGCGTTCCGACGCTCGACGAAGTGCCCTACCCGGTGAAGATGGAACCGAACCTGGTTGTCGAGTTCTACTCGCGCTGATCCACCGGTTCAGATCGAACACGCAGAAGGCGGGGCGCAAGCTCCGCCTTTTTCGTATCAGCCGCGCAGGTCCTTGGATGTGCCGAGCGAGACATGGCTGGTGATGCTGCGCACTTGCGGCATGGTTCCCAGCGTATCCGAATGGAACCGCTTGTAAGCCTCCAGATCCGCCACTTCCACGCGCAGCAGATATTCAACCGCGCCGGTGATATTGTGGCACTCGCGCACTTCGGGAGCTTCGGCCATCGCCGCCTCGAACGAGAGTGCATCGACCTTGAGCTGACCGCCCAGCCCCACCATCACGAAAATCGTCACGCCGCCGCCCAGCTTCGCGCGGTCGAGCACCGCGCGGTAACCCCGGATCACCCCGCTGCCTTCCAGCGCCTGCACTCGCCGCAGGCAGGCCGAGGGCGAGAGGCCGACGCGTTCGGCCAACTGCAGATTGCTGATTCGCCCGTTCGCTTCGAGCGCGCGCAATATCCTGGCGTCAATTGCATCCATATCACCAAAGATTGTGCACAGACCAATCAGAACGCGTCAATACGCAACTTCTTTCGCTCACAAACCGCATATCATTGCGCCAACAAAACAATGGAGAGCGCCATGAGCCTTGCTGACCTCGCGACCTACGACATCACCCGCGAACGGGGCTTCCTCTGTGGCTACGATGCCCCCGCCGTGACACTCCACGGCAACCTTGCCGAAGCGCGCGAGATTGCGCTCCGCCTGCCTGAAATCCTCCCCACCGGACAGGTTCGCGCCGTCCTTGAACACAGCCTTCCCACGATCACGCCCGAACAGATCGCCGCGCTCGATGAGCCCGCCGCGCGCATGGCGATGGTCCACTATTCCTTCCTCGTGCAATCCTATGTCTGGGGCGCGCCTGTTGCTCCCGCCGCACTGCCTGCGGTCCTCGCCGTGCCGATGGTCGCGCTTGCCGAGCGTCTCGACCAGCAGCCGCTGCTGCAATACAGCGGCTATGTGCTCGACAACTGGGGCCTCATCGATCCCGCCGCCCCGGTCCATCTCGACAACATCTACATGATCCAGAAGTTCGCCGCCGGTACCGACGAGGCGTGGTTCGTGCTCATTCACGTCGCGATCGAAGCGCAGGCAGGCAAGGCCCTCGCCCTCTTCGCCCCGATCATCACCGCCGCCGAAGCCGGCGATGTGGATACCGCCCGCAGCCTCCTCGAACAGATGGTCGGCGTGTGGGCCGGTATCAACGCGATCTTCGACCGCATGCCCGAACAGTGCGACCCCTATATCTACTTCCGCCGCGTGCGCCCCTACATCCACGGCTGGAAGGACAACCCGGCGTTGGGCGCAGGTGTCGTCTATCAGGGCGTTGAGCGCCTCGGCGGCCAGCCCCAGGCCTATCGCGGGCAGACCGGCTCGCAGTCCTCGATCGTCCCCTCGATGGATGCGCTCCTCGGCGTCGGCCACGCCGCAGATCCGCTGAAGGCCTACCTTGACGAACTCCACATCTACCGCCCGACCGGCCACCGCCGCTTCATCGAGGACGTGCGCGCTGCCTCGACGCTGCGCAGCTTCGTCGCCCGCACCGGCCACAAGGGCCTCACCGATGCCTATAACGGCGCGGTCCAGGCCGTCGCCGATTTCCGCAGCCGCCACCTCGAATATGCCGCCAGCTACATCAACAAGCAGGGCAGCAAGGCAGCGGGCAACAACCCCGATATCGGCACCGGCGGCACGCCCTTCATGAAGTACCTCAAGAAGCACCGCGACGAGACCGCAGCGATGCTGCTGCCGGCCTAGAGTCCCAGCGCCTTGCGCAGAAAGGCATCGCTGTCCGCAAG
Organism: uncultured Novosphingobium sp.; assembly: GCA_964592205.1. Classification (GTDB taxonomy): domain Bacteria; phylum Pseudomonadota; class Alphaproteobacteria; order Sphingomonadales; family Sphingomonadaceae; genus Novosphingobium. The sequence continues at coordinate 53,079 of CAZQEH010000009.1, forward strand.
CAGCCGGGTACGGGCCGCTGCGGACGCGAGCTGGTGATCAAGGCCGGGGAAGGTCACAAGCGTCACGACTTTGCCCGCACTCTTGAGCCGGCTCGCCATGAGGCGCGATTCGGCAATGTCCACGTTCTGGTCCACCTCGCCGTGGAACATCAGCACCGGCGCGGTGATCGCCGCCGCATGGCGCGCGGGCGAACCGTCCTCGATATGATCACCATGCCCGATATAGGCGTCCACGATCCGGAAATTGACGAAATCCCGCGATTCCTCGCGCAGCTTGTCGAGATCGGTCACAGGCGCCACCGCAACGATGGCCTTGAACAAGCCCGGATCGGTCACCCCCGATTGCAGCGCCGCGTAGCCGCCATAGGACCAGCCCACGATCGCCAGCTTGGCGGGATCGGCAATCCCCTGCGCGGTAAGCCAGCGCCCCGCCGCCGCGATATCGCCAATCGCGAGGCGCCATGATTTGAATCCGTTCTTCTGATACCAACCCGAACCATAGCCGGTGGAACCGCGATAGTTGGGCTGCAGCACGGCAAATCCCCGCGCCGCGTAGAATTGCACCAACCAATCGAAACCCCACTCATCGCGTGCCCCCGGACCGCCATGCGGCATCACGATGGCGGGCATGCCCTTTGCGGCTGCCTGCCCCGCCACGCCGGGCGGCAGCGTGAGGTATGCGGGCACTTGCGTCCCATCGCCCGCCGGATAGGTTACCGCAGTCATCTTGCCGAGAGGCACTTGCGCCAGCGGCTCGCGCACCGGCAGCACCTGCTCAAGCCGGTGCGTCGCCTTGTCATAGCGATAAAACAGGCCAGGATCGGAATCGCTCGATGCCAGCATGAGCAGCCGCCCCTCGTTCTCGCTCGAATCGACGAACGAGATCAACGGCTGCTCAGGCAGAGCCTTGCCCAAGGCCGTGCCGAGTTTCTTGAGTTCGGGATCGAAGAACACATTGACGCGCCGCTCTGTCGCATACGTCGCGCCCACGACCCGGCCGTTGCGCCCGATGCTGATGACGTTGTCAACGTCGGTACCCGGCTGTTCGAGCACGACCTGCCGCGCCAGCGTGCCATCAAGCGCAACGCCGTAGAGCACGTCGAAGCCGTCCTTCGGCCCCAGCACATAGGCCATGTTGCGGTCCGGATCGACCGCCAGCGGCACATCGGCATCATCGCCTTCCGCCGTCAAGAACGGCAGCCACTTGTCATCATCCCGGGTGCGGTAGAACCAGCGCAGCGAATCCATGACATAGCCATCATCGTTCTGCCCGCGCATGGCCATCAGCCGGACATGGCCGCGCCCATCGGTGATATAGCGCACCACCCCCTTGCGCGGCGTCTCCAGCAAGTCGCGCTTGCCGGTCTCGAGGTCGACATCCTCGACCCCCAGCCCTTCGTGCCGCCGCTGGATATTGCTGCCCACCTCACCCTGCGGAACGAACTGCCGCGTCATCAGCACATGTCCCGGCTTTCCGCCGATATCCCAGTCCAGCACTTCGCCACCGTACTGCAGCCCGCCTGCGGAATTGCGCGAAAGCCCGCTGGAGAGGTAGCTCTGCCCGGTGCCATCGTTGCGCACCAGCACATAGCGCGTCGCGCCGAGCAGGAGATCGCCGCGGTTGACCGTCACCGAAAGCAGGCACATCAGCCGCGTCTCGCTCGCCCAGTGGCACCAGCGCAAGTCCTCCCCTTGATTGGCCGCACTGAGCACCGCGCGCGATTGGCCGGTGGTAAAATCAGCCACGACCACAGTCATGCCAAGCCCCGCATTGGGCTTCAGGAAGGCAACCTGGTTCCCTGAGGGCGAAAGGCTGATCTGCCGCACATCCTCCAGCGCGCCAAACTTTGCCGCAAGCGCCGCCCCATCTTCAGCCCGCGCCGCGCCGGCCGAGTAAGCCATTGCTGCGCATGCCAGTGCCGTCATGATCCGCACGATGAGTCCCCCTTGAAAAACAATCCGACGCTTGCCGCGATCGGCTCTTCAAGCAAGCCCCAACATGACCGATTTAGCGCAGAAGTTGACGCCGCTCACCGACCTGCCAGATAGCGCCCCCGGAACGCCGCAGCCCAGCCCGCAAACCGCCCCTCGGCAATCGCGCTGCGCATAGCCGCCATCAGTTGCTGATAGAAGGAGAGGTTATGCTCGGTCAGCAGCATCGCGCCGAGCATTTCGCCCGCCTTGTGCAAGTGATGGAGGTAGGCGCGGCTGTACTTCGCGCAAGTCGGGCAGGTGCACTCGGCATCGAGCGGCCCGATGTCTTCAGCGTGGCGCGCATTCCTGAGGTTTATTGGCCCGTCCCAGGTGAAGCCCTGCCCATTGCGGCCCGAACGTGTCGGCAGTACGCAATCGAACATGTCGACCCCGCGTTCCACCGCGCCGACGAGATCATCCGGCTTGCCCACGCCCATCAGGTAGCGCGGGGCATCCGCCGGCAATTGTCCGGGCGCGAAATCGAGCGTGGCGAACATCGCCTCCTGCCCCTCGCCCACCGCGAGCCCGCCAATCGCATACCCGTCAAAGCCGATGTCCTGCAGAAGGCCCGCGCTTTCACCGCGCAGCGCCTCGTCCAATCCGCCCTGTTGAATGCCGAACAGCGCCGCGCGCTCCGCGTGCTCGCCGCCTGCATCGAAGCCATCGCGGCTGCGCTTTGCCCAGCGCATCGACATCTGCATGGACCGCGCCATCTCCTCGCGCGGGGCATCGGCGCGCGGGCATTCGTCGAAGGCCATGACGATGTCAGAGCCCAGCAGCCGCTGAATTTCCATCGACCGTTCGGGGCTCAGCATGTGGCGCGAACCGTCGATATGGCTTGCGAACGTCACACCTTCCTCGGTGATCTTGCGCAGTTCTGAAAGGCTCATCACCTGATAGCCGCCGCTGTCGGTCAGGATCGGCTTATCCCAGCGCATGAAATTGTGCAGCCCGCCCAGCCGCGCCATCCGCTCCGCGCCGGGGCGCAGCATGAGGTGATAGGTATTGCCGAGGATGATGTCCGCCCCGGTTGCCGCGACATCGTCCACCTTCATCGCCTTGACCGTGCCTGCCGTCCCCACCGGCATGAATGCGGGCGTGCGGATCGTGCCGCGCTGCATCGTGATCGCGCCAGTGCGGGCGCGGCCATCGGTAGCTTGGACGGTGAAGGCAAAGCGGGTCATCGGACGGAACTCGGGGGACAGGGAAGTTGCGCGCCTTACGCACAAACGCCATGGCGCGCAAATGCATGAAGCGTTTGTCCTCGCCCCCTGGCTCTACCCCGCGCTCACCGGGCTTGCCGTCCTCACTGGCTGCATCGATGCCATCGCGGGCGGCGGCGGACTGCTCACCTTCCCCGCGCTGATCTATGCCGGACTGCCGCCGCATCTGATGCTCGGCACCAACAAGCTGCAATCGGCGATGGGCGCGACGGTCGCGACCACACGCTATCACCGTGCGGGCCTCTTCGCGCTCAGGCCCAACCTGCCGACGACAATTGCCGCCTTTCTCGGCGCGGGCGCGGGTGCGCTCGTCATCCAGCATTTCGATGCGCACGTCCTGCGCCTCGTCGTGCCGCTCCTGCTGATGGGGGCCGCGCTCTATACACTGCTCTCGCCCCGCATGGACGATGCGCCGGGCGAGCCCCGCATCACCAAACGCGGCTATCTCCCGGTTGCGAGCGGGATAGGCTTCTACGATGGCTTCTTCGGCCCCGGCACCGGGCAGTTCTTCGCGGCCACGCTGGTCGCGCTGCGCGGCCTTGGCCTGACCCGCGCCACGGGCCTCACCAAGCTTCTCAATCTCGCGAGCAATATCGCCAGCCTCGTGGTGTTTGCGGCAGGCGGACAAGTCATCTGGCTGCTCGGCATCTGCATGGGCGCAGGCTCGATGGTAGGCGCCACGATCGGCACCCGGCTTGCCACGCGCTACGGCGCGCAGCTGATCCGCCCGCTGCTCGTCACTGCCAGCCTCGCGCTCACCGGCAAACTGGTGTGGGGCTGGTTCGCGAATTGATGGACCGCAATGCGCCCGCCCGTCCGCGCTGCCAGGCACCTCCCGTACCCCAACGAGGAGACCTGACATGAGCCATTCCGCCCACGATCTCGCCGCTGCTTTCCCGGATGCGGCTGCCAAGCTCCACTCGCTCAAGCTCGGCAACGCGCACTTCCAGAAGCTCAGCGAGACCTACTACCAGCTCGACAAGGCGATCCACCGTGCCGAAACCGGGATCGAGCCAACCTCGGGCCAGCACCTCGAGGATCTCAAGAAGCAGCGCCTCACCGTGCTCGATCAGGTGGCGGACATGGTCGCGGCCTAGGGGATCAGCAGGCTCGAATCGCCATAGCTGTAGAACCGGTACTCGTTTGCGATCGCGTAGGCATAGGCTTCCTGCATCCGCTCCAGCCCCATCAGCGCGCTGACCAGCATCATCAGCGTCGATTTGGGCAGGTGGAAGTTGGTCATCAACCCGTCGATCGCGCGAAAGCGGTAGCCCGGCGTGATGAAGATGCTGGTGTCGCCCGCAAAGGGCTGGATCACGCGCATCTCGTCCGCCGCGCTTTCCAGAAGGCGCAGGCTGGTGGTGCCCACCGCGATGACCCGCCCGCCAGCGGCGCGCACGGCATTGAGCCGTCCGGCCGTTTCGGGCTCGATCCGGCCCCATTCGGCATGCATCGCGTGATCGTCGGTATCGTCGGCCTTTACGGGCATGAACGTGCCCGCGCCTACGTGCAAGGTCAGCGTCTCGTGGCCGATGCCCGCCTCGACGAGCGCCGCCATCAGTTCGGGCGTGAAGTGCAGCGCCGCGGTCGGCGCCGCCACCGCGCCGTCTTCTGCCGCAAACATCGTCTGGTAATCTGCGCGGTCGCGCTCATCGACCGCTCGTTTGCCCGCGATATAGGGCGGCAGGGGCATCGTGCCCGCCCGCTCGAGCAGCACTTCGACCGGCTCATCGCCGCCGAACGCCAGCGTCCAGCTGCCATCGGCGTGGCGCTCCTCGGCCGTCGCCGTCACGCCCGCGCCGAACCTGATCACGCTCCCCGGCTTCAGCCGCCGACCGTTGCGCACGAAGGCCTGCCAGCGGCGCAGCTCCATCCGCTTGTGCAAGGTCGCGCCGATCCGCGCATTGCCGACTTCGCCGTCCAGCTGCGCCGGGATCACCCGCGTATCGTTGAACACCAGCACATCGCCCGCGCGCAGCAGCCCGGGCAGATCGCGCACCACGGCATCGATGAACGGGCCTTGCGCCCCCACACGCAGCAACCGTGCCGAATCGCGCGGGCTGGCGGGGCGCAGCGCGATGCGCTCTGGCGGAAGCTCGAAATCAAACAGGTCTACACGCATGCCACGCCGCTAGCGCCGCTGAGGTGCTTCGACAAGCGCGGCTGCCCGAACCGGCAACCTCAGTTGGACTTCGAATTGCTCAGCATATCCGCGGTGAAGGTCGTCGGCGCGGCAGGTGCGGGCGGCGGCGGCGGAGCCTTGCTTTCCGAAGCGAGGCTGGCCTGCACGATCTTGGTCGGGTTCTTCGGCGGTTCGCCGCGCACGATGGCATCGACAATGTCCATGCCCGCGATCACCCGGCCGAAATTGGTATACTTGTGATCGAGCGCGAAGCGCGGGTAGAACACGATGAAGAACTGGCTGTTGGCGGTATCCGGCTGGTCGGTGCGCGCCATCGAGACGGTGCCGCGCAAGTGCGGAATATCATTGAACTCGGCCTTGAGGTCCGGCAGTTTGGAGCCGCCCTGCCCGGTGCCGGTGGGATCGCCGGTCTGTGCCATGAAGCCTTCGATCACGCGGTGGAAGATCACCCCGTTGTAGAAGCCTTCCTTCGTCAGCAACTTGATCCGCTCGACATGATGCGGCGCCCATTCCGGCATCAGCCGGATCGCGACACGCCCGCCATTCGAGAGATCGAGCAGAAGCACATTGTCCGGATCATGCGTGATATCGGCATCGACCGCATAAGTGATGGTCTGCACGTGCTGGATCGGATCGATCTTGATCGGCTTCACCACGTCCTTCTCGGGCGGCCGCTGCGCCAGTGCCGGCGAGACAGGGGCAATGAGCGCCGCGCCAAGCGCGAGGACCAGCGTGAACCTGGTGAACAAACGCGATGCCATCAAACCGAATTCCTAATCACATTGGCCGACCAGAACTGCCGATGAGCGCCGGATAGCCCCCCGGCGATGACGCCGCAATGAACAAATCGCGGCGCGGCGCGGCGCTCAGTAATCGCCAAGCTGGCCCTGGCGCCGCACACGTTCCACCACTTCGCTTTCCACCTGCGGCGTCACGAAGCGATGAATGTCACCGCCAAACATGGCAATTTCCTTCACCAGCTTGGAAGCGATCGGCTGCAGGCTGACGTCGGCCATCAGGAACACCGTCTCGATCCCGTCGTTGAGCTGCTGGTTCATCCCGGCCATCTGGTATTCGTATTCAAAGTCCGCCACGGCCCGCAGACCGCGCACGATCATGCTGGCGCCCTGCTTTTCGGCAAACTTCATGAGCAGGGCGTTGAAACCCATTACCGAGACGTTCTCGATCCCCTGCGCCGCCACTTCGCGGCTGACCATGTCCATGCGTTCTGCGGGCGTGAACATCGGGTTCTTGGAAGGATTGGTCGTTACGCCGATGATCAGCCTGTCGACCAGTTTCGCCCCCCGGCGAATGATATCGAGATGCCCGAGCGTTATCGGGTCGAACGTGCCGGGGTAGACCCCGATACGCACACCACTGCCTTTGGCCCCCGCCTCTCCCATCTACCGATCCCTTTCGACAATGAACCACGCCAGCACACGCAGCAGGTCTGCTTCCTCGCCGTAGGAGGCGAGGAACTGCACGGCCTGATCGACGAGCATCTGCGCCTGCTCGCGTGCCCGATCGGGTCCGAGTAGCGAGAGGAAGGTTTCCTTGCCCGCGTTTTCGTCCTTGCGCAGCGCCTTGCCCGCCGCAATTTCGTCACCCTCGGCATCGAGGAGATCGTCCGCGATCTGGAACGCGAGGCCGATATCGCGCGCATACCCGCGCAAATGCGAGCGCCCTTCGGCCGGAAGGCGCCCGATGATCGCGCCCATTTCCACCGCCGCGCTGAGCAGTGCTCCGGTCTTCAATTGCTGCAGCCGCGTCACCGTCGGCAGATCGAACGAGGAGGTTTCTGCCGCCATGTCCATCATCTGCCCGCCGGCCATGCCGTTCATCCCGCTCGCCTGCGCCAGCGTACGCACCAGTTCGATCCGCACGAAGGGATCGCCCGAGAGGTTGGAATCCGAAAGCACCTCGAACGCGAAATCGTGCAGCGCGTCACCCGCCAGCACGGCGGTCGCTTCGTCAAACGCGACATGAACGGTCGGCTTGCCATGGCGCAGCGCATCGTCATCCATGCAGGGCAGATCATCGTGGATCAGCGAATAGACGTGGATCGCCTCGAGCGCGGTGCCCACCCGGATCGCCATGGCACGGTCCGCGCCAAACAGACTGGCGGTCGCCATGACCAGCAGCGGGCGCAGCCGCTTGCCACCGCCTATCGCCGCATAACGCATTGCCTCGATCAGCCGATCGCGCGGATCCTTCACCATCGGCAGGAGCGCATCGAAGCTTGCATCAATATCCTCGCCGATCCGCTTGAGCGCCGGGCGCAGCAGTTCCTGCCAAGGATCGGTCCGTTGCATCGCAGTCATGCCCCAAAACTTCCTGAATTGCCGGCCCCATCATCGAAGGGCCGCGTTCCCGCCGCGCGCCCCGGATCACCAGCCGGCCCATCCGTCACGATCGCCTCGATCCGCGCCTGCGCTGCATCGAGCCGCTTCTGGCAGTGCGCGCGCAATGCATCGCCCCGCGCATAGAGATCAATCGATTCGTCCAGCGGTGCCTCGCCGCTTTCCAGCCGGCGGACAATATCCTCCAGCGCTTTCAGGGCTTCCTCGAAACTCAGCGAGCCGATGTCGTTATCGTGTGCCATCGCTGCCAGCATTGACGGGGGAGCCGCAGCCGGTCAAGCTTCCACACAAGGGGGATGCGCATGCAATTGGTGATCGCCTACATTGTCGCGGCTGTGGTGTACGGCGGGCTTGGCGCCATGTGGCTCGGCTGGGCCGGGCCAAACCTCTATCGCCCGGCGCTTGGCGATCTGCTTGCGCCCACGTTTCGCCTTGCCCCTGCGGGCATTTTCTACCTCGCCTATCTTGCCGGCATGGCCTGGTTCGCAAACCGGCCCAGTCTGGCTTCGGGCCCTGCCTCCTCCCTCGGCTCCGCCGCGCTCAACGGAACCCTCCTTGGTGCGCTATGCTACGCGACATATGCCGCGCGCAGCTTTGCCGGATAACGCCCCATGTTCATCGGCCACTACGCTCCTGCCTTCCTTGCCGCCACGCACCGCAAGGCCCCGCCGCTCCCCGTATTGATGATCGGCACCCAGCTCATTGATTTCGGCTTCTTCAGCTTCGCGCTCCTCGGCATCGAGCATTTCCGCCTCGTGCCGGGAGCCACGGCGAGCAACTGGCTCGATCTCTACGACATGCCCTATACGCACAGCCTGTTCGGCACCTGCATTTGGGCGGCCGGTTTTGCCGCGCTCGTCTGGCTCGTCTGGCGCAGTCGCTTCGGCGCGCTGCTCGCAGCGATGGCAGTGATCTCGCACTGGCTGGTCGATCTTCTCGTGCACCGCCCCGATCTCACGCTGGGAGGTTCGCCCCCGCTGCTGGGTTTCGGCCTGTGGAACGCGCCGCTGATCGAAAAACCGCTCGAACTCGCGATGGCCTTCGGCGGCCTTGCCTTCTACGCCGCGCGCACCCGGCCCAAGTCCCCCCGCGCGGGCCTCGCCCTCGGCGCGCTCGCGGTGGTGCTGGCGCTATGCCAGGCGATTGACTGGTTCGGCCCACGCACCACCGAAGTCACCGTCGGCCAGCCGATCACCGCGCTTGCCGCCTATACCGTGATCGCCGGGCTGGCAGTCTGGGTCCAATCAACCCGGGAAAACCCCGCCTCTTGAGACTCGCCTTGCCCGCCTGACGGGGCTAAGGGCCCTTCCATGGCCGAGATCACTGCAGAAACCGTCGCCGCCCACGGGCTGTCCCCTGAAGAATACGAGCGCGTCCTCCACGCGCTCGGGCGCGAGCCGAACCTTGTCGAACTCGGCATCTTCTCGGTCATGTGGTCGGAGCACTGCTCCTACAAGTCGAGCCGCATCCACCTCAAGAAGCTGCCGACTGAGGCCCCTTGGGTAATCTGCGGCCCCGGCGAGAACGCCGGCGTGATCGACATCGGCGATGGTCCGGACGGCACCAAGCTCGCCGCGATCTTCAAGATGGAGAGCCACAACCACCCCTCATACATCGAGCCCTATCAGGGCGCGGCGACGGGCGTGGGCGGAATCCTGCGCGACGTCTTCACGATGGGCGCGCGCCCAGTGGCCAACATGAACGCGCTGCGCTTCGGCCGCCCCGATCACCCCAAGATGAAGCACCTCGTGCAGGGCGTTGTCGCGGGCATCGGCGGCTATGGCAACTGCGTCGGCGTGCCGACCGTCGGCGGCGAGACCAATTTCCACAAGGCCTATGACGGCAACATCCTCGTGAACGCGATGACTGTGGGCGTCGCTGATCAGGACAAGATCTTCTATTCCGCTGCCACCGGCATCGGCAATCCGATCGTCTACGTCGGTTCCAAGACCGGGCGCGACGGCATCCACGGCGCCACGATGGCAAGCGCGGACTTCGACGAGAAGAGCGATGAAAAGCGCCCCACCGTGCAGGTCGGCGATCCGTTCACCGAAAAGCTCCTCATCGAAGCCTGCCTCGAACTGATGGCGACCGACGCCATCGTCGCCATTCAGGACATGGGCGCGGCGGGCCTCACGTCCTCGTCGGTCGAAATGGCGACCAACGGCAAGGCCGGCATCGTGCTCGACATGGACAAGGTGCCCTGCCGCGAAGAGGGCATGACGCCCTACGAGATGATGCTCTCGGAAAGCCAGGAGCGCATGCTCATGGTGCTGAAGCCCGGCAAGGAAGCGATGGCCGAGGCGATCTTCCGCAAGTGGGAGCTCGATTTCGCGGTAATCGGCGAAGTGACCGACACCGGCAACATGGTGCTCACCAGCCAGGGCGAAACCGTGTGCAACATCCCGCTCGGCCCGCTGGCCGAAGATGCCCCGCTCTATGACCGCCCGGCGATGAGCCTCGCGGACTACAAGGCATGGGCCGGCGTAAAGCCCTTGGGCGACGTGCCCGCCAGCGCGGACCTCGGCGCCGACCTCCTCAAGCTCATCGGCAGCCCCGATCTCGCCAGCCGCCGCTGGATTTATGAGCAATACGATTCGCAAGTCGGCGCGGATACGCTGCAGAAGTCAGGCGGCGATGCGGCCGTCGTGCGCATCCACGGCACGCAGAAAGCGCTCGCCATGAGCACCGACTGCACCCCGCGCTACTGCTATGCCGATCCCTACGAAGGCGGCAAGCAGGCGGTGGTAGAAACCTACCGCAACATCTCAGCTGTTGGCGCCAAGCCTTTGGCAATCACCAATTGCCTCAATTTCGCCAACCCCCAGCGCCCCGAAATCATGGCCCAGATCGTCGAGGCCCTGCGCGGCATGGGCGATGCCTGCCGCGCGCTCAACTATCCGATCGTCTCGGGCAACGTCTCGCTCTACAACGAGAGCAAGGCGACCGGCGGCGGCTCGGCCATTCTGCCGACACCTGCCATCGGCGGTGTCGGGCTAATGGAAGACCATGAGACCATGGCGAAAATCGGCTTCAAGGCCGAAGGCGAGGCCATCTTCGTGATCGGCCACAGCAACGGCCATCTCGGCCAGTCGCTCTGGCTGCGTGAAATCCACGGCCGCGAAGAAGGCGCCCCGCCGCCCGTCGATCTCGCCGCCGAACGCACGCACGGCGAATTCGTCCGCAAGCTGATTGCCGAAGGCAAGGTCAGCGCGGTCCATGATGTCTCGGATGGCGGGCTCCTTGTAGCCCTCGCCGAAATGGCGATGGCGAGCGGTATCGGCTGTCAGCTCGAGGAAATCGGCGACCACTTCACCGCCTTCGGCGAAGACCAGGGCCGCTATGTGGTGACCAGTGCCGTCGCCGAAACGATCCAGGCCGCTGGCATCCCGATGACCCGTATCGGCACCACCGGCGGCACCGCCGTCAGCGGCCCGGGCTTTGCGGTCGAAATGGCGAGCCTACGCGAAACCAACGAGGCGTTCTTCAAGGACTGGATGGAGGGGTAATAGAACCCCTCCGTCAGCGCTTCGCGCTGCCACCTCCCCATTTGCACTTCGTGAAAATGGAGAGGACCAAATCAGTAGCAGGAGGGGCCCTTAAGCCGCCTTCTTCCCTAGCAGATCATAGGGATCGACCCCCATCGATCCCCACACCGCATGCGCCGCGCGGTAGTGCATCGCGGGTGTGATGTTCAGGCGGCGGCGCACTTCCTGCAGCGGCAGCGGCAGCAGTTCGGTGATGGACTCCTCGGCAATGCGCGGGCAGGCCTTGCCCAGCCCTTGCGCCTCGCGGATCGCACGCAGCACCGGAGCGCTGCTCTTGACCTGCTTGCCGATGTTGAGCCCGGCCATATAGCCAATGAACAGGTGCGCCAGCGCCGGCTGCTGGCTGTAGGTGAACGCCAGTACACAGGCCTCGCCCAGCGCATCGCGGCCGTAGCCGGTGAGAACATGAAGCATATCATGCACATCGCGCATGCGGTTCATGTACCACTGGAACTGGTCGTGGTACTTCGGCTTGTCGGCGGCAAACCGGTCGAACTCATCGACCAGCCCCTGCGCGGTCAACCCTTCCTTCTCCATGAAGTCGCAGTAAGCGTGCGCGAGCGAACCTTCGGGCATGCGGCGCAATGCTTCGTGGTCATCGAGGATCGCGGGCAGAAACGGCTCTTTCACGCGCAGGTCCATGCCGCGTTCCGACGTCAGGAACCGCTCGCCTGCCTTGCGCAGATCGCGCCAGGGCAGCGCCTCGAAGATGTAGAACACCTCCTCGGTGTTTTCCTTGTCCTTCAGCAGCTCACGGAAATGGTGCAGCGCCTTGGCCGGACGCAGCTTGAGCTGCGGCCGGCGCTCGTCAAACAGCGGCAGCGCGAGGAAATCGCGTGAGGTATCGGCTTCGAAACGGGCAGTCAGAGCGTTCACACGGCATCTCCGCAGAATCATGTCCTGCCGCCGTACTAACACCAGTGTTAATATCGCGTCAAGCCGCCACCCAGTTTGCGCGCGCGATGCCATAAAGCGAGAGGATCGCGGTCAGATCCCCCTGCTCGATCCACCCGTCCGCCGCCGCGCGCGCCTTGGGCTTGGCGCGATAGGCGATGCCGAGGGTTGCGGCCTCCAGCATCGGAATGTCGTTCGCGCCGTCGCCGGTCGCCAAGGTCGCAAAGGGCGTGCCAGCCCCCTCGCCCAGCCGCGCCGCTTCCTCGATCAGCACACGGCGCTTGACCGAACTGTCGACAATTCCGCCAACCACATCGCCGGTCAGCACGCCGCCATGCACGCCCAGCCGGTTCGCCACGACATGCTCGAAGCCCAGCATCTCCGCCACCGGATCGGCAAAGGCGTGGAAGCCCCCCGTCACCAGCACGGTCCTTGCGCCGTGCGCCTTCAGCGTGGCGACCAGCGTGCGCGCACCGTCCATCGGGCGGATGCGCTCTTCAAGACATTGCGTGATCGCGCTTTCCGAAAGGCCCTTCAGCAGCCCCACGCGTTCGCGCAAGGCCGCCTCGAAATCGAGCTCACCGCGCATCGCCCGCTCGGTGATCGCCGCGATCCGTTCCTTGAGGCCCGCAAAATCCGCCAGTTCATCAATGCATTCCTGTCCGATCATGGTCGAATCCATGTCCGATACGAACAGGCGCGGCACCTCGATCGCCTCGCGTGAAAGCAGCAGGTCGCACTGCGGGAAGCACTGGTCCAGAATGCGCCGCACTGCGCCGACGTCCGGCGCCTTGGCCTCCTCGATCAGCTCCATTTCAAGCACGTCGTCCGCTTCAGACAGCATGCCCGCGCCGGCCACTTCCCAGCCCTCGCCTTCGATCTGTTCCATGGCGAGCGCAAGCCGATCACCTAAGGTGTCACCAAGCGTCTCGGGCTCTGCTATCAGCCGTGCGATGAGCACCGATCATTCCCCTAGCAATGCGGCCCATATGCCGCCGCTCGCGCTCATTGCAGGGCCGACGGCCAGCGGCAAGAGCGATCTTGCCGTGCGCACCGCGCTCGCGGCCACGGCAAGCGGCACTGGCAAGGCCGTCGTCATCAACGCCGATAGCGCGCAAGTCTACGCCGATCTCGCGATCCTCAGCGCCCGCCCGACCGCAGGCGAGATGCAGGGCGTGCCCCACCGCCTGTTCGGCGCGTGGGACGGGGCCGATGCCTGCTCCGCCGCCGATTGGGCCGTAGCCGCCCGCGCCGAAATCGACGCTGCGCATGCGGACGGCGCGCTGCCCATCCTCGTCGGCGGCACCGGGCTCTATATCCGCACGCTGCTGGATGGCATCGCGCCGGTCCCTCCCATCAAGGCAGACGTTCGCGCTGAAGTCCGCGCCTTGCCGGTTGCCGAAGCCTATGCCGCGCTCACCCGCGAAGACCCGGGCCGCGCCGCCGCGCTTGCGCCGGCAGACGCCGCGCGTATTGCCCGCGCGCTCGAAGTCGTGCGCTCCACGGGCCGACCGCTGGAACAATGGCAGGCCGAGCGCAGCGGCGGCATCGGTGATCGGGTTGGGCTGCGCCCCCTCATCCTCATGCCGGACCGCGCGTGGCTCTATGAACGCTGCGACCGGCGCTTTGCCGCGATGTGGCGCGGCGGCGGCGTTGCCGAAGTGGAAGCGCTGCTCGCCCGCGGCCTCGCCCCGGATCTGCCGGTCATGCGCGCCATTGGCATTGCGGAAGTCGCTGATTTTCTTGCCGGAAGAATGAGCGAGGCAGACGCCATCGCGGCAGGATGCCAGGCCACGCGGCGCTATGCCAAGCGGCAATTCACGTGGTTGCGCCACCAGCCACCCGCCGATTGGCCGCGGGTTATGTTGGATAATTCCCCGCCAGACACTCTGGTTGAAGCATTATTACGTGCTTAGCGGTTGACATGGCATTTTGTGTCGTCTACCGCATCCATACCGCAGGACAAGGATTCCAGTCCCGTCTTGCGGCTTGCTTGGCCCGGTGCAGTCTGCCTCTGCTCCGGGCCACATTTTTTGCAGGCATCGTGGGAATCGGCCCGCGATCCAGCTGAATTTGGGTTTCAACGGGCCTTTTGGTTTGAAGGAATTCGGCAGCGCGGCTAACGCGCGCCATCGCAGCGGCACTCAGGAAACCCAATTGGGGAAACCCAATGGGGAAACACGGGGCCGGAAAGGAACGACACGTGAAGAACGAGCGCAGCGGCGCGGAGATCCTGGTCGAGAGCCTCATCGCACAGGGAACCGAATGCGTATTCGGCTATCCTGGCGGTGCCGTGCTGCCGATTTATGACGCCCTCTTCGGCGATGAACGGATCCGCCACATTCTCGTGCGCCACGAAGCCGGCGCGGCCCATGCCGCCGAAGGCTATGCCCGCGCGACTGGCAAGCCCGGCGTCGTGCTCGTCACCTCGGGCCCGGGCGCAACCAACGCTGTCACCGGTATTGCCGATGCCTTCATGGATTCGATCCCGCTCGTCGTCATCACCGGGCAGGTGCCCACTGCGCTCATCGGGTCTGACGCGTTTCAGGAATGCGATACGGTCGGCATCACACGCCACTGCACCAAGCACAACTATCTGGTGAAGGATCCCGCGCAGCTTGGCGAAATCGTCGCCGAAGCCTTCCGCATCGCCACCGAAGGCCGGCCCGGCCCGGTCGTGATCGACATTCCCAAGGACGTCCAGATCGCGCTCGCGCCGTGGACGGGCAAGCCGCTGCGCGAACGCACGCGCTACAATCCGCAGGTCGAGGCCCCGCGCGAGGATATCGCGCAGGCCGTGCAGATGATCGCCGCCGCGCAGGCCCCGATCTTCTACACCGGCGGCGGCGTGATCAATTCAGGGCCCGAGGCGGCCGTCCTGCTGCGCGAATTGCAGGCGCTCACCGGCGCGCCGGTCACCTCCACGCTGATGGGCCTCGGCGCTTTCCCGGCAGAGCATCCGGCATGGCTCGGCATGCTCGGCATGCACGGCACCTACGAAGCCAACATGGCGATGAACCGCGCCGATCTGATCGTCGCCATCGGCGCGCGCTTCGATGACCGCGTGACGGGCCGGCTCGACGCGTTCTCGCCCAATTCCAAGCGCATCCACATCGATATCGACCGCGCCTCGATCAACAAGACGGTGCGCGCCGATCTGCCCCTCGTCGGCGATTGCGCAAAGGTGCTGAAGCAGCTGCTCACCGCCTGGCACGAAGCGCACCACGAAGCGGCGGACCTTTCCGAATGGATCGCCCGCATCGATGGCTGGCGTGCGCGCAAGTCCCTCGCCTACCCGCACCGCAGCGAAGCGATCATGCCGCAATACGCAGTCGAGCGGCTCTATGCCCTGACGCGGAAGCACGATCCGATCATCACGACGGAAGTCGGCCAGCACCAGATGTGGGCGGCGCAGTACTTCCACTTCTCCGGCCCCAACAAGTGGCTCACTTCGGGCGGCCTCGGCACGATGGGCTATGGCCTGCCCGCCGCGGTCGGCGCGCAAGTCGGCTGCCCCGATGCCCTCGTGATCGACATCGCGGGCGATGCTTCGATCCAGATGAACATCCAGGAGCTCGGCACCGCCACGCAGTACCGGCTGCCGGTCAAGGTCTTCGTGCTCAACAACGAATGGATGGGCATGGTCCGCCAGTGGCAGGAACTGACCTATGAGAGCCGCTATTCGAACTCATACTCCGATAGCCTGCCCGATTTCGTGAAGCTCGCCGAAGCCTATGGCTGGAAGGGCATCCGCATCACCGACGAAAGCGAGCTTGATGCCGGCATTCAGGCGATGATCGACCATCCCGGCCCGGTCTTCGTCGATTGCCTCGTTGCCAAGGAAGTGAACTGCTACCCGATGATCCCCTCGGGCGCGGCGCACACCGACATGATCCTCTACGGCGACACCGTCTCCGGCACGATGGACGATGCCGCCAAGGCGCTGGTGTGATGGCGTACCAACCGTTCCTGCTCTTGGGCGCGGCGGCGATCTGCCTCGCGTTTTGCATCCGGGATTTCCGGCGCAGGGATTTTGCGTGGTCCGCCGCAGCAGCCACGTCCTTTCTGATCATTATCACGGCACCGATGCCAACGCATTCGGTCACCGTCGAACTGCCGAGCCCCAAATGACGACAAGCCCCAACCCTG
The DNA here is from genome assembly GCA_964592205.1 of uncultured Novosphingobium sp. Classification (GTDB taxonomy): domain Bacteria; phylum Pseudomonadota; class Alphaproteobacteria; order Sphingomonadales; family Sphingomonadaceae; genus Novosphingobium. Next base: position 69,370 of record CAZQEH010000009.1, read on the forward strand.
AGACCGCCGCCGCAGAGCGCCACGTCCTCACCATCACCGTGGATAACGAGGCGGGCATTCTCGCCAAGATCGCAGGGCTCTTCACCGCGCGCGGCTACAACATCGACAGCCTGACTGTGGCCGACATCACCGATGGCCACGATGTCAGCCGCATCACCATCGTGACGCACGGCCCGCCCGAGATCATCGACCAGATCCGCGCGCAGCTCGAACGCCTCGTGCCCGTCCACAAGGTCGTCGATCTCACCGAAGTCGGCCCCTACGTCGAACGCGAACTCGCGCTGATCAAGGTGGCGGGCAAGGGCGAGAACCGCGTCGAGGCGCTGCGCCTTGCCGATGTGTTCCGCGCCAAGGTGGTCGATACCACCACCGCCAGCTTCGTGTTCGAGCTCACCGGCGCGCCCGAAAAGATCGACAGCTTCGTCAGCCTGATGAAGCAGCTCGGCCTCGTCGAGGTTGGCCGCACCGGCATCGTCGGCATGATCCGCGGTGCGGAAGCTGCGTAGGGCTACCGCCTGATATTTTCACCACCCTTTCAATATCATAGAGAACGGAACTGAGAATGAAGGTCTATTACGACGCCGATTGCGATCTGAACCTCATCAAGGGCAAGAAGATCGCCGTGCTCGGCTATGGCTCGCAAGGCCACGCCCATGCGCAGAACCTGCGTGACAGCGGCGTCAAGGACGTCGCCATCGCGCTGCGCGCCGGTTCGGCCACCGCCAGGAAGGCCGAAGCCGCCGGCTTCAAGGTCCTCTCGAACGCCGAAGCCGCTGCCTGGGCCGATATCCTCATGGTCCTCGCGCCCGACGAGCATCAGGCCGCGATCTACGCCGAAGACCTCCACGCCAACCTGAAGCCGGGCGCCGCGCTTGCCTTCGCGCACGGCCTCAACGTCCACTTCGGCCTGATCGAGCCGCGCGCCGATATCGACGTGATCATGATCGCGCCCAAGGGCCCGGGCCACACCGTCCGCTCTGAATACGTGCGCGGCGGCGGCGTTCCCTGCCTCATCGCCGTCCATCAGGACGCGACCGGCAACGCGCATGACGTCGGCCTCGCCTATGCTTCGGGCGTCGGCGGCGGCCGTTCGGGCATCATCGAGACGAACTTCAAGGAAGAGTGCGAGACCGACCTGTTCGGCGAGCAGGCCGTGCTCTGCGGCGGC
>CAZQEH010000010.1:0-60079 GCA_964592205.1 uncultured Novosphingobium sp.
TGGGCGATCTGGTGGCCTTCTATCGCCAGGCCAAGGTGCGCGCCGAACCGGGCGAGGATGCCCCCGCCACCTCCGCCGCACCGCCGACGCGTCGCCGCCCGACCGAGATCACTGATCCCTCGCGCCCGCCCACGATCGCACAGATCCCCGGCAAGGCGCGGCAGGGCGATCTGTTCGATCAGTTCGAACTACCCGGCCTCGATATTCTAGAGCCGATTCCTACTGCCACCGGGCCAAAGATCGACAAGCTCGCGCTCGAACGCAACGCGCGTCTGCTCGAAAACGTGCTCGACGATTTCAACGTGAAGGGCGAGATTACCGCCGTCCGCACCGGCCCGGTCGTCACGATGTATGAACTGGAACCCGCGCCCGGCATCAAGGCCAGCCGGGTGATCGGCCTGGCGGATGACATCGCCCGCAACATGAGCGCGATTTCGGCGCGCGTATCCTCGATCCCGGGCCGCACGGTGATGGGCATCGAACTGCCCAACGCGGTGCGCGACATGGTCTCGTTCCGCGAACTCGTCTCCTGCAGCAAGTTCGCCGATTCCAAGGCCATGCTGCCGATCATTCTCGGCAAGGACATCGCGGGCGAACCGATCGTGGCAGACCTCGCCACGATGCCGCATCTGCTGGTTGCGGGCACCACCGGCTCGGGCAAGTCGGTTGGATTGAACTGCATCCTGCTATCGCTGCTCTACCGGCTCACCCCGCAGCAGTGCCGCCTGATCCTCGTCGATCCCAAGGTGCTCGAACTCAAGTCCTACGACGATATCCCGCACCTCCTCTCGCCAGTCGTGACCGAGCCTTCAAAGGCCGTGCGCGCACTCAAGTGGGCGGTCGAGGAAATGGAGCGGCGCTACCGCATGATGTCCTCGGTCGGCGTGCGCAATATCTCTGGCTTCAACGAGAAGGTCCGCGCTGCCGCCAGCAAGGGCAAGCCTTTGGGCCGCCGCATCCAGGTCGGCTTCGATCCCGATACCGGCGAGGAACTGTTCGAGGAGCAGCAGCTCGACTATCAGGTGCTGCCGCAGATCGTTGTGATCGTCGACGAACTGGCTGACCTCATGGTCACCGTCGGCAAGGAAATCGAAGTCCTTATCCAGCGTCTCTCGCAGAAGAGCCGCGCCGCGGGCATCCACCTCATCATGGCGACGCAGCGCCCCTCGGTCGATGTCATCACCGGCGTGATCAAGGCCAACCTGCCGACCCGCATCAGCTTTGCTGTCACCAGCCGCATCGACAGCCGCACGATCCTTGGCGAACAGGGCGCCGAACAGTTGCTCGGCAAGGGCGACATGCTCTACAAGCCGAGCACCGGCGCGATTGCCCGCGTCCACGGGCCCTTCGTGAGCGACGAGGAAGTCGAGCGTGTCGCCGATCACTGGCGCGGGCAGGGTGCGCCGGATTATGTCGATTCGGTCACCGAGGAGCCCGAGGACGGCAGCTTCGGCTTCGACGACCTCGACGCGACCGCCTCGGACAATCCGGAAGAACGCAAGTATCGGCAGGTCTGCCAGCTCGTGTTCGAAAGCCAGAAGGCCTCGGCCAGCTGGGTCCAGCGCCAGATGGGGGTGGGCTACAACACCGCCTCCAAGTGGATCGAGCGCATGGAAGCGGATGGCTTCGTCGGCCCCGCCAACCACGTCGGCCGCCGCGAGATTTACCGCGACAAGGACGGCAATCCGCTGTGAACGGGCGGCTCCGGCCACCCCTCACTTAACATTTTCCACCCGCCGCCGTTCTCTCGTTATGACCGGCGGCGGCATGCTCTGCCCATCCGCGATGCCGCCTGTTCCCGGCCTGCGCCAGTGATGGCGAGCATCGAGCGAGAAAGGTCAAGGCGTGCCTTACATAGCCCTGTCCCAGTGCTGGTTCACGCGGCAGCATCAGCCAACCGCCTGGCGCGTGCACGAGGATGCTGGCGGAACCTACAGCATCTGCCGCCACTGCGGGCGCCGCATCGTCACCTGGGGCCGGCATCGCTGGACGATCGCCGACGGGCTTGATGTGTCGCACCTTGCGGAGACCGTGACAGGCCGCTTCCTCACCGTGCTCGACAGTGCGGATGAACTCGTGGTGCGCCGTTTCACCGTCGATCACCTGGCAGATGAGGCGGCGATCGAAGCGTTCAAGCTGGAACTGCGCGAACGCTATCGTATGGATGAACCGGGCAGCGATCTCACCCTGCTCGACAGCGCGGACAAGAAAGCCCCGCCCATTCGCAAGGCCCCGCCTATAGCCGCCCGCGCGGCACCGGGTAGCCCGCGAACCGCTTGATCCGGCGCAGCGAGAAGCTCGACCGCATGGCGGACACACCGGGCAGTCGCGCCAGGCAATCGCGGTGGATATGGTCATACTGGTCAAGGTCCGCTGCGGCCACGCGCAGCAGATAGTCTGCGCCGCCCGACATCAGGTGGCATTCCAGAATGTCGTCGAAATCCCCCACCGCGCGTTCGAAGCGGTCCATCGCCTCGCGGCTTTGGCTGGTGAGCGTGATTTCGACAAAGACTTCGACCGCCAGCCCGATCCGCCGGGGATCGATGCGCGCGGCATAGCCGCTGATCGCCCCCGCTTCCTCCAGCGCGCGGATGCGCCGGTGGCAGGCCGAGGGCGAGAGCGCGACTGCTTCGGCGAGCATGGCGATGGGCCGTGACGAGTCGTGCTGCAGTGCATCAATCAACGCGACATCAATGCGATCCATGCAAGAAAATCCTGAAATTTGGCACTTGCACAGGAAATATCACCAAACCTGCTACCTGCAATGCCCAAATCAGGTGAAACAAGGCGCGCTACCGGGTGTATCCTCTCACCAACGGAGAGCGAGAAGGATCCTGCCATGCGTGTTGGTACCGTTCGGGAAATCAAGAACCACGAATACCGCGTCGGCCTGACGCCGGAGAGCGCGCGCGAGCTTGCCGCGCACGGCCACGAAGTGTGGGTCGAAACCGGCGCCGGGCTGGGTATCGGCGCGGCGGACCGCGATTACGAAGCAGCCGGTGCGACGATCAAGCCGGACGCTGCGACGATCTTCGCCGGATGCGAGATGGTCGTGAAGGTCAAGGAACCGCAGGCCATCGAGCGCGCGCAGCTGCGCGAAGGCCAGATCCTCTTCACGTATCTCCACCTCGCACCCGATCCTGAACAGACCGCTGATCTGGTGAAGTCGGGCGTCACCGCGATTGCTTATGAAACAGTGACCGGCCCCGGCAATCAGCTCCCGCTCCTGAAGCCGATGAGCCAGGTCGCGGGCCGCATGGCGATCCAGGCTGGTGCCACTGCGCTCGAAAAGGCCCATGGTGGCCGCGGCGTGCTGCTCGGCGGCGTTCCCGGCGTGCTCCCCGCCAAGGTCGCGGTGATCGGAGGCGGCGTGGTCGGCTTCAACGCGGCGCAGATGGCGGCCGGGCTTGGCGCTGACGTCACCATTCTCGACCGCGATCCCGAAGTGCTCGAGAGGCTCGGCACCCATTTTGAAAGCCGCGCCAAGACGCGCTTTTCCAACCGTGCCAACCTTGCCGATTGCGTGGCAGAGGCAGACCTCGTCATCGGCGCGGTGTTGATCCCCGGCGCGGCCGCGCCCAAGCTTGTGACGCGCGAAATGCTCGGCACGATGAAGCCGGGCGCGGTGCTTGTCGATGTTGCGATCGATCAGGGCGGCTGCTTCGAGACCAGCCGCGCGACCACGCATGCCGAACCGACTTTCGTGGTCGACGGCATCGTCCACTACTGCGTTGCCAACATGCCCGGCGGCGTCGCGCGCACCAGCACCTATGCGCTCAACAACGTCACGCTGCCGCATGCCCTCAAGATCGCCGATCTCGGCTGGAAGGCAGCGCTTGCCGCCAATCCGCACCTCGCCGAAGGTCTCAATGTCCATGCCGGCGAAGTGACCTACGAAGCCGTCGCGCGCGAGTTGGGCTATGCCTGGCGCCCGGTGGGTGAATTGCTCGCCTGAAGCCGGGCCGGAGTTAACTTTGCCATAAGGCCCTTGCGCTAAAACCAGTCTCATGGACTGGATCTGGCGCAGGGTTGTGCTGTTCGGGCTGGTGGCGCTGCTATCCGGCCTGTTCGGCATGCCCGCTGCCGCCGCGCCGATCGCTGCCAGTCAGACCTGCCACGCCTCTGCAGCAGCCGGTGAGCGGCTCGCCGATCTGGACCATGCGCCGCAGCGCTGGATCTGCACCAGTTCGGGATACAATGTCGCGTCAGATAGCCTGTTCCTGCGCTTTCGCCTGTCGGATCCGGCGCAGGCGCCTGCCAGAAGCTTCGTCACCCACGCCTCGCCTTTCGCCGCGATTACGATCTGGGTTGTAGACGAAGCCGGCGGGTCCCGGGCGGCGCGATACACTTCGGCCTCCGTCCATCACCTGATTGACGGTCCGATGATGGTTATGCCGTTGCCGCAGACACCCGCGCGCCCGCGCATGGTCGTCGTGCGGATCGAGCGGCCATGGCACAAGACAATTGCCAGCGATGCGCGGCTCGACAGTGCGCCCGAAGGCACGGGATGGCCAATGAGCGTGACCGTCGCGATGGCGGTGATCTGCGGAATGCTGATCGTACCGCTGCTGCTGAATGTTGGCTTCTATATTGTGCTGAGGCGCGAATTCGTGCTGTGGCATATCGCGATGGTCGGCCTGATGCTGGTGCAGACCGTGATGGCAACCGGCTTTGTGCACATCGGTGCTGATCCCGATGGTGCTACGGAAATTTCGATCAACAGCCTGTGCTTCGGGGCGGTGGCCGCATCCGGCCTGATGTTCCTCGTCACGTTTCTTGAGCCCGACGCGCTTTCTCCAAGGCTGCGCAAGTTGCTGGTCGCCTGTGCACCAGTGGTCATGGCGGGAAGCGTGTTCACTGCGTTGCAGTTTGAAGTGCTGCGCCCGTGGAGTGCGCTGGGCGTCAATCTTGCCGTTTCGCTGGCTATCGCCCTCATTGTAATTGGGCTCATCAATGCCTGGCGGCACGGCAGCAAGCTCGTCGTGTTCCTCGCGGTTGGCTGGAGCCCGACCCTGCTGGTCGGTGCTTACCGCATCGGTTGCTACCTTCTGACCAACGCGCGGCCCACCGAATCCGTGGTTTTGTTCCAGCTCGCGCTTGCTGCCGAAGTCCTCGCCAATTCGCTCGGCATCGTGATCCGCTTCCTCGAGCTCAGGCGCGAGCGTGATCTTGCCCATGCGCGCGCGATTGAGCTTGAAGGCGTTGCCGGCCGTGATGCGCTCACCGGTCTGTGGAATCGCCACTCGATCGAGCGGCGCTTCAACGATCTGTTCCGGCTCGGCTATCGCACGATGGCGGTGATCGATCTCGATCACTTCAAGCGGATCAACGACCGCCACGGTCACGCGGTGGGCGATTCTGTGCTCAAGGTTGTGGCCGCCACGCTGGCCGAAGATCCGGAAGCCTGCGCAATCCGCATGGGCGGCGAGGAATTCCTCATGCTGCTGCGCGGCCCGGGCAGCGCCGAACGCGCCGAACGTTGCCGCCGTGCGCTCAGTACGCGGATTGCCGCAGCGGTTCCGGGCCTTGGCCATGTCGTTACCGCCAGCATGGGCCTTGTCGAACACGATCTGGCCGGCACGCTTGATGTCGAGTTTGCCGTGCTCTACAGCCACTGCGACCGGCTGCTTTATGAAGCCAAGCGTCTGGGGCGCAACCGCACCATGCGCGAGCGGCTGACCGGGTTCACCCCCGAACTGCAGGCGCGCAGAGCTTAAGCTGCAAACAGTGCCGCCATCTCCGCCGGGACGCGCTGGATGCGCGCGCTGGCGATGGCGATCAGCACCCACTGCGTCCGCGCGCTGACGATCACCTTGCCCGCCGAATTGCGGAAATCGACCCGCCGGTCGAATCGCGCCCCGCGCGGCGGATCGGGCACGAAGGTTTCCGCCGTCACGCTTTCGCCTTCGGTGATGTTGCCGCGGTAGTCGATCTCGTGCCGCGTCACGACCCAGGCATAGGCCGCCTGCCACTCGGCCTGCGCCAGCGACTCCCAGTGCGAAGTGGCGATCGCTTCCATCCATTGCACCCACACCGCATTGTTGACGTGGCCCAGCACGTCGATGTGCTCGGGGCCTGCGGTGAAGGTCTTGGTGTGCGCGGTCACGCCGACCATCTCAGGGCTCGACCCCCAGCTGCGCGAGGATGAAGGCAAATTCCTCCGCCGTTTCGCGCAGACCCTCGAACCGGCCAGATTTGCCGCCATGCCCTGCGCCCATATTGGTCTTGAGCAGCAGTTCGTTGGCGTCGGTCTTGAACTCGCGCAGCTTGGCCACCCACTTGGCGGGCTCCCAATACGTCACGCGCGGGTCGTTGAGCCCAGCCGTCACCAGCATCGGCGGATAGGCCTGGGCGCGCACCTGATCGTAGGGCGAATAGGAACGGATCAGATCGAATGCCGCCTTGTCCTCGATCGGGTTGCCCCATTCGGGCCATTCGCCCGGAGTCAGCGGCAGGCTCTCGTCCAGCATGGTCGCGAGCACATCGACAAACGGCACATGCGCCGCCACCACGCCCCACAACTCGGGATCGGAATTGATCACCGCGCCCATCAGCTCGCCGCCCGCCGATCCGCCCGCGATCGCGATCCTGCCTGCCTCGGTAAAGCCTTGCTCGATCAGCCCTTTCGCCACATCCACGAAGTCGTTGAAGGTGTTGGTCCGCTGCTCCAGCTTGCCCGCCTTGTACCAGCGCCGCCCCAGATCATCGCCGCCCCGGATATGCGCGATGGCATAGGCAAAGCCGCGGCTCACAAGGCTGAGCCGCGTGGTCGAGAAGCCCGGCCCGATGGCAATGCCATAGGCGCCGTAGCCGTAGAGATAGAGCGGCCCGCCCTGCGGCCTGTCCTTGCGCCAGACCACCGAGACCGGCACCAGCGTCCCGTCGCGCGCGGCGATCTCCAGCCGCGCGGTCTCGTAGAGCGAGGCATCATAGCCGCTCGGGATTTCTTGCGTCTTCAGCAGTTCCAGCCGCCGCTCGGCAACGTGGAAATCATAGACCGAAGCCGGGCTCGTCATGGACTCGTAGCTGACCCGCAGCTTGTCCATCGCCCATTCCGGGTTATCGCCGAGTGAGGCTTCATAGCTCGCTTCGGGGAACGCGATGGGCTCGATCCGCGCGGGATTGTCGTAGTAACGCAGCTCGATCCGGTCGAGCCCGCGCACCCGCCCTTCAACCACGTAGAAATCGCGGAACAGGTCGAAGCCGGTGAGATAGAAGTCGTCCGTCCCCTCGATCAGCGTCGTCCATTCGCCGGGGCTGGCCAGCGGCGCAGTGGCGAGGCGGAAGTTCTCGTGGGTGTCGTTGGTGTGGATGAACAGCGTCTCGTCTCGCACATCCACATCGTATTCCACGCCGGTCTGCCGCGCCTTCACCAGCAGCGGAGCCTTGAGCGGATCGGCGGCAGGCACCAGCCGCACTTCGCTCGTCTCGTGATCGCCGGTCGCAATCACCAGCCACTCGTCATTCGCCGAAAGCCCGGCCGAGACGCGGAAGCCCTCGTCATCTTCGTGGTAGAGCTCGACATCGCTGTCCACCGGCGTCCCCAGCCAGTGCAGCCGCGCGTTGTCCGTGCGCCACTGCGCATTGGCGAGGCTGTAGACCAGCGCCTTGTCGCCCGCCGCCCAGACGAGCGCGGAGAGCGTGCCGGCGATCACATCGGGCAGCACTTCCCCTGTCGCGATCACCTTGATCCGCGCAGTGAAGCGCTCCGAGCCATTGTCGTCCACCGCCCACGCAAGCAGCCGTCCGTCACTGGAAACGGACAGCGCGCCGAGGCGGAAGTATTCCTTGCCCTCGGCCAGCGCCACTTCATCAAGGATCAGCTCGTCCGGCCCGCCTGCCACGGGCCGCCGCCACCACTTCTTGTACTCGGCGCCTTCCTCGTATTCGATCCAGTAGAGCCAATCGCCGTCCTTCTGCGGAACGGACTTGTCGGCTTCCTTGATCCGCCCGCGCATTTCGGCGAGCAGCGTCTCGACAGTCGGCTGCAGCGGCTTCACCCGTGCTTCGAACCACGCGTTCTCCGCTTCCAGATGCGTGAGCACTTCAGCGTCCTTGACCTCGGGATAGCCAGGATCGCGCAGCCAGTTGTAAGGATCCTCGATCGTTACGCCGTGATGAGTGAAGGTGTGGGGCTTCTTGGCCGCAACCGGCGGTGAAGTGGGGGTGGTTTCCGTCATCCCCCGCATCTATGGTGTGCGGCATGGTCCCGCAAGGCGGGCAACCGACTTCAGGACAAGACGCCATGCTGATGAACACCCACGAAGCCCGGCTCGATGCGCTGCGCAAGGAACTGGCGCGCCAAGAGCTCGATGGCTTCGTCATCCCTATTTCCGATGAACACATGAGCGAATATGTCGGCGCCTATGCCCAGCGCCTCGGCTGGTTGACCGGTTTTGGCGGTTCGGCCGGCACGGCCGCCGTGCTCAAGGACAAGGCGGCAATCTTCGTTGATGGGCGCTATACGCTGCAGGTGCGCGAACAAGTCGATGGCAGGCTCTATGAATACCAGTCCGTCCCGCAAACTTCGGTCGCGGCTTGGCTGGACGGAAATGCCCCCGAGGGCGCGCGCATCGGCTATGACGCATGGCTCCATGGCAAGGGCTGGGCCGACAGCACCGCCGCTGCGCTGAAGCGCAAGCAGGCCACTCTGGTGGCCGTCCAGCAGAACCCCATCGACGCGATCTGGCAGGACCGCCCGGCTCCTTCCGCCGCCCCTGCGCTCGTCCATGGCGATGAATATGCCGGTGTCTCCGCCCACGAAAAGCGTGCCGAAGTCGCCGCGTGGCTCACCGCGCGCGGGCTCGACGCTGCGGTTGTCTCCGCACTCGATTCGGTCGCGTGGCTGCTCAACATGCGCGGCTCGGATGTTGATTGCACACCTGTCGCGCTGTCCTTCGTGCTCGCCCATGCAGACGGCACGGCAGACCTGTTCATCGCGCCCGAAAAGGTCACGCCCGAGCTTGCCCAGCACCTCGGCAACGCCGTGCGCGTGCAGGACCGCGCAGCCTTCACCCCCGCGCTTGCCGCGCTGTCGGGCAAGAAAGTGGCTGTCGATCCCGAACGCGCCGTTGCCGCGATCTATCAGCAGCTTGCCGCTGCCGGGGCCGAAACCGTCTCGGTCACCGATCCCACCGTGCTGCCCAAGGCCTGCAAGAACCCCATCGAGCAGGCCGGTCACCGCGCCGCGCAGGCGCGCGATGGCGCTGCGATCACCCGCTTCCTCCACTGGCTCTCGAACGCCGCGCCGCAGGGCGCCGAAACCGAACTCTCCGCCGCCGCTGCCTTGCGCACCGAGCGTGAGAAGACCGGCCTGCTGCGAGACCTGTCGTTTGATACGATCTCCGCCGCGGGGCCCAATGGCGCCAGCCCGCACTACAAGGTGGACGAGCACACCAACCGCCAGATCGAGCCGAACAGCGTCTACCTCGTCGATTCGGGCGGCCAGTACCTCGATGGCACGACCGACATCACCCGCACCGTCTGGATCGGCCCCGATGCGCCGCCCGCCGAAGTGAAGGACCGCTTCACCCGCGTGCTCAAGGGGCATATCGCGCTTGATCTCGCCGTCTTCCCCGAAGGCACCGTCGGCAGCCAGCTCGATAGCTTCGCGCGCCAGTTCCTGTGGTCAGCGGGTCTCGACTATGCCCACGGCACCGGCCACGGCGTCGGCAGCTTCCTCGCGGTCCACGAAGGCCCCCAGCGCATCGCCAAGGCGGCGGGCGGGCAGGCCGGCACGGGCCAGCCGCTGCTGCCCGGCATGATCCTCTCCAACGAGCCCGGCTACTACAAGGCCGGCGAATACGGCATCCGCATCGAGAATCTCGTGCTCGTCGAAGTGCGCGATATCCCCGGCGCAGAGGGTATGTTCATGGGCTTCGAGACGCTGACATTCGCGCCCATCGATCGCACGCTGGTAGAGCCCGCGCTGCTGCTTCCGCACGAGCGGGACTGGTGGAACACCTACCATGCCAAGGTCCGCGCGCTCCTTGCCCCGCAGCTTTCGGGCGCTGATCTTGCGTGGCTGGAGGCATCCTGCGCCCCGTTGTAAGCGTACTTGTTCATGCTATGTTCTGATTATCGCGACTCGCGGCAGAGGAGAAGAACATGATCGGCTACGTCACTTTGGGAACCAACGATCTCGCGCGCGGCGCGGCGTTCTATGATGCGCTGGCGGCCGAAATGGGCACCAAGCGCATGTACGAATGGGACGGCGCAATCGCCTGGGGCGAAGCGGGCGGCGCGGCCGGGATCGGCCTGATGAAGCCCTACAACGGGGAGCCTGCCACCGTCGGCAACGGCGTGATGGTCGCGTTCGAGGCGAAGGACAACGTGCAGGTGGACAGGCTTTACGCTGCCGCGCTCGCCCATGGCGGCACCTGCGAAGGCCCTCCGGGGCCGCGCGGCGAAGGCGGGTTCTACGCCGCCTATTTCCGCGATCCCGATGGAAACAAGCTCAATGCCTTCGTGATGGGAGGCTGAAACCATGGTGCACCGGCCCACTCCCCCGTCTGGCCACGCACGAGAGTACCTTGAATGGGTGGCCGGACGGGGGAGTGGGCCGGTGCCGCCCTGTTTCGGTTAGGCCGAAACAGATTCAGACGCGACAAAGTGCGACAAAACTCGGCGCCGGCGGGATAACCCTGCGACAACCGCGGTCTAGACGGCACACAGCGGAAAGCCACCGTTCCGCTCGCAACAAGGACCGGGATTCATGAAAAAGACCACGCTCGCCGCCTCTGCGGCCGTTCTGCTCGCCGCCTCCACGGCGCTTTATGCCGTCTATCCCGCCTTCGCCGAGCCCGGCCGCGACCCCATGGGCGAGCAGGACGTGACCTGGGCTGATGCCAAGGCCAAGGCCGACGAGTTGTGGACGAAGCTGGACGTGAACAAGGATGGTGTGCTCAATGAAGCGGACCGCGAGGCCAAGCTGGCCGAGATGTTCGACAAGATCGATACCAACCACGATGGTTCGATCAGCAAGGCCGAATTCATGGAGCATCACAAGAAAATGATGGAAGGCGGCTGGAAGGGCGCAAGGGGCCGTGATGGTGCGCCCGGCGATATGCCCCCGCCGCCGCCCGGTGCTGGCCCCAATGCAGGGATGGGCATGATGATGGCCCCCGGCGGGCGCATGCTCCATGAAATGGCCGAAAAGGCCGATGCCAACCACGATGGCACGATCACCCGCGCCGAATTCGATGCCGCTGCCAAGGCGCGCTTCGATGCGGCCGATACCAATCACGACGGGAAGCTGAGCGCTGCCGAGCGCCGCGCCGCCTGGATGGCGATGCGCGCCCAACATGGCGGCTGGGGCCATGGTCGCGGCATGGGCGGCCGCGGGATGGGCGGCCGCGGCATGCATCCCATGGGCGGCGGCGACATGGGCGATATGCCGCCCCCGCCGCCGGGCGAGTAAGCATGCCAGCAACGCCGGAAGCCACGCGTGTCCTCGTGGTCGATGACGAAGCCGCGCTGCGCGAGCCCCTGTCGGACTATCTCGTCCGGCAGGGGTTCGCCGCTGCGCAGGCGGCCAGCGCCGCCGAAGCCCGCGCGCTGCTCGCGGTCGAAACCTACGATATTGTCCTGCTCGACATCATGATGCCTGGCGAAGATGGCCTCTCCCTCTGCCGCCATCTGATCGAGGCGCGGCAATTGCCGGTCATCTTCCTCACCGCGCGCGGCGAGGCGACCGACCGCATCGTCGGGCTCGAGATCGGCGCCGATGACTACGTGGTAAAGCCCTTCGATCCGCGCGAGCTTGTGGCGCGCATCCGTTCGGTGCTGCGCCGCGCTGCGCGCACGCCCGGCGCGGCAGAGAGCGCTGCCGCTGACCAGTTCCACTACGCCTTCGATGGCTGGCTGCTCGATCCGCTGCGCCGCCGATTGACCGACCGCGAAGGCGCGGTCGTGGCGATTTCTTCCGCCGAGTTCCGGCTGCTCGTCGCCTTCCTCGATCACCCGCGCCAGGTGCTGGACCGGGACCGCCTGCTCGATATGGTCCAAGGCCGCGAGGCGCATCTGTTCGATCGCGCGGTCGATAACCAGATCAGCCGCCTGCGCCGCAAGATCGAGCGCGACAGTCGCAATCCCGCACTGATCCAGACGGTCTGGGGCGGGGGCTATATGCTCGCCGCCGAAGTGCGCAAGGTGCCCGCCGATGGCTGAACGCCTGCGCCTCTGGCCGCGCAGCCTGCAAGGGCAGATGCTGCTCGCCATCGCGCTCGCGCTGATGGTGGCGCAGGGGCTTTCCGCCGCGCTGATGTGGCGCATGCAGCACGAACGGCACTTCGCCGGTCTGGTCAACTATGCCGCGTTCAGCTTGCTCGGCCGCACGCCGCGCACGCAGTTCGGCCCGCCGCCTCCGCCCAATGGCGAAGGGCCCGAGATCGGCCTGCGCATGCCACGCCCGCTGCGTGTGCAGGAAGAAGCGCGCGCACCCGAAATGGCTGGCGATCGCCGCCATCCCGAAATCGAGCAGGCGCTGCGCCAGGTGCTCGAAGCGCAGGGCGTCGATGCCGCGCGCCTGTTCGTGGCAGAGCGTGATCCCGCGCGCGATCCGGTGATCAACGCCTGGCTCGCCCAGCCGCGCATGCGCATGGCGCGGCCTCCCGGTGCACAGCGTCCGCGCCTCATCATTGCTGCCATCGGCCGCGCGGATGGCACATGGCTCACCGCCCGCCTGCTCGCCCCGCGCACCGAACGCGCGATGCTGACCACGCTGATCCTCCAGACGCTGTTCATCTACCTCGTGCTGGTCGGTGCGGTGGCGCTGATCCTGCGGCGCATCGCAAGACCGCTCAAGGCACTGACCGCACAAGTCGAAGCCTTCGCCCGCTCGCGCGCGCTGGCCGGGCAGCTGGAGCCCGAGGGGCCGGATGATATCCGCCGCCTGATCATCGCGCACAATGCGATGGAGCGCCGGGTCGGCGCGCTGCTAGATGAAAAGGACGTCATGCTCGGCGCCATCGGCCACGATCTCAAGACGCCGCTTGCAGCGCTGCGCGTGCGGATCGAAGCGGTGGAAGACGATACCGAACGCGGCCGCATGGCGGCGGGGATCGAGGATATCAACCGCTCGCTCGACGATATCCTCAGCCTCGCGCGCGTGGGCCGCCCATCCGATCCGATCGAGGCGACCGAGCTCAGCGCACTCGTCGCCGATGTGGTCGGCGAATACGAGGACATGGGCGAGGATGTGACGCTGGGCGAGGCGGTGCGCATGGTCATGCCGCTGCGCGCCACCTGGCTGCGCCGCGCCTTGCGCAATCTCGTCTCCAACGCGCTGCGCTATGGCAGCCGCGCCCGCGTGACCTTGCGGCACGAGGGAGGCGAGGCCGTGCTGGTCGTCGAGGATGATGGCCCCGGCATTCCCGAGCACGAGATCGCCCGCATGCTGGAGCCGTTTACCCGGCTCGAAGCCTCGCGCAATTCATCCACCGGCGGCGCGGGCCTTGGCCTGACGCTGGCACGCGCGATCGCCGATCAGCACGGCGGCTCGCTCCATCTGGCGAACCGGCAGGTTGGCGGCGAGACCAAAGGCCTCACCGCCACGCTCCGCTTGCCTCTGGGACTTCCGCTTACTTGAGCTTCGCGATCGCAGCCGTCAGTTCGGCCCCGCGCGCGTCCTTGAGCTTGCCGCATGCCCGCACGCGTTCGATCGTGCGTTCGAGTTCCAGTGCGCCAGACTTGCCCGCGAACTTCGCGCGCAAGCTGTCAAACTCATCAGCCGCGGCGACCGAGCAGAAATTGCCGAGAATCTGGGGCAACCGTGCGCCGAAGAAGATCCCCGCACCGCCGCCCAGCAGATCATCGAGGTGCGCCTTCATCCAGCCATAACCGTAGTCACGCGTTTCGGACGTGAAGACCACGTAGCGCACGAAATTGAGCTTCTCGGACTGGCGCAGGCGCTTGTCCTGGAACTCCTCGAGCAGCCACTTGGCCGTTGCCGCATCGCCGCTCGATCCGATCGCGCCCAATGCGCTTGGGCGGAACAGCGGATCTTCCGAAGCCAGTGCCTTGTCCATCAGCGTCTTCGCGCCATCAAGCTTGTGCGTGCCCAGCCAGGCATCGAACGCCGCGCCGAACAGCGCGGGATCGAGCGCGGACTGGTCGCCGCCGAGATAGGCATCGACGGCCGTTGCAAGCCGCGTCCGCAGCGCGCCATCGCGTGCGGTGCCGGCGAGGAGCTCGACCAGCTGGACACGGCGCTGCTGCTTCTCCGGATCTTCTCCGGCATGCGCGCCCGCGCGCGGATCGAGCCCGAGCGCCTTCAACTGCGGCGCGTAGATCGCATCGACAAAGGCGCGGAACTGCGGCTTGGCGCTGGCGGCGATCACGCCGCGATCAGCCATCGCGGCAAGCAGGCCCACGGCATCGCCGCTGGCATAGCTGTCGGGGTTGGCTGCCAGCGCGCGCGATCCGGCGATCAGCTGATCGGCCGTAACCCGGCCGGCATAGAAGCTCGCGTTGAGGCTGTCTTCCACCGCCAGCGCTTCGCCGCCGCTGAGGGTAGGCGTCGCCGCGATCAGCGCGTCCCAGTCCTTGGCGGGGAGTTCGAAGCGGTAATACCCGGTGCCGCCCGCGTTGGGCATGATCGGCCCGGCGCTCTTGAGCGTTACCGTCGTGGTGGTGTCGGTCATCAGTGTGCACTGCCGGATATCGCCCTGGCGCAGGCACAGCGGTATGCCCCACTTCGTTTCCGGGCCTTTCATGCCGTAGCGGACATAGCGGCTCTGCGTCACCTTCCAGCTCTGCGGGCCCGCTCGCTCCAACGTCACCAGCGGCACGCCCTGCTGATCGGTGAAGCTCTGCATCGCGGGCAGAATGCGCGGATCGCCCGCCGCTTCGGCCATCGCCTTGAAGAACTCGGCGCTCGTCGCGTTGCCGTACTTGTGCGACGCCATGTAGCCGCGCACGCCGTCACGGAACTTGGTGTCGCCCATGAAGGCCGCAATCATCGCGACGACGTGGCCGCCCTTGCCATAGGTGATCGTATCGAAGGCCGCGTCGATCTGCGCGTTGCGCTCGATCTTCTGGTGGATCGGCCGGCCGGCGACGAGTGCGTCGATGCCCATCGCGCTGAACCCTTCGGCCAGCGCGCCCGCGCCAATGTTGAGATCAGGCCGCCATTCGTTGCCGATGCGGAAGCCCATCCAGTTGGCGAAGCTTTCGTTGAGCCAGATGTCGTCCCACCACGCCGGGGTGACGAGATCACCGAACCACTGGTGCGAGAGTTCATGGCTGACGACCATGCCGAACGTGCGCTTCTGCGCGGTCGAGGCCTTCTCGTCCATGACGATGATGCTGTCGCCATAGAGGTCCGCACCCGCGTTCTCCATGGCGCCGGGCAGGATCGGCGTCGTGATCTGGTCAAGCTTGGGATAGGGGAAGCTCTGGCCGAAATAGGACTCGAGGTGCTCGACCACACCCTTGGTGCCTTCCAGCGCGAAATCGAGCTTGCCCGCGTTTTCTTTGGTCGAAACGATGCGGATCGGCAGCGGTGTCGGGCGCTGCGGGGTGGGCGGCACCACGCCTTCCACGGTCACGAACGGGCCGACCATCAGCGCGACCAGATAGCTCGGCAGCGGCAGCGTCTGCGCGAAAGTATGGACGGTCATGCCGTCCATGGTTTCGGTCTTGATTTCGGGGGCGTTGCTCACCGCCTTGAGCCCCGCAGGCGTGCGCAGGGTCACGTTCCACGGCACCTTGAAGCCGGGTTCGTCGAACGAGGGGAAGCTGGCGCGGGCGTCGATCGATTCGTGCTGGGTCCAGCTGTACCAGTCATCACCCACCTTGAGGTGGAACATGCCCGCAGGCCCATCGCCGAACGGCGCATCGTAGTCGAAGGCAAAGGTAGTCTTGCCCGCGGGCAGCGGCGCATCGAACGTGACGAGCGCAATGCCGGTCGGATCGACCTGGCGGAACGTGCCGGCCACCGGCTGGCCGCCGACCATGGCAGTCACCTTGCCGACCTTGAGGTCGCGCCCGTGCATCCACACGGTGCGGCCGGCCTTCTTCACATCGACGTCGATTTCGACATGGCCGGAGAAGCGGTCCCGGGTGGGATCAACCGTCAGATCGAGCCGGTAGCCTTGCGGCACCACGGTGCCATCGAGCTTGCCTGCAGGCATCGTGCCGGCTTCGGCGGGGATCGCGGCCTCGGCAACCGCTTGCTGGGCCAGCGCGGGAGAGGCGAGGAAAGTACCGGCGAGCAGCGACGCAGCGAGAAGCGACACAGTGGGCATGATCGAACGCATGGAAACCTTTCAGGTCAAGCAGGGCTGTTCCGGATGGGAATGCCGCTTGCCTGCCGCGATCCTGTTGCATCTGCAACCTGTTTCGACGAACCGCCTCCCAGCGTCGTTGAACGACAAGTAATGGATGCAACGCGGTACTGGCCTCGAGCCGCGACCCTTCCGAGTGGCCAAAAGCCCCTAGCGCAGCAGCCCGCCCAGAAGTCCGCGCGCAAACCGCCCGAAGGCCGCACCGCCGATCTGCGTCGCCAGCGTGCCGACGATCGCGCTCGCGCCCGCTGCCATCGGGGAAGAGCGCGATTTCTTGCCCATCATCTCCGCCGCGAGCACCGATCCTGCCGAAGCGGCAATCGCGCCGACTGCGGCCTTGCCCGCCTTGCCCCACATCGAAGGCGTCTGGCGCGCCGAAGCCTGCTGGGCGGCAGCGCCTTGCGTTTCGACCTGCTGTGCGGCGGCGGCGGCATCGGCGGCCTTCCGCGCCAGCACTTCGGCGGCGGATTCGCGGTTCACTGCGGTATCGTACTTGCCCGCGAACGGGCTCGTCTGCTGGATCACCGCACGCTCCTTGGGATCGAGCGGGCCAAGCCGCGCGCGCGGCGGCGCCACCAGCGTGCGCTGCACGATCCCCGGCGCGCCATCGGCATCGAGCATGGAAACGAGCGCCTCGCCCACCTTGAGTTCGGTGATGACCTTCTCGACATCGAGATCGGGATTGATGCGGAAGGTATCCGCGGCTGCCTTGATTGCTTTCTGATCGCGCGGGGTGAAGGCGCGCAGCGCATGCTGCACCCGGTTGCCGAGCTGGCCTGCGATCTTCTCGGGAATGTCGATCGGGTTCTGCGAGACGAAGTAGACGCCCACGCCCTTCGAACGGATCAGGCGCACCACTTGCTCCACCTTGTCGAACAGCGCTTGCGGCGCATCGTCGAACAGCAGGTGCGCCTCGTCGAAAAAGAACACCAGCTTGGGCCTTTCGGGATCACCCACTTCGGGCAGCGCCTCGAACAGCTCGCTCAAGAGCCAGAGCAGGAACGTGGCGTAGAGCTTTGGGCTCTGCATCAGCTTTTCGGCCGAGAGCACGTTGACGTACCCGCGCCCCTGGTCGTCGATCTTGATGAAATCGTTGATCTCGAACGCGGGTTCGCCGAAAAAACGGTCCGCGCCCTGGCTTTCGAAGGCCAGCAGCTGGCGCTGGATCGTGCCAACGCTGGCTTTCGAGACATTGCCGTACTTGCCCGCGAGGTCGCCCGCGTTCTCGGCGCAGGCCATCAGCGTCGCCTGAAGATCGGCAAGATCGAGCAGCAGCAGGCCGTTATCGTCGGCATAGCGGAAAGCAATGTTGAGCACGCCTTCCTGCGTTTCGTTGAGGCCCATCAGCCGTGCCAGCAGCAGCGGGCCCATTTCCGAGATCGTGGTGCGGATCGGGTGCCCTGCCTCGCCGTAGAGATCCCAGAACACGGTGGGATTATCGGCATAAACGAACGGGTCCACGCCTACTTCCTTGGCGCGCGCTTGGATCACGTCCGCATGCTTGAAGGTGGGGCTGCCGGGCATCGCGATGCCTGCAAGATCGCCTTTCACATCCGCGAGGAACACCGGCACGCCCTGCGCGGAAAACTGTTCGGCCATGCCCTGAAGGGTCACCGTCTTGCCGGTGCCAGTCGCGCCCGCCACAAGTCCGTGCCGATTGGCGCGGTCCAGCCGCAGCACTTGCCGTTCGCCGGTTGCACCAAGGCCAATGTAGATATCGTCCATATGCAGCAAATCCGCTCGTGTTCGGTTTCGATCCTGATCCCGCCATTCTTGTCCCCCGGAATGAAACAGTAGGAAAGCGCTTTTTGCATCCAGTGCGGACCACCGCTAAAGCCCGCCGACAAGCATGACCCAGGCGCCCTTCATCCTGCTCGACGACGCCCGCATTGCTGGGGCCGGCCCGGCGCGGCTCTATACCGCGCCGGAAGAGATTGTCCTCGCGCGTCGGCCCGAAGAAGTGGCGGGCGCGCTCGGGCGCATCGGCAGCGCGCCGGGCCATTGGGCGGGCATGATCGCTTATGAAGCGGGCCTTGCGCTTGAAGCGCGGCTCGCGCCCCGGCTCCCCGCCCGCACCGGCGCGGCAGGCCCGCTCGTTTGGTTCGCGCGCTTTGCGGACATGCGCGAAATGACCGAGGCCGAGGTCGAAGCCTGGCTCGATGCGACCATCCAAGGCCGGGGGCGCCTCGGTCCGCTCGATCCGCAAGTTTCACCGGGTGGCTATGCGCTGGGGTTCGACCGGCTGAAGTCCGCCATTTCGGCCGGCGATATCTATCAGGCGAACTACACGTTTGAACTCGGCGGTTCGTGGACAGGCGATCCGCTCGCCATCTACCGCGCGCTGCGCGGCGATGCTCGTTCGGGCTATGGCGCGGTGCTGTGGGACGGCGCGCACTGGCACCTGTCGGTTTCGCCCGAACTGTTCTTCACGTTGCATGAGGACGGTGCCGAAGTCCGCCCGATGAAAGGCACCGCGCCGCGCGGCCGCACGGCTGAGGAAGATGCGGCCTTCAAGGCGCAGCTCGAAGCCAGCATCAAGGACCGCGCCGAAAACCTGATGATCGTCGATCTCATGCGCAATGATCTCTCTCGCGTGGCCGAACCGGGAAGCGTGCGGGTAACGGAGCCTTTCGCGGTCGAGACGTATCCCACCGTCCACCAGATGGTGACGACCGTCCACGCGCGGCTCACGCCCGGCGCGGATGCGCGCGATCTGGTCCGCGCGATCTTCCCCTGCGGCTCGATCACCGGTGCGCCCAAGATCCGCGCGATGGAGCTTATCGACGACGTCGAACGCGATGCGCGCGGGCTCTATTGCGGTGCGATCGGGCGGATCGATGTGGCTTCCATGCAAGGCACTGGTGGCGCTGCCTTCAATGTGGCAATCCGCACGGTGCGGCTGCTTCCCGATTACCCGGGTGCAGGCCGGGGGCGCGCCACGATGGGGGTCGGCTCCGCAGTAGTTGCGGATTCGGCCGATCTTTCGGAATGGCGTGAATGCCTGGTGAAAGGGGATGTCTTGCGTCTGGAGGCCAGCAGCGCCGATCTGATCGAGACGATGGCGTTCGATCCAGCGCAGGGCATTGCGCTGCTGGAACTGCACCTCGAACGGATGAGGGCGAGCGCGGCCGAGCTTGGCTTTGCATTCGATCGCCATGCGCTGCGCAATGCGATCCACGTGCTGTGCTTCGATCTCGATGCGCCGTCGCGCGTGCGGCTGCTTGTTTCCAGAGGCGGCGCTCACGCGCTCGATGCGGCGCCGATGCCTCCGCCGCTGCCTGATCCTGCCATCTGCGCGGTGCTTCCGCTTCCCGTCGCGGAAGGCGATTGGCGCCTGCGCCACAAGACGACCGACCGCCATTTTTACGAAGCTGCGCTACGTGCCGCCAAGGCCGCGGGCGCGCACGAAGCGCTCTTGCTGCGCTATGATGGCCGGCTGACCGAGGGCAGCTTTACAAACATCTTCGTGGCGCGCGGCGATGAGCTGGTGACGCCGCACGCCGCCTTCGGCCTGCTCCCCGGCGTGCTGCGCCGCAGCCTGATCGAAAGTGGCCGCGCGGTCGAAGGCGATGTGACCATGGCAGATATCGAACACGGCTTTTTCATCGGCAATGCCTTGCGCGGCTTGATCCCGGCCAAGCTGCTCGGCGCATGAGCGAACCGCATTTCAGCGCCGCGCTCCGACGCATTGCTCCTTCGCGCACCACTGCGATGACCGACCGCGCCATCGCGCTGCGCGCAGAGGGGCGCGACATCATTTCGCTTTCGGTGGGTGAACCTGATTTCGCCACTCCGCCGCACGTGATTGCAGCTGCCAAGGCCGCGCTAGATGCGGGCGATACGCGCTACACCGCCGTGCCCGGCACGGCCGCACTGCGCGAGGCGACGGCGCTGCACTTCGCCCGCGATCTCGGCATCGCAGTGCCGTCCTCGCAGGTGATCGTCAGTGCGGGCGGCAAGCAGGCGATCTTCCTCGCCATCGCGGCCACTGCGGGCCCGGGCGATGAAGTGCTCATCCCCGCGCCGTGGTGGGTCAGCTATCCCGAAATCGTGCGCTTTGCGGGTGCCGAGCCCGTCGCGATCCACACTACCCCAGCCACCGGCTACCGCATCGGCGCGGATCAGCTGGCCGCTGCGATCACCCCGCGCACGCGCTGGCTCCTGCTCAACAGTCCGGGTAATCCCACTGGCGCGGTCTATTCCGCCGAAAATCTCGCCGCGCTGGGCGAAGTGCTGCGCCGCCACCCGGACGTGCTGGTGCTGAGCGATGATATCTATGCGCCGCTGCGCTATGGCGAAGGCGCGCACGCCACGCTCGCGGTCGTCTGCCCCGATCTGGCGGATCGCGTGCTGACGGTTTCGGGCGTTTCCAAGAGCCACGCGATGACCGGCTTCCGCATCGGCGTTTCCGCCGGGCCGCAGTGGCTGATCGGCGCGATGGCCAAGCTCCAGTCGCATGCCTCGGGCAACCCTTGCTCGATCAGCCAGGCCGCTGCCGTCGCCGCCTTCATCGGCCCGCAGGACTTCCTGATCGATTGGCGCGAGCGTTTTCGCGTGCGGCGGGATTTCGCCGTCGCCGCGCTGAATGCCGTGCCTGGCATTTCTACCCCGGTGCCTGATGGCGCGTTCTATTGCCTCGTCGATGCAGGCCCGCTGATGGCGCGCTTCGGTGATGATGAGGCGCTGGCGCTGCACCTCCTCGACCACGGAGTCGCGGTCGTCGCGGCCTCGGCCTTTGGCGGCAGCCATGGGTTCCGGATCAGCTTTGCGGCAGACGATGCCCGCCTTGCCGAAGCTCTGTCCCGCATCGCCAAGGCTCTTCAATGACCACGCTTCCGATTCTGTACGAAGATGCCGAGGCGCTCGTCATCGACAAGCCCGCTGGCCTCCCCATTGACCGTCCGCGTGCGGGCGGCACTTCGCTCGAGAACTATCTCGATGCCTTGCGCTTCGGCTTCCAGCGCTTGCCCTTGGCGGTGCACCGGCTCGATCAGGATACCTCGGGCTGCCTGCTGCTCGCGCGCAATGCCAAGGCGCACAAGCGCTTCGCCGCCGCGTTCGAAGCGCGGCAGGTCGAGAAAGTCTATCTCGGCGTCGTGGCCGGGCCGGTCGCTGAAGACGAAGGCACGATCGCGCTCAACTTGTCCAAGATCAGCAGCGCGGAGAAGGGCTGGCGGATGATCCCGGCGCGCGCAGGCAAGCCCGCCGTCACGCATTGGCGCGTGCTCGATCGCAAGGAGGGGATGACGCTCGTCGAGTTCCGCCCCGAAACCGGGCGCACCCATCAGATTCGCATTCATGCGTTGGCGGGCCTCGGCGCGGCGCTGCTCGGCGATCCGGTCTACGGCAGCGGGGCCGATGCAACGCGGAGCGCGCGGCGCACCATGCTCCACGCCGCCGCGCTCACCGTGCCGCGCGAAGGCAAGGCGCCGATCGCCGCCACCGCTCCGCTCCCCGCTGATTTCGCTGCGCTGGGTTTCGCACTCGCCCAGCCCGAGGCCGAGCCATGTCCGCCGACGAACTGATCGCCCGCGCGCTCGGCCTGATCGAGGAAAGCTTCATCGCCTCGGCCGGGCCCGGCGGGCAGAATGTCAACAAGGTGGCGACGGCGGTGCAGATTCGCCTCGATGTCTTTGCGCTGCGCCTCTCGCCCGAAGTGTTCCACCGCCTGAAGGAGCTTGCCGGCAGCAAGATGACCGCGCGCGGGGAAATCGTGATGACAGCGCGCAGCTACCGGACTCAGGAGCAGAACCGCGAGGACGCGCGCAGCCGCCTTGCCGAGCTGTTGCGTGAGGCCGCGACACTGCCCATGCGCCGCGCCAAGACGCGGCTCAACCGCGTGGGCAAGACCGAACGTCTTGCCGGCAAGAAGAACCGCAGCACCATCAAGGCCGGGCGCGGAAAAGTGCGGCTGGACTAGGCCGTAAACTCATAAACCGCGCCATTTGGGCGTCCCGCAGGGATTGGACCAAAACGGCCCATTGCTGCGTCGGAAAAGCTTGAGATATCGACATATCCCTGCGCCTTTCCGCCTTGCACTGAGCAGTTTTGCCTCCAACCTCGATGGCGAGGTTTATGAGTTTACGGCCTAGGGCTGCCCGCTGGCGCTGTCGGCCGCCTCGGAGGCGGGAGGGCCCGCCAGATCTGCCGGTACGGTCGCATCCACCAGCGGCGGGGCCGGGCGCTTCTGCAGCATTTCCGCTGCTTCATCCAGCGCGCGGGCCTCGCCAACGGTCACGCCGCCAGGCCCCGGATCGGTGTCCTTCTGGCAGCCGCCGAGGCATAGGGCCGCAGGGAGCAGCACGGCGGCGGCAAGCGCCACACGCACGCTCCCCGCGCGCATCATCACTGCTGCGGCTTCTGGGTGTCAGCCTCGGCGGCGGCCTCCTTGGCGGCTTCGGCAGCCGAAACCGCGCTGTCGGCGGCGCTCTTGGCGGCGTCTTCGGCGCTCAGCGCAGCCTGCGAGGCATCCGCGGCCGGGGCAGGCACGGGAGCGGCGGCCGAAGGCTCTGCAGACGGCAGTTCATCCGCCGGCATTTCGACGTTGTCGGCAGTGGCTCCGGCCGAAGCATCGTCGGTCTTGCCGCAGGCGCTCAGCGCAAAGGCGGCCGCGCATGCCAGCACGGTGGCGAGGCGCTTGATCTGGGGGGTCATAGTCATGTTGGTCCCTCGCAAAAGGTCGAAATGGAACATCGGGCGACGTGGCGCCGCTGCGCCCGCGCGTTCTAAAGCGCGCTCTTCGCCATGGCAAACGTCAAACCGCCGATGTGGACCGTTATGCCAAGACTGTTATTTCATATAAAGAAATCCTTATATGTCTTGCATGATATAAAGATTGCTTTATATATCTCCTCTGATGTTCGTTCTCGAAGCCCTTCGCGCACTGGCCGACCCGACCCGGCTGAGGATCATGCGGCTGCTTGCCAGCATGGAACTTGCCGTGGGCGAACTAGCGCAAGTGCTCGGGCAGAGCCAGCCGCGCGTCTCCCGCCATATCAAGATCCTCTGCGATGCCGGCCTTGCCGAGCGGCGGCGCGAAGGCGGCTGGGTGTTCCTGCGCACTGCGGTGAGCGAGGACGGCGCCCCCGATGCGTTGGGCACGGCGCTTGCCCGCGTTCTGGTCGGCGCGGAAGTGGCCGATCCCGCTTTCGGTGCGCAATGCGCCGAAGACCGGCAGCACCTCGGCGTCATCCGCTCTGCGCGTGAAACCAGCGCGGCGGAGTACTTCGCCCGTCACGCGGCTGAATGGGACGAGCTGCGCAGTCTCCACATCGCCGATGGCCCGGTCGAGGCGGCGCTGGGCGAGATGCTCTCCGGCCAGATCGGCCGCCTGCTCGACGTGGGCACCGGCACGGGGCGGATTGCCGAACTGTTCGCCGCGCGCGCCAGCCACCTCACTGCGCTCGACAAGAGCCCGGAAATGCTGCGCCTCGCCCGCACCCGGCTGCAGCACCTGCCTGCGGGGCAGGTCACGCTGGTCCAGGGGGATTTCGCGCAGCTGCCGTTTCCCGATGCCGGTTTCGATACCGTGCTGTTCCACCAGGTCCTGCACTATGCCTTCGCGCCGCAGGCTGTGCTCGCCGAAGCCGCGCGCGTCACTGCGCCGGGCGGGCGCGTGGTGATCGTCGATTTCGCCCCGCACGACCGGGAGGAATTGCGCACTGCCCACGCCCATGCCCGCCTTGGCTTCTCCGATGCGCAGATCGCCGGGCTGCTGACCGCCGCCGGGTTCGATCCCGCGGGCGATCGTGCGCTGCCGGGGCATGAATTGATCGTCAAGATCTGGACCGGCGTGCGGCGGGCGGATCGCACCGCCGTCAGCAAGTTTCCCGGCACCGAATTTCCAAGACTGGCAAGCCAATGACCACCACACCGACGACCACCACCTTCGACCAGCTGCGCGAGGCACGCACCGCGCTCGATACGCCGCTTTTTGCGGGGCTGCCGGGCGATATCCGTGTCAGTTTCGAGTTTTTCCCGCCGCGCACCGATCCGCTGATGGAACAGCTGTGGGAAGTCGTCACCACGCTCGCCCCGCTGCGCCCCAGTTTCGTTTCGGTCACGTATGGTGCGGGCGGTTCGACCCGGGATCGCACCCACGGCACGGTTTCGCGCATCATCAAGGAAGCGCGCCTGCCCGCTGCAGCGCACCTCACCTGCGTTGATGCGACCAAGGCCGAAATCCGTGATGTCGCCGAAAGCTACTGGGAAGCCGGGGTGCGCCACATCGTGGCGCTGCGCGGGGATATGGGTGCGCCGGGTGTACCGTTCACCCCGCATCCCGATGGCTATGCCAATGCGGCGGAACTCGTCGCCGGGCTCAAGCAGATCGCTCCGTTCGAAATCTCGGTTGCCGCCTATCCCGAATGCCACCCGGATTCGCCGAGCGCCCAGGCCGATATCGACAACCTCAAGCGCAAGCTCGATGCCGGGGCTACCCGCGCGATTTCGCAGTTCTTCTTCGAGCCGGAAACCTTCTTCCGCTTCCGCGACCGGCTCGCCGCCGCCGGGATCAGCGCACCGGTGCTGCCGGGCATCCTCCCCGTTTCCAACGTCGCGCAGACGCGCAAGTTCGCTGCGGCTTGCGGCGCGCAGATTCCCGCATGGATGGACGGCCTGTTCGAAGGCCTCGACCACCATCCGGCCTCGCGTCAGCTGGTTGCAGCAACGGTCTGCGCCGAATTCTGCCGCCGCCTTTACGCAGGTGGCGTGCGCGATTTCCACTTCTACACCCTCAACCGCGCCGAGCTGTCCTACGCGATCTGCCACCTGCTCGGCCTGCGCCCCGAACGTACCCCATTGGAACAAGCTGCATGACCCTGACCCCATCTGTCGCCCGCGCCGCGCTGCTTGCGCAGGCCAAGGAGCGCATCCTCATCACCGACGGCGCATTCGGCACCGAAATCCAGAACTGGAAGCTGACCGAAGCCGACTACGCCGGAAATCTCGGCCTCGCCCGCGATCAGAAGGGCAACAACGATATCCTTGCGATGACGGCACCGCACGTGCCCGAATCGATCCACCGCGCCTATTTCGCCGCGGGCGCGGACATTGCCGAGACCAACACCTTCTCGGCCAACCGCATCAGCCAGGCTGATTACGGCGCCGAGCATCTCGTGCGCGAGATCAACCTCGAAAGCGCGAAGCTCGCTCGCCGCGTGGCGGATGAATTCCAGGCCGATGACGGCCGTCCGCGCTTCGTGGCGGGCGCGATCGGGCCGACGAACAAGACGCTCTCGCTCTCGCCCGACGTCAACGACCCCGGCTTCCGCGAGATCGACTGGGACTTCCTCGTTGAAGTCTACCGCGAGCAGGCCGAGGCGCTCGTCGAAGGCGGCGCGGATTTCATCCTTGTCGAAACGGTGTTCGATACGCTCAACGCCAAGGCCGCGATCATGGCCGTGCGCAAGCTTGAGCAGCAGCTTGGCCGCGAAGTGCCGATCATGCTTTCGATGACGCTGACCGACCTTTCCGGTCGCAACCTTTCGGGCCACACGGTCGAGGCGTTCTGGTACGCGGTCCGCCATGCCCGCCCCGTCACCATCGGGCTCAATTGCTCGTTCGGCGCGCAGCAACTGCGCCCGCATGTCCGCGCGCTGTCGCAGATCGCCGATGCGCTGATCATGGTCTACCCCAACGCGGGCCTGCCCAATGAACTCGGCGCCTACGATGAACTCCCCGCCACCACCGCCGGGTTCGTCCACGAATGGGCCGAGCATGGGCAGGTCAACGTGCTGGGCGGTTGCTGCGGCTCCACGCCCGAACACATCGCCGCCATCGCCCGCTCGGTCCAGGGCCTGCCCCCGCGCGCGCTGCCAGAGCACCAGACCGCGACCGCGCTCGCAGGCCTCGAACCCTTCGTGATGGCCTGAGCCGTCCCCCCTCCCGCTCGCGGGAGGGGTCGGGGGAGGGCGATGTTGAAACAAGCACCTCCCCAGCTCGGACACACCCTCCCCTAGCCCCTCCCGCCAACGGGGGGGGAACTGGAAGCAGAAATGACCACCGAAACTGCCACTCGCCCCACCGGCTCCTCCTTCGTCAACGTTGGCGAACGCACCAACGTCACCGGTTCAGCCGCGTTCAAGAAGCTGATCCTCGCGGGCGACTTTGCCAAGGCGGTCGAAGTCGCACGCCAGCAGGTCGAGAACGGCGCGCAGATCATCGACGTCAACATGGACGAAGGCCTGCTCGATGCGGTCCACGCCATGACGACCTTCCTCAAGCTGATCGCCGCCGAGCCCGATATCGCGCGCGTGCCGGTGATGATCGACAGCTCGAAGTGGGAAGTGATCGAGGCAGGCCTCAAGTGCGCCTCGGGCAAGCCCATCGTCAATTCGATCTCGATGAAGGAAGGCGAGGAAGCCTTCCTAGCCGCCGCGCGCAAGTGCATGGATTATGGCGCCGCCGTCGTCGTCATGGCGTTCGACGAGAAGGGCCAGGCCGACACGAAGGAGCGCAAGATCGAAATCTGCGAGCGGGCCTACAAACTGCTCACCGGCATCGGCTTCCCGGCCGAGGATATCATCTTCGATCCCAACGTGTTCGCCGTCGCCACCGGCATCGAGGAGCATGATCGCTACGCGCTCGATTTCATCGAAGCCGCGCGCGAGATCCGTGCCCGCTGCCCGCATGTCCACATCTCGGGCGGCCTCTCTAACCTCTCGTTCAGCTTCCGCGGCAACGAGACGGTGCGCCGCGCGATGCATTCCGTGTTCCTCTACCACGCGATCCCGGCAGGGATGGACATGGCCATCGTCAACGCCGGCCAGCTCGATATCTATGATCAGATCGATCCCGTCCTGCGCGAAGCTTGCGAGGACGTGGTGCTCAACCGCGTGCCCGCTGCCAATGACGGACAGACAGCGACCGAGCGCCTGATCACGCTTGCCGAAAGCTACAAGGGCAAGGACGCCGTCGCCGAAAAGGCCGCCGAGGAATGGCGCGGCTGGGATGTCGTTCGCCGCCTCGAACACGCGCTCGTCAAGGGCATCGACATGTACGTTGTCGAAGATACCGAGGAAGCCCGCGCGGAGATCTTCGCACGCGGCGGCAGGCCGATCGAAGTGATCGAAGGCCCCCTGATGCAGGGCATGAACACGGTCGGTGACTTGTTCGGTTCGGGCAAGATGTTCCTGCCGCAGGTGGTCAAGTCCGCGCGCGTGATGAAGAAGGCCGTCGCCCACCTCATCCCCTACATCGAGGCGGAAAAGCTGCCGGGCGCGCGCCCCAAGGGCCGCATGATCATGGCCACCGTCAAGGGCGACGTGCACGATATCGGCAAGAACATCGTCGGCGTCGTGCTCCAGTGCAACGGCTACGAAGTGATCGACCTCGGCGTCATGGTGCCGTGGTCGAAGATCCTTGAAGTCGCCAAGGCCGAGGATGTCGACATGATCGGCCTCTCCGGCCTCATCACCCCCTCGCTCGACGAGATGGTGACCGTGGCCGAGGAAATGCAGCGCGCTGGCTTCACCATTCCGCTCCTGATCGGCGGTGCGACCACCAGCAAGGTCCACACCGCGCTGCGCATCGATCCGGCCTACGAGGGCCCGGTCGTCCATGTGCTCGATGCGAGCCGCGCGGTGGGCGTTGCCAGCCAGCTCCTGTCCGACACCCAGCGCGACGGCTTCGTCGAAGCGACGGCAGGCGAGTACCAGCACGTGCGCGATCTGCGCGCGGGCAAGGAAGCCTCGGTCCTGCTCAGCCTCGCCGATGCCCGCGCCAATGCCTATGCGCCCGACCTTTCGGAAAAGGCCCCGCCCCCCGAACAGCCCGGCCTCCACGTCTTTCCCGAATGGGATCTCGCGGACCTTGCCGAATGCATTGACTGGACTCCGTTCTTCCGAGCGTGGGAACTCGCCGGAAACTACCCCGCCATCCTCGATGATGAAGTGGTCGGAGAAAGCGCCCGCAGCCTGTTCGCTGATGCGCGCAAGATGCTGGATCAGGTCATCACCGAGAAGTGGTTTACCGCGAAGGGCGTTACGGGCTTCTGGCCCTGCCACCGTGAGGAAGATGACGTTGTGCTCTACCTGCCTGAAGAGGAACGCCACGTCCGCCTCCCCTTCCTGCGCCAGCAGATCCGCAAGAGCCGTGACCGCAAGAACATGTGCCTTGCCGATTTCATCGATCCGCAAGGCGATTGGCTCGGCGGTTTCGCGGTCGGCATCCATGGCATCGAGCCGCACCTCGCCCGCTTCCAGGCCGCGCACGACGATTACAACGACATCCTGCTGAAGGCCCTCGCCGATCGTTTCGCCGAAGCCTACGCCGAGCGGCTCCATCAGCACGTGCGCACCACGCTCTGGGCTTATGCGCCGGGCGAACAGCTCACCAACGAGGCGCTCATCCGCGAGCAGTACTGCGGCATCCGCCCCGCGCCGGGCTACCCCGCCTGCCCCGATCACAGCCTCAAGCCGATCCTGTTCGATCTGCTGAAAGCGCAGGCCAACGCCGGGATCGTGCTGACCGAATCGCAAGCCATGCTCCCCACTGCCGCCGTCTCCGGCTTCTATTTCGCGCACCCTGAAAGCCAGTATTTCGGCGTCGCCCGCATCGGCCGCGATCAGGTGGACGACTACGCGGTGCGGCGCGGCTTCGATCTTGCGACAACGGAGCGCTGGCTGCGTCCCAATCTGGACTGACGGATTAACGCCCCGCTTTATCCCCAAACACCCGGCGCCCGGAATCCAGGGGCAATGGTGCTCGCTAGCCGGAGGCACTAGATACGCCCCCATGCCCACGATGAGCACCTCCGAAATCTTTCTGATCGCGCTGACGATCATCCTCGCCGTGCCCTATGCGTTCTGGCGGCTGCTGCGGACCGATCACTATGCGCCGCTGGTCGTGGTGCAGATCGTCGGCGGGATCATCCTCGGCCCCGGCGTGCTCGGCGCGGCGTTCCCTGCCTATTACGCCTTCGTGTTCAACCCGCAGGTCATCGAGGCGCTCAATGGCGTCGCGTGGTGGGCGGTGATGATGTTCGTCTTCGCCGCAGGGCTGGAACTCGATCTCGGCGATGCGCTCGAAAACTGGCGCGAGACGGCGATCACCGCCAGCTGCGCACTGATTTTCCCGCTTGTCCTCGGCGCGGGCGCGGCGGCGGTGCTGCTGCAGGAGCCGGGCTGGATTGGCCCCAAGGGGAACTACGGTCAGGCGGTGCTCGGCATCGGCATGGCCTCGGCAGTTACCGCGCTGCCCATCCTCGTGCTGCTCATGGAAAAGATGGACTTCTTCCGGACGCCCCTCGGCCAGCGCCTGCTGCGCTATGCCAGCCTCGATGATGTGCTGATCTGGGGTGTCCTCGCGCTGATCCTGCTCGATTGGGAACGTGTCGGGCGGCAAGGCCTGTTCCTCGTCGGCTTTGCGTTCGCGGCCTGGGCCGTGCGGCATCTCGTTGCCCGGATCGGCGAGAATGATCGTTGGTATGTCAGCCTCGTCTGGCTTTCCACCTGCGGCTTTGCTGCAGACTGGTCGGGCCTCCACTTCATGGTCGGCGCGTTCCTTGCGGGCGCAGTGCTCGATGCAAAGTGGTACAGCCGCGAACGGCTCGATGGTTTCCGCGAATTCCTGCTGCTCGCGGTGATGCCGGTGTTCTTCCTTTCGACCGGCCTGCGCACCAATTGGGGTGTCGGCGGCGCGGCCGTGTTCGGTGCGGCGGCGCTGTTCCTCCCGGCGGCCGTGGTCGGCAAGCTCGCGGGCGTGCACCTTGCGGGCCGCATTCTGGGCTGGGCCAAGGGCGAGGCCGCGGTGATCGGCTGGATGCTCCAGACCAAGGCGCTCATCATGATCATCTTCGTCAACGTGTTGCTCGACAAGCAGATCATCACCGCGGAAACCTTCACCGCGATGCTGCTGATGGCTGTGTTCAGCACGATGCTCACCGTTCCCAACGTCCGCCCGCGCCTCGCCGGGCTGGGCATCGGGCACGGTCAGGCATGAAGCTCGTGTTGCGCATAGCTGCCGCGCTCATGCTGCTCGCGGCCACGGCAGCTCACGCGCAAGGCCCGGTGACCTTTCCCGCCACGGTCGCGGTGACATTCGATCGCGAGGCCGTCCGCCCCGTTCTGGCCGAGGGGCTGGCAGACCAGACTGGCGGCCGCCCCGTCACCGCCGATGATCCGGTGCGCATTGCCTCGATCTCCAAGCTCGTGACCGCGCTCGGCGTGTTGCGGCTGGTCGATGCCGGCGAGCTTGATCTGGACCGTGATGTTTCGGACTATCTCGGCTGGCAGCTGCGGCATCCCGCATTCCCGGACCGGCCGATCACCTTGCGCCTGCTGCTCTCGCATCGCTCCGGCCTCTCCGACGGCGCGGACTATATCATCCCGCTTGGCGAAACGATCCGCCAGCGCCTCGCTGATCCGCGCGCGTGGGATCCTGCGCACGGACCCGGTGACGATTGGTTTCATTACACCAACCTCAATTTCCCGGTCGTCGCATCAGTGATGGAAGCCGCGACCGGCGAGCGCTTCGACCGCCTCATGCGCCGCTTGGTGCTGGCCCCGCTCGGGCTTTCGGCCTGCTACAACTGGTCCGGGTGCAGCGGCTTGGCTGCGGCAAATGCGGTGGTGCTCTACCGCGCCGATGGCAGCGTGGCGCGCGATGATCTGCGCGGCGTGCTGCCCGCCTGCCCCGTCGTTGTGGCAGCGGGCAAGCCTTGCGATCTGGATGCGTACACGCCCGGCTGGAACGGCGCGCTGTTCTCGCCGCAGGGCGGCTTGCGGATCTCGATGACCGACCTCGCGCGGATCGGCCAGATGCTGTCGCGCGGCGGGCAGGGCTTCCTTTCGCCCGCCAGCTTTGCTGCGCTGACCACGCCGCAGTGGCGCTTCAACGGGCACAACGGCGTGGGTGAGAATGGCGAGCCCGACGGGTTCTTCTGCGCCTATGGCCTCGCCCTTCAGTTGATCGCGAATACGACCGAAGGCTGCCATGACGATCCCTTTGGCGATGGCGTGCCCCGCATCGGGCATCCCGGTGAGGCCTATGGCTTGCGGTCGGGGCTCTGGCTCGATCCGAAGACCGGGCGCGGCGTTGCCTTTTTCACCACCGCCGTGCCGGACGATGCCGCCAAGGGCACCAGCGCCTTCACGGCGGCGGAGGAAGGCGTGATCGCAAGGGTGCGCGCACGTTAGCCACAGCGAACCGCAACGGAGGCAATTCTGCTTTCCCTGCAGGCCGGGTGTGGCATGCTAGCCGCTGAAAACACCGTGCGACGACAACGAGCAGGGGGGTGTCATGTCATCACTCAGTTTTGGCCAGACGATTTCGCGTGCCAGCGGCCTTGTTGGCGCGACGCTCAGGAGCGTCGGCTTGTTTGTCGTGATCTTCCTGCTCTATGGCGCCGTTGGCGCTGCGAGCTTCCTCACGAATCCGAACTTCGGAAATCTCGCTGCACGCATGTCGCCTTCCTTGATCCAGCAGGTGACGGGAGGCGCCATCAACGCCGTGTTGACCCTTGTCGCGATTGCACTCCCGGTTGCCATTTACGGCGAACTGATCGACCTCAAGGGCGAAAAGGTGTCGGGCGTCTTCGATTGACCGCCGCTCCGGTTCCGAAGCCTCGCCGCGCACCGTTCGTTAAGCGCGATATGCTAGGCGGCACGGCTTGGTCGAACTCCTGCTCCTCGTTGCGCTCTGCGCCTATCTCGGGCTGGTCTACTGCCTCTTCCGTGCGCTTCAGCTGTTCGGCAGCTGGAAGCCGGCAGCGGCAATGGTCTGGCGCAGCGACTATACCGAAGCGCAGCGCAGCGATGATTTCTGGTCGTTTGGTTCCACATTCGGCACGCTGCGCGGCTGGAACTGGCGCGATGGCCGCAACGCGCGGCTGATCGAGGATGAAATCCGCTTCACCGGCACCGATGGCCGCGAACACCGCGCTCTGGTCGAACGGCGGGTCCGGCGCGGCTGGACGCCGTCATCGTGCTATGTCGTCTGGTACGATCCCGGCGATCCTGCGCGGGTCACCGCGCAGGGGCCCGCGTTCTGGCTGGGCCACGCGCTGCTGCTCCTCATCCTGATCGGCATGCTGATCCAGACGTGGAACCGCATCGGCGCCGGTTTCTGATTGCCGGCGGTGCGGCGCTGTCCACGGCTAAAGCGGATTTGGGCCGATCAGCACTTTTCCTGAGGGCGCCCGCTCTGCCATAGCGGCGGGGTGAACGCCGTCTCCGCCCCTGCTTCTGCAAATGCGCTTTCCACCCTTGCCCGCGTGTTCGGTTTTTCGAGCTTCCGCGGCGTGCAGGAACACGTGGTGGACCGCGTGCTGGCGGGGCAATCGACGCTTGCGGTGATGCCCACCGGCGCGGGCAAGTCGCTCACCTATCAGCTGCCCGCCGCCATGCTCCCCGGTACCTGCGTGGTCGTTTCTCCACTCATCGCGCTGATGCATGATCAGCTGCGCGCGGCCAACGCCAATGGCCTTGCTGCCGCTGCGCTCACCAGTGTCGATCAGGATCGCGGTGCCACGATCGAACGCTTCCGCAATGGTGACCTCGATCTGCTCTATGTCGCCCCCGAACGCGCCAGCCAGCCCTATTTCCGCGAAATGCTCACCCGCGCGCCCATCGCGCTGTTCGCCATCGATGAAGCGCATTGCGTTTCCGAATGGGGCCACGATTTCCGGCCTGACTACCGCCTGCTGCGCCCGCTGCTCGATAGCTTCGATCACGTCCCGCGCCTGGCGCTCACGGCTACGGCCGATCGGCACACGCGCGCCGATATCATGGCCCAGCTTGGCATTCCGGATGATGGCCTCATCATCGCCGGATTCGACCGGCCCAATATCCGCTACCGCATCACCCCGCGTGACAATCCGCTGCGCCAGCTCAAAGCCCTGCTGGCCGAGCAACCGGGGCCGGGCATCGTCTATGCGCCCACGCGCAACGGGGTGGAAAAGCTCGCCGCCCAGCTTGCCGAAGGGGGGAGCGGAAAACAGGGTCGGCGTGTCCTGCCTTATCACGCTGGCCTCCCGCCCGAACTGCGCGCCGCCAACCAGGCCGCCTTCGTCGCCAGCGAAGACATGGTCATGGTCGCCACGATTGCCTTCGGCATGGGGATCGACAAGCCTGACGTGCGCTTTGTTGCCCATGCCGGCCTGCCCAAATCGATCGAGGGTTACTATCAGGAAACCGGCCGCGCCGGGCGCGACGGCGATGATGCCGTGGCGCTGATGCTTTGGGGTGCCGATGATTTCGCCCGCGCGCGCCAGCGCATCGGTGAGGTTGAGGAGCACCGCCGCGCCAGCGAGCGGCAGCGCCTCGATGCGCTCGCCGGGCTGGTCGAAACGCACACCTGCCGCCGCGCCGTCCTTCTTCGCCACTTTGGTGAGAGCCCGCCTGAAACCTGCGGCAATTGCGACAATTGCCTGCACGCGCCGGGCGTGGCGGACATGACCCAGCTCGCGCGCAAGCTGCTCTCGGCGGTCTACCGCACCGGGCAGATGTTCGGGCTCGGCTACCTCGAAAAGGTGCTCACCGGGACAGCGGACGAGCGCGTCAGCGATCGCGGGCACGATCAGCTTTCGGTCTTCGGCATAGTCCCCGGCGATGAGGCGCCGCTGCTTCGCCCGGTGGCGCGGGCGCTGCAGGCGCGCGGTACGCTGGTCACCAACGAACACGGCGGCTTCATGCTTGGCGGCGATGCGCGCGCGCTGCTCAAGGGCGAAGGCCGGCTCGATCTCGTCGTTGCACCCAAGGCCGAACGCACCAGCCGCCGCCGCCGCGGCGCGGACGGCGAGGACAACCCCATCGGCAATCCGCTGTTCGAGGCCCTGCGCGCACTGCGCCGCGAACTTGCGCAGGAAGCAGGCGTTCCGCCTTATGTGATCTTCCATGATTCGGTGCTGCGCGACATGGCAGCCCGCCGGCCCGCTACGCTCCACGAACTCGGCCAGATCGGCGGTGTCGGCGCGCGCAAGCTGGAAGCCTACGGGGACCGGTTTCTCGAGGTGATCCGGCAGTTTTGAACCGCGCAATCAACATCAAGCCTTGTCCTTCCCGCGCAGTGATGGGCGGTAGCGGCACAGAACGGCACCCGCGCCCCATCCCATGCAAACAGCCCGCCACTATCCGCCGGCGTCAACCCATCGAGCACACCTAGCAGCGCCGCTGCCGAAAACGCCGGGGCGAACAGTTTCTCCGCCACCACCCCGCGCTGGAAGGGCGCCGAAAGCCCCGTGTTCACCTTGCCCGGATGCAGGGTTACCGCAATCGCCTGCGGGTGCGTGCGCGCCAGTTCCAGCGCCAGGTTCTTGACCAGCATGTTGAGCGCCGCCTTGCTGGCGCGGTAGGCATGCCAGCCGCCCAGACGGTTGTCCGCAATCGAGCCGACGCGGGCTGAAAGCGCCGCAAACACCGCGCGCCCGTCTCGCCGCGCAAGCTGCCGCGATGCTGGCCTCGTCCTGCAAGTCGAAGGCGACGGGCCGCAACTTGCCGCCGCCCGTCGCATGCCCATGGCGCGGGATTGGGCGTTTAACGTTGCGCGGTCGAGCAGGTCCGAAGGGTAGTTGCTGTATTATCTTGCCAATACAGCTTGCGAACCGGCGATCGGCACGCCACATTGCCGGAACAAGCGCCCCGGCAAGGTGTAGGGGGTGGGAGCGAGACGTTACGCCATGGCCAGCCAATCGACCGATACTGCATCTCCGATCACCCTGACCCCGCCCGATCCGGTTCCGGTGGTCGCGCCCACGCAGGCGGCAGGGCTGGTCCCCGTGGCGGATGATACCAAGTCGAAGCTCGAAGCGCGGGCAGAGACCTTCGTTGCCGATCTCGTTGCGCAGGATGCGGCGAGCCCCGAGTTCGGCAAGCGGGTCGATCAGCTGTCCAACATGGGCCGCAAGGAAATCGCACAAGCGGCGGGCATGTCGAACCGCTTCCTCGATCGGCCGGTGCGCGCGATGGACAAGGATTCGGGCGTCGGCGCCGATCTTGCCGCGCTGCGCCGCACCGTGGAAGAACTTGATCCCGGCCGGCAAGGCAAGCTTTCCGGCCCGCGCAAGATCCTCGGCATCATTCCCTTCGGCAACAAGCTGAAGACCTATTTTGACAGCTACCAGTCCTCGCAAGGCCACATCAAGGCGATCCTCGACCGGCTCGCATCGGGCAAGGACGAGCTCCTGATGGACAACGCCGCGATCGACGTCGAGCGCTCCAAGCTGTGGGAGGCGATGGGCAATCTCGAACAGATGATCCACATTTCCAAGGTGCTCGATCAGAAGCTGGAAGACGCCGCGAACGATCTTGATCACAGTGATCCGGCCAAGGCCAAGGCGATCCGCGAAACCGCGCTGTTCTATACTCGCCAGCGCACGCAGGACTTGCTGACGCAGATGGCCGTCACCGTGCAGGGCTACCTCGCGCTCGATCTGGTGAAGAAGAACAACGTCGAGTTGGTGAAGGGCGTCGACCGCGCAGGCACCACCACCGTTGCCGCGCTGCGCACGGCCGTCACCGTCGCACAGGCGATGACGAACCAGCGCCTCGTGCTCTCGCAGATCACCGCGCTCAACACGACGACCGCGAACATCATCGATTCGACCGGCAAGCTGCTGCGCGAGCAGACCGGCAAGATCCACGAGATGGCGGCCTCCAGCACGATCCCGCTGGAAACGCTGCAGCGCGCGTTCCAGAACATCTACGAGACGATGGACACCATCGACACGTTCAAGCTCAAGGCGCTCGATGCGATGAAGCAGACGGTCGACACGCTCTCGGGCGAAGTCGAGAAGTCCAAGGGCTATATCGCGCGGGCCGAAGGTGCTTCGCAGGCCAAGCTCGAAGCCGGCGCCACCTCGCCGTTGCTGAGCCTGGAGGGCTGATCCCCAAATGGCGGAAAGCGCGAGCGAGAGCAGCCGCATTCTGGCCGAGGCGCGCGCCAGCTTGCAGCGCCAGCAAGCTGGCGGACGGCGCGTGGGCGTGCGCTCGATCGGGCGCCGCTCGGCCGAATTGAAGCGCCTGCACCTGATGCGCAAGGCCGCGCGCATGGCCTTCGCGGTCATGGCGATCCTGCTCGGCGCGCTCGTCACGGGGTTGGTGATCGATGGCATCGGCTTCACCGGGATTGTCGTGACGTTCCTCGCCATCGTCGCGGCCCTCACCGTGCTGGGCACCTTCCCCAAGCTCAAGGTGCCCGATCTTGCCGCGCTTAACCGGGGCGATGTCCGCTCGATGGTCGCGCGTACCGAGCTTTGGCTCGAAGCCCAACGCCCGGCGCTGCCCGCACCGGCGGTGAACCTGATCGACCAGATCGGCGTGCGACTCGATGGCCTCGGGCTGCAACTCGAAGGTGTCGATCCCGCCGAACCTGCGGTGGTCGAAGTGCGCAAACTGGTGGGCGAGCACTTGCCCGGCATGGTCGAGAGCTATCGCCGCATCCCGGCAAACCTTCGCCGCGAACAGCGCGATGGCCGCAATGCCGATCAGCAACTGACCGACGGGCTCGGCAAGATCAGTCAGGAGATCGACGCCGTAATGCGCCAGCTTGCCGCCGGCGATCTTGATGCCCTCGCAGTGCGCGGGCGTTTCCTTGACTACAAGTACGGCGACGGGCTGGAGCAGTCCGCACCCCAACTGGTTGCCCCCAAGGCTGAAAGCTGATGCGCGTTTCGATCCCCCACACCCTCGGCAAGGATGAACTGCGCCGACGCATCACCGCGCGGCTGGGCGATGCGCAGGACAAGGCGCAGGGCATGCTTGGCAGCCTCGCCACGGTGGAAACCCGCTGGACCGACGCAGATACCCTCGCGCTGGTCGTCAGCGCGATGGGCTACACCATCCCATGCACCGCAGCGATCACGGATGCGTCGCTTGATTTTGAGGTCGAGATCCCGGTTGGCGCCGGATTTGCGCGGCGGATGATCGAAAGCGCCGTGCGCGAAAAGGGCGAGAAGCTGGTCGGGTAAGGAAATCTCACCCTAACCCCTCGTCATTGCTTCGCTACGCTTGCAATGACGAGGCAAGGGTCCTCATGCAGCGAGCTGATACGGCTCGATCTCGCCGCTCAGATATTGCTTCTTCGCCTTGGCGCGGCTCAGCTTGCCCGAGCTCGTGCGCGGCAGCGTGCGCGGCGGTACGAGTTCGATCACGCAGTTCATGCCGGTGATCGCGCGCACCTTTTCGCGGATCGCATCGCGCAGCTTCACGCGTTCCTCTGGGTCCGAAACACGGCAGTGGACGAGCACCGCCGGCGTTTCCTCACCGCTTTCGGTCTCCACCGAGAAGGCCGCGATATCGCCCTGGTGGAAGCCGGGCAGCTGCTCCACTGCCCATTCGATATCCTGCGGCCAGTGGTTCTTGCCGTTGATGATGATCATGTCCTTGGCGCGGCCAACGATGAAGAGGTAGCCCTCTTCGTTGAGGTAGCCCATGTCCCCGGTATCGAGCCATCCGCCGACCATGCAGGCCTCGGTCGCTTCGGGATCGCGGAAATAGGAGTGCATGACCGACGAGCCGCGGCACCACACCTTGCCGATGTGGTGGTGGGCCAGCGCTTCGCCATGTTCGCCGCGCACTTCCACGTCCATGCCGCGCACCGGCACGCCGCAATTCACGATGGCGCGGTAGCGGGCTGGCCGGGAGAGATCACGCGGGGTGCCGGAAAGGCGCTCTTCCTCGACGAGCTCGACGCGGATGCCTTCGCCCGGCGGCATGAGCGTGACGGCCAGCGTCGCTTCGGCCAGTCCATAGCTCGGCAGGAAGGCGCTCGCCTTGAAGTCGGCACCCGCAAAGGCGTTGACGAAGCTCTGCATCACGTCGGGCCGGATCATGTCCGCACCGTTGCCTGCTACGCGCCAGCGCGAGAGGTCGAAGCGATCGGCCACGCTGCTCTGGCTCGAGATGCGGCGGGCGCAGATGTCGTAGCCGAAGGTCGGCGAATAGGAGAGCGAGGTGCCCTTGTTGCGGCTGATCAGGTCGAGCCATGCCAGCGGACGGCGGGCGAAGTCCTCGGTCTTGAGGTAATCGGCGGAAACCTGATTGGCGATCAGCGAGAGGAAGCAGCCGACGAGGCCCATGTCGTGATACCACGGCAGCCAGCTGATTGCGCGGTCGCCGGGCTGGAACTTCATCCCGTGCGAATGGCCGGCAAGGTTCGCCAGCAGCGCGCGGTGCGTCACGGCGACACCGTGGGGGAAGCGGGTCGAGCCGCTCGAATACTGAAGGTAGGAAATCGCGTCCGGATCGGGGGTCGGCAGTGCGGTAGCTGCCGGTTCGGCGGCGGCGGTGAATTCCTGCCAGGTCAGGCCCTTGCAGCCGCAGCGCTCTGCAGCGGCCGCGCAGATCGCGGCAATCTCGTCCGGGTAGAGCAGCATCGCGGGATCGGAGCTGGTGATTTGTACCGCCAGCTGGTCGATGTAGTTCTCCTTGCCGCCGAAGCTCGTTGGCAGCGGCAGCGGCACCGGCCATGCACCTGCATACATCGCACCGCAGAACAGCGCGGCGAAATCGGGGCCAGTCTCGGCGATCAGGGCGATCCGGTCGCCCGGCTGGATGCCCATCGCGATCAGGCGGCGCGCAGCCACCAGCGCGTCGGTGCGCAGCTCGGCATATGGATAGACGCGGATCAGCGTCCCGCGGGCATCATGGAAATTGAGCCCGCAAGCGCCCTCTGCGGCGAAATCGAGCGCCTCGCAGAAGGTGTTGAAATCGGCGAACCGACGCGGACGCCCATCGTCGTTGGGCGTGGGAACCAGCGCGGCCTTGGTGGCAGTGTCCAGGACAGTCATGCGTTACCCCGCTTATGGTTCTGAGTTGATCTCGAAAGGGGCCCAAGCGGCCTGTTCTGTCCCCGCAGCAGTATGCAGGATGTTCCCATTTACGCGGGACTGTGGCACGAATGTGGCATGGCGCCACGAACGAATGACATCAGTTCCGGGCGCGCGCCGGGCCGATCCGGGGGCGCCCGGCAGAAAACCCCGCCTCCTCCGTTGGATAGGCTGGCGTTCGATGCGCTGGCGCTTGCCTATGTTGCCCGGTTTGCGACCAGTTCGGGGCGGCTTGCCGCCTATCTCAAGCGCAAATTGCGCGAGCGCGGCTGGGCGGAGGAGACTGCGCCGGATATCCCCGCACTTGTCTCGCGGATGGCGGAGCGCCGCTATCTCGATGATGCAGCCTATTCCGCTGCGAAGGGCGAAAGCCTCCGCCGGCGCGGCTATGGCGCGCGGCGGATCGATACGGCGCTCAGCCATGATGGCATTGCCGAGCCGCTGCGCAGCGCCGCCCGCGGCAACGAGACCGAGCGCCGCCATGCCGTGCTATCCTTCGCCCGGCGCAAGCGGTTCTGGCCCTATTCAGGTGAGCGCTGTCTTGATCCTGCCATGCGCCGCAAGCAACTCGCGGCCTATCTGCGCGCGGGGCACGGGCTTGACCATGTGCGCCGGGTGATGGATGCCGCCAACCTCAGTGACCTTGAAGAATGGGCCGATGAACATGCCGAAGATGCTTTGGAATAGAGCCGCCAGCCTCGCGCTGCTGATTGCCGCCGTCGGCTGCTCGCCGCTCGCGGCTGGATCGACCAGCGCGCAGGGTACGGCCACCACAGCGCCGACGGCGGAGCTTGCGGTCCATCCGGTCTCCGGCCTCACGGTCGTGCCGCTCACGGTGACGACCGCCAGCGGGCCGCATGCCTTCAAGGTCGAAGTTGCCTCGACCCCGGCCGAGCAGGAGCGCGGCCTGATGTTCCGCACCACGATGGGCGCGGATGAGGGCATGATCTTTCCGATGAACCCGCCCCGGCCCGCCGCGTTCTGGATGAAGAACACGGTCATCCCTCTCGACATCATCTTCATCGGCGCGGACCACAAGGTGCTCAACGTGGCGGCCAATGCCGTGCCCTATGATCTTTCGCCGCTGCCTTCGGATGGCGATGCGGCGGGGGTGCTGGAGCTCAATGGCGGGCGCGCCGCGCAGATCGGGATGAAGGCGGGCGATACGGTCAGCTGGTAGTGCCTGTGCATTAGTATGCTCCGCTAACGCGAAGTGCGGCACCGGCCCGCTCCCCAGCCCGCTCCCCAGCCCGCCCCCCAGCCCGCCCTTGTCGATCCGCCGATGCACCTCGGCGGCGGCGGATAGCGGCAGGCGGTCCGCCACGATGGGCTTGATCCGGCCTTCCTTGAGGCAGCCCAGCAGCTTGCTCAGGTCCTCGGCAAACTGTTCGGGATGCGCCTTGCGCCGGTCGGTGATCGAATACCGCACCGCCCGCTTGCGAACGAGCTCTTGAAATGCGCGCCGCCGATAGCATCGAACGCAGCGTCCACGCCGCGCCCGGAGGTGGCGCGCTTCACCGCCTCGATCGCGGCGGCGCGGGCGAGCATCTGGTACGCCGTCATGTAAGCCAGCGGCAGGCACACTGCCTCGGCAGGATCGACCCCTTCGGGCACCGGAACCAGCCCGGACGCGGGCGGCGCGTCCTTGCTCAACAATTGGAGGACTTCCGGACCAGCCGAACCGGGCAATCTCGATATGCTGGCAAGCCACGCCGTATTCCCGCTGCAAGTGGCCGCTTTTTGCCAGACTCATGGACCCTGCGCGGCAATGCCAGCCACTTATGGAGGCGCATCGTGCCGGAACGATGCATCCGCCGCTTGCATGGCCCCCCTGTCAGACGCTAAGCGCGCATCCCATGAGCATCCTCGGCAAGATCTTCACCTGGTGGGACGGCGCCACCTTCGGCACCATGCTCGACAGCGCGCGCAATGGCGTGAAAGTCGGTCAGGACGCGCAGGGCAACACCTACTACCATGCACGCAAGCCCTATCCCAAAGGCCACCCCTTCGCCGGGCGTGAGCGCCGCTGGGTGATCTACAACGGCGCCAACGATGCCAGCCGCGTTCCGGCGGAATGGCACGGCTGGCTCCACGGCAGCATTGATGGCGTGCCCGAAAGCAACCTGCCGCCGGCGCGGATCTGGGAGACCGAGTTCACCCCCAACGCGACCGGCACTTCGGCTGCCTACCGTCCGCAGGGCGCGCTCGAGCGCGGCGGCAAGCGGGCCCGGGCCACGGGCGATTACGAAGCCTGGTCGCCCGAGGACTGATGCGACGCTTCGCACCGCTGCTGCTGACCACCGGCTTGCTGGTGCTGTCCGGTTGCGGCGGCAACAAGAACGCCGAGGCCCCGCCGCCAAGCGAGGCGACGCAAGGGGCGGGCCCCGCGGCCGATGCGTCAGGCGTTGTCGAGAGCGAGTTCGGCACACCGGTCAGGGACCGCGTCGCGACGCTTGGCTTCCTCAACAAGCGCAATAACATCACCCAGGTCATCGTGCTGAAGACCGGCGAATCGCGGCGCATCGGCA
Source organism: uncultured Novosphingobium sp. (assembly GCA_964592205.1). Taxonomy (GTDB): domain Bacteria; phylum Pseudomonadota; class Alphaproteobacteria; order Sphingomonadales; family Sphingomonadaceae; genus Novosphingobium. Next base: position 41,580 of record CAZQEH010000010.1, read on the forward strand.
ATGCGATCATCAAACTCGCGACCTGCGAGCGGACTGCGCCGTGGGAAGATCCGCCCGAAACCGGCGCGTTCGTCCAGCTCTTCGTTGAAGAGCGTGCGACCACGCGCGAAAAGCTTGCGTGGCACAAGGTCTTCTCAGGCTGGCTGTTCAAGAATTCGCCCGCGCTCAACGTGGTCGAACACCCGGTCTATGATGTGTGGGTCAAGGACTGCGCGATGAAGTTCCCCGGCGAGGAAGAAAGCCCCGCCGCCGCCGCATCGACGAGCAGCGCGGCAAAGCCGGTCGGCAAGCAGCCGACCACTACCGCCACGCCCGCCGTGCCGGACGATGCCCCAGCGGACGATTCGCCTCCGGCCTGAGCGCCCGGGCCCGGTGCCAGCGCGGCCTGCAGCAGATCGAGATAGTGCGCCTGCGTGATTTCCACCGCGCCAAGCGAGGCGAGGTGCGGCGTGGTGAATTGGCAATCGAGCAGCTCGGCGCCTGTCCGCCGCAACGCCGCGACCAGCCAGGCAAGCGCAACCTTTGAAGCATCGCTCGCGCGGCTGAACATGCTTTCGCCGCAGAATACCCGGCCAAACCCGACGCCGTAGAGCCCGCCGACCAGCACTTCCGGCGCGTTCGGGCCGTCCTGCCCCGGTATGGTTTGCCAGACCTCGATTGAGTGCGCGTGGCCGTGGCGGTGCAGTTCGCGGTAGCTCCGGGCGATGCGCAAGCTGATCCAGCTATCCTCGGCATCGACGCGCGGCGCGGCGCAGGCATCGATTACCGCATCGAACGCCTCGTTACAGGTGACGCGGAAGCGCCCGCGGCGCAAGGTGCGCGCAAGGCTGCGCGACATGTGGAACCCGTCCAGCGGCAGGATCGCGCGCATCCGCGGCTCGACCCAATAGACTTCAGGATCGTCGCGGCTGTCCGACATCGGAAAAATGCCGGCGCGATAAGCCTGCAGCAAAAGCTCGGGCGGAATGATCGAGGTGTCGTGTCGGGACATCTTTTGCCGGATGTTCTGTGGTTGCGCTGGCCGCGTCAACCCACTAAGGGCGCTTCTCCGGCACAGGAGTGTAGCTCAGCTGGTAGAGCATCGGTCTCCAAAACCGAGGGCCGGGGGTTCGAATCCCTCCACTCCTGCCACGTTCTGCCAAGGAACGGCGTGCCGCTTCCCACTTTCGAGAGTTTGTCGCTCCGCTCGTCGGCTGCCATTGTGCTGCGGCGATCCGCTCCCTCTGCCGAAAGCCTCATGCCATGAACGTCAAAGCCTATGCCGCAGAGGCCGCCGACCAGCCACTTGGACCCTTCGCGATCGAGCGGCGGGAAGCTGGCCCGAACGATGTAGTGATTGCGATCGCCTTCTGCGGCGTGTGCCATTCTGATCTCCACACGGTGCGCAGCGAGTGGGGCGGCACGCTCTATCCTTGCGTGCCGGGGCACGAGATTGTCGGCACGGTCAACGCCGTCGGCAGCGCCGTCAGGCGATTCGCACCGGGCGATACCGTCGGAGTCGGCTGCATCGTCGATAGCTGCCGCACATGCGCGGCCTGCGGCGAAGGGCTCGAGCAGTTCTGCGCAAGCGGGATGACCGGCACCTACAATTCTCCCACTCCCGATGCGCCGGGGCATACGCTGGGCGGCTATTCGCAGTTGATCGTCGTCGATCAGGCCTATGTGCTGGCGGTCCGCCACCCGAAGGAGCAGCTCGCCGCCGTCGCTCCGCTGCTCTGCGCCGGGATCACCACATGGTCTCCGCTGCGGCACTGGAATGCGGGGCCGGGCAAGCACGTCGGCGTTGTCGGCATCGGCGGCCTTGGGCACATGGGCATCAAGCTGGCCCGCGCGCTTGGCGCCGAAGTGACCGGCTTCACCACCAATTCCGCCAAGCGGCAGGCGATTCTCGATCTAGGCGCGCATCATGTCATCGTCTCGACCGACAAGGCCGCGATGAAGGCCGCGCGCGAGAGCCTTGATCTCATCATCAACACCGTCTCGCACAGCCACGATCTCGATCCCTTCCTGCTCTCGCTGCGGCGCGACGGAGCGATGGTGATGGTCGGTGCGCCCGAACGGCCGCACCCGATGCCCACGCTGTTCCACTTCCTGACACGCCGCCGCAGCCTTGCCGGTTCGCTGATCGGCGGGATCGCGGAAACGCAGGAGATGCTCGATTTCTGCGCCGAACACGGGGTCGTTTCGGACATCGAGCTGATTCGCATGGAGGAGATCGAGGCGGCTTATGCGCGCATGGTGAAGAGCGACGTGCGCTACCGTTTCGTGATCGATACGAGCACGATCTAGCTGCGCTTGGCGCGACATCGGCCATCGCGCGTTGGTTTCCGGCCATGCCCTTGCCAAGCACGGCCCTTGGCCCTAAATGCGAAGTTCTTCCGACATCGGAAACTTCACCTGCCCCTCCCGGACCTGTCCGGGGCGGCGATGGGGCCTAGCCGGAAGCCGTGGAAGCAGCGCGATGGACGCGCGGCCCAAGTCGAAGTGATTGGCAGGAACACGTGATGGCAAAGTTGAGCCCCGGTGAATTCATCAACCAGGTCCGCGCCGAAGCGCGCAAGGTGATCTGGCCGACTCGCGCCGAGACGACTTCGACTGCGATCTTCGTCGGCATCATGATGCTCATCCTCGCGGTGTTCTTCCTCGGCATCGATTCGATCTTCAGCCTGATCGTGCGCTCGCTGCTGTCGCTCGCCTGATCAACAGAACCCAGATTCATCAAGGACTGCCCATGGCCCGCTGGTACATCATCCACGCCTATTCCGGCTTCGAGAACAAGGTGAAGGAAGCCATCCTCGCCGAAGCCGAGCGTATCGGCCTGTCGCAGCTGGTCGAAGCGGTCGAAGTGCCGACCGAAACCGTGACCGAAGTGAAGCGCGGCAAGAAGATCCAGGTCGAGCGCAAGTTCATGCCGGGCTATGTGCTCGCCAAGCTGGCGATGAACGACGATATCTACCACCTTGTGAAGAACACCCCCAAGGTGACGGGCTTCCTCGGCAACAACAACAAGCCGCAGCCGATTTCCGACAAGGAAGCCGCCCGCTACTTCGGCGCGCGCGAGGCCGCTGCTGCCGAACCGCGCAAGCAGGTGCTGGTCGATTACGAGATCGGCGATTCGGTCAAGGTCAACGCCGGCCCGTTCGCCTCGTTCAACGGCACCGTGGAAGAGCTCGATTTCGAGAAGCAGCGCGTCAAGGTCGCCGTCTCGATCTTCGGCCGTGCGACGCCGGTCGAGCTGAGCTTCGAGGAAGTCGAACTGGTGAAGTGAGGGGCGGGGGCTGGCCCCCCGCTACCACAGCCGCTTCACTGCGAAGGCATCGAACACCGCCTCGTTTGATACCAGCACCATGTCCTCGGCCAGCGCCTGCGCGATCAGCAGCCGGTCGAACGGGTCCTTGTGGGCGATGTTCATTTCGCCTGCGAGCCGGGCGTGGCGGACGCTGATCGCCAGTTCGTCGAAACCCTGCCGGGCGATCACCGCCTCGAAATCCTGCGCCAGCAATGCCGCGTCCGGCAACTTGCCGATGCGGAACTTGGTGGCAATTTCCATGGCCGAGGCCGCACTTACCGTGACAGGGTTGCGCTCGTCAGCGATGGCTTCGCGCGCGCGGTGGCTGAGTGCGTCGTTTCCAGCCAGCCACCAGATCAGAGCATGGGTGTCGAGCAGCAACCTCAACCGAGCGACCATCCGTCCGCTTCATCCTCGGGCAGCGCCTCATCGAACCGTGCATCGATCGCAATCTGGCCCTTGAGTGCCCCGAACTGCCGCTGCCCGCGCGCAGCCACCGGCACCAGCCGCACTGCTGGCACATTGCCGCGCGCGATTACCACATCCCCTCCTGCAAGCGCATCGGCAATCAGCCGCGAAAGGTTGGTTTTCGCATCGTGAACCGAGAACTGGGCCATAGGGATCTCCTTAGCTAGATATATAGCTAAGTGAGCAATGCTAGGCAAGTCCCATGCCTTTGCGGAGTGCGTGGCAGGATGCAGCGAGAAAGGTTGACCGACAGTGGTCGACGATTTCGGCAAGGTAGTAGGCTTCGGGATTAGGGTGCCCTTCATCGCAACTCCTCAACGGTCAATTGTGTTTACCGCTCAATCGGGCATGCGCGGCGCGAGAGCTGCCAATGCGGGATGCTTCCGCGATACCCTGAAAAGCAAACAGACAGCTTTGCAGCACTGCGAACCCACATCCGACCGGACGCATAAGCCCGATTTGCCCGATCTCTTGGATCCCAAATCCATGTCAACGATGCAGGCTAAGCAGGGCCGCCAACCGAAACGCACTTGGTTTCGCCCGGCAGGATTGCCCCGTGAAGCGTTTGCCCAATTCGAAGCGAAACTGGAACGACGTTGGCAAATCCAGGTTCTTCATCCCTGAAAAAGCATATGCGTTCCTTTGCCATGCAGCCGTTTGGCAGCACCGCTCCAACGACGAGAACAGCTGTTGCTAAGCTAAACTTTGCGGGAAGGTTCTTTCCGAATCCAATTGTCTGCAACGAGCTAGCTGCCACGGCGGCTGCAGCAATCTCCCCCTCACGGCTTGATCCCGAAATGCGCGTAAAAATGCCCGATATCCGGGTACACCGTCTTCGCTGCCTTGCTGAATGCCGCCGCCTTGGCCTTGTCGCCCATGCGGTCCGCCACGATCCCGGCCATGAACAGCGAGGCCGTCTGCTCCGGTTCTGCCGCCAGCGCGGCTTCGTAGTCCGCCATGGCTTCCTTCAGGCGGCCGGCGCGGAAGTGGACCAGCGCGCGGCTGTCCATGTACATTGCCGGGTCCGCTTCCAGCTCGATCGCCTTGTTGCAATCGGTCAGCGCGGTATCGAGCGCGGTGTTGCGCAGGGCGAGGTACCAGCAGCGCGCGTTGCGCAGCTTGGCCGATGAGCCGCGCTTCTCCAGCGCCTCATCGAGCATGGCAAGCGCCTCGTCATGCCGGTCGGCCTGTTCGAGCCGGTCGACTCTCTCGAGGAAGTTGGAAAGCCCGTCGTCGGTCGCGATGTCGAGATCGGTGGGTAGCAGGTCGAGCCCTTCGTCTGCCTTGCCCGCCTCGATCAGTTCGTAGGAGAGCGTGCTGCGGGCGTCCGCATTGCCCTGTTCGAGGTCGTAGGCCGCCTGCGCGTCGGCCAGCGAGCCAGCGCGGTCGCCCACCTTGCTGCGTAGTGCCGAACGCTTGAGGTAGCGGTCAGCCGAAGCGTCCAGCGCTATCGCACGGGTGTAGTCCGCTTCGGCCGCGGCCCAGTTGAACAGCGTGCGTTCGAACCACGCGCGGTCGGTCAGGCGGCTGGCGTCGTCAGCCTTGTCGGCAATGCGCGTGTCGAAGATCGCGCGGGCCTTGGCGAGCGCCGGGCTGCCCTTGCGCCGCGCCACATCGTCCCACCACTTGGGATAGGCAGGATCGAGCGAGAGCCGGGCCGTGCGGTCCATCGCGTCGGAAATTGCCTTGGCTGTGCTGCTGGCCTTGTCAGACGCGATTTCGGCGCCGCTTTCACGCGAGACGATGTCTTCGGCAAGCTCGCCGCCAGAAAGCACGATCCGCCGCTGCCAGTTGACTGCGGCAAGATCGAGGCTGGCGGCATCGGAACTGGTCAGCGTCACGCCCTTGCCCTCGTCGGGCAGGCGCCAGCTCGTGTGGAGCCGCGCATGCCATGGCTCGCTGATCAGCGCGGGGATCGACCGCCACGCGGCGCGGTCTCGCGGAGCGTCATAGCTTACCTTGAGCCCGGGCGGCACGGCGAGCGCATAGTGCCCGTCACGGTACTTCCAGTCGGGATAGGCAATGCCGTCGAATTCCAGAGTCCACACCGACGTCGCGGCATCCCACGCAGAGCGAGCCTTGCCGACAAAGGTATTGCCGACCCAGTTGCTGGCTGCCTTTTCGGCAAAGCCCGTCAGCTTCTCGTCGTAGCTCGGGCCCGGATCGACCTTGTAGGACGCGGCATACGTGCCGTTGTAGCGCAACGTCATGTGATAGGGCGTGGCGAGGTGCGGCCCGGCGGTCATGTCGTAGGTGACGTCCGCCTCGATATCGGGCCGGGCATGCGCGCGCAGCGGCAGGGTGAGCAGCGCCGGCTTGCTGCTCTCGATCGTGCCGCCCATCGGCAGCACCGTACCATAGCGCGGAACATCGCGGATATCGGCAAGGCGCGAGCCGAGCATCGTGCCGTCGAGCCAGAAATCTTCTCCGCCCACTTGCGCGTGGACGAAGACATGATCGAACGCGAGCGCCGAGGGCACCATGTCGGCAACGGCATCGCCGCGCTTGCTGCTCGCCATCACCGGCTCGGCCTTGATCCCCAGCCGGTCGAGCACCGCCAGCAGGAGCCGGGTCTTGGCCTTGCAATCGCCATAGCGCTTGGCCCAGGTATCCGCAGGTGCCTGCGGAACATAGTTGCCGTTGCCCATCGCGATAAGCTCGTAGCGCACTTCGTCCTGCACCAGCTGCAGCGCGTCGGCCATGCGCCGAACCGGATCTGGCGAACGCGCGGCAATCGCATCGACCCGCGCGGCAAGATCCGAACTTGCGGGAATCGTGTCCTTCACCGTGTAGAGCGGCGCCATGACCTTGGCGACCGAGGCCCAGTCCGGGAAACTGGAGAACTGCAGCAGGGGCTGCGGGGTGAACCGGCTGGGCGCGTTCTTGGGCACGTCGGGCAGCTTCGCCACGGGGAGCGGCACCACGATCTCGGTCCATGTACCGTCAACGGGCCTGGGCACCGGCACGACCCCGGGCGCGAGTGATTTCACTGTCAGAGGGCTGGCCGTGCGCCACACCAGCCGCGCGCGGCCGAAGCCCACCTTGAGCGGCGCGGGCAGCAGCACCAGCCCATCCTGCACATGCCCCGCCAGCGCGCTGTCGCGCTCCGAAAGGCTGAACGCCATCCGCAACACATCGCCCACGCGCAGGCCTTCGATGTGCTTGACCGCGGTGAGCTGGCCATCGACCATCAGCCGCTCGAGCCCCGCTTCGCGCTGGATCACCGAGATGCCCTCGCCTTTGCCCAGCGCGTCGATCACCTGATCCCCGCGAATGATCTCCAGCTTGTGCAGCGTCAGGTCGCCATGGTCGGGCTGCCAGCCCAGCGTGAGCGTGCCCATCTGCAGCAGCGCTTCGGGGCTGGAGGCTTGCCGCATCGTATCGATGTAGACGGTGGTGGTATCGCCATCGACCTGCACCTGCTCGTCAAAGCGCACTGCGCTCTCTGCCTTGAGCACGGGCGGGGCTTGGGTCACCCACCCGGGGACAGGCGCGATGAGCACTTTGTCGGCCGCATGCGCGGCGGTGGAGGCAAGCGCCGAGACGAGGACTGCGCCGATTAATTTTCTGTGCAAGGTAAGCCCCGAAAACGACTGAACGCCCGAGGGATAACCGAACGGGGCCAAAGCGCAACGACTGGTCAGCCCGATATGAATGTGCGGCCTCGCGGCGGATGCGGCGTGCGCCCCATTGCCAAACTGCTGCTCCCCCGCTATGCGCCGCCACTTCCGGTGGGGCCTGCCCTGCCTGATTCCGTGCGGGAGGGTGCCTGCCACCTGTCTGACCGCTCACTCTGCGGGGCTGCCATAGTTTCTGGGCGGGCTCCAACAGGACGAAAGGAGGCCGATCGTGGCCAAGAAAATTGATGGTTACATCAAGCTGCAGGTTGCAGCTGGTGAAGCGAAGCCCTCGCCGCCGATCGGGCCCGCGCTCGGTCAGCGCGGTGTCAACATCATGGGTTTCTGCAAGGAATTCAACGCGGCGACCCAGGAAGTCGAGAAGGGCACTCCGCTGCCCACGATCATCACGGTCTATTCGGACAAATCGTTCACTTTCGTCACGAAGACTCCCCCGGCTACCTTCCTCATCAAGAAGGTGCTCGGCCTGAAGTCCGGCTCCAAGGAGCCCGGCAAGGTCTCTGCAGGAAAGATCACCCGCGCCCAGCTCGCTGAAGTCGCTGCGCTCAAGATGAAAGATCTGAACGCCAACGACGAAGACGCGGCGATCAAGATCATCGAAGGCTCGGCGCGCGCCATGGGCCTGCAGGTGGAGGGCTGATCCGATGAAGATGACCAAGAACAAGAAGGCCCTGGCGGAAAAGCTGGGCGACAACCAGAAGCTCTACGGCGTCGATGAGGCGATCCAGCTCCTGAAGGACCTGAAGCGCACCAAGTTCGATGAATCCATCGAAGTCGCGCTCAACCTCGGCGTCGATCCGCGCCACGCTGACCAGATGGTCCGCGGCATGGTCACGCTCCCTTCGGGTACCGGCAAGGACGTCAAGGTCGCCGTGTTCGCGCGCGGTGACAAGGCCGAAGCGGCACTTGCTGCCGGTGCTGACCGCGTCGGTGCGGAAGACCTCCTCGAGGACATGCAGAACGGCAACCTCGACTATGGCCGCGTGATCGCGACGCCCGACATGATGGGCATCGTCGGCCGCCTCGGCAAGGTGCTCGGTCCCAAGGGCCTGATGCCGAACCCGAAGCTCGGCACTGTCACGCCGAACGTCGCGGATGCGGTCAAGGCGGCGAAGGCCGGCCAGATCGAGTTCCGCGTCGAAAAGGCCGGCATCATCCATGGCGGCATCGGCAAGATGAGCTTCTCGAACGAGGCGCTGCGCGCCAATTTCGATGCCTTCGTCGATGCGATCATCAAGGCGAAGCCCGCCGGCGCCAAGGGCAAGTACCTGCGCAAGGTCGGCCTCTCCTCGTCGATGGGCCCCGGCCTCAAGGTTGACGTGGCGGAAGTCCACGGCGGCTGATCCTGCCTGACGGCTGACAGACGAAAGGGCCGGGAGGGGAAACCTTCCCGGCCCTTTCGTTGGTGGTCAACGGGTTCCGGGGAAAAGGTTCGCCTGCGTATAGCACTCCACCACCAGACTGATCGCGCGCCTGTCCGGCAGCCGCAGCACCGCGCGCTGCGAAAGCAGCGTCCCCGCCGGGCACTCCGCCATGCGGCCCCGGCGGCTCTCCAGCCGTTCGCGGTGGAAGCCAAGCGGCCGCACCACCGCGCCGAACGGCACCTGCGTCGTTTCCAGCGCGGCGTTCATCGCCGAGGTCAGGCGCGCGGGCACATACCAGTTCTTCGCATCGGAAAGTACCGTATCGCCGCAGCGCAGGCGGACATGGCGGAAGGCCACCGGCTCATCTCCACCCACGCCCAGCGCCGCGCGTGTGGCGGGGGAGGGGGCTTGTCTTTCGCTGCGGTCCGTATCGGCCGTGATCTGCGCCGGTTCGGCGATTCCCCGCGCCGCGCACCATTGCTGCAAGGCCGCCGTGGCGCTGTCGTTCGCGGCCAAAGTGTGTTCGAACCGCGATAGAATCGGCGTGCAGCCAGCCAGCGTGATGGCGAGGCTCGCTGCTGCCGCAAACCGCAGGATCAGATGCCCCCCGCCACCGCGTCGCGCCCCAGCGCGGCCAGCCCGTCTATCAGCACGCTGGAAACGGCATCGAGCACCGCCTGGTCGGTCGAGCGAATGACAAAATTCGCGCCCACCTTGCCTTCGCGGAAGAAGGGGTAGCTGCCGATCTGGCAGCCTTCGTGCGCCTTCTCGGTCTCGCGCAGCAGGTCCGCCACTTCGCTTTCCGCCACCCAGCAGCCGACCGTCACCGAAAGCAGCGGCAGGCCGCCTTCCAGCGTGCCTGTCAGCCCGTCGAGCATCTGCGCGGTGATCCCCGGCACGCCCGCCATCAGGAACACGTTGCCCACCTTGATCCCCGGCGCGCCGGAAAGCCGGTTGGGGATCAGGTCCGCACCTTCCGGCACCCGCGCCATGCGCAGCCGCGCCGGATTGATCCCGCCGCGCGTTTCGTAATAGCGCGTGAGCATCGCCTCGGCTGCCGGATGGATCACCACCGCCACGCCCAGCGCCTCGGCCACCGCGTCCACCGTAATGTCATCATGCGTCGGCCCGATCCCGCCCGTGGTGAACAGGTAGTCATTGCGCGCCCGCAGCGCATTTACCGCCTCGATGATCGCGGCCATGTCATCGGGCACCACGCGCACTTCGCGCAGCCGGATGCCCTGCACCCCCAGCCACGTCGCCACTTGCGCGATGTTCTTGTCATGCGTGCGGCCAGAAAGGATCTCATCGCCCACGACAATCAGCGCGGCGGTCCAGATGCGTGCAGTTTGGGTCATGCGCGAGAGCGATAGCGCAAACGGGATGGCGTGCAATGGGGGTTTGCGGGGAGGGGAGATCAAAGCCCTCTCCTCTTCAGCGGAGGGGGGCGGGGGTGGTGGCTTTCAGCCTCAACCAAGGCTTGAGAATGAATGCCTCCGGCGGGCAATGACCACCGCCCTTGCATCCCGGCACCAACCTTACTTCGAGCTAACTGGTGGCCGAAGACGATAACCCTTATGTGATCGCGGAGCACGTGGAGAAGCGGCGCATGGACACGGCCTTTGGTGATTGGCTCAGACGCGAAGGATATGACCGGGGCACCATTACCGCACAAATGTATCGGGTTGCTCGTGTGGAAGAATACTACGGTTCTTTGGACGAGCATTTCGCTCGCGATGGGCTATCCGCACTGATTGGACTACTGACCTATACAACAGAAGCCGCGCGGCAGGACCGGCCAAATCCGTCGAAAATCCCTTTCAAAGGAAACAAGCGCAACAATCTTGCATCCTACAAAAGCTCTGTGCTCTGGTACAAACGGTACAGGGAAAGCTCTGGCTTCAGCAACGTAGTTGAGCCGAATAGACCCAGGACCGAGCCAAAGACCAGACGAGAGCCGCGCGCAGGAGCAAAAACGCTCTCCGATTTCGGGCTTGACGGCCAGCTCGCCTTCGAGGCCCTGATTGCCTCATCGCAGTATCGCACGCCTGCGCAAGCGGTGGCCTCGCTCACCCTGTTTTCGCATCCCGAAACGGTCCGGCAAACTGCAGGGCAGGCGCTGTTTCCAACCATCCGCAACCAGAAACGTGTCGGCGAATATGCCGAGCATGAAGGGCGGCAGGTTCTGCTAGACGATAACAAGAGCCCCAAGGATGCCTTCCTCTGGGCCAATAGCCTGTCGCGGCGCGGAACCGATACGCAGTTCAACCATGTCTATGCTTCCAGCTCCGATCCCGACGCCTATACAGCGCTGCAGAACATCTGCATGACCCCGGCTTTCATCGCCAAGCTGACGGACACCAACCCCGAAATCCGCCAGTTGCTCAAGTACCGCAGCTATCAGTTGTACGGGTGGGTGCCAAAGGGCCACGAAGCACCCGCAAAACCGGAAAGCTATGAGATTCTGGAATGGGCCGTGCCGTTGCCGGCCACCAAGGACCTGCGCGCCACACTCCTGCAAGCGATGGCGACGAAGCCGAAGGATCGCACAGTCCTGGCTGCCCGCAAGCTCGGCTGGCTATTTTCGGAATAGCAGCGATCAGGCAGATTGCCGTCTGGTCCGGGCCTGCGGTTCCCTGGCATGGCGCCGCACAGCAAGGCTTCCGGGGGCACAAACACCTTTCCTACACCGCCCCGCCGAGCGCATGATTGCGGCCGTTCCTTGAACCGTGGATCCGTTCAGGGCCGCAGTCGGCCCGCCCGTCCCGTCACCATCATGGTCGGGAGACGCCCCTGCGTGTCCACCGCAGGAATAACTGACGCGCGTGTCTGTTATTCCTGCGCGCTTGTTGGACGGGGTTTTGATAAAAAATATTTAAAATCAGCATGATGTACCCCGAAAGCGGGGGGTGACAATTATCTCTCTGGACCGTGTCAACTGTGTCAACTTGCCCGGCTTCCTACTCCGCCGGTTCGACCACTTCCCCGGCCTTCGCCGCCTGCGCGCCGGTCGCCTTGCCGAAGTGCATGATCCCGTCGTCGAGCGGGCTTTCCTTCATGTACTTGCGGTCCCAGACATAGTCCTGGTTGAGCCGCCACGGCATTTCCGTGGCGTTCTTCGGCTGGATCGCCAGGCCGCGCTGGATATAGCCTGAGGAGAGATCGAGCGGAGTGTCTGCCTCGAGCGTGCTTTCGTCGGTGAGCACCGGGGTCGCGCTATCGGCGCCGACTTTCTTCATGTGGTTGAGCAGGCGGCACACGAAGTCCGCATCGATGTCCGCGCGCAGCGTCCATGATGCGTTGAGGTAGCCGAAGACCTGCGCGAGGTTGGGCAGGTTCGAATACATGCAGCCCTTGTAGTACCAGCGCTCGTTCATCCGCACCGGCTGGCCATCCATGCCGAGCGCGATCTTGCCTGCCATGGCGAGCGCGAGGCCGGTGGCGGTGACGATCACGTCGCAATCGAGCCGCTTGCCAGACTTGAGCTGGATGCCGGCTGCGTCGATGCGCTCGATATGGTCGGTGACGATCTCGGCCTTCCCGGCCTTGATCGCATGGAACAGGTCGCCATCGGGCACGAGGCACAGGCGCTGTTCCCACGGATTGTAGGGCGGCGTGAAGTTGGCGGGATCGTACTTGGGGCCGAGCGCTTCCTGCAGCTTCTTGGTCAGGAAGTCCTTGACCTTCTGCGGCTCGTTCCGCGCCCGCTTGAACACGATGTTCTGCATCGTGACGTTCTTGAAACGCGTGATCCGGTAGGCGAGCTTTTCGGGCAGGAACTTGCGCAGCGTGTTGGCAATCGCATCGCGCGCGGGCCGGATGGCATACCAGGTCGGCGTGCGCTGGAGCATGGTGACGTGTGCGGCCTGCTTTGCCATCGCCGGCACGATGGTGACGGCCGTTGCGCCCGAGCCGATCACGACGACGCGCTTGCCGGTGTAGTCGGAATCCTCCGGCCAGAACTGCGGGTGGATGATCGTACCGGCAAAGTCCTCACGCCCCGGGATCGCGGGATCGTAGGGCGTGTCGTAATCGTAGTAGCCCGAGCCGAGGTATAGAAACCGTGCGGTGGTGCGGCTGCGTTGGCCGTCGGCTGCTTCGGTGGTGATCACCCACCAGGCGTTCGCGCTCTCCCAGTTGGCCGAGACGACCTTGGTATCGAAGCGGATGTGTTCGCGGATGTGGCGCTCATCGACGATGCGATTGAGGTATTCGAGGATGGATGGGCCATCAGCGATCGATTTCTCGTGCTTCCACGGCTCGAAGATGAAGCCCAGCGTGTGCATGTCGCTGTCCGAGCGGACGCCGGGGTAGCGGAACAAGTCCCAGGTGCCGCCAAGCTGCGGGCGGCGTTCGAACAGAGCGTAGCTGCGATCAGGACAGAGCATTTGCATGTGCGCGGCCATGCCAATCCCGGAAAGCCCCGCGCCGATGATCGCGACGTCGATGTCCGGCTGACCGGCGCGCCGCGTGTCCTCGAAACCCATGCTGTCCTCCGCTGTTATTGACATGCATGATAGCAGCCGGAGGAATGATTGCCAGAGTGTTTCAACGGGCGATTAAACGCTGGTGATTGCGCTTTGCCGGGCGGGACGACAGAAGGGATGCCATGCCGATCATCGCCGCCCGCCGCTATACCGAAGGGAAAGCCCACCCCGGCGATCTGGCCGTGACGGGCGTGCCCGTGCACCATGACGCCCTGCCACGCGGTTGCTTCGACTGGATTGGCCTGTGCGATCCGACCGCCGAGGAAATGGACCGTGTTGCCCGCCAGTTCGGGCTGCATCCGCTGGCGGTCGAAGATGCGCTCAATCCGCGCCAGCTGCCCAAGGTCGACATCTATGGTCAGCAGCTCTTCGTGGTGGCGCGCACCGCGATGATGGGGGCGGCTGAGGATTCGATCACATATGGCCAGACGGCGGTGTTCCTTGGTCCGCAGTTCATCGTGACAGTGCGGATGGGCTCCGCGCGTGCCCATGCCGATCTGCGCCGTGCGCTGGAGGCAGACAGCGATCATCTTGCCGAAGGGGCGGACTACGTCCTCCATGCGGTGCTCGATTTCATCGTCGATGGCTATCTGCCGATTTCCGACCGCTTCGAGGACGTGGCGCACAGCATCGAGGAAGCGGCGGTCGACCAGTTTCCCGATCCCACAACGATCCGCCGCATTTTCCGCCTGCGCTGCGAACTGAGGCGGTTCGAGCGAATCATCGGGCCGATGGAGGAACTGACGCTGCGCCTTGCCGAAGCGGATCTCCCAGTGATCGATCCTTCGGCGCGTATCTGGTTTCGCGATGTGCTGGATCATGTGCGGCGCGCGATGGCGCGGATGCAGGGCCTCAAGGAAACACTCGCCGCCACGGTCGAGACGGCGGGCATGCTTGAACAGCACCGGCAGGGGGTGATCACTCGCCAGCTTGCCGCCTGGGCTGCGATTCTGGCGGTGCCGACGGCGATCGCCGGGATTTATGGCATGAACTTCGATTACCTCCCCGAACTCCATTGGCGCTGGGGCTATGCGATGGTGTGGGCGCTGATCATCGTGATCTGTGGCGGCCTGCTGTGGCGCTTCAGGCGGATCGGGTGGCTCTAGGACGTAAACTCAGGCGGGCAGCTGCCAGTCGATCGCATCGGCGCCCTGTTCCATCAGAAACGCGTTCGCCCGGCTGAAATGCCGGCAGCCGAGGAAGCCGCGGTGCGCCGAAAGCGGGCTCGGGTGCGGGGCTTCGAGGATGAGGTGCGGGCCGGCGCTGGCTTCGCGGATCAGAAGTGCCTTGGCACGGGCATGGCTGCCCCAGAGCAAGTAGGCACACGGTGTATTGCGCTCCGCCACCGCGCGGATTGCGGCATCGGTGAACAGCTCCCAACCCTTGCCCTGGTGCGACCCGGCTTGGCCGGCTTCGACCGTCAGCACCGTGTTGAGGAGCAGGACGCCGCTTCGTGCCCAGCTTTCGAGATGGCCATGCGCAGGGCGGGGCAGGCCGAGATCGGCTTCCTGCTCCTTGAAGATGTTGTTGAGGCTTGGCGGCACGGGAACGCCGCGGCGCACGGAGAACGCAAGTCCGTGGGCCTGTTCCGGGCCATGGTAGGGATCCTGGCCTAGAATCACGACGCGGACCGCGGGCAGCGACGTCAACGCAAGCGCAGCAAGACGTGAGCCTGCAGGAGGGAGAATCGATCTGCCGGCGGCTTCCTCTGCCCGAAGAAAACCGCCCAGCGCGCGCAGAGGGCGGCTCATCAGCACGCTTTCCAGCGCCGGACGCCAGGATTCGGGGATTGCGGCGGATGTGGTCACGGGCCGGACCTAGACGTTTTGCTGCAGTGCGGGAATACCATTTGCATCGAGACGGTTCCACTTGCTATCCGCCGCTAAGTATCTTTGGCTGTGCGCGTGGGGATTTCGCTATGAAGATCGCAATGGTGGGCTCCGGCTATGTCGGGCTCGTTTCCGGTGCCTGCTTTGCTGATTTCGGCCATGATGTCGTCTGCATCGACAAGGACGCCAGCAAGATTGAGCGCCTGCACGCCGGGATCATGCCGATCTACGAACCGGGCCTGGCCGAACTCGTTGCGACCAACGTCCGCAGCGGGCGCATGTCGTTCTCGACCGATCTGGCGGCGTCCATCGCCGGGGCGCAGGCCATCTTCATCGCAGTTGGCACACCTTCGCGGCGCGGCGATGGCCATGCAGACTTGTCCTACGTCTATGCTGTCGCCCATGAAATCGCCGACAATCTGCCCAACCCCGCCGTGATCGTGACCAAGTCGACCGTGCCGGTCGGCACCGGTGACGAGGTTGAGCGCATCATCCGTGAACGCGCGCCGAACGTGCAGTTTGCGGTGGTCTCCAATCCTGAATTCCTGCGCGAGGGCGCTGCGATTGGCGATTTCAAGCATCCTGACCGTATAGTCGTCGGTGCCGAGGGGGAATGGGAGCGTGGCGTGATGAGCGAAGTCTATCGCCCACTGTTCCTGAACAGGGCGCCGCTCCTGTTTACCGGCCGTCGCAGCTCGGAACTCATCAAGTATGCGGCGAATGCATTCCTTGCGACCAAGATCACCTTCATCAACGAGATGGCGGACCTGTGCGAAAAGGTCGGCGCCAACGTGCAGGACGTGGCGCGGGGCATCGGGCTCGACAACCGCATCGGTTCGAAGTTCCTCCACGCCGGTCCTGGTTATGGCGGCAGTTGTTTCCCCAAGGACACGCTCGCCCTGCTCAAGACCGCCGAAGACTATGCAAGCCCGGTACGAATCGTCGAGGCGGTCGTTCGCGTCAACGACAGCCGCAAGCGCGCCATGGGCCGTAAGGTTATCGACGCGATTGCGGAAGCCGGGGTCGGCGATGGACGCGGCCAGCGGATCGCGCTGCTTGGGCTGACGTTCAAGCCCAACACCGACGACATGCGCGACGCGCCTTCGATCGCGATCGTGCAGGCTTTGCTCGATTCCGGTGCGCAGATCGTGGCTTATGATCCGGAAGGCATGGAAGCGGCGGCTCCGCTGATGCCCGAAGTCACCATGGTCAAGAATGCCTACGAAGCCGTGACCGGGGCGGATGCCGTCGTCCTCGTGACCGAATGGGACGCGTTCCGCGGCATTGATCTTGAGCGGGTCGGCCAGTTGGTGAACAACCGCGTGCTGGTCGATCTGCGCAACGTCTACAACCCGGACGAGGTGCGTGCCGCCGGATGGCACTATAGTAGCGTCGGACGGATGTAACGCGCCCCACCGGACCGATTCCGCCGCTTGCCGCCACCGTCCCGAAGGCCTAAGCGGGACGGATGGCTGTTTACCTTCATGAAGAAGACCTGCCCGAGGGCGTGCTCGCGCCGGGTCCGGTTGCGGTGGATACCGAAACCATGGGGCTGATTACCACGCGTGATCGGCTCTGCCTGTTGCAGATTTCGGATGGTTCGGGTGACGAGCATCTGGTGCGCTTTGCAGTTGGCAGCGATTATGCCGCGCCCAACCTGCGCGCCGTGCTCGCGGATCCGGCGCGCCTGAAGCTGTTCCATTTTGCGCGCTTCGATCTTGCCGCGATCCACTATTACCTGAAGGTGATGGCGGCTCCGGCGTTCTGCACCAAGATCGCCTCCAAGCTGGTGCGGACCTACACGGATCGCCACGGGCTGAAGGAACTTGTCCGCGAACTGCTGGGCAAGGAAATTTCAAAGCAGCAGCAATCGAGTGATTGGGGCGCACCGGCGTTGAGCGATGCGCAGCAGGAGTACGCGGCGTCTGACGTGCGCTATCTCCATGCGATGCACGGCATTTTCGTTGAGCGCCTGGCACGTGAAGGGCGCACCGACATGGCTCAGGCCTGCTTCGATTTCCTGCCCACGCGTGCGCTGCTGGATGTTGCCGGCTGGGCGGACCGCGACATCTTCAGCCACGAATGAGCTAGCGGCGTGACGGTTTCCGGGAACGCACTTGCATGACGGTCAAGGCCGACAACCTGCGCGGGCGCCGCCAGCAGTTTGCTGCGCCCGGCGGCTTCCATGACCGCATGGTGCGGATTGTCGCGGTCGGCTTGCCTGCGCTGATCGGTGCACTGCTTGCGGTGCTCGTGATTGCACCATTCTCGCCGCGCGGGGACATCAGCTTTCTCCTTGATCGCAACAAGGTGGCGATGGTGAGTGACCGTCTGCGCGTGGTGAGCGCCATGTACCGCGGGCAGGATGATTCCGGACGGAACTTCTCGGTCACGGCGGGAAGTGCGGTGCAGCACTCCGAGATGCGCGACGAGGTCGACATGCGCGACATCACGGCGCGGGTGATGCTCAACGACGGGCCCGCCAGCCTGACAACGGGGGCCGGGGTCTATGATTTTGCCAAGCAGAAGATCGACGTGCCGACTCCGGTGAACTTCGAGACGTCCGACGGCTACCGGATGGTCACCGGCGGTGCCGATATCGACATCGGCAAGCGACTTCTAATCAGTCAGGGCCGGGCCGAGGGGCGCATTCCGGCTGGTACTTTCTCCGCCGACAGGATAAGCGCAGACCTCGAAGCGCGGACGATCACGCTTGATGGTCACGCCCGCCTGACGATGGAACCCGGCAAGCTGAAGATGCCCTGAAGGCAATGGAATGACCACGCTGATCGAAGCCTTGAAGGCCGCACGGCCCATGCGATCCTTTGCGATCGGCTTTGCTGCAAGCGCTGCGCTGGTGGCTGGTGCGCAGCATCTCGGCGCGCAGGCCATCGCGGCGCACAACAGCAAAGCGCCGGTGAACTTCGGCGCTGACCGCATCGAGCTGATGGACAAGCAGAATCGGGCGGTCCTGTCCGGCAATGTCGAGATTACGCAGGCCGATCTGACGCTGCGTGCGGCGCGCACCACGTTGGCCTACACGGATGTCGGAACATTGCAGATCCAGCGGATCGACGCGACCGGCGGCGTGGTGGTGACCCGCGGCAACGAACGGGCGACCGGCGATGCTGCGGTCTATGATTTCGACCGCAAGATCATCACGATGGTTGGCAACGTCGCACTGCGGCGCGGCAACGATACGTTGAATGGCGGTCGGCTGGTGATCGATCTCACCACCGGCATCTCCAATATTGACGGACGCGCAAGCGGGCGCCCGGTCACCGCGCCGGGACAGGCTCCGGCTTCACAGTCGAGCGGTCGGGTCAGCGGAAGCTTCAGCGTACCAAAGAACTGACCGGGCCGCAGAGCAGGCTGTCCGCCGTCAGCGCCAATGGCACAGATTTGAGGTTGTTAATTAAGGAGGG
>CAZQEH010000011.1:0-59081 GCA_964592205.1 uncultured Novosphingobium sp.
AATCTCGCCGCGTGAATCCCCAATCGATTCACTTAAAGAAGATCACGCTCTAGCGCTGGTTCGAATTGCTTTCGCACCTCGGCGCGCCTCGGCTCCCATTGGGGCGAGAAACTTTTGAAGGCAGGCCACAAACTACCCAAATCACGATGACGGCGGACGAAAGGCGGGACGACCTTTTCGTAGGTCGGGTCTGCAAGCATCATCTTGCGCAAGACCTCGAACTCTTGGCTCAATTCAGCGTCACGAGCGCCCTCTGCCGCTTTGAGAAGAATATCTTGGAACCGGAGCAGCGCGTCCAGATCATTCTCGAAAATGGTTTCGGACAATTGGAGCGGCATTGCGCCACTATAGCTGAGAGCGGGCGGGTTGGAACTGGGAACCGCCCGCCCATATCGGTTGATCTCCACTTAATTCGGCCACCACTTCTGAGGTGGTCAGGCAGCTAACGTCTCAATCGATGCCGCACTTCTTCGACTGACCAGATGTGTGGCCTCGGACACGAGACAGTGGGTTGTGCGGGCCGACAATTGGCGCAAGCGGCCGACCCAATCCTCTCCCCGCCGCCCAACCTCAACGCCTCAAACAAAAAACTGCGAAATCCACTCGGTAATCAGCGCGGGCTTGTCCTCGCCTTCGATCTCGACGGTGGTTTCCATCGTCTGCTGCCACTGGCCGGGGCGCTTTTCCTCCAGTTCCAGCAGCTTGAACACGCCGCGCACGCGCTTGCCGGATCGGACGGGGGCGAGGAAGCGCGTCTTGTTGCCGCCGTAGTTGACGCCCATTTTCACGCCTTCGGGGCGCGGGCAATCGCTTTCCGCCGTCAGCAGCGGGACCAGCGAGAGCGTGAGGAACCCATGCGCGATCGTCCCGCCGAAGGGGGTGAGCTTGGCCTTTTCCTCGTCGATATGGATGAACTGGAAATCGCCGGTCGCCTCGGCGAACTTGTTGATCCGCTCCTGCGTCACTTCGACCCATGCCGAAGTGCCCACCACCTGGCCGACCAGCTCCTTGATTGCGCCCGGTGCCATCGTCTTCATGCGTGCTCTCCTCTCGTTTGCGTCCTCTCTTGGCGGCAAACGTGGCGGCGCGCAACAGGTGGTCAGGCGGAGGCGGGCCGGGGCTCGGCGGTCTTGCGGGCTGCCCGGAAGGGCTTGGGGGCAGCGCGCTTGACCCGGCCGATATAGGCCGAAAGCCCGCATTGCAGCCCCACCAGCATGTAGCAGAACGGCTGGAACGCGATCCCCACGAAGGCCCCGCCGAACAGGTAGACGATCTGCGCTTGCTGCAAGGCGTCGGCCAGCGGCGTCACCCAGCCCAGTTCCTGAGACTTGTCCTTCGCGTAACTTCGCCGGATCACTTCCATGTGGACCACGCCCAGGATGTGCAGCAGCAGCCACAGCGCAAGGCCGGGATAGCCCTGCTCGCCCAGCATCTCGAAATAGCTCGAATGATAGGCGCGGCCGCGCTCCTCGATCCGCTGGGTCTCGATCGCGGTGTTGTTGTCGCCCGCGTTTTCGGCCTGTACCGTGTCGTAGGAGAGGACATTCTGGCGATAGGCTTCAAAGCCGCCGCCGAACGGGTGCGTCTTGGCGTATTCGATCGTCCACTTCCACACCGCCACGCGGGTCGAGGCGGATTGGTCGGACTGGTGGTTGCGGATCGTGTTCATCCGCTCGGTAAAGCTCTGCGGCAGCAGCGGGATCGCGATCAGCGCCAGCCCGGTCATCGCGCCGATATAGAGCATCGGCCGCTTGACCGAGCGCAGCATCATCAGGCCAAGCACTGCCACGCAGATCAGCCCGGTGCGCGCCTGCGTTCCAACCGGCATGAGCAGGCAGGAAAAGCAGATGCCCAGCGCGAACAGCCACACCAGCCAGCCCGGCTTGAAGATCGTGCCATAGCGCGCCAGCCACAGCGCCAGCGGCATCACGCAGACCGCCACGGTCGAGATGATCGAGCCTTCGTAAAGCCCGGTGTTGTCGTTCACGAGCAGCTTGAGTTCGCCATAGCCGCCGCCGCCCGCCAGCGTCTTGATCCCCCCGCCGATGACGATAACGCCAACCGAAAGCACCATGATCAGGGTGAACGCCTCGATGCGCAGGCGGGTGCGCAAGGTCAGCGGCAGGAACATCGCGAAGACCAGCGCCTTCCACACCCACGTCCACTTTTCGAGCGCGTCTTCGGGAAAGTCGGCCGTGCGCGTGGTAAGGCCGCAGTAGATCAGCAGCAGCAGCAGCACGAACTGGCGCGGCGAAAAGCGGATGCCGTCCTTGTTCTCCGCCACCGCCCAGCTCGTCACCGCGCCCACGAACGCGATCAGGCTGATCGGGATCATCTGCAGGAAGCCCCAGCTCACCTTCTGCGGCGCGACGATGTCGATATAGGCAAAGGCCAGCACGAACAGGAACGGCCGCCGCACCCCGGCAGCCAGAAATGCGGCGACGAAGGCGGTGAGGAAGAGGTTAAGCACCCGGCGTGTCCTGCCCGCGCATCGGCACCTTCGTCTTGCCGCGTGCCAGCGCGCTGTTGGGGGCCGGCAGGATCGGATCGTTGTCCAGCGCGTCGTTGTGCAGCAGGCGCCAGACGGCAATCGCCATCAGCAGGTGCGGCACCACAACGGTGAAGATATCGATCATGCGGGCATCTGCCTCAGTCTCCGGCCCTCGATCGAACCGTCTCGACCTGCTGTTTAGGCAAACTCGGTTGACGCGGCGTTAAGTCCTGCCGTGGCATGGCGATCGGCATGACCCGGGTGCTCCATATTCTCGATCATTCGCTCCCGCTGCAAAGCGGCTACACCTTCCGCACGCGCGCCATCCTCAAGGCGCAGGAAGGGCTGGGGCACGAAGTGCGTGGCCTCACTGGCCAGCGCCACACCGCCGCGCCCACGGGCGAGGAGCCCGAGGCGCACGATGGCCTCCTGTTCTATCGCACGCCGGGCAAACCGTCCGGCCCGCCCGGACTAAGCGAATGGCAGGAAATCGGCGCGCTCGCCCGGCGCATCGAGCAGGTCACCCGCGTATGGCGACCAGACGTGCTCCATGCCCACTCGCCCGCGCTCGGCGGCCTCGCCGCAGTCCGCGCCGGGCGCCGCCTCGGCATTCCGGTCGTTTACGAGATTCGCGCCTTCTGGGAAGACGCGGCGGTCGGCAATGGCACCGGCAGCGAAGGCTCGCTGCGCTACCGGCTCTCCCGTGCGCTTGAGGACCGGGTCGTGCGCGGCGCTGATGCTGTCGTCACGATCTGCGATGGCCTGCGCAGCGATCTCGTCGCGCGCGGGTTCCCCGCCGCCAAGATCTCGATCATGCCCAACGGGGTCGATCTTGCGCTGTTCGGCCAGCCGCTGGCGCGCGATGCCGAATTTGCCCGCAGCCTCGGGCTGGGTGAGGGGCCGGCGATCGGCTTCCTTGGCAGCTTCTACCCCTACGAAGGGCTGGACGATCTCATCGCGGCGATGCCGATGATTCTCGCGCGCCAGGGCGATGCCCGCCTGCTCCTCGTCGGTGGCGGCCCGGCGGAGGCTCAGCTGCGCGCACAGGCCGCCGCGTCTCCCGCCGCGCACGCGATCCATTTCATCGGCCGCGTGCCGCATCACGAAGTCGATCGCTACTACGCGCTCGTCGATGTGGTCTGCTATCCGCGCAAGGCTATGCGCCTGACCGAGCTGGTCACGCCGCTGAAGCCGCTTGAAGCCATGGCGCAGGGCAAGCTCGTCGCCGCAAGTGCGGTCGGCGGACACCGCGAACTCATCGAAGACGGGATGACCGGCACCTTGTTCCCGCCTGACGATCCTGCAGGCCTCGCCGATGCCATGGCCGTCCTGCTGGGCGATCGGCCGATGTGGGATGCCCGCCGCACCGTTGCCCGCGCTTTCGTCGAACGTGCGCATGATTGGTCGATCAACGCGGCACGTTATGATTCCGTTTACCAAACGCTGTTAACCCGAACGCAAGCAATCCCCGGCGCTGCGGCCTGATTGAAGGTCTGGCTCCTGCGGGATCACCGTTCCACCCAGTTCGGGGTCTGACACGCGCCATGAGTACGTTTCGCCAGAAAGTTCGGGCCACGACGAACTGGGGGAAGCCCCATCCGGAAGATCTGGCCAAAGCGCCGCGCGGTGATCGCCGCGCCGTCGCCCGCGCTCGCAAGCGCCCGGGTGTGCCGGTTACCGCGCATCGCCTGTTCCCTGCTTTCGCCGCGCTGTGGTTCGCGGCGCTGTTCGGCCTTGGCAGCCTTGCCATTCCCGGCAGCGTGCTGGGAGCCATCGTGCTCAAGACCGGCCTTCCCGCGCTGGTGCCTGCCGCCGCGCCGCCGCTTGGCTTTACCGCGCATCTGCTGCTGGCTTTCCTCCTCGCCGGGTTCGGAGCCGCGCTGGGCCTGGCGCTGGCGCTACGGCTGCGTCCGCAAGGCGCAGCGGATGCTCGCCCGGTCGAAGTGATTGTTCCCGCCAGCGAACCCGAAGCCGAAGATTTCTACAAGGTGCGCGCCCGCGATGCCCACCCCGATGCGCCGCCGCCCCGTCCGCTGGTGCTGACCGATAATTTCGCCGATCCGCTCTTCGAGGATGCCGCGCCCGAGCCTGATGCGCCGTTGCTTCGTTCCAAGCCCGGCCTTGCTGCCAGCGAACTTGCGGTCGATGCCGGTCCGTGGATCGCCGAATTCACCCCGAGCGGTGCCGGTGCAGCCCGCCCGCTCGATCTGTCCGCTCTCGATCCGTCTGCGCTCGGTCTGGCGGGGCCTCTGGAAGAGCCCGCATTTGCCGAGCCGCAAATGGAGGCGATCAGCGCAGAGGTCGCTCCGGTCCAGCCAGAGCCCGAAGCCCTCCCTGAACCTGAAGCCCTGCCCGAACTTGAAAGCCAGCCCGCAGCCCCCGTGCTGATCGCTGCCACCCCGCAGCTTCCTGCAGGCTTTGCCGCCGCCCTGCCTGATGTTACGGATGGCACGTGGTCGCCCGTCGCAGGCGCTCCGCTGGAAAGCCTCGGCCTTGTCCAGCTGATCGAGCGCCTCGCGCTGTCCATCGCCGCGCAAAAGGCATCGAACGCGGCCGTGGTCGATGCCAAGGCCGAGCCTGCCATCGATCCCGCCCCGCCGATTGCCGCATCCCCTGCCGCAGAAGTTGAGGCCGCCGAGCCCGATTTCGCCCCCGGCCCCTTCTCGCAGCAGTACCGGCCCGGCCCTGCCGCCGATGCCTCGTTCGCTGCGGATGTGCCCGCGATCGGCACCGCGCGCGAGGGGATCCTGCGGCGGCTTGGTGCGATGGCCGCCGGTGATCTTGGCGGAGAGGCCAATGCCCCTGCCGCGACAGCCCCATTGTTCAGCCGCCCCGGCCTGTTTGCCGCACCCGCGCCCACCGAAGCCGTCGTTCCGCTCCGGCCGGCGCCGCCCGCCGCCGCTGCCTTCGCGCCGCCGGTCGGGCCTGCACCCTTGGCCAGCCCGGCCCCACTCGCAACCGACGAGGCTTTGCGCTCCGCGCTGGCCACCCTGCAACGGATGACTGCGCGCGGTTGACGCTACGGCAAGGCTGGCTGCTACCCCTGGCCGGGGAGCCGTTTCGCCATGCATCCGTATTTCCCGCCGCACCGGCGCACGACCGTTCGGGCAATTCGCGCGGCGCAGTTGCAAAATAACATTCCTGCAGTCATGGGGGGATTCCGCGCAACTTTCGTTGTCCTTTGGGCAGCGTGATTCGCGCTGGGCGTTTCAACCGACGTCATTTTGACCGAGTGCAGGGCGATATAAGTGATGGGTTTTCCGCAGGTTCAGGGCCTTTACGATCCGCGCAACGAACATGACGCATGCGGCGTCGGCTTCGTCGCGCATATCAAAGGCATCAAAAGCCACGGAATTATCGAACAAGCGCTTGAAATTCTGCGCAATCTCGATCATCGCGGCGCGGTCGGCGCGGATCCGCTGCTGGGCGATGGCGCCGGCATCCTGATCCAGATCCCCGATGCGCTGCTGCGCCGCTGGGCCGAAGGCGAAGGCAAGGAACTGCCTGCACCCGGCGACTATGCCGTCGCGATGTGCTTCCTCCCGCAGGACGAGCCCGCGCGCGATTTCGTGATCGAAGTGTTCGAGAAGTTCATCGCCAAGGAAGGCCAGCACCTCATCGGCTGGCGCGATGTGCCCACCAGGCTCGATGGCCTCGGCAAGACGGTGATCGAGCAGATGCCGGTCATGCGCCAGTGCATTATCCGCCGCGGCGAGAACTGCCCCGATCAGGACGCGTTCGAGCGAAAGCTGCTCGCGATCCGCAAGCAGACGCAGAATCCGCTTGCCGCCATGGCCGAAAAGCATGGGCTGCCGGGCGTCACGCAGCTCTACATGCCCAGCTTCTCGTCGCGCACCGTGGTCTACAAGGGCCTGCTGCTCGCCGATCAGGTCGGCTCGTTCTACGATGATTTGCGCGATCCGGTCTGCGTTTCGGCGCTCGGCCTCGTTCACCAGCGCTTCTCGACCAACACTTTCCCCAGCTGGAAGCTGGCGCACCCCTACCGGTTCATCGCCCACAACGGCGAAATCAACACCGTGCGCGGCAACGTCAACTGGATGAACGCGCGCCGCCGCACGATGGAATCGGAGCTGCTCGGCCCCGATCTCGACAAGATGTGGCCGCTGATCCCGCACGGCCAATCGGATACCGCCAGCCTCGACAACGCGCTCGAACTGCTGCTCGCGGGCGGCTACAGCCTCGCTCACGCGGTGATGATGCTCATCCCCGAAGCCTGGGCCGGCAATCCGCTGATGGATGCCAAGCGCCGCGCTTTCTATGAATACCACGCCGCGCTGATGGAGCCGTGGGACGGCCCCGCCGCCGTTGCCTTCACCGATGGCCGCCAGATCGGCGCGACGCTGGACCGCAACGGCTTGCGCCCCGCGCGCTTCTCGATCACGCGCGATGATCTCGTCTGCATGGCCTCGGAAAGCGGCGTGCTGCCGTTCCGCGAGGAAGACATCGTGCGCAAGTGGCGCCTCCAGCCGGGCCGCATGCTCCTGATCGACCTCGAACAGGGCCGCATCATCGAGGACGAGGAAATCAAGGCCCAGCTCGCCAGCGAGGAGCCCTACGAAGAATGGCTCGCCGCCGCGCAGTACAAGCTCAAGGAACTCGCCGAAGTCGAGCCCGAGGAAGCCGCGCTGCCCGAGCCGACGTCGTCCTTGCTCGATCGCCAGCAGGCCTTCGGCTATACGCAGGAAGACATCGCCAAGTTCCTCGAACCGATGGCGGCCACCGGCGATGACCCGATCGGTTCGATGGGCACCGATACGCCTATCGCGGTCCTTTCGAACCGTTCGCGCCTGCTGTTCGACTACTTCAAGCAGAACTTCGCCCAGGTAACGAACCCGCCGATCGACCCGATCCGTGAAGAGCTCGTCATGAGCCTCGTCTCGATGATCGGCCCGCGCCCCAACCTGCTCGGCCATGATGCCGGCACGCACAAGCGCCTCGAAGTCGATCAGCCGATCCTGACGAACGCCGATATCGCCAAGATCCGCTCGGTCGAAGCTGCGCTCGACGGCGCCTTCCGCACCGAGACGATCGACACGACCTGGGACGCCAGCACGGGCGCTGCGGGCCTCGAAATGGCGATCAAGGAAATGTGCTGGGCCGCCACCGAAGCGGTGCTCGCGGACAAGAACATCCTTATCCTGTCAGACCGCGCGCAGGATGCGAACCGCATCGCGATGCCCGCGCTGCTCGCCACCGCCGCCGTCCACCACCACCTCGTCCGCCAGGGCCTGCGCATGCAGACCGGCCTCGTCGTGGAAAGCGGCGAAGCGCGCGAAGTGCACCACTTCTGCGTCCTCGCAGGCTACGGCGCCGAGGCGATCAACCCCTACCTCGCGTTCGAGACGCTGGAAGAGATCCGCGTCAACCGCGAACTGCCGCTTTCGACCTACGAGGTCGAGAAGAACTACATCAAGGCGGTGGGCAAGGGCATCCTCAAGGTCATGTCCAAGATGGGCATCTCGACCTACCAGTCCTATTGCGGCGCGCAGATCTTCGATGCGGTCGGCCTTTCGTCGGCCTTCATTGACAAGTACTTCACCGGCACCGCCACCACCATCGAAGGCGTCGGCCTGCAGGAAATCGCGGAAGAAACCGTGCGCCGCCACGCGGTCGCCTATGGGGACAGCCCGGTCTACCGCAAGATGCTCGACGTTGGCGGCATGTACCAGCTGCGCCTGCGCGGCGAGGAACACGCGTGGACGGCCGAAAATGTCGCCGCCCTTCAGCACGCCGTGCGCGGCAATATCCCTGACAAGTACCGCGAATTCGCGCAGACCATCAACGATCAGTCGGCGCGCATGCTGACGATCCGCGGCCTGCTCGAATTCAAGCCGGCGAACGCGCCCGTGCCGCTCGAGGAAGTCGAATCCGCGAGCGATATCGTCAAGCGCTTCGCCACTGGCGCCATGTCGTTCGGCTCGATCAGCCGCGAGGCGCACACCACGCTCGCCGTTGCGATGAACCGCATCGGCGGCAAGTCCAACACGGGCGAGGGCGGTGAGGAGCCGGACCGCTTCGTGCCGCTGCCCAACGGTGATTCCATGCGTTCGGCGATCAAGCAGGTCGCCTCGGGCCGCTTTGGCGTCACCGCCGAATACCTCGTCAATGCCGATGACATCCAGATCAAGATGGCCCAGGGTGCCAAGCCCGGCGAAGGCGGCCAGCTCCCCGGTGACAAGGTCGACAAGGTCATCGGCCGCACGCGCCACTCGACGCCCGGCGTCGGCCTCATCTCGCCGCCGCCGCACCACGATATCTATTCGATCGAGGATCTCGCGCAGCTGATCCACGACCTGAAGAACGTTAACGGCAAGGCGCGCGTCTCGGTCAAGCTTGTCTCCGAAGTGGGTGTCGGCACCGTCGCGGCGGGCGTTTCCAAGTGCAAGGCGGACCACGTCACCATCTCGGGCTACGAAGGCGGCACCGGCGCGTCTCCGCTCACCTCGCTCACCCACGCCGGTTCGCCCTGGGAAATCGGCCTTGCCGAAACCCAGCAGACGCTGCTGCTCAACAACCTGCGCAGCCGCATCGCGGTGCAGGCAGACGGCGGCCTGCGCACCGGGCGCGATGTCGCGGTTGCCGCGCTCCTCGGTGCGGACGAGTTCGGCTTTGCCACTGCCCCGCTCATCGCGGCGGGCTGCATCATGATGCGCAAGTGCCACCTCAACACCTGCCCGGTCGGCGTCGCCACGCAGGATCCGGTGCTGCGCGCGCGCTTCACCGGCCAGCCCGAGCACGTGATCAACTACTTCTTCTTCGTGGCCGAAGAACTGCGCGCGATCATGGCCGAACTCGGCTTCCGCACCGTCGGTGAGATGGTCGGCCGCGTCGATTGCCTCGATACGCGCGGCGCCATCACCCACTGGAAGGCGCGCGGCATCGATCTCTCGCGCCTCCTCCACCGCGTCGAACCCGCGCCGGGCACCACGCTCGGCTGGAGCGGCACGCAGGACCACGGCCTCGACGCCGCGCTCGACAACACGCTCATCGCCGCCGCAGAACCGGCGCTGGAGCGCGGCGAAGTCGTCCGAATCGAAAGCAAGGTGCGCAACGTCAACCGCACCGTCGGCGCGATGCTCTCGGGCGAAGTCGCCAAGCGCCATGGCCACCGCGGCCTGCCCTCCGGCACGATCCACGTCACGCTCACCGGCGTCGCGGGCCAGTCGTTCGGCGCGTTCCTCGCCCACGGCGTCACGCTCGATCTCACCGGCGATGCCAACGACTATGTCGGCAAGGGCCTCTCCGGCGGCCGCGTCATCGTCCGCCCGCCCGCACACGTCGAGCGCGCCGCGAACGAGAACATCATCGTTGGCAACACCGTGCTCTACGGCGCGATCGCGGGTGAGGCCTACTTCAACGGCGTCGCCGGTGAACGCTTCGCGGTGCGCAATTCGGGCGCCGTCGCGGTGGTCGAAGGCACCGGCGATCACGGCTGCGAATACATGACCGGCGGCGTGGTCGTCGTCCTCGGCAAGACCGGGCGCAACTTCGCGGCCGGCATGTCGGGCGGCGTCGCCTATGTCTACGATCCCGAAGGCCGCTTTCCCGCCCTGTGCAACGCCGCGATGGTCGATGTGCTCCCCGTTTCGGCCGAGCGTGATGAGGAAGACGGCACTGGCCGCCCGCAGCAGCGCGGGGTCGACGTGACGGACTTCGGCATGGGCGACATGCTGCGCCACGATGCGGAGCGCCTGCGCGTGCTCGTCGAGCGCCACCACCTCCACACCGGCAGCAAGCACGCCCGCGCGCTTCTCGACAATTGGGCCGAAGCACTCCCGCGCTTCGTCAAGGTCATGCCGCGCGATTACGCCCGCGCCCTGCGTCAGCTCGAAGCCGAGCGCACCGCAGCCGCCAGCGTCGCAGCAGAATAATCAGGGTACGAAGAACATGGGCAAGGCAACCGGTTTCCTCGAAATCGATCGCAAGGATCGCAGCTACGACGCCCCGCAGGAGCGTCTGAAGCACTACCGCGAATTCGTCATCCCGCATGACGACACCACGCTGAAGGGCCAGGCGGCGCGCTGCATGAACTGCGGCATTCCCTATTGTCACAACGGCTGCCCGGTAAACAACCAGATCCCGGACTGGAACCACCTCGTCTACGAGAACGACTGGCGCACCGCGCTCGAAAATCTCCACTCGACGAACAACTTCCCCGAATTCACCGGCCGCATCTGCCCCGCCCCGTGCGAGGCATCGTGCACGCTCAACCTCGTCGACCAGCCCGTCACCATCAAGTCGATCGAATGCGCCATCGTCGACAAGGGCTGGAAGGAAGGCTGGATCGAACCGCAGAGACCTGCGCACAAGACGGGCAAGTCCGTCGCCGTCGTCGGCTCCGGCCCCGCCGGCCTCGCCTGCGCGCAGCAGCTCGCCCGCGCTGGCCACTCGGTGACGGTGTTCGAGAAGTCGGACCGCGTCGGCGGCCTGCTGCGCTACGGCATCCCCGATTTCAAGCTCGAAAAGCACCTCATCAACCGCCGCCTCGTCCAGATGATGGCCGAAGGCGTCGAGTTCCGCACCTCGGTCGAAGTCGGCGTCACCGTCTCGGTCGCCAGCCTGCTCGAAAACTTCGACAAGGTCGTCCTCGCCGGCGGCGCGGAAGATCCGCGCCCCATCGGCATCCCCGGCTTCGAACTCCCCGGCGTGCGCTACGCCATGGAATTCCTCACCCAGCAGAACAAGCGCGTCGCCGGAGACGATGAAATCCGCGCCGCCCCGCGCGGCACGCTCACCGCCACCGGCAAGCACGTCGTCGTCATCGGCGGCGGCGATACCGGGTCAGATTGCGTCGGTACCTCCAACCGCCAGGGCGCCCTCTCGGTCACCCAGCTCGAAATCATGCCGCGCCCGCCCGAACAGGAAGACAAGGCGCTGACCTGGCCCAACTGGCCGCTCAAGCTGCGCACCTCCTCCAGCCACGAAGAAGGCGTGACCCGCGAATTTGCCATCCTCACCAAGCGCGTCCTCGGCGAAAATGACGTCACCGGCCTCGAATGCGTCCGCGTCGAATGGAAGAACGGCAAGATGGAGGAAGTCGAAGGCAGCACCTTCGTCATCCCCGCAGACCTCATCTTCCTCGCCATGGGCTTCGTCGGCCCGCGCAAGGCCGGCCTCCTCGAACAAGCCGGCGTCGAACTCGACGCGCGCGGCAACGTCAAGGCCAACACGCAGGACTACCACACCAGCCACGAACGCATCTTCAGCTGCGGCGACATGCGCCGCGGCCAGAGCCTCGTCGTCTGGGCCATCCGCGAAGGCCGCCAATGCGCCCGCGCCGTGGACGAAGCCCTGATGGGCGCAACCGAACTCCCGCGCTGACCATTCCTCCCCGAGTTCGCTCGGGGAGGGGGAGCGCCGAAAGTGGTGGAGGGGCACCCACAAACCACCCAACCTGATCCTCCCCATTTTTGCGAAGCACAAATGGGGAGGTGGCAGCCCGAAGGGCTGACGGAGGGGTAAAACCTCCCCTGCAAGGGGAGGGGGACCACCTGCAAGGTGGTGGCGGGTTAGCAGCACAAGACTGCCTCCGGCGGGCAAGGGCCATCGCCCTTGCATCCCGAATATCTGATGGCGGGTATCTTTCACCCGCCGTGCAGCAAATCCGCCAAATCAATGAGTTTGGGGATGCAATAAGTTGTTACAGTGCCCCCTGTCGCAGTAACCTCAAGCACTGGTAAGGCGAGGGACAGCGCTAGTGAATGTCTCAGCTAGGCAGGCATCTCGACAAAGGGTTTTTTGAATGTGGAACTCGTTGCCACTTCTAAACGCGATAGCATTCTATGGACTATGGATTGCTGGAATTGCTGGCGCAGTTGCGGCATTGGCAGGATTGGCGGGAGGCATTGCCGCCAATCGTGCGTCTGAGATAACTACGCAAATTGCGGAAAAAAGTATAGCCACTGCAAACAGTCGTGCAGCAGTGGCGAATGCTCGCGCTGAACAAGCTCGATTGCAAATAGCTCAGATCGTTAAAGATCAGTCCTGGAGAATATTAGAGCCAGCACAGAAGATAAAATTGTTTGAAAGTCTCAAAGGAAAAAAGCTTAGAATTTGGACGAGCTTCGTTGGTGACGATCCCGAGGCGGAGAATTTCCGTGGTCAGTTGGATGCCGTTCTAAGGGAGGCGGGAGTAGAGACTCAATACTTTAGCGGATGGAAGCAGGCGTCTGGATTATCTTTATTAGGAGACGATACACCTGAACGCCACGCATTCGCTGAAGCTTTTAGATCTGCGGGAATTCATGTGGATTTGAAGCCGCCACAGCCGAATTCCAACTTCGGCAAAGATTATCCGTGCTTACTCGTCGGTACCAAACCGGAACGGCTGTAGTATAGTAGTCGTTAGCCTCGGGGGTGATGCTCGAGTTCCAGTGAAATTTAAGTACCCCCAACCCCCGGGATGCAAGGGCAATGGCCCTTGCCCGCCGGAGGCACTCTTCCTCAGTAACCGCCCAAACCCCTCCGTCATCGGCTGCGCCGATGCCACCTCCCCATTTGTGCTGCGCAAAAATGGAGAGGACTCAAGGGCGAAATAAATAACAGACGCGTCTGTTATTTATAAACCGCTGTCCTACAAGCCGTCACCTGCGGCATGGTCGGGTGATGGTCCTCAGCGAACCCCGGATTTCTGCCGCTTCCCATGCCCATCGGCGTGGCAAAAAAGCACCAGTCGGGGCCCTGACATTTCCGCTCAGGACTGTGTCAACCGTGTCAACTTGCCGGGCGAATCACCCCGTAGAGGTCATGCGCGTCGGCGTCTTCCACCAGCACCTCGGCGAAGTCGCCGGCCTTCAGATCGGCGGGCACGTTGCGCAGGTAGACGGCGCCGTCGATTTCCGGGGCGTCGGCCTGGCTGCGGGCGGTGGCGCCAATGTCGCCGTCCTCGTCGGGCTCGCCCACTTCGTCGATGATGACGGGGATGGTGCGGCCCACTTTGGCGGCGAGCTTGGCGGCGCTGATCGCCTCGGTCTTCGCCATGATCCGGGCGTAGCGTTCTTCCTTGACCGCTTCCGGCACCTGATCGGGCAGGTCATTGGCGGCGGCACCCGCTACGGGTTCGAAGCGGAACGCGCCGACGCGGTCGAGCTGGGCTTCGTCGAGCCAGTCGAGAAGGTACTGGAAGTCCGCCTCGGTCTCACCGGGGAAGCCGACGACGAAACTGGAGCGGACGGCGATGTCCGGGCAGATCGCGCGCCATGCCTTCAGGCGTTCGAGCACCTTGGCCTCGTTGGCGGGGCGCTTCATGGCGCGCAGCACATTGGGGCTGGCGTGCTGGAACGGGATGTCGAGGTAGGGCGTGAGCAGCCCTTCGGCCATCAGCGGGATGACGGCATCGACGTGGGGGTAGGGGTAGACGTAGTGCAGGCGCACCCACGGCGTGTGTCCGTCCGGCGTGCGCAGCTGGCCGAGTTCGCGGGCGAGGTCGGTCATGTGGGTGCGGACTTCGCGGCCCTTCCAGGTCCGGGTCTCGTGGCGGACGTCGACACCATAGGCCGAGGTATCCTGGCTGATGACCAGGAGTTCGCGGGTGCCCGCCGCGACCAGCTTTTCGGCTTCGCGCAGCACCGCATCAATGCGGCGGCTGGCGAGTTTGCCGCGCAGGCTCGGGATGATGCAGAACGCGCAGGCGTGATTGCAGCCCTCGGAAATCTTGAGGTAGCTGTAGTGCCGCGGCGTCAGCTTCACGTCACCCGGATCGGCCTGCGGGATCAGGTCCACATACGGGCTGATCGAGGGCGGCGCGGCTTCGTGGACGGCCTCGACAACGGCCTCGTACTGGTGCGCGCCGGTCACCGCGAGGACCGACGGGAACTTGGCGCGGATCACGTCCGCTTCATTGCCCATGCACCCGGTCACGATCACGCGGCCGTTCTCGGCGATGGCTTCACCGATCGCGGCGAGGCTTTCTTCCTTGGCGCTATCGAGGAACCCGCAGGTGTTGACGAGGACGACGTCAGCGCCGGCGTAGTCCGCGCTCATGGCATAGCCATCGGCGCGCAGGCGGGTGAGGATGCGTTCGCTATCGACGAGCGCCTTGGGGCAGCCGAGGCTGACCATGCCGACCTTGGGGGCGTCGGGCAGGATGATGGGTGTGGTGGCCATGGCGGGGGCGCTTACACGCAATTGGCCGGGACGTCACCACGCGCTATGGAGCGGGCATGATCATTCGCATCACCAAGGGCAGCGGCGAGGACCAAGTCGCCGCCGTGCGGGCGGATGGCACGCGGGTTGAGACGCGGTTTCCGTGGAAGGGGCCGGTGCCGCACGACGCCATCCACGTGATCGTCGAGCGCGAACTGGGCCTCACGGGGGCGTTCTGGGGGCTTGTGGCTGGCGGGAGGCATCCCGAGGAGATTCAGACACTGGCCAAGGCCGGCGGGCACGCCAGCGCGAGCCGGGCCGGGGCGCCCGATGCGGGGATCGTGGAACTGCTGCAGGCCGAACGGCTGGTCGAATGCTACGAGGCGCTGCTCTGGGGTGGCGGCGGGACGTTGGCGGATGTGCTGGCGATGGCGGAGCCGTCTTGCGCTTCAAGCCATGTGGCCTGCCCTACGATCAGCGAGCTACAGCATGCGGCTATTGTCACGGCCGTCTTGGCTCTGGCCGAGACATGGCGGGCGGCGCCGCGAGGGGCTGTGCAGGAATGGGCGTGGCCGTGATGGAAAGGCGAGATGCATGGGTCCGGTGAACTGGCTTGCTGTGGTTGCCGCGGCATTGGCGGCGCTGGCGTTTGGCGCCGGTGTGCAAGGACCGGCGGCGCGGCGGCCGGGGCAGGTGCTGCTCGCGGGCGCGCTGCTGCTGCTGACGGCCTCGATGATGGGGCACATGTTCGCGCGGGTCGGTGCGGCGACATTGGCCGTGAAACCGTGGCTCTATTTCATGATGTCGGGCGGGCTGGCGCTGGCCTTCGTGGCGCCGGCGCTGGCGATTGGCGAGGCGCGGGCCGGGGCTTCGGCGGGCAAGCTGCTGCGCGGCGCGGCGTTCTGGATCGCCAGTTACCTGCTGATGGGGCTCGTGTTCTTCCTGTTCAAAGCCTGATCGGCAGGTACAGCGCCGGATTGCGCGGGGCAGTGCCCTTGCGCAGTTCGAAATGGAGGCCGGGCCGCTTGGCTTCGCCGCTCTTGCCGATGCGAGCGATGATTTCGCGGGCCTTCACCGCCTGTCCTTCCTTGACGAGGACTTTGCCGAGATAGGCATAAGCCGTCACCCAGCTGCCGCCGTGGTCGATGACGATGAGCTGCCCGAAGCGCTCCGGCTCCTTGCCCGCGAACACCACCTTACCCGCAGCGGCGGCGTGGACGGTCATCCCGGCGAAGGCGGCAAGATCGATGCCGTTGTTGGGCAGGCCCTTCACCGGCGCACCAAACTTCGCGGTGACGGCGCCGGAAGTGGGCCAACTGAGCCGGGGCGCACCGGTTTCGCGCTTCTCCGGTGCCTTTGCCGCCACAGGTGCCGCCCGGTGCCTGGGCGGAAGCAGATCTTCCGGCTGCGCGTGCGCGGCGAGCCCGGCGGGCAGGAGCAACGCCGCTGCGGCCAGCCGGAGCGCCTGCATCAGCCGAGCGGGGTGAGGCGGGTCACGCCGCCCATATACGGCTTGAGGACTTCGGGAACGTCCACCGTGCCATCGCCCTGCTGGTAGTTCTCCAGCACCGCCACGAGCGTGCGGCCGACGGCGAGGCCCGAGCCATTGAGCGTGTGGACGAACTCGGTGCCCTTCGCCCCTTCGGGCCGGTAGCGCGCGTTCATGCGGCGGGCCTGAAAATCGCCGCAGTTGGAGCAGGAGCTGATCTCCCGGAACGCCCCCTGCCCGGGCAGCCACACTTCGAGATCATAGGTCTTGCGCGCGGTGAAGCCCATGTCGCCCGAGCAGAGCAGCATCTTGCGATAGGGCAGGCCGAGCGCCTGAAGGATGGATTCCGCCGCCGTCGTCATGCGCTCATGCTCGGCGTCCGAATCCTCGGGCCGCGTGATCGAGACGAGCTCGACCTTTTCGAACTGGTGCTGGCGAATGAACCCGCGCGTATCGCGCCCCGCCGCGCCCGCTTCGGAGCGGAAGCAGGGGGTGAGCGCCGTCATGCGGAGGGGAAGGGTGGCATCAGGCAGGATCTGGCCGAGCACCGAGTTGGTAAGGCTGACCTCGGCGGTGGGGATCAGCCAGCGGCCATCGGTGGTCTTGAACAGGTCTTCGGAAAACTTGGGCAGTTGGCCAGTGCCGAAGGCGGCTTCATCCTTCACCATCAGCGGCGGCATGCATTCGGTGTAGCCGTTCTCGCCGGTCTGCTTGTCGAGCATGAACTGGGCGAGTGCGCGGTGCAGGCGCGCCATGGGGCCGCGCAGGAAGGTGAAGCGCGCGCCGGCGATCAGCGCGCCGGTCTCGAAATCAAGGCCGAGCGGGGGGCCGAGATCCGCGTGTTCGATGGGTTGGAAATCGAAGCTGTGCGGTGTGCCCCAGCGGCTCACTTCGACGTTGCCCGCTTCGTCTTCGCCTGCGGGGACATCCTCTGCTGGGAGGTTGGGGTGCGCGGCGAGGGCGGCGTTGAGTTCTGCGGTCAGGCGGCGCTCGTCTTCCTCCAGCGCGGGGAGCGTGTTCTTGAGCTCGGCGACTTCGGCCTTCAGCGCGTCGGCGGTGTCCTTGTCGCCCTTGCCCATGGCCGCGCCGATGGCTTTCGAGGCTTCATTGCGGCGGGCCTGCGCTTCCTGCATGCGGGTGGCGACATCGCGCCGCGCCGCATCGAGCGCGAGGATCGCCGCCGATTGCGGGGCAACGCCGCGGCGGGCGAGGGCGGTGTCGAACCCGGCGGGGTTCTCGCGGATCAGGCGGATATCGTGCATGGTCCGGGCGCTATGCCGTCTGCCAGCGCCCGGAGCAAGTACTGCGCGAGTGGGTGGCGATCAGGTGTGCAGGCCGAGCACGCTGTAGAGCGGGCAAATGCCGGCGAAGGCGGTGACGATCGGGACGATGGCGACCAGTGCGATCAGCGGGTGACCGAGGATCAGACTGACCACGATGAGGATGGCCGCGAGCGCCAGACGGATCACGCGGTCGGCTTCGCCGATATTGCTCTTGAACATGATTGGACCCCTCGAGTTGCGGTTGACGCAAGGGGTTATGGGGCCGCGTCTGCGAGCGGACATTGATGCGGATCAAGTGGGGCGCGTCGGAGCCGACCTACAAGCATTCGTCATTGCAAGCGTAGCGAAGCAATCCAGAGCGTGCGGGTGAACCGCTCTTGATTGCTTCGTCGCTTTGCTCCTCGCAATGACGAGGGAAGTCAGGGCGGTCTGTTCCGCGGTCATGATGTTGTTGTGCCCGCAGCCGTGGACGTAGGGCATGACCTGCGCGTTGCCCCAGATCTCGAGGCCCTTGACGTCCTCGAGCGGGAAGCCGAGCACATCGGCCATCGTGCGCTGGGGCAGGGCGCGCGCGAAATCGGCGACGAAATCGAAGGTCTCGCCAGCAATCCAGCGGTCAATCAGCGTATCGGCATGGCCGGTGATCATGGCTTCGTGCCGCTTCACACCGGGGCCGGCCCAGGGGGCGGTCAATTGCTGGCGGTGCGCACGCCATAGTTCCGGGTTCGGTCGCAAGGTGGCAATCGACTTCACCATCGCATCGATATCAGGTATCGCGCGGACCGAGGCAGGATCGGCCTTGCGCGCTTCCAGCAGCAACGAGAGCGTTGGCGGATAGCGCTCCCAATCGCGCACAACGCGGGCGATATCCTCGTACTTGGAGAGGATGAAGGCATCGCGGCCCGGCGTCAGCCCTTCGCCGGGTACAGCACGGGGGCTTCGGCGTGGAGGATGGCGTAGGCCTCGTACCAGTGCTTGGCGGCACCGGGGCCGAACAGGTCAACGACCGCCAACGCGTGTGGACACGCCATCGGGCTGAGCTCGTGATTGCCCTGGCCCATGGCCTTCTCCCCCGGCTCTATCCAAATCGCCAGTTGTTGTTGGGGAGATGGTGCATGACCAATGCTCCGGCTGCCATGCTCACTTTTGCCAAGAGCGCGATCCGCAGCACAGGACGGGAGGGACTGCACAATGACCCGCGTCGCCAAGATTGCCCCGGAAGATTGGGATCCGCGCCTGCGCGCCGCGCTGCGGCCCGAAGACCGCACCGAGATCGAGCAGGGCATGATCCGCTTCCTTGCCCATTGCCCCGATCAGGTGCTGGGGATGATGCAGTTTGCCGGCGCGCTGAAGGTGCATCGGCAGCTGCCGGAGAAGCTGGTCGAGCTGGTGCGCCTGCGCATCGCCTTCTTCAACCAGTGCCGTAGCTGCATGGCGATCCGCTATACCGACGCGCTGGAAGATGGCGTCACCGAGGATCTGGTCTGCTCGCTGGAGCGGCCGCAGGAAGCGGAAAACCTCACCCCCGCTGAAAAGGCGGCGATCCGCTTTGGTGAAGCTTTCGCCACCGACCATCTGCGCATCGACGAGAAGATGTATGCGGATCTGCGACGACATTTCAGCGAATCCGAGATCGTTGAACTCGGCATGACCTGCGCGTTTTTCGTGGGCTTCGGACGGTTGGCGGCGACGCTGCACATGGTGGAGGAATTGCCCGATGCGTTTCGCCGTGCAGGCGTTGTGGCGCCCTGGGGCGAAGAGCGGTTGGTCGTGCGATGAGTGACGGCGGACAGGAACTTGGCATCAACCTGTTTGATCCGGCGGTGCAGCAGTGCCCCTATGACGCCTATCGGACGCTCAGGGATCAGGCTCCGGCCTATCGCCAGCCCGGGACGAATATTTATGTGGTGACCCGCTACGAGGACGTGCGGCGGGTTTTGCTCGATACCGAGAATTTCCCGAGCAGCCCCAAGACTGCCGGGCTCCAGACGCTGTCTGCCAATGTCGAGCGGCAGAAGAAGGTGGTGGCGCGCTTCAAGGAGCGCGGCTGGCTGCCCGAGCCGACACTGAGCGGGCGCGACGATCCGAACCACAAGCAGATGCGCGCGATGTTCAATGAGGCGTTCAAGCCGAGCCGGATCAAGGAAATTGATCCGCTGGTGGAGAACCTTGCCTACGAGCTGATCGACGGGTTCGTGGCCGACGGGCGCTGTGACTGGGTCAGCCAGTTCTGCGTGCCGCTGCCGCTCTACATCATCGGCGAGCAGATGGGCGCCAAGCGCGAGGACATGTGGAAGATCAAGCGCTGGACCGACGCTTTCTTCAAGCGCATCTCGATGATGCTGCCCGAGGAAGACGAGATCGAGATGGTCGACCGCGAGATCGAGGCGCAGCACTATTTTTACCCGATTTTCGAGCGCCTGCGCGCCAATCCTGATGACTCGCTGATCAGCGCGCTGGTCAACACCGTGATCGAGGGCTGGGGACGGCCCCTGAATGACAATGAACTGCATGCCGAGATGATGGCGGACACTTTCGTCGGCGGTAGCGAGACAACCACCAATGCGCTCGCGGCGGGGATGAAGCTGCTGATCGAGAACAAGGACGTCTGGCACAAGCTCAAGTCCGATCCCGAGCGCTACATGAAAACCTTCGTGGAAGAAGTGGTGCGGCTGGAATCGCCGGTTCAGAGCCTGATGCGCTTCTGTGCGAAGGATACCGAGCTTGAAGGCACGGTGATCCCCAAGGGTGCGCTGGTGAACGTGCGCTTTGCGGCGGCGAACCGGGATGAGCGGGCGTTCGAGTGCCCGGAGAAGCTCGATCTCGACCGGCCCAAGGCGGGGGCGCATATGGGCTTCGGTTCAGGCACGCACCATTGCCTCGGCGCGCCGCTCGCGCGGCGGGAGCTTTCGTGGGGCTTTCAGGCGGTGGTCGACCGGTTCGAAGACATGCACTTCGCGGACGGCGCGAATGATTTTTCCGTCCACCCGCACTTCCTGCTGCGCAGCCTGAGGGCGCTGCATATCGAGTTCGAGCCGAAGAAGCGCTGAGCGCATGGAGCACACAAAAAGGGGGCTGGCGGTGTGTGCCGCCAGCCCCCTTTTTGTGCCTGCCGCTTACTTGGCGACTTCGAACACCATCAGCGCGTTGCCGGGGGCGTGGCTGTACATGCCGTAGCCGGAGTTCACAAAGACCTTGCCCTTCCATACTGCCGCGCCGGGGCCGCTCATCGAGCCGCCCTTGGCCGTCTGGCCGCCGATGGCAGGCATCGACTGGGTGGTATCATACTGCCACAGGACCTGGCCGGTTTCGGCATCATAGGCGCGCAGCATGCCATCGAGGTGGCCGCCGAAAACGACACCGGGGATGCTGGTGACCGCGGCGGAAATGCCCGGATCGCAGAACTTGCGGCCCTCGCAGTTGTCCTTGGCCTTGGCCTGCCAGATCACGTTGCCGGTGGCCGCATCGAGCGCGTGGAGCCCGGCGCCGCGGATTGCGGGGTCATAGAGGCGCGCATCGCCGGTATCGGCCATGTCGTTGATGGGCACGAACACGCGGGCTCCCTCGGCGCTCATGCCGAAGTGAACGCCGCCCTGCGTGCCGCCGTGGCCGAGCCGGGTCATCCACTTGACCTTGCCGGTATCGGGATCAAGGCCCCAGGCCTGACCGGATTTCTGCCCGATGACGAGCATTTTTGCGCCCGCTCCGGTTTCGATCAGCAGCGGCGAGGCGGCGACGTCGTAGTCCGGTCCGCCTTCCTTGGGGCACGAGCCGAGGCCCATCATGCAGCCGATGTTCCAGGCATCGCCCAGGGTCAGCTGGGTGTGCCAGACGCGTTCGCCTGTGCGGGCATCGACCGCGAAGACCGCGTCCGAGCCGTCGTCGGCAGGCGAGGAGTAGTTTTCGCCCGAGCCGAAGTAGACGCGGTTCGTGCCCGCATCAAATGTCGGGCTGCCCCAGACAGGTGCGCCGGATGGGCCGAGGATCGGGGCGCCGTCCGCCGTCTTGCCCTGCGGGACCGGCTGGCCCGCCGTGTAGGCGCGCCACTTTTCCGCGCCGGTGGCACGATCGACGGCAACGACCGAGCCGCGGAAGGTGCAGCAGGGATAGGCGGGGTTGCCCGCTTGTACGACTTCGAGCGAGGAGACGGGCACGTAGAGCAGCCCGCCGCCCAAGGTCGGCGTGCCGGTGATCGTGGCATCGGCATGGTCGCTCATGCGGCTCGCCCAGATCTCCTTGCCGGTCATGGCGTCGAGCGCGTGGACCTTGCCGAGCAGGTCGCCGAAATAGAGCCGCTTGGTGGCGGCATCCGTGACGATCGCGGTGCGCACTTCGGCGCTGAGGCGGGTCGTCCACTTGGTGCAGCCGGTGTCCGGATCGAAGGCGTAGACAGTGCCATCCTGGCTGCCGACGAAGAGCGTGCCCCAGCCGATCGCGGGCTGCGAGCGGATATGCGTCGCCGCCGGATAGGCGAAGGCCCATTTCAGCTTGAGCTTGGGCACGTCGGCCTTGGCAAGCCCGGCAATTCCGGCGGGGATGAAGCGGCGGTTGTCATGCCCCCAGCCGATGGCGGCCGGAATGTCGGTCATGTCGAACCTACCCGCGGCGCCCTTGCAGCGCGGGGGCGGGGCCGGGTGCTGGTAGGCGGCGTAGGGCGTGCGGGTGAGGTATTCGGCGACCTCGATCTTCTGCGCCGGGGTCAGGCTCGCGGCCTGCTGGCGCATCACGCCGCTTGTGAGTGCGGAAACGATGGCATCAGGCGCCAGCATCGCAAGGAAGTTGGGCGATGGCGCCTTGGGCGCCCCGCCAAGGTGGCACATCGCGCAGTGCTGTTCGAACAGCGGGCGGCCGGGGGCGGTTTCCGGGGTGATCGCTGGCCCGGCGCGCGAATTCATGTCGTCGGTCGATTTGATCCGCGTCGGCGTTGCGGCCCCAAGGACGGTGGGGAGGTCGGCAGCAAAGGCCAGCGCGGCGAGGCCGGAAAGAACTGCGATGCGGCCAGATCTGAGCAGCATGGTATGTTGGCCCTTCAATCGAGCGAGCGGTAGAAAGCAATCTGCATGTCTTCAGCGAGACACGCGAGGATCGGCGGCACGAGCCGGTCGTGGAAGTCGATGTGCATGTGCGTTTCGAACGCGGCGTCATCGCGGAAGGTGGCGACGCACTGGAACAGGTCGGGATCTTCGTCCGACTGGAACAGTTCGTAGACGACGGCGCCGGGTTCGCTCGCAAACACAAGCTTCTTGAGCTCGGTCTGGAGCGCAATCAGTTCGCCTCGCTTTTCGGGTTTGGCGCGCAGCTGCGCGATGAAGCTCTTGCCGCTCATGGGTTCAGACCCCCGGTTCGAGATCGTAGAGGAGCTCGCGCGTGTAGGAGCCGTCCATGCAGGCGATCATCCGCTCGATCAGCGGCTGGTTGTGAGGGTACGCCCCATGGGCCTTGTCCGCTTCCTCATCGGTGAAGCGTTCATAGACCGCGAACATGCCCGGCTCTGCAAGCCGGTAGAACTGATAGGCGAGGGTGCCCGGCTCGCCGGGGGCGAGCGCTTCCATTGCTCTGGCGAGTGCGATGAATTCGGCTTCCTTGCCGGCACGGATGCGAAAGCGGGAGAGGAACGAGAAGGCCATCTGCGGTGTCTTTCGGGGTTCAGGCGCGGTTTGCCTGTTCGTAGGCGCTCCAGCTGGGCAGGCGCTCCGGATAGTCCGCCAGCTTCGGCTCGGCATAGGCGTGGTTGCGATCCGGGCGGGCGAGGATGCCGGGATAGGATTCGACCGGCACGTAGTAGAGGAAGCCGATGACGCGTTCGGCGAACTTCCAGCCGGAAGCGGTGCGGCGATAGCGATCGTCATAGCGGATCGCCGCGACCATCATCTTGCCGTGGCGCATGAGTTCGGCATGGCCCGCGACACGGCCAGTGGCATTCTCCTCGTCCACGAAATCGATCTGGATATCGTGCATCACGTGGTGGCCAGGGCCGAGCACGGCAAAGCGCCCGTCGAACTGGGCCATGATCGCATCGGGCCCTGCAGCGTGCATCACCCCGTCGTGCGAGCGCAGCACGGCATCATCGGCAAACAGCGCGCGGACCGCCTCGGTGCGGCGATCATCGATGTCGAAGCTGTAGCGCGCGACGAGTTGGCGGATCTGCGATTCGGCTTCGAGCCGTGCGATACGCGCTTCCAGATCCGCTCCCGGATTGGCCATGCGGCTGTGCTCTCTCTCCCGTGGACCGCTTTCTCG
This sequence comes from uncultured Novosphingobium sp., assembly GCA_964592205.1. Classification (GTDB taxonomy): domain Bacteria; phylum Pseudomonadota; class Alphaproteobacteria; order Sphingomonadales; family Sphingomonadaceae; genus Novosphingobium. The sequence continues at coordinate 23,609 of CAZQEH010000011.1, forward strand.
CGTGCCTGCTTGAAGGGCATGATACCCGGGTTTGCTATCAAAACAATCATGAATGTTTGAATGCGGCTGCTGCAGGAACGGCTGGGCTGGCTGCCGCCACTTCGTTTCCGCGACATGGCGCAGATGGGCGGTTTTCGGCGATGGACGCAGCGGCCCACGCGGCTCGTGGGCTGCTGCGACATCGTTGCCGCACAGGCGCCATACCTCTCTAAAAAAAACATACATGTCTGCTTGCAAAATGTGCCCCGGAGTTTATCCTTGAGGCCACACCGCACACGAATGCGGGGCTTGAGGAGATGGGGATGGCACTGAGGGACCTTCGCTGGTCGGCGGCATTTGGCGCACTGGTTGCGGCGATGATCGCGACACCGGTTTTGGCAAACGCAGGTGGGGCAAACGGCGATGCGCAGGCGGCGCAGCCGCGGGCGGTTCAGGCGCAATCGAGCGCGAGCGACATGGCAAGCGATCGCCTGAGCGAAATCGTGGTGACGGCAACCCGCCGCGATTCCAACCTGCAGCGCACGCCGGTTGCGGTTTCCGCGGTCGATTCCAACCTGATCCGCCAGTCGAGCCCGCGCGACATCGGCGATCTCGCCGCGTTCGTGCCGAACTTCTCGGCTAACACGATCACCAACTTCAACGCTGCCTCGTTCGCGATGCGCGGCGTGGGGCAGACCTCGATCATCGTCTATTTCGAGCCGCCCGTCGCAGTGCTCGTGGACGACTTCGTGGTGCCTTCGGTGCAGACGCAGCTGCTCGACACCTTTGACGTAGCGCAGGTCGAAGTCCTGCGCGGTCCGCAGGGCACGCTGTTTGGCAAGAATACCACCGGCGGCGCGGTGACGGTGAAGACCAAGCGGCCGGAACTCGGCGTGATCGGTGTCGATGGCCGCGCCGAATTCGGCTCGTTCGGCACCTACAAGGGGCAACTAGCCGCCAATATCCCGATCTTCAGCAATATGGCGCTGCGCGTTGTGGCGGGTGCCGAAAAGTCGGACGGCTTCTACAAGAACGGCGCCTGCTACGGCCCGGTTGGCGGCCTGCCGACGAGCAACTTCTTCGGCCAGGCGGGCTGCCTCGAAGGCAAGGCCGCGGGCGGCAAGGATGTTGTCAACCTGCGCGGCAAGCTGCTGTGGGAACCCACCAGCCGTCTGCGCATCCTCGCCCAGTACGAATGGCTGCGTGATCGCTCGCAGACCGTGCCCTCGGTCAACGAGAATTATCTCTACAAGGGCACCGGCGCGTTCGCCACCGACTTGCTCGGCACGATCGTCCGGCAGGAAAACATCGATCCGCTCGACCGGGCCGCGGTGACTTATCGCCAGGACGGCCTGATCAAGATGAAGAACGGCCAGCGGATCTCGGTCGATGGCTTCTATCTCAATGCCGACTACGATCTGGGCTTCGGAAAGCTGACTTCGGTCACTGGCTGGCGCCGCCAGATTTCGCGCATTCCGAACTCCTATGCAGGCGCCGCGCCGATCGGCAAGGATGGCACGCCGCTATCGTTCTTCGATGCAACGCGTGATGACAACCGCAAGACGTTCCAGCAGGAACTGCGCCTCGCCACCAACACCGGCACGGCTTTCGATGCGGTGATCGGCGGGTTCTACCAGCGCGAGACGGTGGACTTCTGTGTCGCGCAGCTTCTCGGCTTCCTTGACCTTACTGCCGGGCCGCTGCCCTTCGGTAACTGGAACGACACGCCCTACATCCTGTGCAACGCGCAGCGTTCCAACTCGAAGGCGGTCTTTGCTGAAGGCACCTACAAGATCACGCCGGAACTCTCGCTGACGGGCGGCGTGCGCTATACTTGGGAAAACAAGATCTGGTATGGCCGCAACCAGGCATTCGTCGCGGAGCTAAACGGCGGCTTCGATCCCACGATCAAGATCAACGACGCGCTGGACGCGAGCGTGTTCAAGTTCCCCGCCAATGTGGTCTCGGTCAACGACAAGTCGAACAAGCCGACCTGGCGCGTGACGCTGGGTTATCAGGCGACGCCGGATATTTACGCCTACGCGAACTATTCGCGCGGCTTCAAGAGCGGCGGGTTCAACGATCAGATCGGCGGCTTCGCGGCCTTCGCGACCGACCTCAACGCCTTCCGTGAAGCGGCGCGCGCAACGCGCCCGGAAACCGCGGACTCGTTCGAGGCCGGTATCAAGACCGAGCTGTTCGATCACCGCCTGCGCTTCAACCTCACCGGCTTCTATGTGAAGTACAAGGATCTGCAGAAGCAGCTCAACGTGCCGATCGTGGTCAACGGCAACCCGAACCAGGTGACGCTGTTCGTCAACGCGGCAAGCGCCACGGTGAAGGGTATCGAGGCGGAAGCGACCGCACGCCTGTTCAAAGGCTTCACCCTGCGCGGCGTGCTTGGTTATCAGGACGGCAAGTACAACCAGTACACCGCGCCTGGCGCCGGCTACAACCTCGCGGATGCGCCACTGGACCGCGCGCCCAAGTGGCAGTGGACGATCGACGGTGCGTATGAAGTGCCGGTCGGTTCGAACTACAAGATCATCGCCAATGCCTCGGCAGCCTATACCGCGAAGAACCTCAACACCCAGTCGATCACCGATATCGATGGCAACACGTTCCTCAACGCTCGCACGCTGGTGAACGCTTCGCTGACGATCTCGCAGATCGACGACAAATACTACGTCAAGGCGATCGGCCGGAACCTGACCGACGAGCGCTACCGGATCGCTGCGCAGAACGTGGCGGGGCTATGGCTCAACTCGAACTTCGGCGCGCCGCGCTACTATGGCGTCGAATTGGGCGTGAAGTTCCGCGGGCCTTGATAGGGGCCTCGGGCACGCGAAAAGTCTGTGGGTCGCCATGCGGGGAAACCTCTTGGCGACCCGCAATCATGATCGGGAAACCACTATGAACGCCTTGGACCTCTGGGACATTCACACCGGCAAGCGCTTTCCCTTCGATGCGCGTGCGCCGCGGATCGACAACGGCACGGGGCGGCCGACGGCGGACCGCTATGTGAGCCCGGCCTATGCCGCAGAGGAATGGGACAAGGTTTGCGCGAAGAGCTGGCTGCTGGCGGGGCCGCTCTCGGACATTCCCGAGTCCGGCGATTTCATGAAGTTCGATGCGGGGCCGGAAAGCTTCATCGTGGTGCGCGATGACGATGGTTCGGTGCGCGCGCACTACAATGTGTGCCCGCACCGGGGCAGCCAGCTGGTCACTGCCGACCTCGGCTCGTTGGCGAAATTTACCTGCCCGTTCCATTCGTGGCAGTTCGCGCTTGATGGCAAGTGCACTTCGATCACTGATGCCGAGACATTCCGCCCGGAAGTCCTGTGCCACGGCACCGATCTTTCCTCAGTGCGCTGCGAAGCGGCGGCAGGCTTCGTGTTCGTTTCCATGGACCCGGAGATCAAGCCGCTCACCGAATTCCTGGGGCCGATCCTTGACCAGCTCGAGATCTACGAGATCGACCAGATGTACGTAGTCCAGCACCGCCGCTCGGACTGGGGCGCGAACTGGAAGGGCGGGGTCGATGCCTTTGCCGAGATCTACCACCTCCACGCCGTCCACCCGCAGACGCAGTGCCTGATGGATGATCGCACACAGATTGATTTGTGGCCGGGCGGGCTCAGCCGCCAGTTCGTGCCCTTCGCGCAGCCGAGCCCGCGTTTCCCGGATCAGGAAAGCGTGAACCCCGGCATCCAGATGATGCTGCGCGATGCGGGCATCGATCCGGAAACGTACGAGGGTTCGGCGCGCGAGACGCGCACGGCCGTGCAGCAGGCCAAGCGCAAGCGGTCTGACGAGCTCGGCCTGCGCTATGAGCGGTTCAGCGACAGCCAGCTTTCGGATTCGGTGGTCTATTCAGTGTTTCCGAATGTGCAGATCGGCTGCCACCCGGAAGCGGTGTTCCTCCACCGCTTCATCCCGCACCCGACTGATCCCAATCAGTTCACCTACGATACCTTGATCCTCTACCGCCATGTCGATGCGCCGGGCTATTCGGCGCCGGCGTGGATGGGGATGGGCGAGGATGTCGATCTTTCGGGCCGCACCCGGCCGGACGTGATCCACACCAGGCTTGGTGAGCCGCCATGCCTCGGCGAAGTGCTCGATCAGGACAGCGACCTGCTGCCGGTGGTCCAGGCTGGTGCCCGCTCGCGCGGCTTCAAGGGGCCGCTGTGGAGCGAGCAGGAAGGGCGCCTACGTCACTTTCATGCCGAGCTGGACCGGATGATGGGGGCTTAAGCTCGTGATCCTCCCCGTTTTTCCGCAGGGCAAACGAGGAGGGGGACCGCGCGCAAAGCGCGTGGTTGAGGGGTAAGGCCCCCTCCGTCAGCCCTTCGGGCTGCCACCTCCCCGTTTGTGCTGCGCAAAAATGGGGAGGACTTGAGGCTCAGAACGGCCGGATCGTCAGGCCGTTGTCGATCACCAGTTCAGCGCCGGTGATGTAGCGGCTCTCGTCGCTTGCGAGAAACACGACCAGTGCGGCGACGTCCTTTGGATGGCCCGCCGAACCATGCGGCAGTACGCCTTCGGGGATTTCATTGGCCTGCCCGGGTCGGCCTTCCGCCAGCTGGACCATCGGCGTCTCGATCGCGCCGGGGTGGACCGAGTTGCAGCGGATCTTGTAGCCTTTGACCTGCGCCATCACCGCAACCGACTTGCTCATCGAGCGGACCGCGCCCTTGGCAGCGGAATAGGCAAAGAAGATCGGATAGCCGAGCAGCGCGCCGACCGAGGACATGTTGATGATCGAGCCTCCACCGCTCTTGTTCATCAGCGGAATCGCGTGCTTCATGCCAAGGAAGACGCCGTCGATCATGATCGAATTGACCCAGCGGAACTTATCGAGGCTGGTGTCTTCCACATCGGCATTGAGGACGACACCGGCATTGTTCACCAGCACATTTAGCCCGCCGAACTTGGCCTCGGTCGCGGCGTAGGCAGCGATCCACTGCGCTTCGTCAGTCACATCGAGCGCGAGAGCCATGGCGTTGGCACCGATCCTGCCGGCCACCGCCTGCGCGGCGGCGAGGTTCACGTCGGTGACGACGACCTTGGCGCCTTCGGCGGCGAGTGCCTCGCAGTCTGCCGCGCCCAGTCCCGAACCGCCGCCGGTGACCATTGCCACCTTGCCTTCAAGCCGGCCCATATTCGCTCTCCTGTTTTGTAGCGGGCGGTCTCAGGCCGCGCCGTCTTCCGAGAAATAGTCCGGCATTCCGGCAGGCCAGATCACGCCCCACTGCGCCTGCCCGCCGTCGATGATCATCAGATCGCCGTTGATGAAGCGGCCGGCGGGGCTGGCGAGATAGGCGATCGCTTCGGCCACATCCCAGGCATTGCCGCGCATCTTCAAGGGGTTGGCCTTGTGGAAGCGGGCGAGTGCTTCTTCCGGATACATGCGGAAGCCCTCGGTCTCGATCACGCCGGGGCCAATGCAGTTGACGCGGATGTCATGCGGTGCCCACTCGGTGGCAACCGTTTTCGAAAGGTAGATCACGCCCGCGCGCGCGGCGCAGGTGTGCGCGGCCTGCGGCATGCCGCGTTCGACATTGGCAACGATGTTGATCACGTGGCCGGGCTTGCCATCGGCGCGCCAGCGCTTGGCGGCTTCCTGCATCATCCACCAGGTGCCGTTCAAGTTGGTATCGATGACGGCAAGCCAGCCCTTGCGGCTGAAATCGATCGCATCCTGCGGGAACTGGCCGCCGGCGTTGTTGACCAGCGTATCAAGCCCGCCGAAGTGATCATGGACCGCGCCGATCATCGCCTCGACGGCTTCGGGATCGCGGATATTGGCCTCGATGCAGAGAATCTCGCGCCCCGTCGCCTCGCGGATGAGGTCCGCAGTGCCAGCGAGTTTCTCGCGCGTGCGGCCGCAGATCGCGACATTGGCGCCGAGCTTTGCGGCGAGGAATGCAGCGGCCTTCCCCATGCCGCTACCCGCACCCGAGATAAGGATGGTGTGGTCGACGAGCAGATCCTCGCGAAAAATCGTCTGCTGCGTGCGCAGTGCCTCGTCATCAAGCCCGCGCTTGGGACGGCCGGGATCTCCGGGTTCAGGACGGAAGATGCGCGGGGCGTGCATGTTCGGCGCGTTCAACGGTTCATCCCCCATTCGTTCGTTCCCGCATAGCTAGAACACCCGCACAGAAAAAACAAACAGGTTTGATTTTGATTTGCTCCCTGGAACACCGATTTGCGCAAGGTGCGTCGGGACTTGGCGGGCCCCAGGGCTCCCGTACAAACCCGCGCTCGGTCAGCCCCTGGGCGCCGGTGCGAGCGTGCGGATCTGGGCTTCGAGATGGCGCAGCATCGGTTCGACTTGCGCCGGTTCCATGCCGCCCGTTTGCAGCGAGATCGCCATGCCTTCGAGGATCGTTTGTGACAGTGTCATCGCCAGCGCGAAGTTGGGCGAGCCGAGCCATTCCGGAAACAATGCTTCGGCCTGCGCGTTGAACTTTTCGCGGAACTCGTCTTGCAAGGGCGAGAGGATCGAGGCGAGGTCGGCATCGGTCCGTGCGGCGACGGCAAGTTCGTGGAACGCGATGAACGCGGGCTTCTGGAGCTGGCGCCAGTAGGTCTCGACGAGATCGGTGACTTCGTGTTCGGGCCTGTCAGCCGCGCGGCGGAAGGCGCGCAGGCGCTTTTCGTGGAGTTCGGTGATCGCCGCCTTGATCAGCGCTGAGCCGTTCTCGAAGTGGTGGACCATCGCCCCGCGCGAGAGGCCCGCTTCCTCGGCCACTTTGGGGGTGGTCGTATTGGCATAGCCGTACTTGACGAGGCAGCGCACGGTTGCGTCGATCAGCCGCGCCCGCGTCTGCGCCGCCTTCGCCGCCTGCAGGGTGCGCGTGCGATCAGCCACCGGGCGTGCGGGCCGAGGGGCGGGCCGTGCCGCCCGCGTGCGTGATAGAGCCATTCGTTCTACTTGCCTGAACCGTCGCGCGCCGATCCCGGCACGTCTTGCTGGTATCCTTAATGCGTTTTCATGTTCCGTGAAACCACAGCCTAGTCCGGTCCGGGGACAAGTGTCCGGACCGCCATCGCGGGGCCTGGCTTCGCGGCGCATGAAAGCGCATCGAATCAAGGACGCGGCACTTGCATGCTACGTGTGGATCAGGGGTAAAGCATCGTGCGGAAAAAGACAGATATGATTGTCTTTTTCGGCGTCCCGTGTATCTCCGCTCCAAGACCAATACGAGGCCCGCCGGGCCGGGGGATGCATGACCGACGCGCAGCCAATCGCAGCCGCACCTGTTCTTACCATGGGCGGCATGATCCGTGCCTCGGCGCACGCGTTTGGCCCACGCGAGGCCGTGGTCTTTCCCGACCGGCGCATCAGCTATGCAGATCTTGATGCCGCCGCAAGGGCCTGGGCGGCAGCCATGGTCGCGCTTGGCGTGCAACCGGGCCAGCATGTCGGCCTGTTCATGCCAACTTGCCCCGAGTTCATCGAAGCGTTCTACGGGATTGCCATGGCGGGCGCAGTCGCGGTGCCGATCAACGCGCGGTATCAATCGCACGAACTCGCTTACCTGACGCGCGATGCCGACCTTGTCGTGCTGGTCACGGCGGGCAAGGTGGCCGAAGGGCTCGACTACCGCGACCGTGTGCGTGCGGCGCTGCCTTCGCTGGCGGGTGCCGATCCGGCGCGCGGGCTCAGCCTCGATGAAGCGCCGATGCTCCACACGATCATCTCGCTTGATCCCGAAGGCGCGGACGGCATGCTGCCGGTGGCCGAAGCGCTGGCACTGGGCGAAGGGCCCGAGGCGGTGCTGATCGACCGCCGGATGGACGACGTTGATCCCGAGGACATCGCGATGATCCTCTACACCAGCGGGACGACGGCCAACCCCAAGGGCGCGCTCATCTCGCACCGCGCGCAAGTGGGCAACAGTCGCAATTTGGGCAAGCGGTATCTCTGCACGGCGAAGGACAAGGTCTGGTCCCCGCTGCCGATCTTCCACATCGCGGGCATTCTGCCGATGACGATGATCCTCGATCTCGGCGGGGTCTACATGACGGTGCCGCATTTCGAGGCCGGGCAGGCGCTGGCGATGCTGGGTGCGGAAGGCGCGACCATCGCGTACCCCAGCTTCGTCACGATCATGCAGGATCTGATCAATCACGCGACATTCAAGACGACCGATCTTTCGAAGCTGCGGGTGATGAACTCGAACTTCGCGGTGCAGCCGGCGTGGATCAAGGACGCGGTGGTCGCGGCGATGCCGCACACGATCCAGGTCGGCACATATGGCCTGACCGAGGCTGCTGGCACCGTTTCGACCAGCCGGCTGGATGACAGCTTCGAGGTGCGCACCGGCCGTTGCGGCTTCCCGCTCGAGGACTGGGCCATGCGCATTGTCGATCCCGAAACCGGGCGCGATTGCGCTGCCGGCGAGCGCGGCGAGATCGCGCTGCGCGGGCCGCATATGCTCAAGGGCTATTACAACGCGCCCGAAAAGACCGCCGAGGCGATCCGTGACGGCTGGTTCTACACCGGCGACGTCGGCTCGATCGATGCGGGCGGGAATGTGATGTTCCATGGTCGCACCAAGGACATGCTCAAGGTGGGCGGCGAGAACGTTGCGGCGGCGGAAATCGAATCGATGCTGCAAACGCATCCGGCGGTAAAGTTGGCGCAAGTGGTCGGCATTCCGGATGATCGCTATGTCGAAGTTGCGGCGGCTTTCGTGGAGTTGACCGAGGACGCGTCAACCAACGAGGCGGAGCTCATCGCGCACTGCAAGGGCAAGCTTGCTGGCTTCAAGATCCCGCGCCACGTTCGCATGGTCAGCGAGTGGCCGATGTCGACCTCGAAGATCCAGAAATTCAAGCTGCGCGCGGGCCTGATCGAAGAACTGGGGCTGGAGTGAGCGTGGCGCTGCGCAGCGCTGGATCGCCGCCTTCGCGGGGATAACGAGGACGGGGAGTCCTTACCCACATCCTGCACATTGTCATTCCCGCGAAAGCGGAAATCCAAAGCGTTTCGCGTGACGCTCGGGATTGCTTCGCTAAGTTCGCAATGACGATGGATGAGGGCGGCGGTTCAGACCGTCTCCGCATTCCCGAAGATCGCCGTCGCCTGCGCGGACAGCGTGCCGCCATTGCCGTGGGCGAGGGCGGTCTTGGCGCCTGCGATCTGGTTTGCCGCTTCGCCTCTCATCTGGCGCACCGCCTCGACCATCGCGAACATGCCGTACATGCCCGGGTGGCAGCACGAGAGGCCACCGCCATTGGTGTTCACCGGCAGCGAGCCGCCCGGCGAAATCGCGCCGCTCGCCACGAACTTGCCGCCCTCGCCCTTGGCGCAGAAGCCGAGGTCTTCGAGGAACAGGATCGTGTTGATCGTGAAGGCGTCGTAGAGCTGGACCGTGTCGATCTGGCCGGGCATGAGGCCTGCCATCGCCATGGCGCGCGGGCCGGATTCAGCGGCAGCGGTGATCGTGATGTCGTCAGCCTGCGTGACCGAATTGTACCAGGTTGCGGCGGCGGCACCGAGCACGGGCACGAGCGGCTTGGGGCCCTGCTTGGCGCGGTCGGTGCGAGTGAGGACCATCGCGGCGGCGCCGTCGGTCACAAGGCAGCAATCGCGCGCGCGGATCGGGCTGCTGATGAGGCGGCTGGTGGCGACGTCCTCGATGGTGAGCGGCCCCTTGGCGAAGGCTTCGGGGTTGCTGTTGGCCCATTCGCGCGCGGCTACCGCCACACTGGCCAGTTCCTCGCGCGTCGTGCCGTACTGGTGCATGTGGCGCGCGGCGGCGAGCGCGTAGAATGAGAGCGGGTACACCGGATTGTAGGGCGCATCCCACCGGTCCGGGCGGGCCGGGGTGGAAAGCTTGCCGCCGCTGGAGCGCTGGTTGGCGCCATAGGCGATCACCGCGCAATCGAGATACCCGGCATCGAGCATCATGCACGCGGTGACGAGGTGGCTCATGAACGAGGCACCGCCAGCGCGGTTGTTGTCGGTGAAGCGGGGGTGCAGGCCGAGGTACTGCGCAAGGCTGAGCCCGGCGAAGAGATCATCGGGCAGCGCGATGAACAGGCCGTCGACTTGGGGAAGGCCGATCGCGGCATCGGTGAGCGCGAGCTGGACCGCCTTGCCTGCCATCTCGATGGTGGAGAGGCCGGGCATTTCGCCGACGCCGAAAGTGGCAGCACCAGTGACCGATACGCGGCCGCGCGGGAACACGTCACCCATTGGCCTGCTCCACGGGATCGAAGACCAGGACGGGGGTTTCACCCGCGATGATCCGCGCCTTGACGGACATGCCGATCCGCAGCGTCTCCGGCGTCACGCCTTCGACGCGGCCCATCATGCGCGCGCCTTCGGCCAGATCGACGAGCACAACATTGTACGGTGGCTCGGGCGGTTTGCGCTGGATCCAGGTGGCGGAATAGACAGTGCCGTGGCCCGAGGCCTCGATCCATTCGAGGTCAGCGCCAGTGCCGGGGGCAAATGCGCGCGGGGGGAAGACGGCCTTGCCGCCGCCGACCGGCTGCTGGATCAGGAAACGCCCTTCGGCAAGCGCGGCGTCCCATTCGGCTCCGGGCCCGCTCACTTGAGCACCGCGCCGCTGGCGACCATTGCTGCGATTTCGTCTTCGCCGAAGCCAGCCTCGCCAAGCACCGCCGCGCTATCAGCGCCTAGGCTCGGCCCGGGATCGCCGATCGCGCCGGGTGTGCCGGAAAAGTTCGTGGGGATGCCGGGATAGCGCAAGGTGCCAAGCTCCGTTTCGGCTGATTGCCAGAAGCCCGTCTCGACCAGATGCGGATCGTGAAGCAGGTCTTCCAGCGAGGCGATGGGGGTTGCGGGGATTTCGGCGCGTCGGAACAGGTCCATCCATGCCTCGGTCGTGCGGGTGACCATGACTTTCTCGACGTTGGCCAGCACCGCCGAGATATTCTCGCTGCGGCTGCGCATCGAGGCGAACATGGGATCGTTCGACCAAGCGGGATTGCCAAGCTCGCGGAAGAAGGCCTGCCACTGCTTGTCGTTATAGATCATCACGCCGACGTGGCCGTCCGCCGTCTTGTAGGGGCGGCGCGAGGGCGAGGTGGCGCGGGGGTAGACCGGCGGCCCTTGCGGCGGATCGAACAGCGAGCCGCAGATGTGCTCGGTCGCGGCGAAGGAGACGAGCGTCTCGAACATCGGGACTTCGATTTCCTGTCCCTCGCCGGTTTTCTCGCGCGCATAGAGCGCGGCGATCACGGCGTAGGCACCGGTGAGGCCGGCCACCTTGTCGGCGATGACGGTGGCGCTGTAGGTTGGCTCCCCGTTCGAAAGCTTGGCCTGCAGATCGACGATGCCCGAGGCGGCCTGCACGATGTCGTCGTAGGCCGGGTAGTCGCGGTAGGGGCCGTTGCGGCCGTAGCCATAGAGATTGGCGTAGATGATCTTCGGGTTAGCCGCCTTCAGCGCGGCGTAATCGAGCCCGAGGCGGGCGATGGCCTGCGCGCGCATCGAGTGGATGAAGACGTCCGCATCCTTGGCGAGGCGCAGCACGGCATCGCGCGCGGCCTGCTGCTTCAAGTCGAGCGCGAGGCTGCGCTTGCCGCGGTTGACGTTGAGGAACATCGCGCCGCGCGTCGGGTCAGGGCCGGGCGGAATGAAGCGCGTGGTATCGCCCGCGGGGCCTTCAATCTTGATCACGTCCGCGCCAAGATCGGCGAAGATCTGCGTGGCATAGGGGCCCATCAGTACGGCGGTCAGATCGAGCACGCGCACGCCCGCAAGAGGGCCTTTTTCGCGTCCGCTCATGCTGTCGTTCCGGCGCTGAAGATGAGCTTTGAATGCCGCATGATTCTCCCGTTTCGTCTGGCCGTTTCACGGTACTTGGGTCCGCTATGACGGACGATAAAAAAGCATTCAAGCATGTTTTTTTCTTGGCGGGTGAGGCCCGCATCCATAGAGTGCGCGGCGGCAAGAGGAGCGGGCCTTGCGGACTGCAAATCGCTCAAGCGATGGTAGCCCCGCCGCAGGAAAGGACAAGACATGGATCTGGGACTTCAGGGCAAGAAGGCGATCATAGTCGGCGGTGCGCGTGGCATCGGCTATGCGGTGGCCGAGATCCTGGCGCGCGAAGGCGCCGATGTGGCCATCAGCGCGCGCGGCGAGGACAGCGTGAAGGACGCGGTAGCGGCCCTTTCGCGCTATGGCACGAAGGTGGTCGGCAAGCCCTGCAACGTGAAGCGCGCGGACGATTACAAGGCGTGGCTGGAGTGGGCGATCGAAGCGCTGGAAGGCGTCGACGTGCTGATCCCGCTGAGCTCGGCCGGCGGCGGCATGGGCAGCGAGAAGTACTGGCACAACGCCTTCGAAACCGACGTCATGGGCCCGGTCCGCGCGATCGAGGCGGTGATTCCGGTGATGACGCAGCGGAGGTCCGGCTCGATCGTGCTCGTCGCCACCACCAGCGCGCTCGAAGCCATGGGCGGCCCGCAGGCCTACAACGCGATGAAGGCCTCGCTGATCACCTACGGCAAGCAGCTCGCGCTGGCGCACGGCAAGGACGGCATCCGCGTCAACGTCGTCTCGCCCGGTCCGATCGAGTTCGAGGGCGGCAACTGGGACATGATCAAGGGCACGATGGAGAAGTTCTACCAGTCGCAGCTGCGCCAGCAGCCGATGGGTCGGCTGGGCAAGCCAGAGGAAGTGGCGCGGGCCATCGTGTTCCTCGCCAGCGAGGCTGCCAGCTGGTGCAGCGGTTCGCACCTCGTGGTCGATGGCGCCTTCACTAACCGGACGCATTTCTGAGATGGATCAGCCAGTCACTCACAAGCCGGTGACATGGGACACGTCGAAGATGGACGTGAAGCGCGTCGTCGATGTGATCCGCGTGACGCCGGAGACCAACACCAGCCGCACGCCGGTGGGCAAGGCGCCCGATCCGGAGCTGGGTCACGATGTGATCCCGGCGGAGCGCTATTATTCCGAAGCGTTCATGAAGCTCGAATGGGAGCACATCTGGACCAAGGTCTGGCTGCTCGGTGGGCGGGCGGACGACATCCCCAACCCGGGTGACTATATCTGCACCGAGATCGGCAAGGAAAGCGTGCTTATCGTCCGTCAGCACGATGGCTCGCTGCGCTGCTTCCCCAACGTGTGCCTGCATCGCGGCAACCGGTTGCGGCCCGAAGGTATCGGCAATGCGCAGGCGTTCCGCTGCATGTATCACCACTGGACCTACGGGCTCGATGGCAAGCTCGAGCGCCTGCCGGATCTCTGCACGTTTCCACAGGGAGGACCGCCGGGGATGACTCTGCCGAGCCTGCCGGTGACCGAGTGGAACGCCTTCGTGTGGTTCTCGCTCAACCCCGATGCCCCGCCATTCGATGATTATATCGCGCCGCTCAAAGACCACCTTGAACCCTATCATCCCGAGCGGATGGCGTGGAAACGCGACGTGACGGTGGAGTGGGACTGCAACTGGAAGGCCTCGGTCGATGCCTTCAATGAGACCTATCACGTGCAGGGCATCCACCCGCAGCTGCAGTGGTATCTCGACGACGTGAACGTGCAGATCGACTGCTATGAGCGGCACAACCGCTACCTGATCCCGTTTGCCGCGATCTCCCCGCGTGTCGCCATGCCCAGCGCGATCCCGCCCGCGATCGACGAGATCATGCGCCATGCGGGCATGGATCCGGCGGACTACGAGGGCCGCGTGAGCGACATCCGCCGCGACGTGCAACTGTTCAAGCGCAAGAACGGCAAGGCGCAGGGGAAGGACTACTCGGCGCTGAACGACGATCAACTGACCGACGACTACCACTACATGATCTTCCCCAACGTCGCGCTCAACGTGCACGCGGACGACATCATGATGTTCCGCCAGCGCCCGCACGCGAGCGATCCCAACAAGATGCTCTACGACGTGTGGGTGTTCGAGCTGGTACCCGAAGGCGAGCCCTGGCCCGAGCGCGTGAAGCACCGCCGCTTCAGGCACGGCGAGCGCAGCATCGGGCAGGTGCTCGATCAGGACGCCTACAACCTGCCGACGGTGCAGGCGGGGATGAAAAGCGAGAGTTTCCCGGGCCTGTGGATCGGTGAGCAGGAGCTGCGCATCCGCCACTTCCACAAGGTGCTGGACGACTACATCTATGGCCCCGGCCGTAAGCAGCCGGGGGAGATGTGAGCCAGCGCATCCACCATGTGATCGCCCCCCACCCGTGGTGAGCGCTCGCGCTCGGTGAAGGTGGCGGAGCGGCGATGGTGGAGGCTTATCCGTCAGCGGAAGCGCTGGTCGCCGACCTATCCCGCGCCTCGCGCGTGTAGACGAGGTTGGTGCTCTCGAAGGTCACGCATTCGGTGCCGTCATCCAGGATCACACCGTAGCGCGTGATCGCAGTGCCGCGCGGCTTGCCGCTGCGCGAGGGTTCGAGGGCAATGATCTCGCTCATGACCCGCAGCGGATCGCCGGCGCGGACCGCGCGCTTGAGGCGCAGGCGGTCCCAGCCTACGCCGCAGACGAAGTCGATGTCGCCATTGATCGCGTGATCCATTTGCCGCCAGATGGCCAGCACGTGGATGCCGCTCGCGACGACCTGCCCGAATACCGAAGCCCGCGCGGCTGCGGGATCGGTGTGGAACCACTGCGGATCGTGTGCGCGGGCAAACTCGATGATCTCCGCCTCCGTCACCGTGCGCAGGGACGAGATTTTCGTCTCGCCCACCACGAGGTCTTCGAAGGTCCGCCAGGGCGTGCCGAGCGGGGACAGCGTATCACTCATTCGCGGACGATGAACTGCGCGAGCACCGGTTTGACCCGCAGATGCTCCGGCACGTTCTCCACGCCGATGCGGCGGTCGAGCTCCTCGTGCCAGTTGTAGATGCGGCGCTCCTGATAGTTGAGCGACATTCCCTTGAAGCCCGGGCCTTCGACTGATTCCTGGATCTGCGGCGCGAACTGCAGGTCCTCGTAGAGGATGCGCTCCCAGTTCTTGATCCGGGTCTCCCACAGCGGGTGGGGGTTCTCGGGATCATGCTCGGGGGCGAGCCAGGTGGAGACGACGCGGGTCTTGTTCGGACCCATCGGCCAGAACTGGAGGAGCGGAATGCCGGTGGGAGCCGGCGGCATCACGAAGTTGGGATAGATGGAATAGGAGACGTTGTTCTTCGCCACGAACTCCGAGATCGTCGGGATTTCCGGCATGCCAACGGTGCCGGGATCGGTCCAGCCCTCGCGCCGGTTGGGCGTTGCCATGCGGCTGTGGCCGTTCGGCCAAAGCGTGACGATCATCGCGCGGTGATCGAGGAAGCGGTCCACCGTGTTCTCGTGGATCGACTTCAGATGATAGACCTCAAGGAACGCATCGAGCAGCACCTTGACGTTGCACTCGGTCTCGTAAGTCCGGCTGTCGACGAGGCGCAGCTTTTCGAGTTGGAGCTGGTCAAGCTCGGCTGCCATCGGGCCGATATGCTGCATCAGCGGTTCGGCATCGGGATCGGCGTTCAGGAAGATCAGGCTGCCGAGCAGCTCGCAGCGGACCCTGCTCAGCGAATGGCAGCTGAAATCAAAGTCCTCGGCAAAGTCCCGCCGGTCACGCACCGCCGTCAGCTTGCCCTCCAGCGTATAGGACCAACCGTGATAGCCGCAGACAAAGCCGCGCGAAGTGCCGCTCTCCTCCTTTACGAGAGGTGCGCCGCGGTGCTGGCACGTGTTGTAGTAGGCCCGGATATCGCCCGCGAGTGTGCGAGTGACGATGACGGGGGAGCCGGTGTTGCGGCAAAGGAACCACGAGCCGGGCTCAGGAAGCTGGTCGACGTGACCGGCATAGAGCCACGCCTTCTTCCACAGGCCCTTGTCCTCAAGTTCGAGGAATGCGGGATCGACATAGCGACCGCCAGGAATCGAAGGCAGCGGGGGGAAATCGGCGGGCGGACCATTCCGTTCGCGTTCCCACGTCATGCGTGCCAGATCGTCGGCGTGGGCTTCTGCGGCCAAGGCTTCGGTGGTGAGCGCTTCGGACATCGTACTTCTCCCGGAACGCCCGGGTACGACGGCGTTCCGATTGTAGTTTAAAAACATTCATGTATGCGTGTAAAGTGATGCTTTTTGGTTTTTTGAAGCTATTTTTTAAATTTTAAAACATGAACTTACTGAGTGTCAGTGAGTAATGCGAGGGTGGTGAAAATGGAGATTTTATCGGGTATCTTCCACCATGGTGTGATTGTCGATGATCTGGAAGCGGCCATGGCGCACTTCAGCAGGACGATGGGCTGCACCTGGACACCTGTACGCACCTTCGATCCGATGCCGGTGTGGAATGCCGCTGGTGAGCAGCTCGCGGCGAAGCTGCGCGTGGTCTATTCGCATCAAGGGCCGCTCCGGATGGAACTGATCGAGAGCGTGCCGGGCTCGGCTTATGATGCGATGCTGGCGCATGGCCGCTCGCACCTTGGCGTCTGGGTCGATTCGGTGGCGGACAGCGCGGCGGCGATGCTCGCAGGCGGCTGGGAACTCGTGCTCGGCGGCGCGCCTGCGGATCAGGGCCACGGTGCAATTGCCTACCTCGCCCGTGCCGATGCCCCGGTCATTGAGCTGGTCGCGCGCGCAATCACCCCGGTGATGGAAGACTGGTGGGCTGCAACAGCATGAGCGCGACTTGGCTTGAAGTTACGCCCGAGGTCGATTTCCCGGCCGAGGGCAAGCTCGCCGCGCGTCTTGCCGGCTGGCACGTGCTGGTGCTGCGCGCGGACGACGGCACTTACCGTGCCGTCAACGACCGCTGCACGCACCAGGCCGCGCTGCTTTCACCCGGCCGCGTGCGCCGCGGCGCAGTGATGTGTCCGCTCCACGGCGCGCGCTTCGATGTGCTCACCGGCAAGTGCCTTGGCGCGGCCTATCCCGACCTGCGTACGTTTCCGGCACGTGTGGAAGCAGGCCGCATCGAAGTAGAAGTGCCCAATGCGCCGCAAGGCCCGGGTGAGGTGCCGGTTGTGATGTAAAGGAACCCACCGACCTGGCCGGTGGTGGGCGCGGGCCTATGTAAGCTTCATTGACGACGACCCTGTCGCGCATATCACCCAGATTCTCGACGACGCTGCTTGCTGCCGGGATGGGCAGGCGCATATTGAGGCCAATTAGCAAGGCTCGCTATTCTGGCGGGGTGATTTCTTCGTTTGGATGACCGCGCTCTACAATGGCGTATGGTTGCAACCCCCGCCCTCGAAGATGCTATTTGCGACACACTGGACCTGATTGACCGCCATTTGGCGAAGCTTTGACGTCCGGTGAACGACCGACCGTTTGAGGCCGCGTGGCGCTTCGTTGAAATGTGCATTGTCGAAGTTCGGGTTGGCGATGGCGAGGCCCAGAAGCCGGGCCCTCTCGCTGATTATGCGTTTGCGTTGTGGTTCCGAGCCATCTTCAAACAGGTCTCAAACTGGTATCGCGACAGGTACGGCGCTGCGCTCGAACATGTGGAACGCCATCTGACCCGCAGCTTGCCCAGTTGCGCGCAGCTGTCATCCCTAGTCTTGAACGTGCGGCGGAAGAGTTGGGGCGTGCCAGTTCAGAACACATCAAGGCGGCACATTGGCATCCGCAAGTGGCTTGCGAGTTGGCTATGAAATGCCTGACGCAAGAACGCAGTGGTGCATTTACGGAAACGCACGATCTTTTCGTGCTGTATGACCCCTTACCGGGCGAGCCACCTTTCGCCCGGACAGAGCTATCTAGGCTTCCCCGATGGGAGGAAATGGTGGAACTCCGCTATGGTGGTGGCCCATCTATCTCCCCGCGAGTGGCGTACCGCTCGTATAAGGCGGCATTGTTTATCGTGAGTGGTTTTCTCGAAATGCTAGAGCGACCTTATCGCGTAGGGAATGCAAGCTTCGAGCTGCGGCAGCCGCCTTGGACGGAGGAATAGCGCTCAATCTCGCACCGTCAGGAGGCCTGGCAGTGAGACGCGAGCACTCGAAAAGCCAGTGCATCCATTCCGCAAATTTTCTGCACAAAACCTACGCAGGCAAAAATCGCCTATTTTTTGCCTTATATATCAAATTTTTGATGGAATCCAAAGATTTGGAGCGGGTGAAGGGAATCGAACCCTCGTATTCAGCTTGGGAAGCTGCTGCTCTACCATTGAGCTACACCCGCGCTCGGCAGGCCCCGTGTACAGGAGCATGGCCTGCGGCGATCGCCGGAGCCGCCGTATGGCGGCATCGCTGGCGCGCATCAAGCCCCTTTAGCAGCGCTCCCCTCCAGATCACGCAGGAAACCGCGCGATAAAATCCCATTGCCTAGCGCCCGCCCCATAGCTAAAGCGCCCGCCTGCCCACAAGGCACGCCGCTTTAGCTCAGTCGGTAGAGCACATCATTCGTAATGATGGGGTCAGGTGTTCGAATCACCTAAGCGGCACCATTCCTCTCGGAATTTGGCGGTATCGCTGCTCATTCCTGTTTTGTCGGGGCTCTTGGCTTCGGGCGTGTGATGGCGCTTGTGGGATGCGCTTTGGGGGGCATGTTTTAGCGGGGCAGGGCGCCGAGTGATGCTCTCAGGCGTGGGGCTGCGAAATCGAGGAAGGCGCGCAGTTTCAGGGGCACGAGCGGTGCGCCGGTGTGGAGGAGGTGCACCGGGATCGGCGCTCCGACGAAGGGCTTCAGGATTTCCACCAGTTGCCCGGCGCGGAGCGCGGTTGCGGCTTGGTAGGATGTCATCCGGGCGATGCCGAGGCCATTGGTTGCAGCCTCCACATGCGCATCGGCAGTATTGACGCCAAGCCTTGGGTTGATCACGAGCGGGCACTCATCCGCATCGCCCGCGAAGCGCCAGGTGCGGGCGGTGTGCAAGCCTTCGAAGGCAAGGCAATCGTGATCGGCCAATGCTGCCGGGGTTTCCGGCGTGCCGCGCTCCGTCAGATAACGGGGGCTGGCGACGGTGATCCAGCGGACCTCGCCGACCCGCATCCCGACGAGAACGCTATCGGGCAGCCGCCCGAGCCGTGCGGCGACATCGACGTGGTTGTCGACCAGATCGATGATCTTGTCCGCCAGCACCAGTCGCACATCGACTTTGGGAAAGGCCCGGAGGAATTCGAGCACGATCGGCAGGATATGGAGTTTGCCGAACGCGATCGGTGCCGTGACAAGCAGGTCGCCGCGCGGCTCCCGGTATTCGCCTGCTGCCGCGCGCTCAGCCTCCTCAAGTTCGGCGAGCAGGCGGCGGGCGGTGTGGACGAAGGTTTCGCCCGCATCGGTAAGCAGCAGCTTGCGCGGTGTGCGCACGAGGATCTGGGTGGTGAGGTGCGTTTCCAGCTCGGAAATCTTCCGGCTCACCGTCGAAAGCGGCATGCGCAGCTTGCGCGAGGCAGCCGAGAGACTGCCGCCGTCAACAACCGCAATCAGCGTGCGTAAAGCTTCGAAACGATCCATTCAGCCTTCCATGTAGCGGGAGGTTGTTTCCCAAATATAGTATATACCCCGCAATAACGGAAGGATCTAGGTCAACTTCAGCGGCGGCACCGGCTCTGGTGCATGCCCGGACAAGGAGCGGACGCATGACCCAGACGACCTACCACTACGCGACCGTGCATGGCCGCAAGATCTTCTACCGCGAAGCCGGCGATGCTGCGCTGCCGACTATCGTGCTGCTCCACGGCTTCCCCACCTCGAGCTTCATGTTCAGGAACCTGATCCCGCTGCTGGCGAGCCGGTTTCACGTGATCGCACCGGACTATGTCGGCTTTGGCCAATCGGACGCGCCATCGGCGGCGGAGTTCGGCTATACCTTCGACAAGCTCACTGCGCATGTTGCCGGGCTGCTCGATCACCTCGGCCTCACGTCCTATATCCTCTACATGCAGGATTTCGGCGGACCGGTCGGCTTCCGGCTGTTTGCCGAGCGGCCTGCGGCGGTGCGCGGCTTCGTCATCCAGAACACCAACGCCTATCTCGAAGGCGTGGGCGAGCCCGCCGCGCAAGTGTTCCTGCCACTGTGGGCAGAGCGCAATGCGCAGACCGAAGCCGGCGCGCGCGCCTTCCTCGACGCCGGGACGACGCAGTTCCAGTACCTCGTCGGGGCCCGCGATGTCGCCGCGATCAGCCCCGACAACTGGACGCATGACCAGGCACTGCTCGATCGGCCTGGCACCGACGCCTACATGCTCGATCTGCTGGTCGACTATCAGAGCAACGTCGCCGCTTACGATAGCTGGCACGCGGCCTTCCGCGCCCATGCCCCGCGCACGCTGATCGTGTGGGGCCGGAACGATCCGTTCTTCACTCCCGCCGGCGCGGAGGCGTTCCGGCAGGATCTGCCGGAGGCCGAACTCGTCTGGCTCGATAGCGGGCACTTCGTGCTCGACGAGAATGCCCCGCAAGTCGCCGACGAAATCATCCGCGCCTTTGCCGGCTGAACCACCACCCTCGCATTATTCATTAGGAGAAAGACCATGATCAAGAAAACACTGCTTGCCGCTGCTGCCATGGCGCTCGCTGTAGGTGGCGCCGGGCTCGCCGCAGCGCAGGATACAGCGCACCCCGTGCATGAAGGGCCCTCGGTCAGCATTCCCGCTGGCGGGATCTCGTTCTTCAATTCGGGCGTGAAGACCGACAAGGGCGAACTTCAGGCCGGTCCTGCCTATGGCGATCTGCAGCACGGCCGGCACGGCACGTTCATCCGCATGCCCGCAGGCTTCGTGAGCCCCGTGCACACGCACACCGAGGATTACTTTGCGGTGGTGATCAAGGGCGTCGGTGCCAATCAGCTGCCCGGCGGCAAGATCATCCCGCTGCCCGCCGGATCATACTGGTTCCAGAAGGGTGAGGAGGCGCATGTGACCCAGTGCCTTTCAAAGGAGCCGTGCGTGTTCTTTATCGTCCAGCCCGGCAAGTTTGACTACGTGCCGGTGCAGTAAGCCCCCGCAGCCAGCCGGTGGCAGCAATTGCCGCCGGCTGGCCCAGTTGTTCCCATGCGAGGCTTTCCTCCATGTTGTCGTTCCGATCGCGCCGCCCGATGCTTGCCTTGATTGCACTTCCGGTGGTGCGCTCTGGCAGCGCAGTCTGCTCACTGCCCGCCAGCATCGGCCTTCGGCGATGAGCGCGCGCGCAGCCCTTGTCACCGGCGCCACGCGCGGCATCGGCCGCGCGGTTGCGGTGCGGCTCGCCCGCGATTTCAGCCGGGTCGCGCGATGCGGATCTGCTCGCGGACGCCGCGACTGCCGTGCGCGGGCTTGCAGACGGTATCCAGGTTAACAGTGTGCTCCCCGGTGCGGTGCTGACCGAGCGGCGCCGCGCGATGTTTGCGCGGCTCGCCGAAGTCGAGGGCAGGGATCCCGCCGAAGCGGCAGCAGGGTTCATCGCCCGCACCGGAATTTCCCGGCTGGGCGAACCGGACGATATCGCCGAGCCCATCGCATTCCTCGTTTCGCCTGCGGCCCGCTGGATCAGCGGCATTGCCTTGCGGGTGGATGGCGGGGAAACCAAGCCGATCTGAGTGCAGCATTCCCCCCGTTGCATGTCTGCGCCTGCCGTGGGATGCGGTTGCGCACCAAGGCAGCAGCAGGAGCGATGATGATCGAATTGCTGACCGCGCCCACCCCGAACGGGTGGAAGATTTCCATCATGCTCGAGGAGTGCGGCCTGCCCTATGAGGCGTGTTGGATCAACCTCGGCAAAGGCGAGCAGTTCGGGCCGGACTTTCTGGCGGTGAGCCCGAACAACCGCATCCCGGCGATCATCGACCATGCGCCTGCCGATGGCGGCGATCCGGTACCGGTGTTCGAGACGGGGGCGATCCTCGTCTATCTGGCGGAGAAGACCGGGCGGTTTCTCCCCGCCGATCTGCGCGGGCGCAAGGCGGTGTTGGAGTGGCTGTTCTGGCAGGTCGGCGGGCTCGGGCCGATGCTGGGTCAGCACGGCCATTTCCGGCTCTATGCGCCAGAACGGATCGCCTATGCGACCGAACGCTACCGGGCCGAGGCGCTGCGACTTTACGGGGTGCTCGACAAGCAACTGGCGCGGCACGACCATGTCGCCGGGGCGGACTATTCGATTGCCGACATGGCCTGCTTCCCGTGGATCCAGACTTGGAAGGCGCAAGGGATTCCGCTCGAGGAGTTCGCGGCGCTGAAGGCATGGTACGTCCGGCTGAAGGAGCGACCGGGCCTGCGGGCGGGGATGGCGGTGGGGCGCGACCGGATCAATAAGCGGCCGCAGGATGATGCGGAAACGCGGCGGGTGCTGTTCGGGATCAAGGATGGGGAAGCAAAATGAGCGTGCGCGTCGAGTTTTTCTACGACCTCTCCTCGCCGTGGACGCGGCTGGCATTCCACAACTTCCGGCAGGGGATTGCCAGCCGCGACGTGGCTGTCACGTGGCGGCCCTTCCTCGTCGGCGGGGTGTTCAATGCGGTGAACCGGAGCGTCTATGAAATCCGCGCGAATCCGGACAATCCCAAGTTCCGCCTCAGTTTCGTCTGGCTCAAGGAATGGGCGCGGCTGGCGGGGCTGCGCATGAACTTCCCTTCCGAATTCCATCCGGTGAAGTCGGTCCATGCGATGCGCTTCTGCTGCGCGCTGGAGGAGCGGCCCGAGGAGCTGCTCACCTTCAGCGAGGCGGCGTTCGAGGCCTATTTTGGCGATGCGCGCAACATCGATGACCCTGCCGTGCTGGAAGACATCGCCAATGCCTGCGGGCTCGATGGCGCGGCGCTGCGGGCTGCTTCGGGCAGCGATGACGTGAAGGCGCGGCTGCGCACCAATACCGACGAGGCGATTGTGCGCGGGGCTTATGGCTCGCCGACGATCTTTGTCGATGGCGCCTTCCTATACTTCGGGAACGACCAGCTGCCGCTCGTCATGCAGCGGATCGACATGGTCGCCGCCGGCTGAAATGCGAGTTGCGCTGGATCAATGGTCCAGTGTTCAAAACCATGGAGCCTTGGTCTGTCCAGTGGGGGTGACGGATCATGCGCATTCTTCTCGTTCATCCGACTTATCCCAACCTGCATTGATCATGACCCATGCGATCATTTGCGGTGGCCGATGACACCCTGATCGAGGCCGATGTGATCATCTACGCGACCGGATTTCAGGCCAGCGAGATGCTCGCCCCGATGACGATCACGGGCGAGGACGGGCGCGATCTGCATGCGATCTGGGGGCCGAACACGGGCCTGGCGCATGGCGGCAACGTCATCTTCATCACCGAATGCCAGATGCGCCTGATCCTCACAGCGCTGCGCGAAGTGCTGGAATTGGGCGCGAGGGCGATCGATGTCACGCCGGAAGCGCACGATGCCTATGTTGCCGATGTCGACGAGCGGCACGCCCGGATGGTGTGGACGCACAAGGGCCTCACCAACTGGTACCGCCATGATGCGGGCCGGGTCTTTGCGCTTCTGCCCTACCGGCTGGTCGACTAATGGAAGATGACCAAGACCTTCAAGCCAGAGGATTTCACCCTGACATGAGCGCGATTGCCCTCGAACGTGCTGATCGCCGCACGATTTCCGGCCATTGCGATGCCCAGTTCACCGGCGTGCTTACCGAGTTCCGCCGCAACTTCGAGGAACGCAAGGAGCAAGGCGCCAGCGTTGCGATCACGCTGGGTGGGCGCGTGGTGGTCGATCTGTGGGGCGGGCTGGCGAAGCCGGAAGTGGGCGAGCCCTGGGGCCGCGATACCGTCTCGATCGTCTGTTCCTGCACCAAGGCGGCGACGGCGCTGTGCCTCCACATGCTCGTTGATCAGGGGAAGGTGACCTACAATACGCTGGTCAGCGATGTCTGGCCCGCGTTTGCCAGCGGCGGCAAGGAAGCGACCACCGTCGGCATGATGCTTGCGCACACATCGCCCGTGCCGCACCTCGTCGATCCCATCCGCAAGGGCGGCCTCGCCGATTGGGACTACATGACCGCGCGGGTCGCGGCGGAGCCCGCCCATTGGGAGCCAGGCACGCGGCAGGGCTATCATGGTGTGACCTATGCGTGGACGGTGGGGCAGCTTGTCCGGCTCGTCTCCGGCATGCCGATGGGGCAGTTCTTCCGCGAGACCGTGGCGGGGCCGCTCGGGCTCGATTTCCACATCGGCCTCCCCGAAAGCGAAGAGCCGCGCGTTGCGCCGATGATCGCGGCCGATCCGGCGGAAGTGAACTTCGCCTCCGACTTCTTCCGCAAGGCTACGACGCAGCCGGGGAGCTGGCCCAACCTGTTCCTCACGAACCTTGGCGGAGCGGACTTCAACTCGCGCGAGATCCGCGCTGTGGAGATCGGTAGCGCCAACGGCATCACCAATGCGCGCGGGCAGTCGCTGATCGACGCGGCCTACCGGGCCGTGGGCATGACCTCCGATGCCAGCGGTGCGTGGCGTTAGCGGGTCGGTCGGCGCGCGGCAAATTTCCGTCCGGGCAACGCTTAGACATCCTTGGCGAACAATAAGTTGTCGCCAAATTAGAACAATTTGCGCTAAAGTTACCTAAATGGCAGGGGTGGGCACAAGATTCGCATGGATGCGGTAACGACAGACCTCTGGCGCGACGCGGCAACCAGCGCCCGTTTCGGCGCCCAGCTGATCGGGCCGTTCCGCCTTGCCGGACCGGACGGAGCGGCGCGTCCGATCCAGGGCCGCCGCACGCGCGCCCTGCTCGCAACTCTGCTCCTCGCGCCGCAGCAGACCATGGGGCGTGAGCGCCTTGCCGGCCTCTTCTGGGGTGATCGCAGCGATGCGCAGGCGCGGGCCAGCCTGCGCCAATGTCTGCTCGAACTGCGCGGCGTGCTGGCGGGGAGCAGTGCCGGTCCCGACGAGGAGCACGTAATCGCCACACGGGAGACCGTTGCGCTCGCGCATGGGGTGTTCGCCTGTGATGTGCTTGCGCTGCGGGGCGCGTTGGGCGGCGATGATTGGAAGACCGCCGCCGGTCTCATCGATGCCGCAGGCGCGGCTCCGCTGCTGCAGGATCTCGAGTTTGGCGGGGCTTATGGCGAGTGGCTTGATATCGCGCGCGCAGAGCTCGATGCCCGCATTGCCGATGACCTCGCCCGGCATCTGGCGGCGCGGGAAAGCGCTGGTGATTGGGTTGCGGTCAAGGCGCTCGCCACGGCCTGGTTACGCCGCGATCCACTGAGCGAACCTGGCGTTGCCGCGCTGATCCGTGCCGATATCGCCGCCGGCGCTCGGGCGGCCGCGCATATCCGCTTTCAGGCCTTCCGCGATCTGCTCGCCGCCGAGATTGGGGTTGCGCCCGGCCCGCTCGTCGATGCGGCGCTGCGCAGCGAGGCTGGCGCGGAACCACCTGTACCCGCTGCGGCGCCTGTGCCTGATGCTGCTGAGCCTCCCGTGCCGCCGCCCCCGGCCGGTTCGCTCGTGCTTGCCGTGCTCGCCTTCGACAATCTCTCCGCCGCTACCGATCTTGCCGATTTCTGCGATGGCGTTTCCGAGGAAATTCAGCGCACCGTGGCGCGCGGCACCGGGATCGCAGTGGTCGCGCGGGCATCGAGTTTTCAGTTTCGCGGCACGAACAAGGCGATCGCCAAGGTTGCGGCGGCACTTGGCGCGTCGCACTTGCTCGATGGTGCGGTGCGGCGCAGCGGCAACCGTCTGCGCATCACGGCTGAACTGGTCGAATGCGCCAGCCAGCGCGCGGTGTGGAGCGAGCGGTTCGACGGCGATCTCGAAGATGTGTTTGCGCTGCAGGATTCGATCGCCGAGCAAGTCGCCGCCGCGCTCCAGCTCACGCTCCTCCCGCGCACGCCCACGCCGACGCTGGAGCCCGCGACGTACGAGCGCTTCCTGCGTGCACGGGGTTTGCTCGCCGATGGCGACGCGCAGTTCGACAATACCGCAAGCGAAGCCGTGCCGCTGCTCGAGGCGGTCACCCGCGATGCGCCAGATCATGCACCTGCCTGGGAACTCCTCGCACTGGCCCGGGCGATGGTGCTGCGCTCCGGCCGCGGCACGCAGCCTTTTGACGAAGCGCAGGGCGCCGTGATGCGAGCAGCGGAAACGGCCTTGCAGATCGATCCCCGGCGCGGCGGTGCCTACCGCGCGCTCGCCGTGCTGGAACCATGGGGGCACCATTCCGCGCGTGAGAAGCTGCTCCGTCAGGCGCTCGAAGTGGCCCCGCGCGATCCCGCTGCGCTCACGGACATGAGCAATTTCTGCTGGGGCGTCGGCCGGTTCCGCGAAGCGTTGACCTATGCGGAAGCGGCCTGCGAGCTCAACCCGCTGATGCCTGCCGCGCGGCTCCACGTGGCTCAAATGCGCGCCTATGTCGGCGATTACGATACCTCGATCAGCATGCTGGAAGAACTGCATCTGCGCTGGCCGCAGAATGCGGGCATCCTCATGGCCTTGCTCAACTGGGCAGGCTCGCTCGGCTATCCCGAGGTCTACTACCGCCACATCGGCGTGATCGACGGGTTCAGCGGCTGGCAGGCGCGCGATCTGGCGGCAGTGCGGGCCTATGTCGAAGCGGTGCTGTCGAGGGACATCAACGTCAAGCAGGCCCGCGCGGTGCGCTATCGGAGCCTGCTGGAAAACACTGGCACGATCACGCTCAGCCTTGTCACGGGCCTCGGCTTCATCGGTCTGCCCGATGAAGCCTTCGACCTGGCCGAACAGGCCGATTACAGCCACGTGTTCGACCCCGCCGGGCCATCGCCAAGCCTGTTCTATCCGGGCGTTGCGCTTGGCCCGTGGAGTTGCCTGCTGAGCCACCCACGCTTCATCCGCGTGTGCCATCGGCTCGGCCTGTGCCGCTACTGGCAGGAAACCGGCCAGTGGCCCGACTGCGCCGCGTGGGTGCCGTTCGATTTCAAGTCCGCCGTCCGCCGGGCTGCTGACCTTGGCCCTGCGCCGGGCGAATAGCGCCTGATGACATGGGTTTGATCCACCTTGATTGGCCATGGAAGGGCGTTGGCAAGGCGCGGCGCGCAGCAGGGGCTGGTAGCCGCTAACCCCTGCGGGGTGGGCGGATTTTGGCCCATCGCCGCGTCGCTCGTCGCGCACGATGTCCCGCATCGCGCCGCTCCTCACTCCTTGCGCTGGGCCAAAATCGGCTCCGTCAAGGCGGGTCAAACCCATGTCATCAGGCTCTAGGCGGCGATCAGAGCGTCTGCCCGTAAGTATGCAGG
Source organism: uncultured Novosphingobium sp. (assembly GCA_964592205.1). Lineage (GTDB taxonomy): Bacteria > Pseudomonadota > Alphaproteobacteria > Sphingomonadales > Sphingomonadaceae > Novosphingobium. Next base: position 50,676 of record CAZQEH010000011.1, read on the forward strand.
GTGCGCTCGATCTTGAAGCGGGCGTCGGCGGTGTAGGAAATGACCATCGCCACATCGACCGGCATGTGCTCGATGTTCCAGTTCGTGTCCGGCGAGCCAGGCGCATTGAGCCGGGGCGGCGGTGCGATCAGTTGCGATTCCGGATGGCGTGCACGCTCGCCGAACATCGACAGGAACGTCTCCTTCATGCTGTCTGACAGCAGGAATTCGGCGAGTGTGTCCTTGCCCGAATAGAAGGCGAGATCGCGGATATTGCCGTGCTGGGTGCGCGATGAGGCGATGGCGCGGTAGGCGGCGCGGTCCATGTCGAACACATCGCGGAACTGGCGCAGCGTGTTCACTTCCATGCCCGCTTCCCCGCTTGGGCCCACGGAATCAAAACCGCCGGTGAACACGCCCGCGCCGAGCAGGATGTCGACGAAGGCGTTGAGGTCATCTTCGCCCGCCAGCAGCGCGCCGAGATCGGCATTGGTGGCGCTGGCTTTCATGCCCATGCGCATGCAGCCGATGCTCTGGCTGCGCGCCTTGGGATCGAACCTGGCCATGCCTTCGATCGCCATGTCGATCCTGAGCTCGCCCGGTGTCTGGCCCTCTTCCATGTTGACGGCAGCCATTTCCATTTCCGTGCCCCAGATTTCGCGCGCGGAAAACATCACGTAGCTGCTGTTGTCGAACGCGAAGGGCTGGATCCACACCATCTGCGGATCGAGCAGCAGGTTGTCGGCATTGACGCTGTAGCGCAGCACCGGAAAGGTCCAGTAAAGCTCGGTATGGCTGACCGTGTCGCGGCCGACCCGCTTCTCGTAGCTGCTCGACAAGGTGTCATGCCGCGCCGCGCAGAGCAGTCCATAGGTCTTGTTCGGTAGCGGCGTGTAAAAATAGGGCGCCTGATCCGGCGCCGGGTCGTTGAACCGCGTCTTGAGGTGCGCCTCGATCAGCGCGCGGTCTACCGCAATGACGAACGACCACATGCGCATGTCGGCCGATTGCCACGGCGGAAGCAGCTGATCGGTCGAGAAGGACTCGATGAACTTGGTCATGGCTGCTCCACTTCCTTGCGGGGGCCGAAAAAGCCGCGCAGCGGGCGATACCAGCGCGACGCAAGGTCGCTCGAACCCGACGTGGGGGGCAAGCCGCCATCGCGATCGATGGGAAATTCGCGGATCACCTGCATTGTATTGAAATTGATGTCCGCCATGAACCGGCAGGCCGCGACGGTATTGACCGAAAACGGCAGGCCGGTCGGGTGGGTGGGCACGTCGAGAAACACTTTCAGGATCTGGTGGAAGCTGCCCGAGTTGTTGAACGTCATGTCGACATCGAACTCGTTGTAGAACTGCACCTCGCGCACCCGGGTATATTGCGCGCGGCAGGTGACGAGCGCCTGATAGACCGCACGGTGCGGGTGCGCCGCATCGCGGTATTGCTTGAGGCCCACCGTGCGCATCGAGGTGGGAATCAGCCCGAGCGAGAAGCTGTCGATGAAGTTGGCGACGCTGGAAATGCTGCCCATCAGCTTCATCGCTTCGCGGCTTTGCAGCAGGCTCGCCATGGTGCGCCGCGGGGGCTGCGTGCCTGCCGTCGTCGGTAGCACGGGTTTGGTATCGATCGTCAGGAACTCGCGCATCGCCTGCTTGGTGCCGGGTTCGTTGTCGGGCCAGCCGGGCAGGCTGATCGAGCCGTGGAAGCTGTCGGGATACCGGCCTTCGGTGTTCACGATATCGGCAAGCAGCTTGCCCAGCCCCAGCATCTCGCGCCCGCACACGCTCGACATCGGATTGCCCACGCAGATGAACGGCAGCGCCCATTCCACCGTGGTATCGGTGATGCGCCGCGCCGGGCCCACTCCATAGCGCACTAGCGGGATCGCCACGAAGACCTCGGTCTGGCTGATCGCGCCGCGATCGGCATAGGGCACTTCGTTCAGCCCCGGGCTCGGCGGGGCCGCGCTGATCATCGTCGGGTAATCGAGGAACAGCACCGATGCGTAGGGCCAGGCCGCAAGCGGCCGGTAGACGTAGCCGCGGGTGGCTTCATCGCCGATGTTGAGATAGCGGTCGCAGTATTCCTGCACCTTCTTCATCGATACGTTGAAGTAGAAGGCGTTCACCGTAACGCCGGGGAAATGGTAGGGCGGGGGCACCTGCTGGCTGGCTGCCGACTGGGCATAGGGGATGCGTATGCTCATGCCGCGGTGCTCCTGTGCTCGGCGGGGAAGTGCGCGGCGCCCGCTTCCACCGCAAAATTCGCGCCGAACGCACCGGCAAGGCTCGAAACTCCTGCGGGCGCCGCGCCAGCCAGCACGCGGTGCAGCGCTTCAGTCGCGATCCGCACGCTTGCGCCGTAGCCGTCGAGCGTTTCCATCGTCATGCGCCGCACCCGCCGCCAGGGATCGAGCGCTTCCACCACCATGGTGAAGCGCGCGGCCTCACGCGTGGGCTCGTCCGGTGTGGCGGGCCAAAGCCGCGCCATCGCGCCCGCGGCAAGGCGCCAGGGCGCAGCGCCGCTCAGCGCCATACCGATCCCGGCGGCGCGATAGCCTGCCCGCATCGACCAGTGCATCTCGGAGAACACCGCGATATCGGCCACGCCGGTCAGCGGCCCGGCCGTCACCACGCTTGCCCAATCAGTCGCCGCGGTCTCGGACGGGCCCGCGCCGAAATCGAACATCTGCGTCATGCTTCCCGCCGGGATCATCGTCAGCGCGCCGCCGCGCCGGATCACCGTGCCAGGATCGGCCAGCCCCGCCATGGTGGCAACGCTCCCGCGTGAGACCACTTGCGCTGCCGATACGCCGAGCCGCAGCGCGCGCGTATCGGGCCAGCGCTCCACCGCCGCGAGCAGCAGGCAATCGCTCGCCGCCGGGGTCAGCGCTGCGCCGGGGAGCACGGCGATCCCTGCTGCTCGCGCTTCGCCGTCGCGGTCAAGCAGCGCCGCGATCACGCGCCATTCGCCGCCCAGATCGAGGTAGTGCGTGTGGCTCGCGAGGCACGCATCGAGCATCGGCATTGCGGTTGCGGCAAACGGTCCGGCGGCGTGGACCACGGCGTCCATATCGGCGAGCGCGCCTGCCAGCGCTTGCGGCGCATCAAGCGGAAACGCCCGCCATTCCAGCCCCAGCGGCTCTGCCACGGCGCGCACCGCCTGCGCGTTGCGGCCCGCGAGAACGAGGTTGACCTTGCCCGCCAGCGCTTGCGCGATGGCCCTGCCGGTATAGCCCGAGGCCCCATAGAGCAGCGCGCGGCTCATGCCCGGTCGAACACCCAGCGGACAAGGCTGCCAAGAAAGGCGCGCTCCTCCGATGGCGGCAGCGCACCGTAGACCGCTTCAAATTCGTGTTCAGCGGCGCCCGCCATGGCCGCGGCGACGGCGCGGGCGTGCTCGATCGAGCCGCGCTCGTGCATCAGCCGGGCCAGCCAGAGCACGTCCTCCGGCCCGCGCTCCTCGCGCTTCCGTCCCAGGAAGGCATCGAGCCGCGCGCGTTCGGCGGGATCGCAGGCAGCGCGCACGTGGATCAGCATCAGCGTGCGCTTGGCCTCCGCCAGATCGCCGTTCTGCTCCTTGCCGTAGCCCGGATCCTCGGAAAGATTGCGCAGATCGTCTTCGATCTGGAAGGCGAGGCCGAGGAAATAGCCGAACCGCAGCACCATCTCGGGATCGAGCCGTCCGCGCGAGCCGATGGTGAGGCCCAGCTGCGCGGGCCAGATCATGCCCATCCACGCCGTTTTCTTGAGCGCCATGCGCATGTAGTCGGCCTCGGTCAGCCCGGTCACGTTGCGATCGCGCCAGCCGAGTTCGAGCGCCTGCCCCTCGGCGGTCTGGCGCGCCATTGTCGAAGTCACCTCCATGACCTGCCGGATCACGTGGCTGCCCAGCGGCGTTACCGCATCGATCAGCGGGCCGAACGCGGCAAACAGCAGCGCGTCTCCGGCATTGATCGCAAGCGGCACGCCGTGCAACGCATGGAGCGTGGGCTTGCCGCGCCTCAGTTCGCTGCCGTCCTGCACGTCGTCGTGGATCAGCAAGGCGTTGTGCAGCATCTCGATTGCCGCCGCCGCGCGCACGGCCGCAGCGGGGGCCTCGTTCCCGAATACGGCGGCATTGGCGAGGCAGATCGCCGGGCGGAGCATCTTGCCGCCGCGCGCGGGATAGTCCGCCAGCATCTCGTCGAGAAACGGAGACGGCGCGCCCGCGGTCAAATAGCGCGAGACTTCCGCGCGCGTAGCGGCGCCATAGCGCTGGAGCAGGGCACCCTCGACGGCCATCACGTCAGCTCGATCACCAGCTGGCCCAGCGGAAGCGGCTGGGTGGCGCAATAGACCGCCCCGACATAGACCCCCGAGGGGTGGCCCGGCGGGACGGTGATGGTCACCATCAGGCCTTGCCCGCTGTGGTGGGGATCGAAGGCCACCCCTGTAATCGCCGACCCGGTTCCCCCACGCGGCGCAAGACCATCGCAGGCGAACTGATGGGCCGCAGTCGGTGTTGCCGGACGGGCCAGCGAACGGCTGTGCGCCAAAGCGCTGTCATGGCCCTCGATCCGCAGGGTCAGCGCGATCTCGTTTGCCGGTACGGGGACCGGTGGGGGGGGCGGAGCCGGTGCCGCCTTCGGCGCGGCGGCCTCGCCCTTGGGCGGCTGGAACGGCGGAACAGGCGTCGACCCCGGCGGCGGCGGGGTCATCACACCATCGCTCTGGCGCAGCAGCGCCTCGCAGATGTCGAACGTTGCGCTGCTGAGCTGGCGTGCAAGGCCGAGGAGGTTGCCCGCCATGTGGCGAATATCCTCGGGCACGTCGCGCACGTTGTAGGCGCCGACGCGGAACTGTTCGGCGGCCTTGCGGCCCTGCGCCACGGTTTCGCTCAGCACGTCATAGGCAGAGCGCACGGTGCTCGCGACGGCTTCGTTCACTCTCAGCACATCGTGATCGCGCACGCCGTCCTCATGCGCCGGTGCCGCAGCATCGTGAGGCGCCGGCGCTGCGCTCGCAGCCTTGCGCAAGGGGGCGGTGCGGGCGGGATCTGGGCGGGACACGCGCTGCTCCGCAGCGGGCAGGTTGGCCGGCTGGTCGTTGTTCTCAGGGGTGGTCATAGGCGATGATGTCCTTGAGCTCCGGTGTACCGGAAATGGCATGGGCGGCCAGCAGTCCCGACATGACCGCCCCTTCGACGCAGCCGGAATGGAAGCCGCTCTCGGTCCAGTCTCCAGCGATGGTGAGATTGTCATAAGTCCGGTCGAGCGGCGAGATGCGACTGCGCCAGCTGCCGGGGGTGTGGATTACGTAGCGGTCTGAAGGATTGACGTTGGCGCGCCAGTATTGCGTGCCAAAGCGCGCGCGGCCTTCCGGCTCGGCCCCCCCGCTTTCGTCGGCCTTGAGCACGTCCCAGCGGAAGCGGCCTTGTGCATCATGAGCCCCGGGCCAGATCGCGCGGATCGGGCCTTCGAGGAAGCTTTCCGCATTCGCGCGCACTTCGCCATCGCGCGCGCCCTGATAGGCCATGTCGTCCTCCGCCGGGGGCTCCGGCGGATCGGGCAGCACGGCGCAGAAATAGACCGAGGTTGCGGGCGGGCGCTGCCAGCTCTCCTCGGGCACGACATGCGCCATGTCGCACCAGGTATCGAACGGCTTTGCGAAAGCGCCGGTGATATAGGCAGGCCCCGGCCAGCCGAGCGATTCGAGGTCTTCCTCAAGCCAAAGCTGGAATGCCTGGCTGGCGACCGTCTTCACATCGCGGCACATGGCCTGCCAGCGCGGATCGCGTGAGACGATGCCGTTCGCGCAGTGCGGCACCGCGCCGATGCCCACGCCGAGCACCACCATGTCGAAATCGCGGCTCACTTCGAGCACGCATTCGCCTTCGCGGCGGCGGTCCCAGTGCGATTCGAACTTGCGGCCCTCGGCCAGCAGCTCGGCGCCGCGTTCAAGCTGCGCATGATCGGGCGCGGAGGGCCAGCACGGGCGCCCCTGCACATCGACGAGCGGCTGGTATTCCCCGCCGCCCGCCACGCGCGCCTGCACATCGAAGCGCAGCCGCGCCGCATGGGTGGCGCCGTCATCAAGCTCGATATCGGTCAGGCGGTGGAAGAAGCGAAAATCCACGCCGCGCTCCTTCAGCGCCGTATAGAGCGGTGCGAACACGACATCGCCCATTCCCGCACGCATCCGCCACATGAAGGCGCCGCGAAAGCCGAAGAACGTCCGCAAGGTGCCGCGCAGGCCCTGCCCGGCGGACAGGCTCGGCTTCTCGGGATCGCCATCTTCGTAGCCCATCGAAAGATCATAAAGTCCGCGCAGGAATGGCGATTGCAAGGAGCGTAGCGAAGCCCCGTTCATGCGCATCCATTCGCGGCATTCGTAGTCGTCGATCGCATCGAGCCCGCGCGGATCGAACATCACGCCGTACCGGACGAAACCGGTCACCGTGGCGAGCGTAAGATCGGCGATTTCCCACAGGAAGCGCAGGCGATCATCGGCAAGGAAGCGATCCTCGATCCACTGGCGCAGCGGCACGGCGATCGCGTCCACCGCGCTCATGAGGATTCCCGTCGTCGCCGGGCTGACCGAACGCACCAGCGCCGCCAGCACGCCGAGCATTTCGGCGAGCACTGCGGCGGAGGCGAACAGGCCCATGCGCGCAAGTTCGGCGATCCGCGCGGCAAGTTCCGCCGCGGTGGCGGGGCCGGTGGCCTGCGGAGCATCGAAGCGGGTCACGAAGCCGTGTCCGTCTACCGTGGTATCGAGCACCAGCGCGCGCAACAGGTCGAACGCGCCGGCCATGTAGTATTGCAGGCTGAACACGGCATCGGGTGCAAGCGGATCGCCCGGATAGCCGCTGCGTGGCGGCATATGCACCTGCCAGCGCTGGAAGCCGCCCGTCTCGCTGGCCGAGCATAGCGCGATGTCGTTCTCGGCAGTCCAGGCATCGCGCCAATCGCCATAGAGATGGCCGAGGCCCATGGCTTCGAGCTCGGCATGGCAGGCGCGCATCATGCGAAAAGCGTTGTCATAGAAGCCGAGCCAGATGTGGAGGCCGTGTTCCTCGATCCGTCCGTTCTCGCCTCGGCCCGAGGCGCCCTTTCCGCCCAGCCGCCAGCCTTCCTGATAGAGCGTGACCTGATAGCGGCCGCTGTGCTCCGGCGCGGTCAGTTCCCATGCTGCCGCCATCGAAGCGCAGTCCCCGCCGATGATGGCGACCCTGATGGGCGAGGCGGCAGATGCGGGGCCGCTCAAGGACGTTTCCGTGTGATCCGCGTGGCCATCATGCAGACCGCGTCTAACCGTGTCATTCCCTCGCCTCCCGGAGCTAAGTATTCATGCTTGCGAGGAAATGTCCATCGCTCGCAACGCATTGGGAGTCCGCTCCGGACTCAAAAGCCGCGTTCGGGCCGGGAGCGTGGTGCTCCCGGCCCGTGCTGACCGTTGTGGCAATGGGACGGAGTGCTCAGCGCTGGGCCAGCACCTGGTCTTGCTGCGACCGCGCTGCGGCGAGCGCGGCGCGCCGGGCATTGACGCGGCAGTGCTTGATGGCGAGGCGCTCTTCGAGCGAGATCGTGCCGGTGGATGCGCCGCAGACGCGATCGACCGCGCCCGATATGCGGTCGTTGAGCGTCAGCTGCCCCTCGTCGCTGGTGAGGTTGAGGTCTGCGGTACGCACCACGGCAACCTTGATGTCGGCGTCGCTCGCGGCCTGGCCAGGGCTGGCGAAGGCGGGGGCGCAGGTTGCGGCCAGGGCAACGGTGGCGGCGAAGAAGGTCTTGCTGTTCATCTTGGCTCTCCTTGGAAGGTTCGGCGGGTTCGCGCTGCCGATGAACCGGTTCTAGGGAAGCCGCGTCAGCCACGGTGGGAAGCGAACGTCAGCCAAGCGTCAAAAGTGAACGAGCGCTGGAAAAAGTGCAGCTTTCGGCGGGGGGCGTGATCAGGTGCGGGGGGCTGAGCTCGTTCGCCGGGGCGGCTGCGTGCAGCCCAGCACGCGAAAGGCCGGGAGCGTGGTGCTCCTGGCCTTTGCTGACCGTTGTGGCGATGTGGTGTGTGCTTAGCGCTGGGCGAGCACCTGATCCTGACGGATCTTGGCAATCGCCAGCGCCGTGTTGCGGGCCTTGGCCCGGCACTTCGTGATGGCACGGTGCTCGTCGATGCTGATCGAGCCGCTGGCAGTGCCGCAGACGCGGTTCACAGCAACGGAAATGCGCGTGCCGAGAGTCGACTTGCCTTGCGGCGAGGCGAGATTGAGATCCGCGGTGCGGATGACCGCAACCTTGGTTTCCATGCCGTCCGAAGTCGGAGTGGCGGCTGCCAGCGCCGGCGCAAGGGCCGAGGCCAGCGCGAAGGCGGCGGCGAGGAAGGTCTTGTTCGTCATTAATGGGATGACCCGCCCTGTCCTTCCACTCAAAGTCGGGGGACCAAAAAG
>CAZQEH010000012.1:0-58856 GCA_964592205.1 uncultured Novosphingobium sp.
GCCAGCGCCGGCGGCGCGGGCCAGAGCGAACCAGTAGTCGCTCACAGCACGCCCTCCTGTTCGAGCGAGCGCGGGCCGCGCCGCCCGGCAATCAGCGCGACATAGCGCGCGCGCCGCGCTGCCGGCAGCGCCGCAATGGCTTCTTCGCTCCAGCCGTAAGCCGCTGCGATCACGTCGATATCGCGCAGGAGCAGATCGGCGGTGCGCGTGAGTTCGGCCGCGACGAAGTCTTCGAGCACCACATCGGCGCTGATCGGTTGGCCGCAGATGCTGCAATCGGAATCGATTTCCAGCCGGGCGAGCGGATCGAGTTCATCGAAACTTGCGCCCAGCACGGCGAGGTCGTGGGGCTCCAGTTCGAGCGCGGGATCATCCGCGCAGCGCCGCGCCAGCGCGAGCGGATCGGGCCCGAGTGCTTCGATATCGGCCATGGTCGGCAGGCGGAAGGTGCGCCCGGCATAGTCAACCCGCGCGCCCGGCAGCGGTTCGGGCAAATCCTTCATCGCAGCCAGCGGCAGGATGAATTCATTGCTGGCACTGCACGCAGGGCACACCACATGCGCCTCGACCGGGCGGTCAACCCATGCCTCGAGCAGCGCAATCAATCGGCGGTTGCGCTGCCCGAGGGTATCCCGGGCAAGCTCTGCGGGCGCGAGGCCAAGCAAGGCCGCCAGCCGGTGCGTCACCGGTTCGGCCCCGCTGGTCCGCCAACCGTCCAGCAGTTCGAAAAGATCAGGCCCGCCCATCGGACGGCTCAAGGCTCAACGAAGCTTGGCTCTTTGGGCTCCGTCACCGCATAGTCGCGTTCCCAGCCCTCGACTTCCAGCTTGATCTTGGCAATCGCGACCGCGTTGGCATTGGCGTCGAGATCGGGGAGCGACTGGTATTCCGAAACCCAGCAGCGGTAGAGGTTGTAGGAAATGACCGTCTGGCCCGCCTCGTTCATCAGCTCGATGATGATGTCCTTGCGGAAGTCGGCGAGCGAGACTTCGCCGCCGAGTGAGGACTGGAAATTCCAGACCTTGTTGGCCCACTGTTCGAAATCGGAATCGTGGGTGACCCCGCGTTCGAGTGTCACCGCATCGAACTCGGTACGCCCCGGCGCCTTGAAACTCGTCGAAGGATCGCCGCCCGAGCGGAACTTGGTCACTTCGGTAGTGCGCTTGAGTGTCGATACCTTCGACACCCCGGCGACATAGCGGCCATCCCATTTCACCCGGAACTTGAAGTTCTTGTAGGGGTCGAAACGCTGGCTGTTGACAACAAACTGTCCCATGTTCGCTCCCTCCTCAGGCGGCTGGTTGCACGATTTGGCGAAGGCTGATCACGACGAATTCCGCCGGCTTGAGCGGTGCGAAGCCCACCACGATGTTGACGATGCCCTGGTTGATATCGTCCGGGCTGGTGGTGCCGGCATCGCACTGCACGAAATAAGCCTCGCGCGCGGAAACGCCCTTGAAGGCGCCCAGCCGGAACAGCCCGTGCATGAAGGTGGTGGTGTTGAGCCTGAGCTGCGACCACAGCACTTCGCCATTGGGTTTGTGCACGGCCCAGCGCAGCCCTTCGCTGAGGCTGCGCAGGATGTAGTTCGCAGTGCGGATCACCGGCACGTATTTCCACTCGCTGCCGACAGCGTTGGCCCCGTCGTAAGTGCGCGAGCCGTAGCTGACGACGCCGTAGAGCGGGAACTTGCGGATCACGTTGACCCCGACCACGTTGAGCGTGCCGTGTTCGGAATCGGAGAGTTCGACCGCCGGGCCATAAGCGCCAGAGACGACCGCTTCGGTGCCCGCCGGGGCCTGCCACACACCGTATTGCGCATCGGTGCGCGCGAAGATCCCGGCCATGGCGCCCGAGGGCGGACGCTCGGCGATCGTTCCGGGCGCGAGCGGATCATCGACCCGGATGTTCGGGAAATAGAACCCCGTGCTGCGCGCCGAGGCCGGCTCGAGCGACAAGCGGCTGACCTTGAACGCCTCCGCCGATCCGACATCGATCACATCCGGCGGCGGATCGAGCAGCAGGAAGGCAAACTTGAGCGCGCAGATCCGCGCGGCTTCACCATAGACCGACAAGGCGTTCGAATGGTGCAGCACCTTGGGATTGGTCGGCGAGGCACGGACCAGATCGGGCAGGCACAGGATATTGAAGAACGGATCCGGCGTTTCGAGTTCGAGCACCGCGTTCTTGAAATCGGCGTCCGAGGGTTGGCCGCTGGCATCGCCATCGAGGCCAACCACCACGCTGGCGGCAACGACCTGCGAACCCGCCGCCGGCAGATAGGCGCCGCCCAGCCGGTAGCGCGAGGGGTTGGCGACCTTGGCCGCGCCGTTGATGCATTCGGTGAGAAACGAGGTGCCGCTGCCGGGCGCTGCAAGTGTTACCACCGCATCGAGCAGGCGGTTGTCGCGCGCCGGGCTGCCGGGCTGCGATGTGCGCAGCCACAGGTACTTGCCCGATTCGCAGATCGCTGCCGAAAGCTCCACGCCCTTCATCTTGGCAGCGAGCGCCGGATTGCTGCGGATCGCGAGGTTGACTGCGGATTGCAGCGCAAAGGCGATCGCGCGCGGATTGGTTGGCTTGGGCGTATTGGCGGCGAAAATTTCCACGTCGGGAATCGAGACGGCCAGTCCGGCCTGCACGGTGCCAGCCGCATCGCGCACGGCAATATTGACCGTCACCTTGACCGATCCGGCAAAATTCCCGGCCATCGGCATGGCGACGAGTTCGTAGGCCGTGCCGGTGGTGACCGGGCGTTCCGCGTTGATCGCTGTGGTCGGCATGTCGAGCTTCACCAGCCGCGACCCGGTCGCCTCGTCGTTGACGACGTCGAGCGCGAAACGGGCGCTGTTGGAGGCGACCGAAAGCGCGGAGAAGCGTTCGACGGTTCCGCTGCGGGCATCAATCACCGAGAGGTTGAACAGCTTCTGCTGCGCCGATGTTGCGCTGAAGGGAAAGGCGCCGATGTCGAAGCTGTCGATTTCGACATAGATGTCGTTGCTGGCGTCGCCCGAACTCAGCGCCTCCAGCGAGATCGAGGTGTTGGCGCTGCCATCGCGCTGGAGCGCGGTCTTGGCCGGTACCGCGCCGCTGGATTTGACTCGCTTGATGATCGCTTCGCCGCCGCCGTTGGCGAAGAAATGCAGCACGCCGTAGGACAGGTTACTGGTCTGGCTGAGCCCGCCAAACAAGCGCTCGAACTCGCCGAAACTCTGCACCCGGGTCAGCCGGCTATCGATCCCGGATGCCGTCGGTCCGACGAAAAGCGCGACCGAAGTGGCCGCGCCGGCGGTCGAACGCACCCCGCTGGGGACGAGCTGGGTGTAAATTCCGGGGTGCTTCAATTGCAACATCGGCATGGCTCCACCAAAGCGGGCTGCACGAAAATCCGGACTAAGGAGGGCCGGAAATAAGTCGGCAGGCGCGATTACAGACAAAACGAACCGTCTCTTTGTAAAAGAGGCGAAGTTAGCAGCTAATAATCTGCGACCGTGTTCGTTTTTATCGAGCGCATTGCATAGTTAACGACTTGGAATGACGTGTTAACTACAGCCGAATGAATACGGAATCGGCGTCGATTCGATTAAAGTAACGTATGATTATGGCAAAACGAGTCAACGGATGATCTCATTTCGTCGGCGAATGCGGCAATGTTTGCGGCAGGCCGAGTGAATCCGGGGCGCATATCGCCTTCTGGAGCAGTGCGACTCTTGACCGCTTCCATGGTAATCGGATGAAACGTCGCCAGGGCTTGCGCGCGGACGGGAGGGGATGATGATCAGAGCAGCAATGCGGCGCTCCCGGCGACTCCTGCCGGAGATGAGCATGCTCGGCTGGATGGTGCTGGGCCTGCTTCTGCTGGGGGCTCGCTCTGTCCATGCGCAGGACATGGCCGGATCGCATGGCATTGCGACCGGCGCGGCCTCACCGCTGTTTTTCACGCCGTGGGGTGCTGCTGCCGCATCCGCAGCAGACGCCGCCGCTGCGGAACGAGCGGCGCTCATCGCACCCTCCAGGTTCCAGCCCGCCACGGCAAGCGAGGATCAGGTGCGCGATCGACTGCATGACGGCGGCGATTGCCTACGAAGCAGGCTACGAGCCGCGACAAGGCCGCGAGGCGGTTGCCGAAGTGATCCTCAACCGCTTGCGCGAGCCGCGTTTCCCCAAGACGGTCTGCGGCGTGGTGTTCGAAGGCTCGCAGCGCCGCAGTGGCTGCCAGTTCACGTTTACCTGCGACGGATCGCTGATGCGGCCGCTGCGCTCGGAGGTGGTCGATGCGGCGCGGGCGACAGCGGTCTCGGTGCTCGACGGGTTGACGCCCGACCGGGTGCAAGGTGCGACGCACTACCATGCAAACTACGTCAACCCCTATTGGGCATCGACCGGGCAGATGACGGCGCGGATCGGTGCGCACGTGTTCTACCGGATGCCCGCCGATGCCGGACGAATAGCAGGAGGCCCCGTCATCACGCGCGGCGAAAGCGGGCTGGCGTTAGCGGCTCGCGTGCCGGGCTCAGCCGGGCATTCCCGTAGCCGGAGCACCGCGCGCCAACCGGCTCCGTCGCCCTCCCGGCTGCTCGCGCCCTGGGGCCTTGCGATTGCGGGAGCGGGTCTCGGAGCCGGCGCAATCGGGCAGGAACCCTGAGCGCAAGGCGCCGCGAAGAACGGTGAAGCGTGGGTGCGAGTGGAAGCGTGCGCAATGCCCCGCGCCAGATCTTGATTGCTCGACGCAGGGCCCTGTATCCTCAGGCGCCGAAGCCGCCGTCGATGGTCTGGAGCGAGCCGGTGATCATCGCGCCGTGCGGGCCGGCGAGGTAGGCGGAAAGCTCCGCGATCTCGTCCGGACGGGCGTGGCGCTTGATCGCCATGAAGCTGTGCATCAGGGATGCCATGGGCCCATCGGCCGGGTTCATGTCGCTGTCGGTCGGTCCCGGCTGGATGCTGTTCACGGTGATGCCGCGATCTCCGAAATCACGCGCGAGGCCGCGCACCATGCCCTGCACGGCGGCCTTGGTCATCGCATAGGCCGCGCCGCCCGCGAAGGGCATGCGGTCGCCGTTGACCGAGCCGATCACGATGATGTGGCCATTGTCGTTCATGCGGCGCGCGGCTTCTACCGAAGCATGATAGGGCGCGCGGATGTTGACATCGATCATGTGGTCGATGGCATCGGCATCCAGCGTCAGCGGATCGCCCAGCACGAGCGTACCGGCATTGATGACGAGCACGTCGAGCGGCCCGCGGCTGGCAATCGTGGCGGCCAGCGCATCACGGTCGGCGCTGTTGGCCTGAATCGCCTGCGCGCCGGTTTCGGCAGCGAGCGCTTCGGCGGCATCACGCGATCCGGCATAGGTGAAGGCGGTGGCGGCGCCGCCGGCGGCGAAGCGGCGCACGATCGCGGCGCCGATGCCCCGGCTCCCGCCGAGGATGAGGACGTTCTTTGCGACAAGGTCAGTCATGGTCATTCTCCTTTTCTGGCGGGGTCCGTTCTGGCAGTGGCCGAAAATCCGGCCTGCCCGGGCCCCTCTGCTGGACCTGAAGATGCCGATGATGCATCGTTCGCACTAGCCGCCTGATCCGGGTTCTAGTTGACGGAATAGCCGAACGATGATGAAGCTCGATGGCTTGACCGCGTTCGTCGCCACGGCCGATGCTGGCTCGATCAGCGCGGCAGCGCGGCGGTTGAGCCTTGCCAAGTCGGTGGTCAGCGAGCGGCTGGCCGAGCTTGAGCGCACGCTCGGCGCCACGCTGATCCAGCGCTCTACCCGCCGCCTCGCACTCACCAACAGCGGCGAGACGTTTCTGCCGCGCGCGCAGCGGATCCTGCGCGAAATGGAGGCCGCCGCCTCGGAGCTCGATGCGACCAGCGGCAAGCTTGCGGGGCCGCTGCGCCTTTCCGCGCCAGTCGGCTTCGGGACGTTGCATCTGGGCCCCGCGCTCGCCCGGTTCCTTGGTGATCATCCCGATATCGAGCTCTCGATCGAGTTGGACGACGCCTTCGTCGATGCGGCGACCGGCGGGTTCGATGCGGTGCTGCGCCACGGCGCGATCGGGGACGGGCGCCTCATCGCGCGGCGGCTCGCGGCAAGTCGCCGCCTGCTGGTGGCTGCGCCCGAATATCTGGCCGCGCATGGGGTGCCCGCGAGCCTCTCTGATCTCGAGGCGCATCGCGGCATTCTCTATGCCAACCGCACGGGCGACTGGCGCTTTGCCACCGGGCACGGCTGGACGGTGGTTCGTCCGCGTCCCGCGCTCAGGGTCAACAATGGGCTGGTGATGCGCGATGCTGCGCTCGCTGGCCTCGGCCTGGCGCTGCTCCCCACGTTTTTCGTGCACGAGGAACTGCGGAGCGGCGCGCTGGTGGAAGTGAACCCCGGCTGGCCGGCGGAGGGAGCCGAACTGTTCCTCACCTATCCGCGCGATCACGGCGCTTCGGCCAAGATCCGCGCACTCGGCGATTGCCTGCGCCGTGCTTTCGGTGATCCGCCCTACTGGGAAGTGCCTTAGGTCACAAAAAAGCCCCTCCGGTGAGGGAGGGGCTTCGAGGCGTGTTGTTGCTGTTACCGGGCGATCAATGGCCAGCCTGCGCCGCAAGCGCTGCGAGGAGCAGCAGGGCGACGATGTTGGTGATCTTGATCATCGGGTTCACGGCCGGGCCCGCGGTATCCTTGTAAGGATCGCCAACGGTGTCGCCCGTCACCGCGGCCTTGTGGGCATCGCTGCCCTTGCCGCCGTGGTTGCCGTCTTCGATGTACTTCTTGGCGTTGTCCCACGCACCGCCGCCCGAGGTCATCGAGATGGCGACGAAGAGACCGCCGACGATGACGCCGAGGAGCAGCGCGCCGAGTGCGGCGAAGCCGTTCTCCTGGCCCGCGACCATGGAGATCACGAAGTACACCACGATCGGCGCAAGCACCGGCAGCAGCGACGGGATGATCATTTCCTTGATCGCGGCCTTGGTCACGAGATCCACGGTCCGCGCGTAGTCCGGCTTGCTTGCATAAGTCATGATGCCGGGGTTTTCGCGGAACTGGTCGCGCACGTCCTTGACCACGTCACCCGCGGCGCGGCCCACCGCGGTCATGCCCATCGCACCGAAGAGGTAAGGCAGGAGCGCGCCAAGCAGGAGGCCGACGATGACGTAGGGGTTTTCAAGGCTGAACGAGACGTTGAGCCCCGGGAAGAACTCCCGAAGGTCGGTCGTGTAGGCGGCGAAGAGCACGAGCGCGGCAAGGCCGGCCGAACCGATCGCGTAGCCCTTGGTAACGGCCTTGGTGGTGTTGCCCACTGCGTCGAGCGCGTCGGTCTTCTCGCGGACCGAATCGTCGAGCCCGGCCATTTCGGCAATGCCGCCGGCATTGTCGGTGACAGGACCGTAAGCATCGAGCGCAACGACCATGCCGGCCAGCGCCAGCATCGCGGTGGCGGCATAGGCAATGCCCATGAGGCCGGCGAGCTTGAAGGCGATGATGATGCCCGCGCAGATCACCAGCGTAGGCAGCGCAGTCGATTCAAGGCTGATCGCAAGGCCCTGGATCACGTTGGTGCCGTGGCCCGTTTCCGAAGCCTTGGCGATCGAGCGGACCGGGCGGTAGTTGGTGCCGGTGTAGTACTCGGTGATCCAGATGATGAGGCCGGTGATGACGAGGCCGAGCAGCGCGCAATAGAACAGGATGCGGCCCGAATAGGCCTCCCCGCCGATGTGCGCTTCCATATCGCCGCCGAGGCTGTGGCTGATCGCCCACCAGATTGCGGGGACGGAGAGGACGGCAGTGACCAGGAAGCCCTTGTACATCGCGCCCATGATGTTCTTGCCGCCGCCGAGGCGAACGAAATAGGTGCCGATGATCGAAGTGACGATGCAGACGCCGCCAATGAGCAGCGGCATGGCCATCAGATCGAGCAGGTTCGGCGCGTTCTTGAGGAGCAGCGCGGTCAGCACCATCGTGGCGCCGACGGTGACGACATAGGTCTCGAACAGGTCGGCAGCCATGCCTGCGCAGTCACCCACGTTGTCGCCCACGTTGTCGGCGATCACGGCTGGGTTGCGTGGGTCATCCTCCGGAATTCCGGCCTCGACCTTGCCGACGAGGTCGGCGCCGACGTCAGCAGCCTTGGTAAAGATGCCGCCGCCCAGACGCGCGAAGATCGAGATGAGCGAGGCGCCGAAGGCCAGCGCAGTGAGCGCCTGGACCACGGTGCGATCCCCGCTGCCGACGGTGTAGCCAGCCGGGCCGGTGAGGTACCAGAAGAACACCGCGATCGCGAGGAGCGCAAGGCCCGCCACAAGCATGCCGGTGATTGCGCCGGCGTTGAACGCGAGCGTCAGTCCCTGCTGCAGCCCGGTCTGAGAGGCTGCTGCGGTGCGCACGTTGGCGCGGACCGAGATGTTCATGCCAATGAAGCCGGCAACGCCCGAAAGGACGGCACCGATGACGAAGCCGGCAGCCGAGATCGGCCCAAGCGCGACAGCGACGATAATGGCGACGGCCACGCCGACAATGGCGATCGTGGTATACTGGCGGCGCAGGTAGGCTTGGGCGCCTTCCTGGATCGCTGCGGCAATTTCCTGCATCTTGGCATTGCCGGCATCAGCGCCGAGCACCTGGCGGCTGGTGATGAAGCCATAGACAATGGCCAACAGCCCGAATGCTATTGCGGTTACGGTTAAACTCACTTCAGTCACCCCCTTATTTTGTTACCGGTGCGTTGCAGCCGGTACCCGTCGTGCGCGGGTCGGGGGCGGAGGCTAGTGCATAATTTTCATGCCGCAAGCCATTACGTGTGATTTTTCAGCAATGCTCGTAGCCGAGCGGGCCTTCCGGCGAGGCACCGTCGAGGAGCAGCGGCGCCCCGCCGCGCGGCAGGACAGTGCCGATGCGGTGCGCCGGGCAGGGTGGCTCGGCGCCGTTCGGAAGGGTGAACAGCAGCTCATAATCGTCGCCCCAGCAAATCGCGTCACGGACCCGTTCCGCTGGCAGTGCGGCGGGAAGGGGGATCGCGACGGGATCAAGCGCAAACGTCGCATTGCTGGCCTCTGCCATGCGCCTCGCATCGAGAAGCAGCCCGTCCGAGACGTCCATCATCGCGCTCACCAGTGGCGCCAGCAGGCGGCCTTCGGCAAGGCGGGGCGTGGGGCGGCGGTAAGCGGATGTATCGGCAGAAGTGTTACCAGAGGAAAGCGCCTCGAAGCCGAGCATGGCCCCGCCGACGGGGCCGGTGATCCAGATGCCGTCACCCGCCCGCGCACCGCTGCGCGAGGGGACCGGGCGGCAGGTGGCCCAGCCCAGCGCGGTGAGGCCGAGGGCCTGCGGACCCGCCCCGCGCACCGTATCCCCGCCCAGCAGCGGCACACCGAAATGCGCAAGCGCTTCGCCAACGCCCTCGGCGAAACGGGTGTTTTCAGTAGCAAGGGTGTAGCCCAGCAGCACGCCAATCGGCTCGGCGCCCTTGCTGGCAAGGTCCGAGAGGTTGGTGGCAAGGAGCTTCCACGCAACATCCGCCGGGTCTTGCGCCGGAAGCCAGTGGACACCTTCGACCATCATGTCGTGGGTGAGGATGAGGGTTTCGCCCCCCACGTCCAGCACCGCGCAATCATCAGCGAGGCCGCGCGCCGCCGGGTGCGAAGCGATGCCTCGCAACGCGGCGATGAAAGCGGCCTCAGCCGACACGTCAGTCCCCCGTAAACACCGGCGCGCGCTTTTCGAGGATCGCGTTGACGGCTTCCTTGTGGTCCGCCGTTTCGTGCACGATCGCCTGGAACGCGGCCGAAAGCTCGAGCACATCGCCCACGCGGCCATGCTGGGCCTCGCGCAGCAGGCGCTTCGTCAGGCGCAGCGCGCGGGGGCTGTTGGCAGCGATTTCCTCGGCGAGCGCGACAGCCTTGTCCAGCAGCTGGTCCGCCGGGACGACATCGCCGATCAGCCCGATGCTCTGCGCATAGGTCGCATCGAACGTGCGGCCCGTCAGGAACAGTTCCGCTGCCTTCGAATAGCCGACGATCTTCTGCAGCGTCCACGCGCCGCCGTCGCCGGGGATGATGCCGACCTTGATGAAGCTCGCCGCCATCTTCGCTGTATCCGCCGCGATGCGCAGATCGCACACGCAGGCGAGGTCAAGGCCGAGCCCGATGGCATGGCCGTTGATCGCTGCGATCATCGGCACTTCGCAATCGAGCATCGCCCGCGTCGCGCGCTGGACGCCGCGGCGATAGTTCGCGGCGGTCGAATCGGGCTGGTCGAGCGGGCCGATGCCCTTCCGATCACGGATGCCCTTGATGTTGCCGCCGGTGCAGAACGCGCGGCCCGCACCCGTCAACACAATGGCGCTGACCGAGCGGTCGTTTGCAAGCTGGAAGAACGTGTCGACGATATTGTCGCAATCTTCAAGCGTGCCGATCGCGTTCATCGATTCGGCGCGGTCCATGGTGAGGATGGCAACGCGCCCGCGGCGCTCTACGTGGAGGAACGGGGTCATCTCGGCATATCTCCCTATTGCACTTGCGGGCTAGTCACCTGTCAATCTTGCGATTGCGATGGACCGCGCGCTGCCATAGTGACGGCAGTGATGCAAATATTCCCGCTCCATCCGTTTCGCCCCGAGGGCGATATTCCGGCGCTCCGCCAACAGGTCCGCGATCTGGTGGCAGAGCATGAAGCCCGCTGGCCCATCGAACTGCGCGCCAATTGCTGGTTCAGCTTTGACGAGGAATTTTCCAAGGCGCTGGGAAGCGCCGGGCTGCTCGGCATGACCTGGCCCAAGCAATATGGCGGGCACGAGCGTACCATGCTCGAACGCTATGTCGTGCTGGAAGAGCTGCTCGCGGCAGGCGCCCCGGCGGGCTTGCACTGGATCGCCGACCGCCAGACCGGCCCGCTCCTTCTGCGCTACGGCACCGAGGCGCAGCGCGAGAAGTATCTCCCCGGCATGACGCGTGGCGAGGTTTACGCCTGCATCGGCCTCTCTGAGCCCGGCTCGGGCTCGGACCTCGCCAGCGTGCGCACCTCCGCGAAGAAGACGGGCGAAGGCTGGCGCATCAACGGCCAGAAGGTGTGGACCAGCGGCGCGCACCGGAGCCACGCCGCGCTCACCTTGCTGCGCACCGAGGAAGGCAGCGAACGCCACACCGGCCTTTCGCAGATGATGATCGACCTCGATACGCCGGGGATCACCGTGCGCCCGATCATCGACATGACGGGCACGCACCACTTCAACGAGATCTTCTTCGAGGACGTCCTCCTCCCGCATGACGCACTGGTGGGCGTGGAAGGCAATGGCTGGAAGCAGGTCGTCGCCGAACTCGCGCTCGAACGCTCGGGGCCGGAGCGCTATCTCTCCAGCCACATGCTGCTCGTCGCGCTGATCGACGCGATGGGGCCGGAGCCCGATGCGCCGACCGCGCAGCTGATCGGGCGGCTGACCGCCGAGATGTGGACGCTCAGGCAGATGTCGATGTCGACTATCGCCAAGCTGGCAGCGGGCGAGGACCCGGTGGTCGAGGCGGCGATCGTCAAGGACCTCGGCAACGCCTACGAACAGGCGCTGCCGCGCATGGTGCAGGCGGCGGTGGACGCGGACCTCGCCGGCAAAAGCGACTTGTCGCGGCTGCTCTCGTGGATCCTCGTCGCGAGCCCGAGCTTCTCGCTGCGCGGCGGAACCCCTGAAGTTCTGCGCGGAATTATCGCTAAAGGTCTGGGGCTTAGGTGAGGAATTTGGGCTGATGAGCGACAATCGTACTCTGCTCACTGATATGGCCGCGGGCCTGTTCGCCGATCTGGCGGGGAAGCCGTTTGCCGAAGCCTGGCCGCAAGTGGCCGAAGCGGGTTTTGCCACGCTGCTGGTGCCCGAGGATGCCGATGGTTCTGGGAGTGGCGGCTTCGGCGGCGACTGGGGCGATGTGCTCGCCGTGCTGCGCCTTGCCGGGCTCAACGCGCTGAATGCCCCGCTGGCCGAGCCGGTGATCGCGCACTACCTGCTGGCGAAGGCGGGGATCGCGGCGCCTGATGGCCTGATTTCGATTTCCGTGCCCGGCAGCCGCGTGCCCTATGGCCGCCATGCTGCGGCAGTGGTGCATGTGGAAGGCGGCACGCTCTCGCTCTACCACGCCGATGCCTGCAGCTTTGACGAGGGGCGTTCGCCTGCGGACGAGCCGTGGGAGGCGGTGAGCTTCACCGGCGCGGCGGCGGCAACGGCGGCGTGTGATGTGGACCTGCAGGCGCTGGGCGCCTTCGCCCGCGTCGCGCAGGCTTCGGGCGCGCTGGAGGCGGCGTTCACGCTCGCCATCGATCACGTGAACACCCGCGTCCAGTTCGGCCGCGCGCTGGCGAAGTTCCAGGCGGTGCAGCAGGCGATGGCGGAGTTTTCCGAAGAAGCGGCTGCGGTGGACGCCTCAGCCGCGGCCTGCGCGGCGGCGCTGGACTACGGCCACGCCAGCTTCGAGATCGCGGCGGCCAAGCTGCGCATGGGGATCGCGGTGGACCGCGCCGTCCCCATCGCCCACCGCATGCACGGCGCCATCGGCTTCACGATCGAATACGCGCTCAACCACCTGACCCGCCGCCTGATGGGCTGGCGCAGCGAATTCGGCGGCGATGCCTTCTGGGCGGAGCGGCTGGGCAAGCGCGTGGCCGGGCTGGGCGGGCACGGGCTTTGGCGTGAGATGGCGGCGCGGACGGACCGGCTGGTCGGCTAGTGCTCCTCATCCTCCCCTGCAGGGGAGGATCTTTGCTCAGACCCGCTTGCGGCCGAACCCGCTGACGCGGGGCGGCGGAGCGGGCACTTCGGGCTCTGGCGCCTCGGCCTCGCGCGTTGCCAGATAACGCGCCATGACGGCGTCTGCATCGAAGTCGCTCTCCGGGGCCTCATGGCTGCCCGGCGCCGCCAAAGCCTGGGTTAGCGCCTTCTTGGAGACCCGCGCCGCCCCGCCGACAAACCCGTCTCCCCCGCGCAGCTTTTCCATCTGGGTCAGACTTGCGACCACGGTCGCCTTGTCTTCTGCAAGCAGGCCGAAGGGAATGATGGCCTTCGCCGTGCCGAGCGCGCCGCCGCTGTAGCTGAAGCGGATGGTGTGTTCCCGGCCGATGGGAAAGAGGCCGTAGAAGTATCGGACCTTCGTCCCCACCGAGATCGCGCTCACCTCGCGCCAGCACAGGCGCCGCGCTGCGCCGAGCGGGCGGAGGTGGATGCCGTCCTCATCGTATTCGATCGCCTTGAGATCGCCGAACAGCCGGCCCAGCCGCCCGGCCGAAAGGAGCGGCCCGCCGACGATCAGGGCGAGGCCGAAGACCATGTCGAGCGGATCGCCCAGCAGACACACCATCCCCACCAAGGGCGCGCCGAGGAGCAGGAACGCCCCGCTGAGGACAAGTTTTTGGCGGCTGTAGCAGAGGGTCGTCATCGTGGTTCTCCGAGGAGAGCCTTGCATCAGGAGGCGTTACGACGGATTTAGCGTGAGGGGACGAATTGTTAGGCTCAGGACCCATTGATCCGAGAGGCATGATCTGATTCAGGCTCCGCAAGGAGACTGAACATGAGCGACCTGTACTGGCTGACGGACGAGCAGATGGCGCGGCTTCAGCCGTATTTTCCCAAGAGCCACGGCAGGCCACGTGTGGATGATCGGCGGGTGCTGAGCGGGATCATTTTCGTCAATCGCAACGGGTCGCGCTGGTGTGATGCGCCGAAGGACTATGGCCCGCATAAGACGCTCTACAACCGATGGAAGCGGTGGGGCGAGATGGGTGTCTTCCTCCGCATGATGGAAGGGCTGGCCACCGAGGGCGCCGATCCGAAGACGGTCATGATCGATGCGACCTACTTGAAGGCGCACCGCACGGCATCGAGCCTGCGGTTAAAAAAGGGGATCTCGGGCGGCTGATCGGCCGCACCAAAGGAGGCATGAACACCAAGCTTCACGCCGTCACCGATGCCAACGGTCGCCCGCTCAGCTTCTTCATGACCGCAGGCCAGATCAGCGATTATACCGGCGCTGCTGCGCTACTCGACGACCTTCCCAAGGC
Organism: uncultured Novosphingobium sp.; assembly: GCA_964592205.1. Taxonomy (GTDB): domain Bacteria; phylum Pseudomonadota; class Alphaproteobacteria; order Sphingomonadales; family Sphingomonadaceae; genus Novosphingobium. The sequence continues at coordinate 14,019 of CAZQEH010000012.1, forward strand.
GCAATGGCTGCTGGGAGACCGCGGCTATGACGCCGACTGGTTCAGAGATGCCCTTCAGCAAAAGGGGATCAAGCCCTGCATTCCTGGGCGGAAATCCCGTCTCGATGCCATCAAATACGACAAGCGTCGCTACAAACGCCGCAACCGCATCGAGATCATGTTCGGTCGCCTCAAGGACTGGCGCCGCGTCGCCACCCGCTACGATCGGTGCCCTACGGTCTTCTTCTCCGCCATCGCTCTCGCCGCCACCGTCATATTCTGGCTCTGATCAATGAGTCCTGAGCCTAGGTGTATCATGCAGGTGCGCCGCCTGATGGGCTGGCGCAGCGAATTCGGCGGCGATGCCTACTGGGCAGAGAGGCCCTCCATCATCCGGGCGAACACACCCACCGCACCCCACCGTTTCCAGCGGTTATACAACGTCTTGTGCGGCCCGTATTCGCTGGGTGCATCCCGCCAGCGAAGGCCATTCCGATTGACGAAGATGATCCCGCTCAGCACCCGCCGATCATCAACCCGTGGCCTTCCATGGCTCTTGGGAAAATACGGCGACAGACGCCCCATCTGCTCGTTCGTCAGCCAATAGAGGTCGCTCATGCTCGGCCTTCTCGCGGAGCCTGAATCACATCACTGCCAGTCAATCAATGGGTCCTGAGCCTATCGGCTTTGTATTGTTCTCCGCTTTCTGGAGCGATTTCTTCCTAGTCGATGAGGCCGCACACCCCCAACCCATCCCTTGACCCCATCCCCCGCACCCCTTAATCGTCCGGTTAAATCGAACGCATTCGGGAGTCGGAGAGCCATGGCTACAGCCTATATCGTTGATGCAGTGCGGACCGCAGGTGGGCGGCGTAATGGGCGGCTGGCCGGGGTTCACCCGGTCGATCTTTCGGCGGCGACGCTCGATGCCATCGTCCGGCGGACGGGGATCGATGGCGCGGCGGTCGAGGATGTGATCATGGGCTGCGTCTCGCAAGGCGGGCAGCAGGCGGGGCAGGTGGGGCGCAATGCCGTGCTTGCGGCGCGGCTGCTGCCGGATTCGGTGCCGGCCGTCACCATCGACCGCCAGTGCGGTTCCTCGCAGCAGGCGATCCAGTTTGCCGCGCAGGCGGTGATGTCGGGCATGCAGGACATGGTCATCGCTGCCGGTGTCGAGAGCATGACGCGCGTGCCGATGGGCTCGACCGCGATCTTTCACATGAAGGAGGGCCTCGGCAACTACAAGTCGCCGCAGCTCGAAGAGAAGTATCCGGGCATCATGTTCTCGCAGTTCATGGGCGCGGAAATGATCGTGAAGAAGCACGGGTTGACCAAGGATCAGCTCGATCAGTTCGCGCTCTCCAGCCACCTCAAGGCGATTGCGGCGACGCAGGCCAAGGCGTTTGACGGCGAGATCGTGCCCATCGCCATCGAAACGCCGGACGGCCCGGCCATGCACACCGTGGACGAAGGCATCCGCTTTGACGCGAGCCTCGAATCCATCGCGGGCGTAAAGCTGCTTTCGCCCGAAGGTTCGCTGACGGCGGCGAGTTCCAGCCAGATCTGCGATGGTGCGAGCGCGGCGCTGATCGTTTCCGAAGCGGCATTGAAGGCCCACGGCCTCACCCCGCTGGCGCGCATCCACAACCTGACCGTGACGGCGGGCGATCCGATCATCATGCTCGAGGAACCGCTCTTCGCCACCGATCGCGCGCTGCAGCGGGCGGGCATGAAGATTGGCGATATCGACCTTTATGAAGTGAACGAGGCGTTCGCTTCGGTGCCGATGGCCTGGCTGAAGCACACCGGTGCGGACCCGGACAAGCTCAATGTCAACGGCGGCGCGATTGCGCTCGGCCATCCGCTCGGCGCTTCGGGCACCAAGCTGATGGCGACGCTGCTCCATGCGCTGAAGGCGCGCGGCGGCAAGTATGGCCTGCAGACGATGTGCGAAGGCGGCGGTGTCGCCAACGTCACTATCGTTGAAATGATGTAATTTCTGATCCGGAGAGAAATGCCATGAAGCTTGATAGTTCGATTTCGGCCGTCGTCACCGGCGGCGCGTCCGGCCTTGGTGCCGCCACGGCGCGTGCGCTGGCCGCGAAGGGCGTGAAGGTCGCCATCTTCGACATGCAGAAGGAAAGGGGCGAGGCAGTCGCGGCCGAGATTGGCGGCGTGTTCTGCGAAGTGAACGTGACCAGTGACGAAAGCGTGGACGCCGGCTTTGCCAAGGCGCGTGCGGCCATCGGGCAGGAACGCATCCTCGTGAACTGCGCGGGCACCGGCAACGCGATCAAAACCGCCAGCCGCAGCAAGGAAGACGGCTCGATCAAGCACTTCCCGCTGGAAGCCTTCAACTGGCTGATCCAGATCAACCTCGTCGGCACGTTCCGCTGCATCGCCAAGTCGGCCGCGGGCATGATGACGCTCGATCCCATCGGCGAATACGGTGAGCGCGGTGCGATCGTGAACACCGCGTCGGTCGCGGCCGAAGATGGCCAGATCGGGCAGGCGGCGTACTCGGCCTCGAAGGGCGGCGTTGTCGGCATGACGCTTCCCATCGCGCGCGACCTGATGAGCGAGGGCATCCGCGTCAACACGATCCTGCCGGGCATCTTCGATACGCCGCTGCTGGCCGGCGCCCCGCAGAACGTGCGCGATGCGCTTTCGGCTTCGGTGCCGTTCCCCAAGCGCCTCGGCCAGCCGGCGGAATATGCGCAGCTGGCGCTCACCATGATCGAGTGCGGCTACTTCAACGGCGAGGACGTGCGCCTCGATGGTGCGATCCGCATGGCGCCGCGGTAAGTGTGATTGCCCGACGCGCCCCCGCATGAAACGGGGGCATGCGGGATTTTCGGAGAGATGGTCTGATGGCCGAATACACGCAGATCCTGCTCGATATCGCGGACGGCGTCGCGACGCTGACGCTGAACCGTCCGCACAAGATGAACGCCTATACGCGCACGATGATGAGCGAGATTATCGACGCGTTCGACCGGACCGACGCCGATGACAGCGTGCGCGCGGTGATCGTGACGGGCGCGGGCGACCGGGCCTTCTGCGCGGGCGCGGATCTGACGCCGGACGACGGCGCGCGGCCTTTCTCCGATCCCACCGAAGTGCCGCTGAACGATGTGAAGGTGCGCGATGGCGGCGGATACTGCACGCTGCGCATCTTCAATTCGCAGAAGCCGGTGATCGGTGCGATCAACGGCGCGGCGGTGGGCATCGGCGCGACGATGCAGCTGCCGATGGACTTCCGCCTTGCCAGCACTTCGGCGCGCTTCGGCTTCGTGTTTGCCCGGCGCGGGATCGTGCCCGAGGCGGCCTCATCGTGGTTCCTGCCGCGCCTTGTCGGCATGAGCACGGCGCTGGAATGGTGCATGACGGGGTGCGTGTTCGGCGCGGAAGAAGCGAAGGAAGCGGGCCTCGTGCGCTCGCTCCATGCGCCGGAAGATCTGCTGCCCGCCGCACATGCCCTGGCGCGCGAGATTGCGGACAATACCAGCGCGGTTTCGGTGGCGATGACGCGCGCGATGCTTTGGCGCAATTCCGCCACGCCGCACCCGATGTTTGCGCACCGGGTGGACAGCCGCGCGATCTATCAGCTCTCGCGCGGGGCCGATGCGAAGGAAGGTGTGGCCAGTTTCCTTGAGAAGCGGGCTCCGGCCTACCCGGGACGCGTTTCTTCGGATATGCCGGGATTTTACCCATGGTGGGAAGAACCGGGCTGGGAATGAAAGAGCAGAAGATCGTGGCAACAGTGGGGGAAACCGGCGGCGAACAGCCGGGCGCGCGTGAATTGTTGCTGGAGACCGCCTCGCAGATCATGCGCGAGGGGGACCAGGTCGATATCTCGCTGTCGGAGCTGTCGCTGCGCTCGGGGCTCAATTCGGCGCTGGTGAAGTACTATTTCGGCAACAAGGCCGGGATGCTGGGCGAACTGCTCGACCGCGACATGGTGGCGATCATCAAGTCGGTCGAGGCGCTGCTGGCCAAGGACACCATGAGCCCCGAGGCCAAGCTCAGGCAGCATATCGCGCGCTGCGTCGATACCTATTTCGCGTTCCCCTATCTCAACCGGCTGCTGATGCGGCTGGTGCGCGACAGCGATCCTGCCGAGGCGAAGCGGATTGCCGACAAGTATCTCGCCCCGCTCAACAAGGCCTATGACCGCCTGATCAGCGAAGGTGTGAAGGCGGGGGTATTTCGCCCGATCGATCCGCAGCTGTTCTACTTCACGGTGACGGGCGCGGCGGACCGGTTCTTTTCGGCGCGCCTGGTGCTGCGGCACTGTTTCGATCAGGACACGCTGACCGAGGAACTGCGCGATCGCTACCGCGAACATACTGTTGATTTCATCATGGCGGGAATTCTGGCCCGATGACCAACCCGGTGAGGCGTGGATGCGCTTTTGCTTGCGCGGCGCGGCGGCTGGCCTAGAACCGGGGTATGGCTGACACTCAGACCAGGCTGTCCGATTTCATTCCCTATCGCCTGGCGATTACGTCCAATGCGGTCAGCAGCCTGATTTCGGGCGAGTATCACAGCGAATTCGGCCTCAAGATTCCCGAATGGCGGATCATGGCAGTGCTCGGCGATGCCGGCCCGCTGACTCAGCGTGACCTTGTCCGCGCGACGCTGATGGACAAGGTTGCGGTCAACCGCGCATGCAAGATGCTGGGTGAGCGCGGCCTCGTGGCGCGCACGGCCAATGAGGCGGACGGCCGCTCGCACCACTTGTGGCTGACCGACGAAGGCCGCGCGATGTACGACCGGATCTGGCCCAACGCGCTTTCTACCTACGAGAAGATATTTGCCGCGCTCTCGCCCGCCGAAACGGCCAAGCTGAGAGCGCTGCTCGACAAATTGTTCAACGCGGTGCGCACCATCGAAGGGGAAAGCCCATGAAACTGGCAAGCTTGCCGCAGCGGCGGGATGGCCGCCTGATCGTCGTATCGGATGATCTGGCCTGGTATGCCGATGCCGATCACATCGTGCCGACGATGCAGGGGTTGCTCGATGAGTGGGAGCGCTATGCCCCTTATCTCGAAGCGCTGGCGGTGGAGCTGCAGCACGGGGCGATCCCGCAGAAGCGCTTCCACGAGCGCGAGGCGGCGGCCCCGCTCCCGCGCGCGTTCCAGTGGGCGGACGGCAGCGCCTACGTCAACCACGTCGAGCTGGTGCGCAAGGCGCGCGGGGCCGAACTGCCCGCGAGCTTCTGGACAGATCCGCTGATGTACCAGGGCGGCAGCGACGATCTGCGCGGGGCGCGCGAGCCAATCACGCTCGCAGACGAAAGCTGGGGCGGCGATCTGGAAGCCGAGGTGGTGGTGGTGACAGGCGATGTCCCGCAGGGCGTCTCGGCGGAGGAAGCGCTCGGCACCATACGGCTGGTCGGCCTCGTCAACGATGTCTCGCTGCGGAACCTCATCCCGGACGAACTCGCCAAGGGGTTCGGCTTCGTGCAATCGAAGCCTGCCAGCCATTTCTCGCCAGTGTTCGTGACGCCCGATGGCCTTGGCGCGGCATGGGACGGGGGCAAGCTCCACCTGCCGCTGCATGTCGATGTCAACGGACGCCCCTTCGGACGTCTTTCTACGGGCGAGGACATGACCTTCGATTTCGGCCAGCTGATTGCACATCTGGCCAAGACGCGCCGCATCGGAGCAGGCACGATCATCGGATCGGGCACTGTTTCCAACCGCGATAACGATGGCAAGGCCGACGACACTGCGGGCCGGCCGGTGCGCGAAGGCGGGCGCGGCTATGCCTGCATTGCTGAACAGCGCATGGTCGAAACCATTCACAGCGGCGCGGCGGTCACGCCCTTTCTCAAGCTTGGCGATAGCGTGCGGATCGCCGCGAAGGACGCCAGGGGCCACGCTGTGTTCGGCGCGATCGAGCAGCAGGTGGTGGCAGCCTGAATTCGCGGATGCAGCGCGTTCCGGTGGCTGATGCAAGAAGGGGCGCAGCTTTCGCTGCGCCCCTTGCTGTTTCCGGTGGCCCGATGCTTACGTCTTCCGGTTGAGGAAGTTGTCGCTGATCGAGCAGGCCGCAGGGCCAAGGATCACGATGAACAGCGTCGGCAGGATGAACAGAATCAGCGGGATCGTCATGATCGCGGGGAGCCGCGCGGCCTTCTCCTCGGCGCGCATCATGCGCTCGTTGCGGAATTCAGCCGAAAGCACGCGCAGCGCCGAGGCGAGCGGGGTACCGTAGCGCTCGGTCTGGATCATCGTCGTCACCACGCCCTTCACCGAATCGAGATCGACGCGGTAGGCCAGGTTTTCGAACGCGAGCCGCCGTTCGGTGAGGAATGAAAGTTCGATCGCGGTGAGTGCGAATTCATCGCCAAGCTCGGGATAGGCGCGGCCGAGTTCGCGCGCGACGCGGCCGAAGGCGGCGTCCACGGTAAGGCCGGCCTCGGCGCAGATCACCAGCAGGTCGAGCGCATCGGGCAAACCCTTGCGGATTTCCTTGGTGCGCTTGTTGATGAGGTTCTTGATCCAGATGTCCGCGCCCTTGTAGCCTAAGATCACGGCGCCCGCGAAGAGGCCGAACTTCTTGTAGGCCGACCAGAGCGGGAAATAATTGACCACATAGATCAGCACGCCGAACAAGGTGCCCAGCACGATCGGGCCGATCATCCGGCTGAGCACGACCGCAACCGCCCATTCCTTCTTGCGGATGCCGGCTTGCGCCAGCTTCTGCTGGATGTCGTGAAGCTGGCTGTCCTGCAGCACCTTGAGCGATTCGAGGAACGTCTTGATGTTGTCAGTCGTCTCATTGCGGCGAACGATGCTCTGGCGCTTCTTGGCGTTGACCGTGACGATGCCGGCCTTGAGCTGGTCACGCCGCTCGTTGAGCGCCTTGACGCGCTTTGCCATCGGATCGCGCACCGTGATCGCGGCATAGATCGCCAGCAGCATCGCGGCGGCGGCGATGCCCATGAGGATCGAGCCGGCGTAGATGACATCGACGCCGAGAAGGGTGGGGCCATGTGGGGGAGGGTTGACTGCCATGATGGGTCTCAGATCTCGAAGTTGACCATCTGCGCCATGATCCAGGCGCCGAGGCTGAGCCAGACAAGGCCGCTGAGGCCGGCGATGATGAGCCGCTCGTCAACGAAGAATTGCCCGAGGTAACGCGGATTGATCGAGTAGATCAGCGCGAACACGATGAACGGCAGTGAGCCCACGATATAGGCCGAAGCCTTGGATTCCGAGCTCATCGCCGAAATCTTGAGCTTCATCTGCGCGCGCTTGCGCAGCACGTCGGCGAGGTTTGCCAGCGTTTCGGCAAGGTTGCCGCCGGTCTCGCGCTGGATCGCCAGCGTGATGCAAAAGAAGCTGAACTCGGCCATGTCGAGCCGGTTGGCGGTCTCCTGGAGCGCTTCCTCCATGGTGCGGCCCACCTTGATGCGATCGGTAACGAGCTTGAACTCCTCGCCTACCGGCCCCGGCAGTTCCTGCGCGACGACGCTGAGCGTTTCGGTGACGGGCAGGCCCGAGCGCAAGCCGCGCACGAGCAGTTCGAGTGCATCGGGGAACCTGGCGACGAAGTTCTTCTTGCGCTTGTTGATCGCGCGGCTAACCATCCAGTGCGGAACGCCCGCACCCACTGCCACACCGGCGCCGAGGCCCAGTAGCAGCGCGCCCGACTTGATGAAGACAAGCAGCGCGACGCCGACCGCGATCCCGATCGAGACGTAGAGATACTGCGAAAGCGTCCAGCCCTTGCCCGTCTTGTGCAGGCGCAGCGCCAGCGCTTCGATGCGCGATCCCGAACCGGCCTTCTTGAACGTCGTCGGTTTGCGGTTGGCAACGGCCTTGCGGTACTGCGCCTCGACCTTGTCGATCGCGCTTTCCGAGTGGCGGAAACGTACTGACTGCAGGCGGCGCGAGGCTTCCCGGTTCGCCGAAGGGTCGCTTAGCGCAAGGATCATCAGAGTCAGAACCAACGCAGCGCCGACGCCAAGGATCACGAGTTGCATCATGTTCATGGCTGTGTCCTGCCAGTTCTCTCAGTGCGTGCGGGGCCGGCGCGCTGGTCCCTTGCAAGGGCCTTGCGCCGGCTGCGGATCATGCGGGGGTTCCGGCCTTGGACTTGCCGGAGGATAGGATCTTCTTGAAATCGAACTTGCCGAGCAGCGAAGTCTTGGCGCCGGGCGTGCTGCCGTTCTTGTCGCTGCCCTTGGCTTTGCCCTTGCCCTTGACTTCGACCACTTCGCCGTCGCTCCCCGTGGCAATGATCGCGGTGCCCAGATCGCGCAGCACGGCGCCTGCCTTGCTGGCACGGTTCGCGGCGACGAACGTTTGGCCAAGCTTTGCGGCATTGGCGGCGGCCTTGATGTCGTAGGGAACGACATAGTTGATCTTGCGCTCGATCGAGGCCTCGAAGTCCGAACGGCTGATCTCGCCCACGCCCGAGTGGACCTTGTTGGCCACGACGATTGTTTCGGCATGCTTGGCGTTGCTCTTGAGCCACGACAGCAGGCGGATCGCATCGCGCGCGCCGGCGAGGGTGAGCTCGGTGACCACGACCACCACGTTCACATCCGTCAGCAGGTGCGGGAAGTTGATCAGCATGTTGCGCGGCAGATCGATCATCGTCATTTCGAACGCGTGGCGGAATTCCTCCTCCAGCTGAACGAAGGCGCTGCCGTCGGTCATCAGGGGTGAACTGATCGGGGCCTCGGCCGAAAGAATCGCCAGGTTGTCGTTGGCGCGGATCATTGCGCGTTCGATGAACAGGCCGTCGATGCGGCTCGGATTGTCGATCGCGTCGGTCAGCCCGCGGCCGGGCTCGAGATCGAGCGTCAGCGCGCCGGTGCCGAAGTGAACGTCGAGGTCGAGCAGCGCGGTCGGCATGCGGTGGTCGCTGCTGAACAGCCATGCCAGCGAAGTCGCGACGGACGAGGCGCCGACACCGCCGCGCGTGCCGACAACTGCGGTCGAGACATGGCGCTTGGCGGTCGCCCCGTCAGCCGACTTGGGCGCGGCGAAGATCGCCTGCGCCTGGACCAGCGCATCGCGGACCTGACCTGGCGTCAGCGGCTTCAGGAGGTAGTCCTGAATGCCCGAGGCGAGGAGATCGCGATAAAGGCGCACGTCATTGACCTGGCCGACCGCGATCACGACCGTGCCGGGCTCGCAGACTTCGGCGAGGGCATTGATGTCGCTCAGCGGATCGCCGCTTTCGGACAAGTCGACCATGAGGATGGCCGGGCTCGCCGCGATCGAAAGCGACTGGATCGCATTGCGCAGGCCGCCCTTGTTACACTTTTCAGGCTGCCAGCCCATGTCGACCGTGACCGGACGCAGCACATCGAGCGCTGCATCGTCGCACATGAAGGCCGCGAACATATCGCGGTTGGCGGTTTTCCAGGTCGTGCTCATCGATCAGTTACCCCCGCCACCAGTGGACTTGCTGGAAATGGTCTTCAGGCCGCCAGCACCCGTCGGTGGCTGCTCACGATAGGAGTTGATGGCCTTGGTGTTGCTCTGGACCAGCGTGGTGCTGGCACCCTTGGCGCCGTGCACGAGGTCTTCCTTGTTGGCGACCATCGCGGCCATGTTGCTGTTCACCGCGCAGCCGTAATTGGGCGAGGTGGCATTGTTGGTGCGATTGTCGATCTTGTCCGACCAGTCGGGGCAGCCAGGCACGCTGGCCTCGGTGCGCGAGACGACGATGCGTGCACTGCCCGGAGCGATCGTGCCTTCGGTCACCGGGGCGACGTCCGACAGGAGAATGCCGAAGCGGCCTGCAACCTGTTCGACCGACGTGCGGGTCTGGTCGGAATCTACCGGATCGTCGACCGAGATGCGATCGCCGTAGCCCAGGTCGAGCGCATCGAGCCAGGCGGCAAGGCGGCGCTGTTCGGAGACGGCGAGGCCGCCGCCCGGCAGTGTCGAGACATCGAACACGAAGCTGGTGCGCTGGACGACCGGCTGGCGCACGCTTTCAAGGCCGCGGTTCATGTCAGCCGAGGGAGCGTTGCACGCCGCGAGCGGCAGGCTCAGGACGCCGGCGAGGAGAAGGATCCGGGCGCCCCCCCCGGTGGGGCGAGCGATGCGGGGCAGACGAATGGACATGGGGTAGCCCTCTCTCACTGAATGCTGAAGCCGGGCGCAGCATCGGCGCTGGCCTGACGATTGCGGGCGGGACGCGATGCCTTCTGCGGCGCGGCGGCCGGAGCCGTGGGCGCAGCGACCGCGTCGGGCAGCGGCGCATCGAGCGCGCCGACCTTCAGGCCGTTCGACTGGACCGTGCCGGACTTCTCGGTCGGCTTGGGCCGTTCGGCACCCGATACGCCATCGGCTTCGATATGGCCGAGGATCTGCTGCAGTGCGGTGGCTGATTTGTAGCCATCGGTGGGCAGCTTGATCTCGCTCGAATCGACCGGGTTCACGAGGTAGGGCGTGACGATGATCACCAGTTCGGTCTCACCCTTGCGGAACGAGGTCGAACGGAACAGCGAACCCAGGATCGGCAGATCGCCGGCACCGGGCATCTTGGTGATCGTGTCCTGCGCGCCGTTGCGCAGCAGGCCGGCGATCATGAAGCTCTGGCCCGAACCCAGCTCGACCGTCGTCTCGGCGCTACGCACGGTGAGTGCGGAAACGGTGAAGTTGTTGCTGATGATCGCGCCGTCGGACGAAAGTTCGGACACTTCCGGCTTAACCCGCAACGAGATGCGCCCGTTGGCGAGCACGGTGGGGGTGTAGGCGAGGCTGATGCCGTACTTCTTGAATTCGATCGCGGTGTTGCCGAGGCCGGTCGAAACCGGGATCGGGTATTCGCCGCCCGCGAGGAAATTGGCGGTTTCGCCCGAGAGCGCGGTGAGGTTCGGTTCAGCAAGGCTGGTGACGAGGCCGATAGTCTCGCCCAGATCGAGCGCGGAGAGCACATTGAGCCCGAACAGCTTGCCCATTACGGCGAGGGTCGACTGGCCCTGCAGCGGCGTGATGTTGGTGCCGGGCTTCTCGATGAACTTGCCCGGATTATTGAGATCCGGGATCTGACCCGTCACGGAATTGCCGATACCGAGTGGCAGATTGGGATCGGTGGCGAACGTCGAGCCGGCGGAACGCCCGGTGTTCACACCGAACTTGGTGATGTTGCCGTTGCCATCGATCGTCGTGATGTTCGTGCCGATCTGGCGCACCAGCGAGCGGTTCACTTCGGCGAACTTCACGTGGAGGTTCACCTGCAGCGGCGTCGCCATCTTGAGGCGGCTGATGACATTGGTCTTCTCGTCAACGAAGGCCTTGACCAGGCGCTCGGCCTCGGCGGCGTCCTCGGGCGCGGCAATCGTGCCGGTGAGCAGCACGGTGTTGTTCATCGTCGAGGTGACGATGTGCGCTTCGGGCATCGCGAGCTTGAGCATCTGGTCGATGCTGTCGATGTTGGTGCCCACGCGGACATTGGCAGACCACACCACGTCGCCCGCCGAGTTGCTGGCATAGACGGTGGTTTCACCGCCCGCCTTGCCGAACACGTAGAGCTGGTTGGTCGACTTGACCTGCACATCCGCCACCGCATCATTGGCGACGAAGACGTCGGTCATCTTGCCGGGCAGCGTGACGAGCTGGCCGCGACCGATCGAGATCGCGATGCTGCGCGCCGGGCTGGTCACCGTCTGGGCCGAAGCCGGGGCGGGGGCCGAAGCGAGCGCCAGCGGCACGGCCAGAGCGGCCATTGATGCGGCAAGCGAGAACAGCTTGGTTGCGATTGGGGCCTTCATGATCTTGCCTTTCGCGGGCGCAGTTGGGGCCTTGATGGAAGCGAGGGTGTTCATTTCAGTGGCTCCCCACGCTGACTTCCTGGGTGTCCTTGCCGCGAGTGACGCGGACAACCGGGCCGGGGGCGAACAGCGAGCGTCCCGCAGGGGTGAGCATCGGTCCCGGCGTTGCCGCCCGCGGGACCATCGACGAGATGGCCTTGGCCATGGCAGCAGCAGCGGCAGCCGGATCGGTCGGGCCCGCGTTCTTGGGCTGGAAGCGCGAGACATCACCACCGGTCACAAAGCTGTTGCCACCGCTTTCGATGGGCTTGCCCATGGCCTGCTTGATGATTTTCTCTTCGTCGGCCTTGCTGGTGCCGGCCGGGATCTTCACCTGCCCCATGGCAATCGCCTGGTCGAGCTCGCTCGAGTTGTCGGCCAGCGAGCGCAGCGAGAGGCTGAGCGTGCCGATGGTCTGTGCGACCGCAATCTTCTCGGCGATCTTGGGCGTCGCTTCTACGGTCACCGTGCTGAAGGTCTTCACGCGGGTCTTGCCCTCGATCTGCTCCTGCTCGGTCGACTGATCGGTGGCGAGCACGCGCAGGTTCTTCATGATGGTCTCGGCCGCCTTGAGCGGCTGCGCTGCGCCCTTCACCGTCTGGGTGAGAACGAGGTCGATGTGGTCGCCGGGGAAGACAAAGCCTGCAACGGCGGTGCGTGCGCTCACCGGAATGGTGACAGCGCGCATGCCCGGCCCGAGCGCGGCGGCAAGGAAGCCGCGGTCGCCGGGGGAGACGAGGCTGCCCTGGGTTACCGGTTCGCCCGCCGTGATCGGATGGCGCACGACAGTGCCGAGCAGCTTCGACATGTCCGTCTTGTCTTCGGTGAAGTACACGTCCTGAACGAGGTCCTTCGGCCAGGGCTGGTAGCCCATCGCGTCGGCCGTGATGATCGTTCCGGCCGGAAGCGCACGGTTGGCGACAAGCACCTTCGCGCCCATCTGCACCTTCGCGGCGGCCGCTGCCTGCGGCGAAGCAGCGCCCGCAAACAGGCTTCTGGCAGCAAAGGCCGTGCCGATCGCAACGATCAGCGCCCCTACCAGCAGCAACAGCTTCTTCCTGTCCATGGCTTCAATCCTGCCGTTAATCCGCCCGCATCATTCGGGCAAAATGGTTAAAATAGAGTCAGCCCGCCGAACCGGTGTGAATCGCGGTCCAATCAGTGGTCGTGATGATCCAGAGTCCGGCGCCAGCGATGGCGATGCCGTACGGAATCTTGAGCTTGTCCTTCTGGCGCCGCGCGACGTGCCACATCCCCATCGTGATGGTCAGTACGCCGCCCGCGAGCGCCATGATGACCAGCAGCTTGAGGAACAGCAGCGCCGGCATCCACAGCGCGAGGGCCGTGAGCAGCTTGACATCGCCGCCCCCCATCGCCTTCAGCGCGAAAAGCCCGGCGAGGACGAAGAACGTCACCATCGCAAGCCCCAGCTGAAGCGCGACACCTGGCCACAGCGCGAGGCCCGATGCCCACCAGAACAGCGGAGCACCCGCGGCAACGGCGGCATTCAGCCAGTTGTCGATCTGGCGGCGGCGGATATCGGTGAAGGCGGCAACCAGCAGCGCGATTGCCAAGGCCCCGACCAGTCCGTAAACGATGTGAGTTCCCTGCATGGGGGTCTCATACGAGACAATCACTTACCAAACGGTAACCAAACAGGCGCCGCATTTCCGGGTACTTGCGGACGCGGCCAAGGCATTGTGACGGGAGTGCTGGCGTGAGCACAGGGTTGGACGATTCTCGCGTGGCCAGGCGGGCCATTCCTGCTCATGCGCGGGAATGGCTATGGCCTTTGCCCGATGGCCACAAGATCCGCCGCATCAGCCTTGATCCGCCCGCAGGCACGCCGCCGCGCGGATCGATCCTGTTCATGCCGGGGCGCGCGGATTTCTACGAGAAGTATCTGGAAACGCTGGAAGAATGGGCCGCGGCAGGGTGGCATGTAAGTGCTGCTGACTGGCGCGGGCAGGGAGCCTCCGGCCGCATGACCGCGAACCCCCTCGTGGGCCATATCGAGGACTTCTCGATCTGGATTTCCGACCTTGGCGCGCTGTGGCGCGACTGGGTGCGCACGGCCCCCGGCCCCCATGTTCTGGCAGGTCATTCGATGGGCGGACACCTCGTTTTGCGGGCTGTGGCAGAGGGTGCGGCAAACCCCGAAGCGGTCGTTTTGAGCGCCCCGATGCTCGGATTCGTCACGTCAATTCCCCAGTTTGTTCAGCATGTTTATGGAAAAATCATGTGCGGCATCGGTGATCCGCAGCGCATGGCGTGGAAAACGAGCGAGAAGCCGGGCGCCCTGCGCGATGATCGGATGAGCCTGCTGACCCACGATGCGGAGCGTTATGCGGACGAGCTGTGGTGGCGCGCGGCGCGTCCCGAGCTCGAGATTGGCCCGGCCAGCTGGCGCTGGGTCGAGCGTGCGGGAGCCTCGATCGAGGCCTTGCGCGTGCCGGGCGTGCTGGAGGCCGTGATGGCGCCGGTGCTGGTGCTGGCGGCGATGCGCGATGCGCTCGTTTCGTGGCCCGCAATCGACGAAGCGGCGGCGCGCCTGCCGCGTGGCGAGCTGGTGGCATGGGGGCCCGAAGCGCGGCACGAACTGCTGCGCGAGGTGGATCCGGTGCGTGGCCAGGTTATGGCCGCGATTAGCAGCTTCCTTGATCGTGCGGTCCCTGCCAGAACAGGGTGAAACCATGACGACCGAGCAGTTCGATATCGCCATTGTCGGCGCCGGCATGGCCGGTTCCAGCCTCGCTGCCGAATGCGCCCCTCATGCGCGCGTGCTGCTGATCGAGGCGGAGGATACACCGGGCTATCACACCACGGGCCGCTCTGCTGCATTCTGGCACGAGACGCTGGGCGGGCCGAAGATCTATCCGCTTACTTCGGCATCGGGGCCGTGGCTTGCCGAACGCGGCTTCCTCAGCCCGCGCGGCGGCCTGCACATCGGGCGCGAGGACCATCGCGCCGTCGCGGAGGATTTCCTTGCGGCCTTCGAAGCCGCCGGCGCGCGGGTCGAACTGATCGGCCGCAAACGGCTGGAGCAGATCGTGCCCGGCTTGCGGACGGACTGGATCATCGGTGCGTGGGAGCCCGAATGCGCTGATATCGACGTCGCCGCGATGCATCAGCACTACCTTGCCGCAGCGCGCAAGGCCGGCAGCGTGCTGCGCGTGCGTGCGCGGCTCGATCATGCCGAGCGCGCCGGTGCGGGCTGGGCGCTGGCGTGGAGCGGTTCTGCCGGGCAAGGCGAGGCGCGCGCCGCGCTGCTGGTCAATGCGGCAGGCGCCTGGGCGGATCCGGTGGCCAAAGTGGCCGGGGCGGCACCGCTCGGGATTCAGCCTCTGCGGCGTTCGATGGTGCAGCTGCGCATCGATCCGGCGCCGCCGCTGACGCTGCCACTGACGCTGAGCTTTGACGAGGATTTCTATTTCCGTCCGCAGGGTGACCGCTTGTGGCTTTCGCCGCATGACGAGACACCGGATGTGCCGTCCGACGCCGCGCCGGAAGAGCTCGATATCGCCATGGCGATCGACCGCATGGAGCAGGCAGTCGATTGGAAAGTGCGGGCGCTGGAGCGGCGCTGGGCAGGCTTGCGCTCGTTCGCGCCCGACCGGCTGCCCGTCTATGGCTTCGATCCCTTGCGCGAGGGGTTGTTCTGGTTTGTCGGGCAAGGCGGCATCGGTATCCAGACGGCGCCCGCCGCCGCCCGGCTTGGCGCGCAGCTGCTGCTGGGCCTTCCGCGCGATGAGATGACACACGCGCTCGAACCAGCCTACTACGCGCCGGCCCGTTTTTCGGTCTGACAGTGGATTTCCGACTCCCGCCAAAATCCTTGCGTGTTAGACAACAGCGGGGTCCGCAAATTTACCTAGGGAGTTAAGGATATGGCGCACCGTTTCGAGATTCGAAAGAACAAGGCAGGCGAGTTCGTGGCCTACTTTTGCCATAACGCCGAGACGATTTTCTGGACCGAAGGCTACAAGTCGAAGGCGAGCGCGAAGAACGCCATCGACTCGGTGCTGAAGAATGGCCCAGGTGCCGAAGTGGTCGATACCACGACCGACGACTGACGGCCGACGCCCTCAGGCCGCGACGGCTGCATCGCTGGCGAGCTTGTCCACCCGTTCGTTTTCCGGGTGGCCGTCGTGGCCCTTCACCCAGACCCATTCGATGGAATGCGGGCGCGCCGCAGCAATCAGCGCGCGCCACAAGTCCTCGTTCTTGACCGGTTTGTTGTCCGCCGTCTTCCAGCCCTTCTTCTGCCAGCCGAACACCCATTTGGTGATTCCGTCGAGCAGGTAGCGGCTGTCGGTGTGGAGCGTGACCTTGCACGGTTGCTTCAGCGCCTCCAGCGCCCGAATCGCGGCCATCATCTCCATGCGATTGTTGGTCGTCTCGCGCTCGCTGCCGGAAAGTTCCTTTTCCACCTCGCCCATGCGCAGCAGTGCGCCCCAGCCGCCCTTGCCGGGATTGCCTTTGCAGGCCCCGTCGGTGAAGATCGCCACGTGCTTCACGCGAAGACCTCCGGGTTCGCCTTGTAGAAGTCCAGTCGCCGCGCCGGGCCCATTGGATCCTTGGGCGTGACCAACGCATCGGCGGGGGTATTGAGCCAGTCCCACGCGCGGCTCATCGCAAAGCGCATGGCAGCGCCCTGGCCCAGCAGCGGCAGCGCGGCGCGTTCTTCGGCACTGAGCGGGCGGACGCTTTCATAGCCCGCGATCAGCGCTTCGGAGACATCTGCGCGAAAGGCATCGCCCTTGTCGAAGCACCATGCGACATGGGTGACGGCAAGATCGTAGGCGAGGATATCGTTGCAGGCGAAGTAGAAGTCGATGAGGCCAGTGACCTTGCCGCCCAGCATGAGCACGTTGTCCGGAAAGAGATCGGCGTGGATAACGCCCGAAGGCAGGCCTGCGGGCCAGGCCCGGGCAAGGCGCGGCAGTTCGCGTGCGACGATATCGGCCAGCTCCGGATTGATCCGGGCAAGGCCCT
This sequence comes from uncultured Novosphingobium sp., assembly GCA_964592205.1. Taxonomy (GTDB): domain Bacteria; phylum Pseudomonadota; class Alphaproteobacteria; order Sphingomonadales; family Sphingomonadaceae; genus Novosphingobium. Next base: position 30,781 of record CAZQEH010000012.1, read on the forward strand.
CCGGCCCGCAGGCGGCGGCCAGCCGCTGCCATTCAGCAACGCCCATGCCGTTGGCGCGGCTGCCGGGAAAATCGCCAGCGGCCATATGCAGCCGCGCGAGTTCCGCGCCGACGGCGCGCGCTTGCCTGGCCGTCGGCATGCTGACCGAGACGCCGGGAAGATACTCGATCAGCGCCAGCGCCTTGTCCTCACCCGCAGGGCCGGGCCGCGTGATGTAGAGCTTGCCCTTTCGGTCGTGGATCGTGCGCGGCACCGGGCAGCCGCGCGCAGCGAGGTGATCGAGCAACGAAAGGAAATAGGGCAAGTCCGCGAGTTCGATGCGGAACTCGTACATGGTGAGGATGAAGCGCGCGCCCGCTCCGTCCGCGCCGGTCGTCTCGAGCAGCCAGTTGCTGTTGGAGACGCCTTCGGCAATGCCCTTGGCTGAAACCAGCGTGCCGACATCGAAACGAGCGATCAGCGCGGCCATCTCCTCCGCGCCGAGGTGTGTGTAGACTGCCATGGAAACCTGCCTCAGTCAGCGAGCTGGCGGGGCAGTTTGAACACCATCTTCTCGACCGTGGTCGTCACGGTTTCCTCCTCGACGGCGCGCCATTCGCGCAAGCGATCGACCACTTCGCGCACCAGCAGTTCGGGCGCCGAAGCCCCGGCGGTGAGGCCAAGCGTCTTCACTTCGGCAAGCCACGCCGGATCGATCTCCGCCCCGCGCTGGATCAGGCGCGCCGGCGTGCCCTCGCGCTCGGCCACTTCGACAAGGCGCAGCGAATTGGAACTGTTGGGCGCGCCGATCACCAGCAGCAGATCGCAGCGCTCGGCAATCGCCTTCACCGCAGCCTGGCGGTTGGACGTCGCGTAGCAGATGTCCTCGGCACGTGGCCCGCTGATATCGGGGAAGCGGGCGCGCAGCGTCGCCACGATTTCACGCGTGTCGTCTACCGATAGCGTCGTCTGTGTGAGAAACGCCAGCGGCGTGCTGTCCGGAAATTCGAGCGCCGCCACATCCTCCAGCGTTTCGACCAGCGTGATCGAACCATCAGCCACCTGGCCCATCGTGCCGATCACTTCGGGGTGGCTCTTGTGGCCCACGAACAGGATGTGCCGACCCGCCACGGCATGCCGCTCGGCTTGGCGGTGGACCTTGCTGACGAGCGGGCAGGTTGCATCGAGCCATTCGAGCCCGCGCTGCGTTGCAGTAGCGGGGATGTCCTTGGGCACGCCGTGCGCGGAAAACACCACCGGCTTGCCATCGGGCACTTCGTCCAGCTCTTCGACGAAAATCGCGCCTTTGTCCTTGAGCCCATCGACCACGAAGCGGTTGTGCACGATTTCGTGGCGCACATAGACCGGCTCGCCGAACCGGCCGAGCGCGCGCTCGACGATCTCGATCGCGCGGTCCACCCCGGCGCAGAATCCACGCGGCGCGGCGATGAGCAGCTTGAGCGGGGCAAGCGCCGCCGGCTTTTCCCGCGGTTCGGCCGTGGGTGAAGGAGTCATGGTCGTAGTCATCAGCGCCGACCTTAGCAGGGGGGGCGTTCCCCGGCAAATCCGCTACGAGGGGCATGCACCATGGCGCAGCGCTCAGGCATGCGGCAGGCATGCGGCATTGCGCGGCGCGGATGCGGTGGCTAGAGGAAGCGCGGTGCCACTGATCGGGGCGCTCACCAAGGATGCCTGAATGACCCTGCCCGCCTTCCGCCCGTCTGCCCTCCGACGTTTTGCCCCGCTTGCCGCGCTGGCCCTCGTCGGCACGCTTGGCGCCTGCAAGGGCGGTGGCGGCGAACTGGTGGTGGACGATAGCGTGGGCGTCACCGCGCTGCGCAGCCCGTGCCCGCTGGTAGAGATCCCGGACATGACCGGCGACATCACGCAGTTTTCCGCGCCTGGCCGCACCGATTCCGGCGCGATCGACGTGACGGCCTCGATCACCAACCTGCGCAGCACATGCGATGATGCCAAGGGCCAAACGGTGCTGCGCACCGACGCGACCTTCGATGTCTACGCCCGCCGCACCGATACCCGCGGCGCGCGCCGGGTGGTCCTCCCCTATTTCTCGGCCGTGATGCGCGGCGGCAATGTCGTGATCGCCAAGCGCCTTGGTTCGGTGACGCTCGATTTCGCCGACGGGCAGGAACGCGCGCAGGCGCAGGGCCATGCCGGCTCGACCGTCGACCGCAACGAGGCAACCCTGCCCGATAGCGTGCGCCGGCTGCTCAACAAGAAGCGCAAGCCGGGGCAGGCCGATGCGGCCACCGATCCTCTCGCGCTGCCCGAAGTGCGCGCGGCGCTCGCCAAGGCGAGCTTCGAGCTGGTTGTCGGCTTCCAGCTGACGGATGGGCAGCTCGCATACAACGCCCGACGCTAGGCATTCCCTCTTGCGCGCGCTTGGGCTAACGGCGCGCACATGAACCAGCTTGCCAACTCCGCCGCGCTTCCCTTGTTCGCCGATTTCGCCGGCGTGATCGACCGCGCGCTCGATGCGCTCGTCGCGGCCGGCACGCTGCCCGGCGGCCTTGCGCGGAGCGGCGTGACTTGCGAGCCGCCGCGCGAGACGAGCCACGGAGATGTCTCGACCAATGCCGCAATGGTGCTGGCCAAACCCGCCGGCACCAATCCGCGCGCGCTGGCGGCGCTGCTGGTCGAGGAACTGGCCAGGGAGCCGCGCGTGGCTTCCGCCGAGATTGCCGGGCCCGGCTTCATCAATCTGCGGCTTGCCGATAGCGCATGGCTGGGCGAGCTTGCCCTGATTGCGGCGAAGGCCGGCGATTATGGCCGCTCGACCGTGGGCGGCGGCGCGATGGTCAATGTCGAGTACGTTTCGGCCAATCCGACCGGCCCGATGCACATGGGCCACTGCCGCGGCGCGGTGGTGGGCGATGCGCTCGCCAGCCTGCTCGAATTCGCCGGGCACCGGGTGACGCGCGAATACTACGTCAACGATGCCGGCGCGCAGGTCGATGTGCTCGCGCGTTCGGTTCATATGCGCTACCGCGAGGCGCTGGGTGAAGACGTGGGCACGGTGCCTGAAGGCCTCTATCCGGGCGATTACCTCGTCCCTGTCGGGCAGGCGCTCGCCGCCGAATTCGGCGATTCCTATGCCGCCGCGCCCGAGGCGGATTGGTTGGTGGTGTTCCGGGGCCGCGCGGTCGCGGCGATGATGGACATGATCCGCGCCGATCTCGCGACGCTCGGCATCCACCACGACCTGTTCTCGTCGGAAGCCGAACTGCAGGCATCGGGCAAGGTCGATGCCGCCGAGAAGTGGCTGCGCGCGCACGATCTGGTCTATGATGGCGAGCTTGAAGCGCCCAAGGGCAAGACACCCGAGGACTGGGAGCCGGTGGCTCTGCCGCTGTTCCGCTCGACGAAGTTCGGAGATGATCAGGACCGGCCGATCAAGAAGTCGAACGGCGCGTGGACCTATTTCGGCGCCGACCTCGCCTACCACTTCCAGAAGGCGCAGGCGGCGGACGCGCTCGTTGACATCTGGGGCGCGGACCATGCCGGCACGGTCAAGCGGATCAAGGCCGCCGTCGCCGCGCTGACGAGTGCGGAAAGCGGCACGCCCAAGCCGTTCGAGGTGAAGCTTGTCCAGATGGTTCAGCTGTTGAAGGGTGGTCAGCCGTTCAAGATGTCGAAGCGCTCGGGCAATTTCGTCACGCTCGCCGATGTCGTCGATATGGTCGGCAAGGACGTGGTGCGCTTCACCATGCTCACCCGCAAGCCCGATGCACAGATGGACTTCGATTTCGACAAGGTGGTCGAAGCCTCGAAGGACAACCCGGTGTTCTATGTGCAGTATGCCCACGCGCGCATCCACTCCACTTTGCGCAAGGCAGCGGCCGAGGGCGTTTCGCCCGCACCGGAGCATGTCGCACTGCTCGGCGAGGAGGAGCTTGGCCTCGTCAAACTCGCTGCGCAGTTCCCGCGCGTGGTCGAAAGCGCTGCCGCCGCGCGCGAGCCGCACCGGGTCGCCTTCTTCCTCTACGATCTTGCCGCAGGCTTCCATGCCTACTGGAATGTGGGGAATGACCGGCCGGACAAGCGGTTCATTGTGGCACAGGATCCTGCGCTGACGTCGGTACGACTTTTCCTCGCCTCACAAATCGGGCAAGTGGTGAAGAACGGACTGGCCTTGTTGGGCGTAGAGGCCGCCGAGGAGCTTTGACGCGATGGTTATCAGCGTAGCGGACGGGAACGGCGAAGGCGATCACGAGGGAGGTCTTCCGGTCAACCCGGCGGGCTGGGATGAGGCGGCGCAGCATGCCGCCGACGACGGCATCGAGACGGCGAGCGACGAAGCGCACCAGGCGGCAGACACCGTGTTTGAAGGCGTGGCGGATGATCGTCTTGCGCTCGGCGACGAGGAACGCCTGCCCTGGCTCGAAAGCGCGGACGACGTCGATTTCGACGCGCCGGGTTCCGACAACAGCCGCATGATCGGCTTCGGCGTGCTGGCGGTCCTGCTGCTGGCGGCGCTGCTGGGCGGGATCTACTGGATCTCGCATCGGGGTGGCAGCACTGCTTCCGCCGATGGCAGCCTGATCGCGGCGAACAAGGAACCCTACAAGATTGCGCCCAAGGATCCCGGCGGCAAGACCTTCCAGGGCACTGGCGATGCCAGCTTCAAGGTAAGCGAGGGCGAAAAGCCTGTTGCCAACCTTGCCGGCAGCGCCGCCCCGGCGGCCGCTCCTGCCGCTGCACCCAAGCCTGCCGCAGCAGCTTCCGCGTCCGCACCGGCCGGCCCCATTTCAGGTGTCGGCGTGCAGGTCGGCGCGTTCTCGACGAGTGCATCGGCCGAAGCAGCCTGGTCCAAGCTGGTCACCGCGCACGAAGCGCTTTCGGGCCTTTCGCACCGGGTGATCGAAGGCAAGGCCGATATGGCAACGGTGTTCCGCCTGCAGGCTGTGGCGGGCGATTTTGCCGCAGCCAATGCGCTTTGTGCCAAGCTGCAGGCCGGCGGGCTCAAGTGTCAGGTGAAGCGCTGATCTGATCGAACCAAACGCGAATGCGCAGCAGTTCCGCCCCATCTGATAACGGCGCGCGCACTGGCAGGGCTACGATCAGCAGCCCGGCCAGCACCAGCCGGTTGTGCCCGCCGACCCGCTCGACCGCAATCACCGAGCCGGGCGTCTTGCCGGCAAGGTGCAGGCTGGCGGGATCGGTATTGCGCGGCGGGGACGGCATCCAGGCCGTCACGCCCGCGAGGGCGGCAAGGGCGGCGAGGGCGGCAAGGGCATAGGCGAACTTGCGCAGCATGGTTGCAGGGCTCCGGCGGGGGCAAGATTGAGCGGTTTGGTGCGGGCGAGGAAGCAGCGCCGCGCTGCTGTGTTTTTCCCCCATGATCGACAGCCCCCGGCCTTGCCAGTCCGGTGCATTTGGGCGAATCCACTCCCATGCTCCCGGCGATCTTTGGCCTATCGGGCCTCACTCTCAGCGATAACGAGCGCGCCTTCTTTCGCGATGCCGATCCGGCGGGCTACATCCTGTTTGGCCGCAACGTCGAAAGCCGCACCCAGCTGCGTGCGCTGACAGACGACCTGCGCAGCTTGCATGGGCGGGAACGCACCTTCATCTGCATCGATCAGGAAGGCGGCCGCGTCGCGCGGATGAAACCCCCGGTCTGGGGCACCTATCCGCCGGGCGCGGCGTTCGACCGGCTCTATGAGCGCGCGCCGATCAGCGCGATTGAAGCCGCGCGCGCGCATGCCGAGGCGCTGGGGCTCGATCTTGCCGAAGCGGGGATCAGCGTCGATTGCCTGCCCTTGCTCGATGTGCGGCAGGACGGTGCGCACGATGTGATCGGCGACCGCGCCCTGGGGCATGAACCGCTGCGGGTGGCGGCGCTGGGCCGGGCGATGCTCGAAGGTCTTGCGCGCGCGGGCGTGGCGGGTGTCATCAAGCACATGCCGGGCCATGGCCGCGCCGGTGTTGATAGCCACAAGGAGCTGCCGACTGTGACCGCGGGCGAGGCGGAGCTCGAAACCGACCTTGCTCCCTTTCGCGCGCTGAAAGGCAGCCTGATCGGCATGACCGGCCATGTCCGCTATACGGTGTGGGACGATGCAAACCCCGCCACCCTGTCCTCCACGGTGATCCGCGAGATCATTCGCACCCGCATCGGTTTCGAGGGCCTGCTGCTCACCGATGATCTCGATATGCAGGCGCTTGGCGGTGCAGTGCCGGACCGTGCGGCGCGGGCGCAGGCGGCAGGCTGCGATATCGCGCTCAATTGCTGGGCCAAGATGGATGACATGATCGGCATCGCCAACGCGCTGGCGCCGATGTCTGGCGAAACTGCTGCGCGGCTCGGGCGCGCGCTTGCGGCCACGGGCGACTTTACCTCCCCGGTCGATCACGCACGGTGGGCCGAGCGGACTGAAACGCGCGATCGGCTGCTGGCGCTGGCGGCGACGTGATCGAGAAAGCGGCCCTCTCCGCGCCGCTCGCCGGCGACGACTGGGACGAAACCCCGCTCGATGTGCCGCCCGAAGCGCGCAGTGGTGAGCCCGATACGCTGACCCTCGCGATTGACGGCTGGGAAGGGCCGCTGCATCTGCTGCTCGACCTGGCGCGGCGGCAGAAGGTCGATCTGCGCAAGATCTCGATCCTCGCGCTCGTCGACCAGTACCTTCAATTCGTTGAGCGCGCGGGCGCGCAGCGCCTCGAACTTGCAGCGGACTACCTTGTCATGGCTGCGTGGCTGGCGTGGCTCAAGTCGCTGCTCCTCCTCCCGCGCGACCCGGAAGTTCAGCCGAGCCCGGAGGAACTGGCGCTGCGGCTGCAACTCAGGCTTCAGCGGCTCGGCGCGATGCGAGAGGCGGGGGCGCGGCTCATGGCGCGCGACCGCCTTGGCCGCGACGTGTTTGCGCGCGGTGCACCTGAGGGGCTCAGGATCGATCGGCAGGTGCGCTGGCAGTGCGATCTCTTCGCGCTGATGCAGGCCTATGGTCACATTCAGTATCGGGGGCGGCCTGTCGTCCACATGGTCCGCGCGCGGCCGGTGATGACGCTCGAAGCCGCCATAGCGCGGGTCGAGGCGCTGATCGGGGCAGCGATCGATTGGACCGAACTCAGCCTGTTCCTGCCGCCGCAGGAAGCCGGGGCCGATCCGCGCCTTGCCCGCTCGGCGCTGGCGTCCAGCTTCGTCGCTGCGCTCGAACTCGCCAAGCAAGGCAAAGTGGAAATCACGCAAGCAGAGACTTTCGCGCCGCTGATGCTGCGCCGGGGGCGCGGATGACACCGCAGGACGACATCGAACGCGCAGTTGAAGCAGCGCTGTTCGCGGCCGAAACCCCGATGAGCGTGGACGAGCTTTCGCGGCATCTCGGCGGGGCGGAAGTGGAAGCTGCGCTGGAAGCCCTGGCCGCGCATTATGCCGGGCGCGGGATCGAGCTCGTCATGCGCGGGGACCGCTGGCATTTCCAGACCGCGCCCGATCTTGCCCACCTCCTGCGCCGCGAGCGCGAGGATGTGCGCCGCCTTTCCCGCGCAGCGACTGAGGCGCTCGCCATCATCGCCTATCACGAACCCGTCAGCCGCGCCGAGATCGAGGCGATCCGCGGTGTGCAGACCGCCAAGGGCACGCTCGACGTGCTGATGGAAGCGGGCTGGATCAAGGTCGCGGGGCGCCGTGAAGGCCCGGGCCGCCCGACGATCTATGCAACAACACCGGAGTTCCTCGCGCACTTCGGCCTCGAATCGCGGCGCGATCTGCCCGGGATCGAGGAACTGCGCGCGGCGGGGCTGCTCGATCCGGTCGAGGCGGTGTTCGTCGGGGAAGCCGACGCCGAACCGGACGCAGCAGGCGACGAAACAAACGAGGCTTGACGAATCTTCGTGAGCTTGCTGGCAGTTTCGCCCAAGATGTCCTATCTGAAGGGACATAAAGGAGAATACCCATGGGCGCTCTGTCCCTTCCGCATCTGATCATTCTGGCGCTGGTTGTCCTCATCCTGTTTGGCCGTGGCCGTATTTCCGAGATGATGGGCGATTTCGGCAAAGGTATCAAAAGCTTCAAGCAGGGCATGAGCGAGGGCGCGGATACGCCGCTCGTGCAGCCCCCGGCGCAGATCCAGCAGCAGTCGGCAGCTTCGCCCGCGCCCGTCACACAGCCCGAGCAGACCGGCTCCGGCCCCGCCACCTGATCTGATCCAGCGCTCACCTCAGGCCTGAAACAATGTTCGGCATTGCGCCAGACGAGATGCTTCTCGTCGTAATCGTGGCGATCATCGTCATCGGTCCAAAGGACTTGCCGCTCGCGCTGCGCACCGCCGGGCGTTGGATCGGCAAGATCCGCCGCGTCTCGGGCCACTTCCGCACCGGCCTCGAAACCATGATCCGCGAGGCGGAAATGGAAGAGATGGAGCGCAAGTGGAAGGAGCAGAACGCGGCGATCATGGCATCGCACCCCGCAACTGATCCGGCCGCAGGGCAGACTGCAACGGCTACGGCCGATCAGAACGATCCCCCGCCGCTCATGCAGGCCCTGCCCGCACCCGCGGCGGCACCGATCGATCCCGAAGTCGCGGCCGTCGCGCCGACCGAGCCTGTCGGCGAAATGCTCCCCATTGCCGAACGCCCCGCCCGCGCGCGCGGACCGGCCGAGGGTGCGGCTTGATGGTCAGCGATATCGACGAAACGCAGGCCCCGCTGCTCGACCATCTGCTCGAGCTGCGCACGCGGTTGCTGCGCTGCGTCTATGCCATCGCGGTTGCGTTCGTGGTGTGCTTCTTTTTCGCCAACCAGATCCTTGGCATTCTGGTCCACCCGCTCGTCCTCGCGTTCCCGGCCGGGCAGGGCAAGCTGATCTACACCAAGCTCTATTCGGCGTTCTTCGTCGATCTCAAGGTCTCGCTTTTCGCGGCGTTCCTGATCAGCTTTCCGGTGATCGCCAACCAGCTCTGGGCCTTCATCGCGCCCGGGCTCTACGCGCGCGAAAAGAAGGCGTTCCTGCCGTTCCTGATCGCCACGCCGATCCTCTTCACGATGGGCGCAAGCCTTGCCTATTTCATCGTGATGCCGACCGCGTTCCGCTGGTTCATCGGCTTTCAGGGTGACAAGGGCGGGCTGCAACTCGAAGCACTGCCGGGGATCGAGGAATACCTCAACCTCGTGATGCAATTCATCTTCGCATTCGGGATCAGCTTCCTGCTGCCGGTGCTGCTGATGCTGCTCAACCGCGCCGGGATCGTCACCCGCGCGCAGCTTGTGGCGGCGCGGCGCTATGTCATCGTCGGGATCACCGCGCTGGCGGCTGTGATCACCCCGCCCGATGTGCTGAGCCAGCTCATGCTGGCGATTCCGCTGATGATCCTATTCGAAGGCACGCTCATCGTGATGCGCTTCGCCGAAAGGAAGGACGCCGAGGAAAAGGCCAAGGCGGAGGCAGCCGGAGCCTGAAGCCGCGCCGGCTGCGCGATCAGCCGCTGGCCGTCACGCCGAATCCGTGTCGCGGAAAGTGCACGTTGACCGCGCCGGTAAGGTCATGTTCGCGGCGGATGACAATGGTATGAGTGTCGCAGCGGAGCAGGGTGCCCCGGCTTGGCATCACGCCGTAGTCCACCGGCGCGACATCGACGGTCGTGCCGGGCGGGATGCCGGGAATGTCGCTTGTCTGGTCGATGACGAGCGGATCTGCCTCGCGCGCGATCGCGAGGGCGTCTTCGGCCGGGATATCCTCACCTCCGTGCTGCGCGAAGGCCCGCATGCGCTCCATCCATGCGGCAGCGAGGGTTCGGCTGGCCAGCCAGTCTGCCATGCCGCCGCCGGCATGGATGAACCACAGCATGTGGTAGACCGCAAAGTCGGCAACGCTCCATTCGGCGCCGAAGAGATAGGGGCGGCCATCGCCAAGCTGGGCGTCCATTTCGGCAAGGAACCGGGCGTAGCGCGCCTGCGCCTCATCTGCCGCAGGGCGGCGCACTTGCGCGCCTTGGGCGAAGTTGGCGCGGTCTTCGGCAAAGGCCTGTGCACTCGCGGGATCGGCGAAGAAGCTGCCCATGTTTTCGGGCAGGAAGCGCAGCGTGACCGCCGCCCAGAACAGCTCGGTATCGACCCAGCGCGCAAGCGTCTGCGCGGCCAGCAACAGGCCCGTCGGATAAAGCGTGGAGCCGGAACCGAGATCATCGAGGTATTCGGCGATCAGCGCCGTGTCGCAATAGACGTCCGCGCCGACCTGCAGAACCGGGATGCGCCGGTAGCCGCCGGTGAGTGCGATGGTTGCCGGGCGGGGCATGACCATCGATACTTGCAGCGATCGCCACGCCAGCCCCCTCGCGCCGAGGATGGCGCGCACCTTTTCCGAGAAGGGCGATTCCGGGTAGTGGTGCAGAATCAGTTCGGCCATTGCGCCACGCCCACCTTCCATGCGTCCTACTTCTTCACCGGCTCCGCGCCGGCTGCGCCGCCTTCGGGCTTTGCCGCATCCCACACCTTGCCGCCGCCGACCCAGGTCTCGAGCACCTTGGTCTTGCGGATCGCTTCGGGCGATGCGGCCATTGGATCGGTATCGACGAAGATGAAATCGGCGCGCAGGCCCGGGGCGAGGCGGCCGAAGCGCTTTTCGGCGAAACCGGCATACGCCGCTTGCGCTGTATAGCCCGCCAGCGCGGTTTCGCGGTCTACCCGTTCCTGCGGCTGCCAGCCCTGCGGCGGCTGTCCGTTCTCATCCTCGCGGCTGATCGCGGCGGCAATGCCGGCCCAGGGATCGGGCAGTTCGACCGGCGTATCCGAACCGAACGCCAGCACCGCGCCGTGCGCCTTGGCCGAGGCCCAGGCATAGGCTCCGGAGAGGCGATCGGGCCCGAGGCGGGCTTCCGCCATCAGCCGGTCCGAGGTCTGGTGGACGGGCTGCATCGAGGCGATGAGACCGACGGACTTTGCCACGCGCTCGGCAATCGGCCAGTCAGCGGGATCGATCACCTGCGCGTGTTCGATGCGCCAGCGGCGATCGCCCCTGTAGGTCTGCGACAAGTCTTCCATCGCGCCAAGCAGTACGGCATTGGCTTCGTCGCCGATGGCGTGGACGGCGATCTGGTAATTGTCCATCGCCGCGCGGCTCATGATGTTGCCGAGCTGCGTCTGGGTAAAATTGGGCAGGCCGCGCGTGTCGGGCCGATCATGATAGGGCGCCTTGAGCCATGCCCCGCGCGAGCCCAGTGCGCCATCAAGCAAGAGCTTGATACCGTTGAGCCGCAAGCGATCGGCATAGAGCCAGGGCGTGGGACCGGGACCGCCGATGCGGATCGTGTTGTCGATCCCCGCGCCGTAGACCATGATGCGCACGTAGAGCATGTTCGCATCGCCGGCGCGGCGGAACGTCTGCCAGTCTTCCATGGTTGCGCCCATGTCGGCGACAGCGGTGAGCCCGCGGCGGTAGAAATTCTGCTGGGCGAGCGCGAACGCTGCGTCGTAGTCGCGTGGGGTGGGCGGTGGAACCTTCACATCGACGAGTTTTCGCGCATTGTCGACCAGCACGCCGGCTGGGCTGCCGTCGGCGAGGCGGATGATTTCACCACCGGCGGGCGCCTGGCTGGTGGCCGTCACCTCGCCGGCCTTGAGTGCAGCGCTGTTGCCCCAGCTGGCATGGCCATCCGCCCGTTCGAGCCAGACCGGGCGATCGCTGACGACTGAATCCAGCTCGGCAGCGGTGGGGAAACGGCCGAGGTTCCAGCGCTCCTGGTTCCAGCCACCACCGAGCAGCCACGGGCGATCCGGGTGTGCCTTGGCATAGGCGGCAATCTTGCCAAGCGCTTCGGCAAGGCTCTTCGTATCGGAAAGATCCAGCGTGAGGGCGGCAAAGCCGGTGCCCATCACGTGGACATGCGCATCGATCAGACCGGGGAGCATGATGCGGCCCTTGCCGTCGATGCGGTACTGGAAGCCCTTCTTCGGCGTCTTCTCGCCTTCGTGGATCAGCGCTTTCACCACACCGGCATCGTCCATCAGCACGGCCTTGAAGCGCTCGACATGGCCGTCTGCGCCGATGGTCTGTCCCGCCACGTTGTCGATCAGCGTATCGGCATGGGCGGGGGTGGCGACGAACGCTGCCAGCGTCGCCAGAATGAGCGGCCGCGCCATCACGCGCCGCCCCGGCGCGGCAGGCGGCGGATAAGCGCGCTCGTATCCTGTCGTCCGGCGCCCAGCGCCTGTACATCGGCGTAGAACTGGTCGATCAGCGCGGTGGTCGGCACGCTCGCCCCCACGCTGCGCGCTTCCTCGATGGCGAGGCCCAGATCCTTCCGCATCCAGTCGACCGCGAAGCCGAAATCAAACTCATCCTTCGCCATCGTGTGCCAGCGGTTGTCCATTTGCCACGATTGCGCGGCGCCGCCCGAGATGGCCTCGAACACCTTGTCGAGATCGAGCCGTGCCGCCTGCGCGAAGCGGATCGCTTCGGAAAGCCCGGCGATGGCGCCCGCGATGCACATCTGGTTGGCCATCTTGGCCGTCTGCCCCGCGCCCGGCTTGCCGACATGGACCACGCGCTTGGCATAGGCGGCCAGCACCGGCCGCGCGGCATCGACTGCCTTGGCACTGCCGCCGCACATGATCGAAAGCGTGCCGGCCTCCGCGCCCGACTGCCCGCCGGTCACGGGGGCATCGACGCAGAGCAGTTCCTTGTCGCGGCCCTCCACCGCGATCTGGCGGGCAATCCGCGCCGAAACGGTGGTATGATCAATGAATAGCGCACCCCGGCGCAGCGTGGAGAACACCCCGGTCGGGCTCAGCACCACATCCGACAGGTCATCGTCGTTGCCGACGCAGGTGATCACCACATCCGCGCCATCGGCCGCTTCCGCCGGGCTTGCCGCCACGCGTCCGGCGAGCCCGGGATGCGCGGCCTGCCACGTTTCCACCCGCGCCGGCGAGCGATTGTAGATGGTGAGGCTGTGCCCTGCAGTGCCGAGGTGGCGGGCCATGGCCCCGCCCATCACGCCAAGGCCGAGGAACGATACGTTGAGGGGTGTCGATGCGGTGTGGGTCATAGGCGCAGGTTCTAACCGCTTTGCGGCGTGCTGCCAGCCAGAATCGCGCGGGGTCCGAGCAAACGGTGCTTGCCGGGTCTGGCATGCTCGGGCTAGCGCGCGCGGTATGTCTCGCATGTCAGCACTCGCCTCGCCTGCCTTCTGGCTTTGTCTGACAGGCGCGGTAACGCTTGCGCTCCTGCCGCATCCGCCAGAGCTGCGCGAGTTGAGTGACAAGGCGCAGCACATGCTGGCTTTCGGTGCGCTCGCGTTTCTGGGGGCCTTCGCGTTTCCGCGCTTTCCCAAGGCGCATCTGGCCGAGCGGCTGTCGTTCCTCGGCGCGCTCGTCGAAGTGCTGCAGGCGATCCCCTCGCTCCACCGGGATTGCGATATCCGCGACTGGATCGCCGATACGATCGCCATTGTTGCCGTGCTGGCGCTGCTTCACGCAATGAATCTTCCCCGCCGGCGGCGCTAAGCGCAACGAAGGTTCCCTTGAGGGCAGGTTTCGATTAGGGGCCGTAGCCCATGAGCACTGCCACAACTTCTGCCCCGCTGTTGACCCTCGACGATGTGCGCGCCGCTGCTGCGCGGATCGCCGGGCAGATCGTGCGTACCCCCACGCTTTACAGCAAGACGCTGAGCGAGATTACCGGGGCCGAAATCTGGCTGAAGTTCGAGAACTTGCAGTTCACGGCGGCCTACAAGGAGCGCGGCGCGCTCAATGCGCTGCTTCAGCTTTCGGAAGAACAGCGCGCCAAGGGCGTGATCGCGGCTTCCGCGGGCAATCACGCGCAAGGGCTGTCCTACCACGGCACGCGGCTCGGCATGCCCGTCACCATCGTGATGCCGCGCACCACGCCGACGGTGAAGATCATGCAGACCGAAAGCGTCGGCGGCACGGTCGTGCTGGAAGGCGAGACTTTCGACGAGGCCTACACCCACGCCCGCAAGCTCGAGGCCGAGCGCGGCATGACCTTCGTCCATCCCTTCGATGACCGTCAGGTGGCCGCCGGGCAGGGCACTGTGGCGCTCGAAATGCTGGAGGATGTGCCCGAACTGGAGACGCTGGTAGTTCCCATCGGCGGTGGCGGGCTGCTTTCGGGCATGGGCACCGCGGCGCGCGCGATCAAGCCCTCGATCGGGCTCGTCGGCGTGCAGGCCACGCTGTTCCCGTCGATGTATGCCAGGCTCAAGGGGCTTGAACTGCCCTGCGGCGGGGATACCATCGCCGAAGGCATTGCGGTGAAGGAGCCGGGCACGTTCACGTCTGCCGTGCTGGCGAAGATCGTCGACGATGTGGTGCTGGTGGGTGAACCGGCGCTGGAAACCGCCGTCGCGCTGCTGCTGCAGATCGAGAAGACCGTGGTCGAAGGTGCGGGCGCGGCCGGGCTTGCTGCGGTGATGACGCACCGCAAGCGCTTTGCCGGGCGCAAGATCGGCCTCGTGCTGTGCGGCGGCAATATCGACACCCGCTTGCTCGCGAACGTGCTGCTGCGCGATCTTGCCCGCTCGGGCCGCCTTGCCCGCCTCAGGCTCACGCTGCAGGATCGACCGGGGGCGCTGTTCAAGGTGGTCGAGGATTTCAACCGCCATCAGGTCAACATTCTCGAGGTCTGGCACAACCGGATCTTCACCTCGCTGCCGGCCAAGGGGCTTACCGCAGAGATCGAATGCGAGGCGCGTGACCGTGAACAGATCGACCTGCTCGTCGCCGGATTGCGTGCGAAGGGCTACGATGTGCAGCAAGTAGAGCTCGGTTAAGGCTGTTTCGTCATATTTTGGGCTGACCGCATCCCGTTTCGGTACGGTGCGCGGCCAGTTCACACCTCCGGTGCGAAATCCCTGCCGATTAACTACCTTTGATGGTTAATCACTCTTTCACCAATCGTCCGGCTGGGGCATGTTGCCCTTGTCAGCGCTGCCGGATGGTCCTGCAGCGGACAAGGATACCGCCCCGGCTGTGACTGCGCCCGTCCGCTTTCCCCGCTTCTTCGTGACCAGCCCGATGCCGTGCCCCTATCTGCCGGGGAAGACGGAACGGAAGGTCTTCACGGAGCTCAAGGGCCCCAATGCCGACGAGCTCAACGATGCGCTGGGCCGCATCGGCTTCCGTCGTAGCCAGACGGTGGCCTATCGCCCCAGCTGCATCGATTGCTCGGCCTGCATTTCAGTGCGCGTGGCCGCAAACGAGTTTGTGCCCTCGGCCACGCAGCGCAAGAACATGCGCCGCAACAACGACCTCGTCGTCACCGCTTGCAAGCCATGGTCGACGCCGGAGCAATTCGAGCTCCTGCAGCGTTATCTTGCGGCACGCCATCCCGGTGGCGGCATGGCCTCGATGGACGAGATGGATTTCGCCGACATGGTCGAGCATACCCCGGTCCAGAGCTTCGTGATCGAGTATCGCGAACCCGGCGTTGACGGGAAGCCCGGCCGGCTCGTCGGCGCCTGCCTGACCGACCGTCAGGGCGATGGGCTGTCGATGATCTACAGCTTCTACGAACCCGATCATGCCGAGCGGCAGGGGCTTGGCAATTTCATCATTCTGGACCACATCCTTCATGCCGCTCGGATCGGTCTGCCCTTCGTCTATCTCGGATATTGGGTCGAAGGATCGGCGCGGATGCAGTACAAGGTCCGCTACCGGCCGCTCGAACGGCTGGGGCGCGAAGGATGGGAACGCTTTGACCCCGACGAGCAGGCCCGCGCGATCGATCGCGCTGCGACCGCAAGGGGAGCAGACCGGCGAATCGCGGACGATACCGGCAAGGACGGACTTGCCGCAGCTCAGGCGCAATACCGCCACATCTGAAGCACTTCGGGCGCTCCTGCCGGCCCTGCTGCTCGCCATTCTGCCGCAAATGGCGCACGCCCAATCGCGTGAGGCGGATCAGGCGCTCGAGGATCTGATTCCCGATTCCGCGCTCGACGATCCAAAGACCTGGGCGAACCAGACCGACGCCGCCAAGGTTGCCGTTCCCGATCCCGCCACGCTTCTGCTGCCCGATGCAATTGCGCCGCTGACCGGCATTCCCGCGATCACGCTGGCCTGGCCCGACGCGGCGGAGCTTCCGGCCATCGCGCCGCTCGCGCCCGATCCCGATATCGGCGAGGCGGCCGAACAGGCAAAAGCGGCGGGCGAGTCGCTTGCTACCGATGCCGATCCGGGCAGCGGGCGCGGCATCGGCCAGATCCTGGGCGCGAGCATCTATCCGATCACGCAGCAGCTTGCGCTCGCGTTTCCGCCGGAAGAAGATACCTTGCCGGAGCGCGAGGCCGTCACTACGCGCTTCGGCACGCTCGCCGCGCTGCGCAAGTTCGGCAACGAGGAGGATAACCTCGCCCAGCTCACCCGCCGCGCGCGGCAGGATACCGAACTGCTCCAGCAGGTGCTCAGGGCCTACGGCTACTACGATGCCGAGGTCTACCACAGCACGACCGGCTATGCCGCGCCCGCCGAAGGCAGTGGGCCGGGGCCGGCGATCGATCTCAAGAAAGTGGGCGTGCGCTTCGATGTGCGCCCGGGGCCGCGCTATACGTTCGCGCGCATCAGCCTCGGCGATATTGCCGCCGCGCGTGATGCCGAAGCTCTCAAGCGCGCCTTTGCGCTTGCACCGGGCGATCCGGTCAATTCCGATCGCATCGTTGCCGAACGCGATCACCTGATTGCCGCGCTGGGCGAGGGCGGCCACGCCTTTGCCAAGGTCGGCGAGCCCGATTTGGCGATCGATCATGCCGTGCGCACCGGCGATCTCACCGTGCCCGTCACCAGCGGCGGGCAGTACGTGATGGGTGAGATTCGCAGCTCGCTGCCCGAATATCTCTCGTCCCGCCACTTGTCGCGCATCGCCCGGTTCCGGCCCGGCGACCCTTTCCGCAATTCGCGCGTCGATGATCTGCGGCAGGCGATCCTTGCCACGGGCCTCGTCTCGTCGGTCACGGTAACCCCGCGCGAGGTTACCCCTGCGGCGGACCCGCAGCCGGGCGTTGCCGATGTGGACGTGACGCTGACCAAGGCGCCGCAGCGCACGATTGCCGGGTTGATCGGCTATTCGAGCGGCGAGGGCCTGCGGGTCGAGGCGAGTTGGGAAAACCGCAATATGTTCCCGCCCGAAGGCCTCGTGCGCTTCCGCGGCGTGGTCGGCACGCGCGAGCAGCTGGCGGGCGCGACCTACCGCCGCAACAATTTCTTCGGGCGCGATCAGGTGCTCACCGCCGATCTTTATGCGCAGACCCGGCGCACCGACGCCTATAACGCGCGCACCGTTTCGTTCTCGACGGTGTTCGAGAAGCAGACGACGCTGATCTTCCAGAAGGCGTGGGTCTATTCGGCGGGTGTCGAACTGCTCGCCACCAGCGAACTGCCCGCCGCGGCCGGTTCCACCCGCACCACCTATTTCATTGGCGCGCTGCCTTTGCGCGGGGCCTATGATGGCAGCAACGATCTGCTCGATCCCAAGCGCGGTGTGCGCGTCTCGCTGCGGGTAAGCCCGGAAATCTCGGTGCAGAACGGCACGAAATCAACCTACGTGCGCGCGCAGTTCGATGCCAGTGCATACCAGCCGGTCACGAGCAGCGTCGTGCTGGCAGAGCGCGTGCGGCTCGGCTCGATTCCGGGCACTATAGTAAGCAGCATCGCGCCCTCGCGGCGGTTCTATGCCGGCGGCGGTGCATCGGTGCGCGGCTTTGCCTATCAGGCGGTGGGGCCGCGCGATGCGCTAGGCAATCCCAGCGGCGGGCGCAGCTTGTCCGAATTTTCGCTCGAAGCCCGCGTCAAGACCGGGTTGATGGGCGGCGCGGTAAGCGTGGTGCCGTTCGTCGATGCAGGCACGGTGGGCACTACCGCCTCACCCACGGTGAACGGCCTCAAGGTCGGCGTGGGCCTCGGCGTGCGCTACCAGACCAGTTTCGGCCCGATCCGCATCGATCTTGGCACACCGCTCAATCCGGCAAAGGGTGATAACCGCGTCGGTGTCTATGTTTCGCTGGGGCAGGCGTTCTGATGGCGAGCAGCCCGCCAGACGCGCAGCCGCCGCCCTCCCTTCCGCCGCGCCGGGGGCCATTGCGCCGCCTGCTTGGCTGGGGGCGTGGGCTCGTGCTGGCGGGGCTGTTGGTCATGCTGGCGATGGGCGGCGCAGTGGTCGTGCTCGATTCCTCACTCGGCCACCGCTTCGTGGCAGACCGCGTTGCCGCGATCGAGGCGGCATCGGGGCTCAAGATACGCATCGGGCGGATCGACGGTACGCTGTTTGGCGCGATGAGCCTGCACGAAGTGGCGTTGAGCGATCCGCAGGGGCGCTTCATGATCGTGCCCGAAGCCACGCTCGATTGGCGCCCGCTCGCCTGGGTCGGGCTCGATCCGCGCTCGGGATTGTTCAAGGGCCTCGATATCCGCGCGCTGGTGCTCAAGCGCGGCACGCTGCTGCGTGCGCCGAAGCTTAAGCCGGGCGCTCCGGATGAGCCGATCCTCCCCGATTTCGATATCCGCATCGACAAGCTGGCGGCGGAAAACCTTGCCGTCGAGCGCAGCGTGATGGGCGAACGGCGCCGGATCGACTTCGCCGCGCGCGCCGATATCCGGGGTGGACGCGCCCTTATCAGCCTTGGCGGACGGCTCGGCGGACGTGACCGGCTGCGCCTGCGGCTCGATAGCGCGCCCGATCGCAACCGCTTCGCGCTCGATTTCATCTACAATGCGCCGAAGGACGGGCTGCTCGCCGCGCTCACCGGGGTAAAGCGCAATATTGCCGCGCGCGCGGGCGGGAAGGGCACCTTCGAGGAATGGCGCGGCTGGGGTGCCGCCAGCGACAATGGCCGCAAGCTCGCCGCATTCCGGCTCGAAAACCGCGCCGGGCGCTACAAGCTGGCCGGGCAGGTCTTTCCGGGCGATCTCTTCGGCGCGGCAGCGCGCCGCGCGAGCGGCGATAGGCTCTCGCTCGTGGCGGAGGGCACCGGCAGTGGCGGCGTGCTGCGCGGCCACGTTTTCGCAGGCGGCGCCGCCCTCACTGCCACGGCGCACGGCGCGCTCGATCTCATCAACAACCGCGCCGAGGCGGTGAAGGTGCATGTGGTGCTCGCCCGGCCCGAATTGCTGCTGGCGGGCTCCGGCGTGGACCTCAAGGGCGCGCGGCTCGATGCGACGGTCGATGGCCGCTTCACTGCGCTCGCGATCATCCATGACTTGCGCGCCGCGCGGCTCGCCAGCGGGCCAGTGCTCGCCGAAGGGCTGCGCACCGCCGGCACCGCCTATTGGGACGGCAAGCGCCTGCGCATGCCGCTCGCGCTCACGGCGCAGCGGCTGAAGACGGGGCAAGCGATGGTCGATCCGCGCCTGCCGGGCGCGCGGCTGGCTGGCGATCTCGTGCTGGCGGGGGGCAAGCTCACCTCGGACCGGCTCGATCTCACGCTGAAGGGCGCATCGGCGCGGCTGGCGCTCGATGGCGATCTGGTGCGCAGCCGCTTTGCGCTCTCGGGCCCGGTCACCGTGCGTGGCGTAGCGTTGCCCGATCTGGGGATGGCCGATGGCGAAGCGCGAATCACACTTGGTTTCGGGGCTGGTCAGCCGTGGCTGCTTACCGCTGATGGGGCGGGGCGCATGGCCCGGATCGACAACGCCACGCTGGCCAATCTCACCGGCGGAAACCTGCGGGCGCGCGGGGCGATTTCGCTTGGCGGCAGCCAGCCGCTGATCGTGCGCCGCGCGGATTTGACGTCGGCCAAGCTCTACATGGCGCTGCGTAGCTGGACGCAGGCAAACGGCGTGACGACGCTTTCGGGGCAGGGCCGTCATCAGGAATATGGCCCTTTCACCTTCGATGCCTCACTCGGCAAGGATGGCCCGCGCGCCACGCTCGTGCTCGCCAATCCGCTGCCTGCCGCCAGCCTCAAGGACGTCCGTCTGGCGCTGGCTCCCGAAGGCGATGGTTTCCGGATCGAAACCAACGGCGAATCGCGCCTCGGCACGTTCAGCGGTCAACTCGTGCTCACCGCCCCCGGTGATGGGCCGGTGAAGCTCGCGATCGAGCAATTCACGGTCTACCAGACGAAAATCACCGGCGCGGTCGAAATTGCCAAGGCAGGCGTGACTGGCAGCCTCGCGCTCGCCGGGGGCGGGGTTGCCGGGACCGTCGATTTCGCGCCCGATGGCGCGGGCCAAGCGCTCAAGGCGGCGATTACCGCCAAAGCCGCGCGCTTCGGAGGCGACAATCCGATTGCGGTCGGCAATGCCGAGATCACCGCCGAGGGCCGCATGGAAGGCGGCGACACGACGCTGCAAGCCTCGCTCAAGGCCGAGGGGATCAGCGCGGGCAAGCTCTTCATCGGCCGCCTCATGGCGGATGCCGCACTGGTCAACGGATCGGGCAGCGTCACCGCCTCGCTCGCCGGGCGCCGCGGCACGAGCTTTGCGCTGCAAGGCACTGCGGCTTTCTCGCCGGACAAAGTCGTCGCCTTTGTTGCGGGCGATTATGCCGGACGCGCGATTTCGATGCCTCGCCGCGCGGTGCTGGAGCGCGAGCCGGACGAAACTGGCGACGGCCAGACTGCCGGCTGGCGCCTCCAGCCTACGCAGATCGACTTCGGCCGCGGCAGCGCGATCGCCAGCGGCCACGTCCTCGGCGGGGCGACCAAGCTCAAGCTCATGCTCTCGCACATGCCGCTATCGGTGCTCGATATCCTGCTGCCCGATCTGGGGCTCGGCGGCCTCGCCTCGGGCGTGATCGACTACGAGAACGATCACCTTGGCGCGCCCTCGGGCCATGCTGCGGTCGAGGTGAAGGGCCTGACCCGCTCGGGCCTTGTCCTGACCTCAAGGCCGCTTGACCTTGCGCTGGTGGCCGAACTCGATCCAGCCTCGCTCCAGGTCCGCGCTGTGGCGCGCGAGGGGGCAGCGATGCGTGGCCGCGTTCAGGCGCTGGTCTCCGATCTGCCGCGCGGCGGCACCATGCTCGAGCGGCTGCGCGGCGGTACGCTCAGGGCAGAGCTGCGCTACAGCGGGCCGGCCGAATCCCTGTGGCGGCTCGCGGCAATCGAGGTCATCGATCTCACCGGCCCGCTTGGCGCGGCAGCGAGCGTGACGGGTTCGCTCGACCATCCGGTTATCACCGGCGCGGTCGCCACGCGTGCGCTGCGCGTGCAGTCGAACCTCACAGGCTCGGATGTCCGCGATGTCGAAGCGCTGGGCAGCTTCGCCGACGCCCGCCTCAGTCTGGCGCATTTCAGCGGCACCACGCCGGGCGGCGGCACGGTGAGCGGCAGCGGCACGGTGGACCTTTCCAACGTGACGACACACGGCGTCGGGCTCGACTTGCGCCTTGCGGCCGCCAATGCCCTGCTGATCAACCGCGACGACATGTCCGCAACCGTCACCGGCCCACTGCGCCTGATTTCCGACGGGATCGGCGGCACCATCGCCGGACGCGTCCATATCGACCGCGCGCGCTGGGCGCTGGGCCGCGCCAACGTCACCGAGCAGCTGCCTTCGATCACCATGCACGAAACCAACCTGCGTGCCGATATCGCCCCGCCCCGCGTGCCCTACACGCCGTGGAAATACCTGATCGACGCCGCCGGGGCGGATCGCATCGACGTGCGCGGGCTGGGCCTTGAAAGCGAGTGGGGCGCCGATGTGCGCCTGCGCGGTGATACCGCCAACCCGCAGATCTTCGGCACCGCCGATCTCGTTCGCGGCGGCTACGAATTTGCCGGACGGCGCTTTGATCTGACGCGCGGGCGCATCCGTTTTGTCGGCGAAGTGCCGGTCGATCCCCGGCTCGATATCGTGGCGGAAGGCGATGCCAATGGGGTGAGCGCCAAGATCGCGATCAGCGGTTCGGCGCTGAAGCCGCAGATCGCGTTCAGTTCGGTGCCCGCCTTGCCTGAGGAAGAGCTCCTCAGCCGCATGCTTTTCGGCAGCTCGATCACCCAGATTTCGGCTCCCGAAGCCGTTCAGCTTGCCTCCGCGCTTGCCAGCTTCCGCAGCGGCGGCGGGCTTGATCCGATCAACAAGCTGCGCAATGCAATCGGGCTCGATCGGCTGCGGATCATCAGCGCGGATGCCTCAATCGGCCGAGGGACGTCGGTGGCGGTCGGCAAGTACCTCGGGCGGCGCGTCTTTGTCGAACTCATCACCGACGGGCGCGGTTACAGCGCAACATCGGCTGAGTTCCGCGTCACGCGCTGGCTGGTTCTGCTGGGCACAGTCTCGACGATCGGCGATGAGAGCCTCAACTTGAAGGCATCCAAGGACTATTGAGGCATCGCGGGCAAACAAAAACCCCGCGCCGCCTGAGCAGCGCGGGGTGCTGTTTCAGCACATGCGCTAGGGCTCAGGCCCCGGCGATGGTCTTCAGTTCCATGAAGTCCTTCAGGCCATAGACGCCGCCTTCGCGGCCATTGCCCGATTGCTTGTAGCCGCCGAAGGCACCGCCCTTGACGCCGCCCCACTGGTTGACCGCAACGAGGCCGGCGCGCAGGCGGCCGACAATGCCCTTGGCCGTCTCGACATCGCCGGTGACGACCGCCGAAAGCCCATAGGCCGTGCGGTTGGCCAGCTCGATGCCATCCTCGATGCCGTCATAGGTGGTGATCGTGGCGACCGGACCGAAGGTTTCCTCGCGGAAGATCGTCATGTCGGGCGTCACGTCGGAGAACACAGTGGGGCGGATGAAATAGCCGCGGTTGACGTTGTCGGGCAGGCCCGGGCCGCCTTCGAGCAGCGAAGCGCCTTCGGCGATCGACGTGTCGATCAGCGACTGGATCTTGGTCCACTGCGCCTTGTTGACCACAGGGCCGATATGCGCGCCGTCCTCAGCCGGATTGCCGACCTTCACTGCCGCGAAGTAGTTCTTCACGAAGGTTTCGGCTTCTTCCTTGCGCGACTTGGGCACGAGGAGACGGGTGGGCGCAATGCAGCTCTGCCCGGTGTTGGCGACCACGCCCTGCAGCGTGCCCGGCAGCGTCGCGGCAAAGTCCGCATCCTCGAGCACGAGGTTGGGCGACTTGCCGCCCAGTTCCTGATGCACGCGCTTCACCGTGTCGGCCGCATTCTTGGCGATCTGGATGCCCGCGCGGGTCGATCCGGTGAAGCTGACCATATCGACATCGGGGTGGACGGTAAGTGCAACGCCCACGCCCGGGCCATCGCCCTGCACGAGGTTGAACACGCCCGCCGGCACGCCCGCGGCATGCATGACTTCGGCAATGATCACCGCGTTCGAGGGGCATTCTTCCGAAGGCTTGAGCACGATCGTGTTGCCCGCGGCAATGCACGGTGCGATCTTGGCGCAGATTTGGTTGAGCGGCCAGTTCCACGGCGTGATCGCGGCAACGACGCCGATGGGTTCATGCACGAAGCGGGCGTTGGCACCCGGAACCGGCGACTCCCATTCAAAGCCGTTCAGCGCTTCAAGCGTGCCGAGAATGTAGCCGATGCCCGCACCCACTTGTGCCGTGCCGGCAAAGCCGATCGGCGCGCCCATTTCCTCGCTGATCACCTTGGCGAAATCAGGGATCCGCTTCTTGTATTCATCAAGAATGCGCACGAGCAGGGCCTTGCGCTCTTCCACCGGGGTGGCGGCAAAGGCGGGGAAGGCAGCCTTCGCAGCGGCGACCGCCTTGTCAACATCGGCCTGGCTGCCGAGCGTGATGGCGGCGCAAGCTTCCTCGGTGGCGGGATTGATCACTTCGTGGCGCTTGCCGCCTTCGCTGGGGGCCCACGCGCCGTTGATATAGTGCTGCAGATGCTCACGCATCGGTGTTCTCCCGATATTGTTAGATTTACAAACGATTAGGGGGTTTTGCTAGACCTTGGCAAGTCAGGTACGCGATTGCAACGCATTTGGCGAGGGGCGTGGGCCATCCGCGCGAAACCGCCGGAAAGATCATGCTAGCCTTGCAAGCGTTCGGCAATCGCGCCGGATTCGAAGCATTCCGCTGTGAGTTTCCCCAGCGGCGCTAACCGTTTCTTTCCATCCTCTCGGTAAATCGGGTGCGATGGGTCTGGATCACCTCAGCCGCGGCCTCGGCGCGCGATCATCCGTGCGCAACTTGCGCACTGGTTGGATTGCGCTCGCGACGTTTCTTGCCCTGATGGGACTGTCCGCCCTCCTTGTCGCAGTTTTTGCCGGTTCGACTCGTATTGCCGACGAACTCGCGCGCGAAGATGAGCGCGTTCTCGTGACCCGCTATCTCGATCAGCTGGGCAGCTCGATCGTCGCAGCGCAGAAGGTGCAGCTGACCTGGGACGATGCCATGCGCAATGCCGTGCTGGCGGACAACGAGGCCTGGGCAAACCACTTCCTCGGCGATTTCGTGTGGAACAACCTTGAAACTGACGCGATGTTTCTCGTTCGGCCCGATGGTTCGCTGGTCCACGGCTGGGCGCAGGGGCGGCCGACCAGTGATGTCGGTTATCAGGAAGTGCGCTGGCACGTCGAGGATCTGATCGAACGCGCCAAGCACAATGTGCCGCTTGGCGGGCGGATTGCGGGGATGAAGAAGCTGGCGGATATCGACTGGCCGGTTGCCGCATCGGGCCAGCCGCTCAACCGCTGGGCGGCAACCCCGGTCCTGCGCCATGGCCGGCCGGCCTTCCTCTCGGTCGTCGCGATCGTGCCGGACAACGATTACAGCCTGCTCCGGCGCGAGCCCAACTATGTTGCGACACTGCGCTATCTCGATGGCTCGATTCTCGCCAAGATGGGCGGCGATCTCGTGCTGCGCGACATCAGCTTCGTGCCAGACGAGGCGCGCATCGGCGCCGACAACACCGTTCCGCTGAGCACCGCGTTCGGCGATCACATCGGCTGGATCACCTGGACCGCCAAAGTGCCCGGGCCGAAGATCGTCCAGCGCACCGCACCGGTGCTGGCGACGTTCATCCTGTTTTTCCTCGGTGTTGTGGCCGGCGGCTCGATCATCGTGCGGCGCATGCGCCTGACGGCCAACGAACTGAAAGCGAGCGAGGCGCAGGCCCAGCACAACGCGCTCCACGATGCGATGACTGGCCTGCCCAACCGCGTTTACTACATGCAGCGCCTGCGCACGCTGCTCACCGGATTCATGGAGGGCGAGGCGAGGGGCAATCTCTTTGTCGCCTATATCGATATCGACGGGTTCAAGCTGGTCAACGACACCATGGGCCACCATGTCGGCGATGAGCTGGTGCGCCAGGTTGCGCACCGCCTGCGCGAAACGCTGCCGCGCGAGGCCTTCATCGCGCGCTTCGGTGGCGACGAATTTGTCCTGCTCCACGCCAGCGAGGATGGTGCGCGCGCGGCGGACCGGTTGGGCAGCAAGATCATCCACCTGATGCGCAAGCCCTTCGTCATCTCGGGCAATACGCTCGAAGTTTCGGTCAGCTGCGGGATCAGCTGGGGCCCCGAGCAGAGCGAGGATCCCGGCGAGCTGCTGCGCCGTGCCGATATCGCGCTCTACCGCGCCAAGCAGCGCGGGCGCGGACGCTTCCGCCGCTTCACGCCCGACATGGATGCCAGTGTCAAACTGCGCCGCGAGATGGAAATGGAGCTGCGCCTTGCGATCACCCGCGGTGAGCTTTCGGTCGCCTACCAGCCGGTGGTCGATACCGGCACCGGGGTGATCAATGGCTTCGAGGCCCTGCTGCGCTGGAACCACGCCGAACGCGGCGAGATCCGTCCGGACCTGTTCGTGCCTATCGCCGAACAGGGCGGCCTGATGATCCCGCTCGGCACCTGGGTGCTGCGCCATGTCTTCACCGAATGCCGCGATTGGCCGGACTGCGATATTTCGGTCAATCTCTCGCCGCTCCAGATCATGGCGGGCGATTTCCTGCCGATGCTGGCGGGGCTGCTTGAAGAGACGGGCATGGATCCGCAGCGGCTTGTGTTTGAAGTCACCGAAGGCGTGATGCTCGATCGCAGCGCCCACGTGATCGGCGTGTTGCGCGAACTCAACCGCATGGGAATCCGCGTCGCGCTCGATGATTTCGGGATCGGCTATTCGTCGCTTTCGTATTTGCGCTCGTTCCAGTTTGACCGGATCAAGATCGACCGCTCATTCGTCTCGAACATCGAACGCGACCGCGATGCTCATTCGATCCTTTGCGCGATCACCACGCTGGGCAAGACACTGCGGATGAAGGTCGTGGCCGAAGGCGTGGAAACCGAAGTGCAGCGCCTGCTGGTGCAGGCAGCGGGCTGCGAACTGGTGCAGGGCTACTTGTTCTGGGCTGCGGTCCCGGCTGCCGAAGCACGCGGCCTGCTTGCCGAACGCGACGCCGAGGCCGCGCTGCGCCGGGCGTCCTGACCCGCCGGTTCAGGGCTTCTCCGGCAGGACCTGCATGTCGGAAGCCTGCCAGGCAGGCGCGACGCTGACGGTGAATTCGAGGCGGCTATCGGCATCGATCCGGTGCGGCACGCCAGGGGGCAGCAGCACAACCGACCCTTGCGCCACTTGCCTTTCCTTGCCGCCGATGGTGACGCGGCCCTTGCCAGTGCCCACGATCATCACTTCGCTCCCCTCGCGCGTCACCGTCAGCGGGATCGCGGCGCCCTTCTGCAGGACGAACCGCGCGACGCTGATGGCCTCGGAATGCTGCGGTGCGGTGCGGCCGACCAGTTCCTCGACCGCAACCAGGGGCACCAGCGCGGGCTGCGGAGCTGTGCTGGCGGCAGGACGGCGGGCGGATTCATCGCGTGTCAGCTCGGCAATCTGGGCCGCAAACTTGGGGTAGAGCGCAGTGAGTTCGTCGCGGTAGCCGGGTTCGTAATCGGCATATTCGAAACCAGGTGAGAGTGTGTTGGCGCCGAAGCTGTAGGCCGCGGCGGGATCGCCGATCGGCTGCACACCCATCCACGTGCCGCGCGGAACCAGGATCTGCGGCTCCTCGCCCTTCAGCACATTGCTGCCCCAGATCCGCGCTTCGCCATGGCCATCGGGATAGAGCAGCAGGATCTGCGCCGGGCTGCCGCCGTAGAAATGCCAGAGCTCGTCGGTGGCGAGCCGGTGCATCGCGGAGAAATCACTGCGGGTGAACACCGCATAGATCGCGGTATAGGCCCAGCGCTTGCCCTTGTAGCGCTCGGCCAACGCGCCCTCGATCACATCATCGCTCTTGAAGGTCTGCAGGAACCACGGCCCTTCGTGGGGAATGTTCTGCATGTGGTAATGGTCGATGATCGCCTTCGCGGCGGCAGGCATCGGGGCGTCGGCGGCAGGTTCGGCGGACGCGGGGAGGGCGCACAGCAAGGCGGCTGCGGCAAGAAGAGGTTTGATCATGGGCAGGTGTGGTGGCAAATCGCGGCGGGCTTGCCTACCCGAAAAGCTCTCAGCCGGCGGTGCTGCCAGTCTCGGCGCTTGCCGTCACGGTGCGCGGGTAGATGAAGCCCTTGGCCGTGCTCGGGCGCAGGCCCAGCGAGCGGGTGGGGGCGTACCACACGCGCACTTCGCTCCAATCGCCAGCGGCGGAAACGTCCACCGCCATCACGCCGCGCTCCACCATGCCGGGGCGCGACCAATTGGCGTGGTTGATCAGGATGTGGCGGCTGTCGACGACCTTGTTGACGACGGCGACGTGGCCATAGGGCATCGAACGCGTGCTGGCGAAAGCGAGAACCGCGCCAACCTTCGGGGTCTGGCCGCGATCATAGCGGCCTTCGGCATGGCCCCACCAATCACGTGCATTGCCGCTGAGCTGCACGTCCGAAACCTGCCGCGCATAGGTCACGCACTGGAGCTGGGCCTGCGCTGCCGAGGGCAGGGCGAAAACCGAAAGGAGAGCGAGAAGGGCTGCGACCACGTTCTTGTGCATGTGCAGCATCACTAAGGATCTGGGCCGATTCGAGGAGTCCGGGCCCCTTCCGTTCATCGGGCGGCAATCTCGACTCGTCCCGAGTCGGACGGGGCTTGTGGAAAAGATCACAGCGGGGTGAGAACGAGCGTGGCACATGCACAAAAATTTATGGGTGCACATTAAACCTGTGCAGATCGAGTATGATCCCGCCAAGGATGACGCAAACCTCGCCAGGCACGGCGTGTCACTACGCGATGCGGAACAGCTTGACTGGGACGCCGCGCTAGAGCGTGATCATCTTAGTTTGAAGCATATCCGCTGTTCCTGAGGTAGTTTGC
>CAZQEH010000013.1:0-57569 GCA_964592205.1 uncultured Novosphingobium sp.
GCCCATCAGCAGGCTCGATCAGCCGATGAACAACCTGTTGAGGCTCCACACCTAGAGCGTTACTCCGCCGCCACCGCCTGCGCCGCTGCAAAGGCATGCTCGGCCAGAAACCGCTCGGCATCCAGCGCCGCCATGCACCCCGTCCCCGCCGCCGTGACGGCCTGACGATAGGTGTGATCCATCACGTCACCGCAGGCGAACACGCCCGGGATCGCCGTTTTCGGCGTGCCCGGCTGCACCACGATGTAGCCGCTTTCATCAAGCTCGAGCTTGCCCTGGAACAGCTCCGTTGCCGGCGCATGGCCAATCGCCACGAACGCACCGTCCGTCGCCAGCGAAGAAGCTTCGCCCGTCACCGTATCGACAAGCTCGACGGCTTCGAGCACGCCGCCCGCCGCGCCGGCAAAGTGCGTGACGGCCTTGTTCCACAGCACCTTGATGCGCGGATTGCTCATCAGCCGGTCCTGCAGGATCTTCTCGGCCCGCAGGCTGTCGCGGCGGTGGATCAGCGTGACTTCCGGCGAGTGGTTGGTGAGGTAGAGCGCTTCCTCGACCGCGGTATTGCCGCCGCCGATCACCACCACTTTCTTGCCGCGATAGAAGAAGCCATCGCACGTCGCGCAGGCAGAAACGCCCTTGCCGCCGAACTCCTGCTCACCCGGCACGCCCAGCCAACGCGCCTGCGCACCCGTCGCAATCACCAGCACCTCGCCTTCATAGATATCGCCGCTATCGCCGTGCGCACGGAACGGCGGGCCATCAAGGCTCACTTCGGTGATCGTGTCCCACAGCATCCGCGTGCCGACATGTTCGGCCTGCGCCTGCATTTCCTGCATGAGCCACGGGCCCTGGATCACATCGCGAAAGCCGGGATAGTTCTCGACGTCCGTGGTGATCGTCAGCTGCCCGCCGGGCTGCAGACCCTGCACGACGATCGGCTCCATCCCTGCGCGCGCGCCATAAATGGCGGCGGAAAGCCCGGCCGGGCCGGAACCGATGATCAGCATGCGGGTCTTGTGGGTAGTAGCCATGAAGTCCTCCAATGGGTGCGGGAGATAAGGCGCAGCCCAACGGAATACGAGTCCGACCGGGGGCTATTCCACGATTTAGCTGCGTGTGGCTTCGAATACCGACCAGCCGGTCCGTGCCGCCAGCCGTTCCAGCGCCAGCGCGCCAAGCTGCGAATTGCCCTTCGCCGTCAGGCCGGGCGACCAGACCGCGATGCTCGCCGTGCCCGGGACGACCGCCAGAATCCCGCCGCCTACCCCAGACTTGCCCGGCAGGCCGACGCGGAAAGCGAACTCACCGGAATTGTCATAGTGCCCGCACAGCATCATCAGCGCGTTGATCCGGCGCGCTCGCTGCGTGGTCACAATACAGCGCCCGGTTGCCGGATCGCGCCCGTCATGCGCCAGAAAGCGCCCTGCCATCGCAAGCTGCCGGCAGCTCATCGCCAGCGCGCATTGGTGGAAATAGACCCCCAGCGCCTGCTCGACCGGATGGTGCAAGTTGCTGAATGCGCGCATGTAGTTGGCTAACGCCATGTTGCGATAGCCGGTCGCCAGCTCGGCCGCCGCCACTTCGGCATCGATCGTGATCGCTTCATCACCCGCCAGCGTGCGCACAAAGCGCAGCACGCCCGCGATCGCCTCCGCCGGTGTCCCGCCCGCGAGCAGCACATCGGCCACCACGATCGCGCCGGCATTGATGAACGGATTGCGGGGGATGCCGTGCTCGGTCTCCAACTGCACGATCGAATTGAACGCGCTGCCCGAAGGTTCGCGTCCCACGCGGCGCCACAGCGCATCACCCACCATGCCCAGCGCCAAGGTCAGCGAAAAGACCTTGGAGACCGACTGGATCGAGAACGGCTCCTCAGCGTCACCGCCCAGATGCACCGCGCCATCGGCCATCACCACCGCCATCCCGAATCGATCAGGCGAGACGCATGCCAGCGGCGGAATATAGTCCGCCACCCGCCCCCGATCGGCCGCGCCGCGCATTTCTTCCGCGATTTCGGCAACGATGGAACCGATCTGAGTCATGGATTTAGAGAGCCTAGTTCAGATACTGCTTGAACCATCCCACGATCCGCTCCAACCGGTCGCGCTGGAAGCTGGGCCGCGCGATGCCGTGGTTCTGCTCCGGATAACCGATCAGCCGCGTCGGTACGCCGGTGATCGTGAGCGCCTGATAGAGCTGCTGTCCGCCGATGAGCGGTACGTTATCGTCAGCCATGCCGCCCATGAACAGCGTAGGCGTCTTGATCCGGTCTGCGTGGAGCAGCGGCTCCGAAAGCCGCGTCCACAATTCGGGCTCATTCCACGGCGTTCCCAGTTCCTGCGTGTATTGCTGGATATACTGGTCCACCCCGAACAGCGCGAAGATATTGCCCTCGCCCGCGCCACTGAACGCTGCCTTCAGGCGGTTGTCGCGCACGATCAGGAAATCGGTGAGGATGCCGCCATAACTCCAGCCGCCCGCGCCTAGCCGTGCCGGATCGGCAAAGCCCTGCGCCACGGCCCAATCGAGCGAGGCGTGGAGATCGGCCACGTCCTTCTGGCCCCAGTCCGCCGCAATCGCCTGCGCATAGGCATCGCCCCGGCCCGAGGATCCGCGATAGTTGGGCATCAGCACCGCATAGCCCTGCGCCGCCAGCAGATCGGCAATCATGCTGTAGCCATCGACCGCGTGGATATCCTGCGCGTTGGGTCCGCCGTGGATCCACAGCAAGGTCGGCACCTTGGTTCCGGCCGCGAGACCCGCCGGGCGGAGCATCAGGCCATGGACTTCGTTGCCATCCTTGGCGGTTGCGGCGTAGTCCTCGACCTTGCCCCAGGCGACCCGGTCGGCCACCGCCTTGTTGTGTGATGTCAGCAGCTTGAGCCCACCCTTGGCGTCGAGCGCATAGAGTTCCGCCGGCTTCCCGTCGCCGCTTGCGACGACGGCGCGCGCCGCGCCGGGCACCGCTGCCGCGCACTGCCCGAGCACCGAAAGCGTGCCGTCATTCAGCCGCCGGAGCGCACCCTTGGCATCGACCACCGCGGGCACCTCATGCCGGTCTTCGGCCAGCACCACACCGATCTGCCCGGCCCCGAGGTCCACTGGCGCACTTACGAATATCCCCGCCGTTGCGGGCAGGATCCGCATCGCCCCGCTGGCCACCACAGTCTCGGCCAGATGCGGCTGGCCATACTGGTCAATCTTGCCGCCCGGCCCCACCAGATGCGTGATCTTCGTGCCGTCTGCCGACCACACCAGCGTCTGCCCCGGTGCGCCATTGAGCTTCGCCACGACTTTCGGCGCCGCGCCGGCGCGGGCTTCGATAACAGTCAGCCACTGCGCCCCAAGACCGGACAAATCCGCTGTATGATCAGTGATATAAGCGATGAACTTGCCATCGGGTGACCACTCTGCGGGATCAACATCGAAGGCATCCGAGGCGGTCAGCCGCGTCTCGGTGTGCGCCGCGATGTCAAACAGCGCGAGATGGACGTGTGCATCCGCCGTGATGAAGCCCACGCCATCCTGCTTGAACTTCACGTCGCCCACCACCACCGGCAGCGGCCGCTCGGGATCGTCCTTCGGCGGCTCGGGCGCGGGATCGCTGATGGCCAGCAGCAGCGTCTTTGAATCGGGAGACCAACGGAAGCCGGCGATATCGCCTTTCACATCAGTCAGCTTGGCCGCCTCGCCACCGCGCCGATCAAGCACCCAGATCTGCGCCAGCTTGTCCTTCCCGCGCTTGGAAAGGAACGCGATTCGCGTACCATCGGGGCTGAAGGAAGGTGCGCTCGGGCTGTCTTCGCCGCTTGTCAGCTGCAACGGCGCACCGCCCGCAAGGTCCGCCAGCCACAGCGCGCTGCGCCGCTTGTCGGCCTTGAGATCGGCCTCGCCCACCACGTAGACCGCCTGCTTGCCATCGTGCGAGCAATCGAGCCCGGCGAGCGAGCGCAGCGCCAGAACATCGTCGATGGTAACCGGGTGACGCCCTGCTGGCGCGCTTCCCTCAGCCATCGCCGGCAGCGCGCCAACGAGCGCACAAGCCGCGAGGCCCCAGCCAAGACCTTTGCGCCAAACCGTCGCTGCCATTGATATTCCCCCAAGAATCCTTGCAATTGCCAAGACTAACCACACCATCACGATGCTGGCAATTGGCACCTTATTCCCATGACATTGCGGGCTATCCGGCTAGGATGGCCATCATGGCCGGACATCTCGAATTCAATACCTCGATGAGCGATGTGCTTGTCGTCCTCGGCGCCGCGGGCATCGTCATTCCCGCTTTTGCCCGCGCGCGCATCACGCCGGTGATCGGCTTCATCCTCGTCGGCGTGCTGGTCGGGCCATTCGGGCTTGGCCGCCTCGTCGGCCAGTTTCCAACGCTCTACTATTTCACGATTACCCGGCCCGAAGCGATCGCCCCCTTCGCCGAGCTCGGCGTGATCCTGCTGCTGTTCGAGATCGGGCTTGAACTTTCATTCGGTCGCTTGTGGGCCATGCGCGCGCAAGTCTTCGGCCTGGGCGCGGCAAAGCTCCTCCTCTCCGCCGCACTGCTCACACTCGTGCTTGTCGGCATGCGCTACGATCTCCCAGCCGCCGCCGGGCTTGGCATCGCGCTTGCGCTTTCCTCCACCGCGCTCGTCCTGCCCATTGCCGGCACGCAGAGCCCGGTCGGCTGCCGCGCGCTGGCGATGCTGCTGCTCGAGGATATCGCGCTTGTGCCGATCATCTTCGTGCTCGGCGCGTTCGGGCCTGGCGGCGAAAGCGGCGCTGACCTGGTTGCGACGCTGTGGCGCGGCGCGATCATTGTTGCGGTGATGCTCACGCTGGGCCGGTTCCTCCTGCCCCGCCTCTTCGCCAGCGCCGCGCGGACGAAGAGCCCGGAACTGTTCCTCGCTTTCAGCCTCCTCGTGGTGATCGCCGCCGCACTTGCCACGGCGGGCGCAGGCCTTTCCCCGATCATGGGCGCGCTGCTTGCCGGGCTGCTCATTGCCGAAACCGACTACTCGCGCGAGGTCGAGGCGCTGACCGCCCCCTTCAAGGGTCTCGCGCTCGGGGTATTTCTGATCACGGTCGGCATGAGCATCGATGTGAGCGAGATCTGGCGTCAGATCGGCCAGATTGCCCTGGGCGTTGCCGCCGTGCTTGCAGCCAAAGCGGTCGTCACCGCAATCCTGCTGCGCCTTGGCGGTGCAAGCCGGGGCGTCGCAGCAGAGGTTGGCCTGCTCCTCGCCGCCCCGTCCGAAACCACCCTGATCGTGCTGACGGCAGCCGGTGCCGCTGGGCTTGTTGCGCGCGAGAATGCGCAGTTCTGGCAAATCGTCACCGCGCTTGGCCTCACGCTCACGCCGCTGCTCGCGATGATCGGCCGCCGCATAGCGCGCGCGGTGGACCGCCCGGGCGATGCGCCCGCCGCCGCTGCCCCCAGCGACGCCTCCGGCCAGGCGCTCGTCTTCGGCTATGGCCGCGTCGGCCGCCTCGTGGGCGCAATGCTCGCGCGGCATGAGGTGCCCTGGATGGCGCTTGATGCCGATCCCGCACTCGTCACGCAGGCCCGCAGCGCGGGAGATCCGGTGATCTTCGGCAATGTCGCCAATGCTGCGCTGCTTGAAAAGCTCCACCTCGAATCCGCCCGCGCGGTCATCGTCACCATGGACGAACCCGTCCTCGTCAGCCGCACCGTTCGCCGCATCCGCGCCGCGCACCCGGACTTGCCGATCATCGTGCGCGCCCGCGATGCCGATCACGCCGCCGAACTTTACCGCGCCGGTGCGAGCGACGCCGTGCCGGAAACGCTCGAAAGCTCGCTCCAGCTCTCCGAAGCCGTGCTTGTCGATATGGGCGTGCCCATGGGCCCGGTGATCGCCTCGATCCACGAAATGCGTGATGAACTGCGTGAGGCGATCATGCTGGGCGGCGGGCTAGAACAAAAGCCGCGGCTGAAGGCGGCAGGACTGCGGGATCGTAGCTAAGCCGCCCGCGCCAACGGAGAAACCAATTGATTGCGGGCCGCTCGCAAGGCGTGCACTCTCCAAAGACATGGGGACCTGCGGGTCGCGAACACCTTGGCGCAGAATGCAGACCCGGTCTCACTCCCACGCGGCGAAATCGAAAGCCGCGACGCGCGCTTCTTTGTCTGGCTTGCCGCCGCCTGCGCTCTGATCGGCATTGGCGGGTTCGTGCCGACGTACTGGCTGCAGGTGCCCGTCGGCACGTTCATCGGCACTCCGCTGATGCACCTGCACGGGCTGCTGTTCACCGCAGGGGTGCTGCTGCACCTCGTGCAGAGCTGGCTGATCGAGCAGCGCCGCTATCGCAACCACCGGTCGTGGTGGCTTCTTGGCGTGGCGCTCGCCAGCATGATGGTCGCGGTTGGCACTGCGCTCGCCGTGCGCGGCGTTGCGAAGGAAGTCGCAGTCTTCGGCGATGCCGCGCGCCGCTTCCTGATCGCGCCGCTGTTCGCGTTGGTCGCATTTCCAGTGTTCATGGGCTTTAGCATGATCCGGTTGAAGCAGAGCGACTGGCACCGGCGGCTGATCTTCGTTGCCACCGCCTCGCTCCTCGGCGCTGCGCTGGCGCGGGTGTTCTTCACCATCTTTGCGGGCTTCGGCCCTGGCATGCGCCCGGGCGTGCACGCACCGCTGCCGGTGAATACCACCTTCATGCCGGTCATGCTCTCAAATCTGGTGATCGTCGCGGGCATGGTCCACAATTGGCGCACGCTCGGCAGGCCCCATCCGGCCTGGATCATCGGCCTCACCGCGGTCGTCACCGGCGAATTGCTCCGCCCCCCGTGGCAGCAAGCCCCGCGTGGCTGCATTTCACTGACTAGCTCTTGACCGCGACCTGAGCGGCCTGCGCGTTCAGCCCGCGAGCACGCCCTTTGCCGCCGCAATCGCCTCGGCCGCCTTGGCCCCATCCGGACCGCCGCCCTGTGCCATGTCGGGCCGCCCGCCGCCGCCCTTGCCGCCTAGCGCCTCGACGCCTGCGCGCACCAGATCGACCGCGCTGACCTTGCCGATGAGATCCTCGGTCACCGCCGCAGCAATGCTCGCCTTGCCCTCGTTGACCGCAACGATCACCGCCACGCCCGAACCCATGCGCGCCTTGGCCTGATCCAGCAGCCCGCGCAGTTCCTTGGGGTCAAGCCCTTCGAGGACTTGCCCGGAGAAGGTGAAGTCACCCACCTTCTCGTCCGCGCTTTCAGCCTTGGCCCCGCCGCCGCCCAGCGCCAGCGCCTTCTTTGCTTCGGCGAGTTCGCGCTCCAGCTTGCGCCGTTCATCGAGCAATGCGCCGACGCGGGCTTCCACGTCGTCCGGCGTCGTGCGCAACAGGCCCGCCGCGCGCTTGAGCGCTTCCTCGCGGCTCACCAGCCAGGCCCGCGCGCCTTCTCCAGTCAGCGCCTCGATGCGCCGCACGCCCGAAGACACCGCGCCTTCGTTCACGATCCGCAGCACGCCGATATCGCCCAGCGCGCGGACATGGGTGCCGCCACACAGCTCGACCGAAAAGGGCGCATCGCCCGGCGCGGTGCCCATGCTCAGCACGCGCACTTCATCGCCGTACTTCTCTCCAAACAGCGCCATTGCGCCCGCGGCAATCGCGTCTTCAGGTGTCATCAGCCGCGTCGTTACCGGCGCATTGGCGCGGATTTCGGCGTTCACCTCGGTTTCGATCGCGGCAATATCTTCCGCCGTCAGCGCAGTGGGCTGCGAGAAATCGAACCGCAGCCGATCGGCCGAAACCATCGATCCCTTCTGTGTCACGTGCGCGCCCAGCCGGTTGCGCAGTGCCTGGTGCAGCAAGTGCGTCGCCGAATGGTTCGCACGCGTGGCGTCGCGCCGCGCCACATCAATTGCGAGCTGCACGGCATCGCCCACCTTGACCGAACCGGCTTCCACGGTGCCGATATGCGCATGCAGCCGCCCGAGCGGCTTGGCCGTATCGCTGACGGCGATGCGCAGGCCCTCAACGGCGCTGATCGTGCCCGCATCGCCCATCTGACCGCCGCTTTCGCCGTAGAACGGCGTCTGGTTGGTCAGCACAGTCACAGCCTCACCCGCATGGGCTTCGGCCACTTCCTTGCCGTCCTTGACCAGCGCTACCACCACGCCCTCGCCGATATTGGCAGTATAGCCGGTAAATTCGGTCGCGCCCTCGCGCTCGGCAATATCAAACCACACTTCGCTGTCGGCCGTCTGGCCAGAGCCCTTCCACGCTGCACGCGCCGCAGCCTTCTGCTGCGCCATCGCCGCTTCGAACCCGGCGCGATCAACCGAAATGCCCCGCGCCCTGAGCGCGTCTTCGGTCAGGTCATAGGGGAAGCCATAGGTATCGTAGAGCTTGAACGCTGTCGTCCCCGGCAGGCTGTCGCCCTCGCCCAGATCGCCCGCTTCCTCGTCAAGCAGCTTGAGCCCGTTCGCCAGCGTGCGGCGGAACTGCACTTCCTCGCGCAGCAGGGTTTCCTCCACGAGCGGCTGCGCACGGCCCAGTTCGGGGAACGCCTGCCCCATCTCGGCAACAAGCGAACCCACCAGCCGATGCATCAGCGGCTCTTTCGCACCCAGCAGATGTGCATGGCGCATGGCGCGGCGCATGATCCGGCGCAGCACATAGCCGCGGCCCTCGTTGCTAGGTAGCACGCCATCGGCCAGCAGGAAGCTCGAGGAGCGCAGGTGGTCCGCGATCACGCGGTGGCTGGCGCGGCTCTCACCCTCGGCCCGAGTACCCGTCAAGCTCTCAGATGCCGCGATCAGCGCGCGGAACGTGTCGGTATCATAGTTGTCGTGCTGGCCCTGCAGCACGGCCGCGATGCGCTCGATGCCCATGCCGGTATCGATGCTTGGGCTCGGCAGATTGGAGCGGACGCCATCGGCCGCCTGCTCGAACTGCATGAACACGAGGTTCCAGATCTCGATGAAGCGGTCGCCGTCCTCATCGGGCGACCCCGGAGGCCCGCCGAAGATGTGATCGCCGTGATCGTAGAAGATCTCCGAGCACGGCCCGCAGGGGCCCGTATCGCCCATCGACCAGAAATTGTCCGAAGTCGGAATGCGAATGATGCGGTCGTCCGAAAGACCCGCGATCTTCTTCCACAGATCGAATGCCTCGTCATCGGTGTGATAGACCGTGACGAGCAGCTTGTCCCTGGGGAGGCCCCACTCGCGCGTCAGCAAGGTCCAGGCATGGGTGATCGCCTGGTCCTTGAAGTAATCGCCGAACGAGAAATTG
This sequence comes from uncultured Novosphingobium sp., assembly GCA_964592205.1. Lineage (GTDB taxonomy): Bacteria > Pseudomonadota > Alphaproteobacteria > Sphingomonadales > Sphingomonadaceae > Novosphingobium. The sequence continues at coordinate 9,235 of CAZQEH010000013.1, forward strand.
CCGAGCATCTCGAAAAAGGTGTGGTGCCGCGCGGTGTAGCCCACATTGTCGAGATCGTTATGCTTGCCGCCCGCCCGCACGCACTTCTGCGAGGATGTCGCCCGCTTGGTCGCGCGTGTCTCGAGCCCGGTGAACACGTTCTTGAACGGGACCATGCCCGCATTGGTGAACATGAGCGTCGGGTCGTTGAACGGCACCAACGGCGCGGAAGGCACGATCTCGTGTCCGGCAGCACCGAAGTAGTCGAGGAAGGACCGGCGGATTTCATTCGTCGAAGTCATGCAAAGTCGATTAGGCGAGCGTTCAGCGCGGAACAAGCACGTTTCAGCTATCGCGGCGCGCTTGTCCCCATGTCGCGCGGCATTACTGGTTGTCGGCGGTTGCCGTTACCAGCCAGGCAGCGGCCGGAAAGCACACCCTGCCGCCGACATGGCGTGACTGCACGAGTTCGAGCAAGCCGCGCTCGAAGGCCGCGCGTGCCTGATCGGGCAACGTGCGGATCGCTGCTGCCGCAGGCCCGATCCGGCTGAAGTACGAAAGCGCATCAGCGACCGGATTGCTGCCCGATCCCGCGACATAGGCAAAATCGAGCGGCTTGAATTCAAGATCGCGCCAGCCCTTAAGGCAGCGGCGCACGTGATCGGGATCGGCAAAGGCAAAGGGCCCCGGCGGAAAATCGACCGCCGCCCCGGGCTTTCCGGGCGGCAGCAACCGCGCAATGTCCATCGCCCAGGGATTTTCCGTAGCCGGCCGGAAGCAGGAGAACACCATGCGCGCGCCGGGTGCGGCCTTGGCGGACAAATGCGCAAAGGCTGCGGGCGGATCGGTGAAGAACATCACCCCGTGGCGCGAGACATAGAGATCAGGCGCTGCGCCATCGGCCTGCCAGGTGGAGGCATCCACCACGGTAAACGAGAGGTTGGCAAGCCCGGCCGCGCGGGCGCAGGCGGCATCGACCAGTTCGCCGGAGATATCGACCCCGGTCACTTCGGCATCGGGGCGAGCCGTGGCGACAGCCATCGAAAGCTCGCCCGCACCGCAGCCGATATCGATCACACGCCTGCCCGGCTCGGCCGCGATGGCCGCAAGCAGATACGGCGTAAGCGCAGCAAAGCTACGGTCGGTCCGCTCCCACTCTGCCGCCCAGTTCCGGCCGACCCGGCCCTGCCATTCTTGTGCACCCGTCATGGCAAGGAGGCTATGCGCCGGTGCTCCGGGCGGCAAGCGATTTTCCGGCAAATCTGGTCAGGTTGCGAAATATGGGCCGCCCTTGGCGCGTGCGGCCTGCCAGGCGGGGCGGGCATGGATCGCCGCAACGAAAGCAGCCAGCTTGGGGAAGGCTACCCCCATGCCCTGCATCACCACTACTTCGGCAGGGAAGCTCAGCATGACGTCGGCACCGGTCCAGTCATCGCCGATGAAGTGGCCCGAGGGGCGCAGGATCTGCTCGAGGTAGGCGAAATTCGCCGCAAGCTGTTCATCGATGCGCGGCCGCAGCGGCGCGCCCGCTTCGCCAAGGCGCGATACATAAAGGTTGAGCAGGATCGGGGTCATCGCGGAGCCTTCCGCAAAGTGCATCAGTTCGGTGTGCCGCAGGGCATCATCGCTGCCCGGTGCAGGCTGCCAATTGCCGCGGCCATGGGTATCGCAAAGGTACTGCACGATCGCGCCCGATTCCTCGATCACCCGGCCATCGACCTCGAGCAGCGGCGATTTGCCGAGCGGGTGCACCGCCTTGAGCTCCGCCGGTGCAAGATTGGTCTCCGCATCGCGCTGGTAGATCTTCAGTTCGTAGGGAACCCCCAATTCCTCAAGCAGCCACAGAATGCGCTGCGAGCGGCTGTTGTTGAGGTGGTGGAGAATGATCGACATCAGGCTTCCTTTCCGAATGGCCGGCACGCGCCGGTCATTGCCTATACGCTAGGTGCTTTCTCCCGGACGCGAAAGCGCCGGTTGCAATCAGGCTGTCCGGCAGTGTGGAAGCGCTTGTTCCGGTCGGCTGGTCGCGCTTCACACGGAAGTGCCGCAAGGTTCGCGCCGGAAGTGCGCTCGCTGGCCCCAGACAAAAGCCGACGCCCTTCCTGGGAACGCCCCTCATTCCAAACAAAAACCGGCGCGCTCCTTCCGGGGAACGCGCCGGTCTTTGGACTGGCGGCGAGGTGCGGGGGGAATGGGGGCCCCGCCGCCTGAAGGATCAGATGTCGTCGCCCGCGTCCGGACCCACCATCAGCCCTTCGGCGACCTTGTCGGTCTGGCCACGGATCGCGGCTTCCAACTTGTCGCAAAGTTCACGATTTTCACGCAGGTAGTTCTTGGCGTTCTCGCGGCCTTGCCCGATCCGGATTGAATCGTAGCTGAACCACGCGCCCGACTTCTCGACGATCCCGGCCTTCACGCCGAGATCGAGAATCTCGCCGATCTTCGAGATGCCCTCGCCATACATGATGTCGAACTCGACCTGCTTGAACGGCGGAGCAACCTTGTTCTTGACGACCTTCACGCGGGTGGCGTTGCCCACGATATCGTCGCGGTCCTTGATCTGGCCGGTGCGGCGAATGTCAAGGCGGACCGAGGCATAGAACTTGAGCGCGTTGCCGCCCGTCGTCGTCTCCGGGTTGCCGTACATCACGCCGATCTTCATGCGCAGCTGGTTGATGAAGATCACCATGCAGCGCGAGCGGCTGATCGAGCCGGTCAGCTTGCGCAGGCTCTGCGACATGAGACGCGCCTGAAGGCCGACGTGGCTGTCACCCATCTCGCCCTCGATTTCAGCGCGGGGGACCAGCGCGGCGACCGAATCGACCACCAGCACGTCGATTGCATTCGAGCGCACCAGCGTATCGACGATCTCGAGCGCCTGTTCGCCCGTATCGGGCTGCGAGACGATCAGTTCATCGATGTTGACGCCCAGCTTCTTGGCATAGACCGGATCCAGCGCGTGTTCGGCATCGACGAAGGCCGCGGTGCCGCCGCCCTTCTGCGCCTCTGCGATCACGTGGAGCGCGAGCGTGGTCTTGCCCGAGCTTTCCGGCCCGTAGACTTCGATAACCCGGCCACGCGGCAACCCGCCGACGCCGAGCGCGATGTCGAGCCCGAGCGAGCCGGTCGAAATCGCCTCGACCTGCATGGCTTCCTTCGAGCCCAGCCGCATGGCCGAGCCCTTGCCAAAGGCCTTGTCAATCTGCGCGAGCGCTGCATCGAGCGCTTTCTGACGATCCATGTCCTTGTCTTTGCCTTCCTGGATAAGCTTCAACTGCGCCGCCATGGCTTGCTTCCCCTTGCTAGAGATGGCTGACATGAACCGTCAACACCAGCCTTGTACCCAGTTTGTTCCGATGGAACAAGGGGGGAACAAAATTCTTCGCAAGTCTGGCCGCCAGTGAGCCCAGATCACGGATTTTCCTAAGGAATTTGCACGTAGGCGATCGATTGAGCGGGCTGCTCCGCGAAGATCCAGCCTAAACGGAGCAAAAATATCCTGGGGAAGCCTGATTCGGATGATCCTGATCCAGTCTCGGCGCCGCCCATCATACCGGCGATGCAGGCCAGATTGACAGCGCACGGACCGGCTCTAAGCTCTGCTGCATCGCACAACGCGCGGCGTGCGCCGCCAGCGGAGGTACATTGATGAAGTCCCTGGCCTCCTTCGCACTTGCCGCATCAAGTCTTGCACTCGCCGCGCCCGCCGCCGGGCAGGACGCCGCCCATGCCGTTCGCGTGCTGCCGATCAACGATCACCTCACCGCTTTCTATCAGGGCCGGCCAGACGAAGCCTCCGTAAAGTCCGGCCCGCGCCAATGGCCCGATCTTGGCGCCATCTTCGTCGGTGTCGCGACATATGCGATCCACGATGGCGACACCGCGCTCGTCTACGATACCTTCACCGATCCCGCATCGGCGCAGTGGGTGCGGGATTGGCTGACCAAGGCGGGGGCGCGCCACTTCATCCTCGTCACCAGCCACTGGCACCTCGATCACAACGGCGGCAACGCGGTCTATGCCGATTCGATGCGCTTTGCGAGCCAGGCGACGATGGACAAGCTGGAAAGCAAGCGCGCCGCGATCGAGACGGGAACGGAAGAAGGCCCGCCCGCGATCAAGCCGCTCGTCACCCCCAACATCGGCATCGCACCGGGGAACGCCATCCCCCTCGCCATCGGCCAAGTGCAGGTGATCCTGCACCCCATCGCGATCCATTCGGCGGACGGCCTCGTCATCGAACTGCCGGACGACAAGCTGCTCCTCGCCGGTGACACGCTGGAAGACACCGCCACCTTCGTCGCCGAGCCCGAATCGCTCCCGCAGCAATACACGGCACTGGGCGAAATGCGCGGCTGGGGCTTCACGAAGATCCTGCCCAACCACGGCAATCCGGTGGCAATCGCGGCGGGCGGCTATGGCCTGGGCCTCATCGACGCGACCCGCGCCTACATCCGTGCGCTGGTCGAGCATTCGCACGATGCCGATTTCCAGAAGCAGCCGCTGGCCGGGTTCGTTGCCGATGCGGTCAAGCGCGGCGATGTCAGCCTGTGGTGGGCCTACCGCGATGCCCATGCCAACAACCTTTCAGTCGTGGCAAAGGCGTGGAAGGACAAGCCCATCCCGTCGTTCGACACCGCGCCCTGAGCGGCCAGCCCCGCCGGCTTATCGCCGCTTCAGCACATCCTCGACCGCAGTGCAGATCTGCGCCACGCTGAAGGGCTTGGCCAGGAAGTACATGTTGGGAATGTCGATCTCGCGCCGCAGTTGTTCTTCGGCATAGCCTGACATGAACAGCACCGGCAACTCGGGCCTTAGTGCGCGGATTTCGCGCGCCATCGCGGGGCCGTCCATGCTCGGCATGACCACGTCCGAGAGGACGAGATCGAATTCCTCGCCCGCCGATATCGACCGGCCAAGTGCTTCAAGGCCATCCTCGCCGTCGCTCGCGGTGGTCACCTCGTAGCCCTGCCGCACCAGCGCGCGCTCGGCCACGGCGCGCACGGTATCTTCATCCTCCACCAGCAGCACACGCCCGCCGCCAGACCATTGCTTGCGCGGTGCGGGCAACCGCGCCGCCATGGCCGCTGACGCAGCTTCCGCGGCATCGGCCGTATCGGGCACGTGGACGGGGAAGTAGATCGAAAAGCGCGTGCCCTTGCCCACTTCGCTTTCGGCAAAAATGAACCCGCCCGATTGCTTGACGATGCCGTAGACAGTCGAAAGGCCAAGCCCGGTACCCTTGCCCTTTTCCTTGGTGGTGAAGAACGGCTCGAAGATCTTGCCGATCTGCGCCGGGGGGATGCCGTGGCCGGTATCCTCGACGATCAGCGCCGTATAATCGCCGATGGGGAGGATCTCGCTCTTCATCGCGCGAACGTCGGCTGTGGTCACCTTCTTGGTCTTCAACCGCAGCACCCCGCCGCCCTTGGTTGCCGGGATGCCGCCCGATCCGCCGTTGCCGGTCATTGCATCGCGCGCATTGACCGCGAGGTTGAGGAGCACTTGCTCGAGCTGCACCGGATCCGCGCGGACAAGGCCAAGCCCCCTGTCGTGCGTGACTTCAAGCAGGATCTTCTCGCCCAGCAGCCGCTTGAGGAGAGTGGAAATCTCAGCCACGACATCGGGCAGTTGCAGCACTTCGGGGCGCAGCGTCTGCTGGCGCGAGAAGGCGAGAAGCTGGCGCGTCAGGCTCGCGGCGCGGTTCGAATTGGCGCGGATCTGCTGGATGTCGTCGTAGTCGCTGTCGCCCGGCGTGTGGCGCATCAGCATGAGATCGCAGTAGCCGATGATCGCGGTCAGCACGTTGTTGAAATCGTGCGCAACGCCGCCCGCGAGCTGGCCCACCGCCTGCATCTTCGTCGCCTGCGCGATCTCGCGCTTGAGGCGGGTTTCCTCGGAGGAATCCTTGAGGCTGAGGATCACCGCGCCTTCGCCCAGCCCGCGCACACCGGCGAGGCTCAGCGAAACCGGATCCTCCGGCGCGACCCGCAGCCGCACCGCCACGTCGCCCGCACCGCCGGCACCCTGGGCGAAACGGCGCACCGCATCGGCAAGCGCGCCCTTGTCCTCGCGGATGACAAGGTCCGAGGGGTAAGGCGGCGGTCCGCTCTCATCATGCCCCGCCGCGCGCAGGAAAGCCTTGTTGGCAAAGAGGAATCGCCCGTCGCGGTCAGTCATGGCAAGGCCCAGCGGGAGCCGCGAAAGGAGCGCCTCGATCTGCGGGATGCCGGTGCGGGTATCGCCCACTCCGCCCTGGTTGTCGATGAGGAGGAACAGCGAGGCAGTCTGCCCTGGATCGGCCACCGCCGAGCCGGAAGCCACGGCATCAGGATCGGCAATCGGCACGTGGAGCATGCGCACCGAAGCACCGCGATTGCCCTCGCGCGCGTAGAAAATGCGCTCCTGTTCGTCGGCGCTGAAATAGCCGACGAAATCGGTGCCCGCGACGTCTGCTTCGGCCTCACCCGTCGCGCGTGCGGCAAACAGCGTGTTGGCCGCATGGATCAGCCCATCGGGCGCCACGGCGGCGATCTGGATGCCCTCGCGCCCTAGCGCCTTGCCCGCCTTGCCGCGCACCTGGCCGATGACGTCCTGCAGTGGATCGCGGCGCACCACGGGGGCGAAGCGCCAGATCAGAAAGTCCTGCCCGCGCCCTGCCCGCTCGATCTCGAGCCGCCATTCGCGCCCGCCTGTAACGATCGGTTCGAGTGCGGCATGCCCATCGCGCCAGGCAGTCCGTGCGGCATCCTCCAAAGCTTCGCCAACCGCGCCTTCAAGCCCCGCCAGACGCGGCGGAGCAGAGCCCATGCCGAAGCATTCGGCAAACCGCGCGTTCGCGCAAGTAAGGCGCCCGGCGCGGTCTATGATCGCAGTGGCTTCCTCGCCGCGCTCGATCGCGGCGTGGGTTACGGACCAGTCCGGCGGCGCAAATTCGCTGGCCTCCATCGCCTCGCGCGGACGCAAGAAAAGACTCAGCGTGATCGCAAGGCAGCCCACGCCGAACGCATAGGCCAGCGCCGCCACGATCTGCCCGGATGCCAGCCACAGCAGCAGCGCGCTCACCACTACGGCAAATGCGATCATCAACTTTTCGCGCCAGCGCGATGGCTGCGGACTGCCGGTCTCGGTAGTCAGGGTATTGACGCTCATGCCTCGCGCAGCGCCCTGGCTGCGCGGGAGCAGCAAACCTGCTCCCGAACGCCGCTGCGATCATCCCCGTGCGAGCGTGCCATCAGCCATGTTCGCGCATGATGCGCGCCTTGTCACGCTGCCAATCGCGGTCCTTGATCGTGGCGCGCTTGTCCGCGTTGTTCTTGCCCTTGGCGAGCGCGAGTTCGACTTTGGCGCGCCCGCGCCCGTTGAAATAGACCGAAAGCGGCACCAGCGTCATGCCCTTGCGCTCCACCGCGCCGGTGAAGCGGGCGATCTCGCGCTCCTTCAGCAGCAGCTTGCGCGGGCGCTTGGGCTCGTGGTTGTAGCGGTTGCCGTGGCTGAATTCGGGCACGTTGGAATTGACCAGCCAGACTTCGCCATCCTTCACTTCGGCATAGCTCTCCGCGATCGAGCCTTCGCCAAAGCGCAGCGATTTCACCTCGGTACCTGTCAGCGCGATGCCCGCTTCGTAGACGTCTTCGATGAAATACTCGAAGCGCGCGCGGCGGTTTTCGGCAACGATCTTCTTCTTGTCGAAGGCGGGCGGTGTAGGACGGACCATGGTCATGGCCATGTAGGCCCCTCATGGCTGAAAGAAAAGGGAGACCCCGCGAATGAAAGGGGAGCGGGCGTCAATCAGCCCTTGCCAAGCGCTCGCTGCAGTGCACAAGGAGACGTGGGGGTGGAGACGGCGCGCGGCATGCGCCATCAGGGCGTCATCTTGGCGCGACAAGGATCAAGCGGCATGGCCGGCAGAACGACCTCTCCCTCCCCAGCAGCCGCAGGCGAAGCCAGTGTACTTGTGCTCCAGGGCGGCGGCGCGCTCGGCGCCTATCAGGCCGGTGTGTTCGAGGCGCTGGCGGCCGCAAACCATCAGCCCGAATGGGTGGCCGGCATTTCGATCGGCGCCGTCAACGCGGCGCTGATTGCCGGCAATCCGCCCGAGCAACGCCTCACCGCCTTGCGCACCTTCTGGAATCGCGCTTCCTCGCGCGTGCCATTTCCCGCACCGTTTGCCGATGGCTGGGGCCGCCGGATCTTCAACGAGACAGCGGCCGGAATCGTCGCGTTCACCGGCATTCCCGGGTTCTTCACGCCGCGCGTTACCCCGCCGTGGCTCGCCCTGCCCGGCTCGCCCGAAGCAACCAGCCTTTATGATACCGCCCCGTTGCGTGAGACCTTGCTCGAACTTGTCGATTTCGATCTGCTCAACAATGGCCCCATCCGTTTCAGTGTCGGAGCCGTGAACGTGCTCACGGGCAACTTCACCTATTTCGACAATCGTGAGCGCCTGATCGGCCCCGAACATGTGATGGCGAGCGGCGCGCTTCCGCCGGGCTTTCCGGCGGTGATGATCGATGGCGAACCCTATTGGGATGGCGGCATCGTCTCCAACACTCCGCTGCAATATGTGCTGGACGAACGCGAAGGCACCGCGCCGCTGCTGGTGTTTCAGGTCGATCTGTTCAGTGCGCGCGGGATGATGCCGCGCACGCTGGCAGAGGCGGTCCAGCGCGAGAAGGACATCCGCTTTTCCAGTCGCACCCGGCTCAGCACCGATATGCAGAAGCGGCTTGAGGCGATGGCCAGCGCCGCAACGCGCCTTGCCGAACGCCTGCCCGATCGCCTGAAGAACGATCCCGATCTCATCGCCCTGCTGTGCGAGGCCAGCGATTCGCCCGTCACCATCCTCCACCTCATCAACCGGGGCGAGGACTACGAATCGCAAGGCAAGGACTACGAATTTTCGCGTGCGACCATCAATGACCACTGGGCCAGCGGCCGCCGCGATGTTGAACGCTCGTTCGCCAGCCCGCGCTGGAAGCAGCGGAACCGCCCCGATTGCGGAATCGTTACCTTCGATCTCGCCTGAGCCACAAACAAGGAGCCTCCCCCATGAACCTTGAAAACAAGATCGCCATCGTCACCGGCGGCGCCAGCGGCATCGGCCTCGCCATCGCTCACCGCTATGCCGCAGCAGGTGCCAAAGTCGCCATTGCGGACCTGAAGCTGGAAGCTGCGCAAGCCGCCGCTGATGCGATCAGCGCCGAGCACGGCGACGCCGCGATGGCTGTCGCGATGGACGTGACGGACGAGGATCAGGTCAACGCCGGCGTCGCCGCCGTGGTCGCGGCCTGGGGCACGGTTGATGTGCTCGTCTCCAATGCCGGCATCCAGATCGTCAACCCGATCGAATCCTTCGCCTTTGGCGATTGGAAGAAGATGCTCGCCATCCACCTCGACGGTGCGTTCCTGACCAGCAAGGCGGTGATCCCGCATATGTACAAGCAGGGCTCGGGCGCGATCCTGTTCATGGGCTCGGTCCACTCGAAGGAGGCGAGCCCGCTCAAGAGCGCCTACGTCACCGCCAAGCACGGCCTCCTCGGCCTGTGCCGCACGATCGCCAAGGAAGGCGGCCCCAAGGGCGTGCGCACCAACGTGATCTGCCCTGGCTTCGTCCGCACCCCGCTGGTGGACAAGCAGATCCCCGAACAAGCCAAGGAACTGGGGATCAGCGAGGAAGAAGTCGTCAAGAAGGTCATGCTCGGCCAAACGGTCGACGGCGAGTTCACGACCGTGGACGACATCGCCGAACTCGCGCTGTTCTTTGCGGCCTTCCCCAGCAATGCGCTCACCGGCCAGTCGCTGGTGGCAAGCCATGGGTGGTCGATGGGATGAGCGTGGCCCTGAGGGTCACGCCCTAGTTCGCCAGCCAAGTGGCTGCGATCTCGCCCTTGTGTCGCTCCGGTGCCAGCGCAGCGCGCAGCGCTTCCAGCAAGGGCGGCAGCGCCTGCGTGAAGGCGTAAGGCGGATTGATGATGAATAGTCCCGCGCCGTTGTAGATGCCAGGCTGATCGCTGTCGTAAAGCCAGTGCTCCACGTTGAGCAACTTCGGAATGCCGAGCTTGCCGAGCTGCTCCTTCCACCGCGCATGGGTGGAGCGGTCTTTGAGCGGATACCAGATGACCGTCACGCCATGCGCCCATTTGCGGTGCGCGGCGGCAAGGGCGGCGGTTATGCGGACGCGCTCGTCCGTCTGCTCGTACGGCGGGTCGACCACCACCACGCCGCGTGGACTGCGGGGCGGCACCATCGCCAGCCAGAGCTCATAAGCGTCCCGCTCATGCACTGCAGCCGTTGTGCCACGCATTACACCGCGCAGGATCTGGGCGTCCTGGGGATGCTTTTCGTTGAGGATCAGCAAGTCCTGCGGACGGAGCAACTGCGCCAGTATCTGCGGCGATCCGGGGTAGAGTCGCGGCTCGGCCCCGTCATTCGCCGCATGGACGGCAGCGCGGTAGTCGCCGAGTAAAGGGTTTGCATCGGCAAAAGCCCGCCACACGCCTTGCGCCGCTTCGCCAGTGCGCCCGGCCTCCTCGCCATAGAGGTCGTAAATCCCGCAACCGGCATGGGTATCGATCAGCGTCAGCGCGCTGTCCTTGATCTGCAAGGCCCGCACCAGCGCGATCAGCAGCGCGTGCTTCACGACATCGGCGCTGTTGCCGGCATGGAAGGAATGGCGATAGTTCATGGCGCGCCGGTGCCCCTACAGAACCGCGCGGCAACCTTCAAAGCCCTTCTGCAGCCCATGCGTTGCACTGGATGATCCGTTAGGTCACCTTACATTGACCGGCAAGTGCGGCTAGATCATGCGCGAATCCTACCCAAGACACTGGCCAGACCCCACATGACCAACCCGACCGCAGCCGACCTCGCCCGCATCTTCGCAGCTCAGCAGGCGAACCAGTGGAATGTGAAAGCCTCCAGCGCCGAAACGCGCAAGCCCAAACTCGTGGGCCTCAAGGCCGCCGTCGAGGCCCACGCCGATGCCATAGTCGCCGCCGTGCTAGAAGATACGCGCAAGCCCGAGGGCGAGATCCGCGTCACCGAAGTGCTCAACGTCACTGCCAATATCCAGCGCAATATCGACAATCTCGATGCGTGGATGGTGCCGACCGAAGTCACCCCCTCGCTCAATCCAAGCGACCGCGCGCAGATCCACTACGAAGCGCGCGGGGTCTGCCTGATCCTTGGGCCGTGGAATTTCCCGCTCGGCATCGCGTTCGGGCCACTGGCCGCTGGCCGCTGCCGCCGCCGCCAAGCATCTCGCCAGCGTGACGCTCGAACTCGGTGGCAAGTCCCACGTCATCCTCGATTCAGGTCCAGATAGCCGCTCGCGCTCTATGTCTATTCGGACGACAAGGCGAACATCGAGAAGGTGATCAGCCGTACGTCATCGGGCGGCATGACGATCAATGGCGTGTTCTAGCACTACCTCGAAAACCACCTGCCCTTCGGCGGCGTGAACGCCAGCGGCACCGGCAGCTATCACGGCTATTTCGGCTTCAAGGCCTTCAGCCATGAGCGCGCGATCTACCGGCACAGGTAGCGCCAGCTTAGATCAGCCCCGCATGCTTCAGCGCCGCGTCCACTTCGGCGCGGGCCTTGTCGCTGCAAGGTACCAGCGGCAGCCGTAGTTCGTCCGTCAGGTAGTCGTGCACGCGGCTCAGCGCGTACTTTACCGGGCCCGGGGAAGCATCGTCGAACATGGCGTAATGCAGCGGATAGAGCTTGTCGTTGAGCTCGCGCGCCTTGGCAAAATCCCCCGCCGCGCAGGCCGCCTGGAAATCGGCACAGAGCCGCGGGGCGACATTCGCCGTCACCGAGATGCACCCGACAGCGCCTGCCGCATTGGCGGGCAGCGCCAGTTCGTCATCGCCCGATAGCTGGCAGAAATGCTTGCCGATCCCCATGCGGTGGTCGGTTACGCGGCTAAGGTCGCCGCTTGCATCCTTGATGCCGACGATCCTGTCCGGATAGCGGCGCGCCAGTTCACACACCGTTTCGGGCAGGATGTCCGTCACCGTGCGGCCCGGCACGTTGTAGAGAATGATCGGCAGATCGCTGTTCTCGGCAAGGTAGCCGAAATGCGCGAGCAGCCCCGCCTGGCTCGGCCGGTTGTAATAGGGCGCGACACAGAGCGCGGCCTTCGCGCCGCTCTTGCGCGAGAAGGTCATGTGCAGGTGCGCGTTCATCGTATCGTTGCTGCCGCAGCCCGCGATCACAGGCACGCGGCCCGCCGCCTGTTCCACGCAGACCTCGATCACGCGGTGGTGCTCGGCGTTCGAAAGCGTCGATGCTTCGCCCGTCGTGCCACATGGCACCAGCGCCGATGAGCCGTTCTCGATCTGCCAGTCGACAAGCCGACGAAACGCTTTCTCGTCGAACACACCGCCGCGAAAAGGTGTCACCAAAGCCGGAATGGAGCCGGAAAACATGGACTTTGCCCTTCGATCTGCGCCACAAGGCGTCTGAGCGGCGCTCGTGTTCATCGCCGTAACACGCGCCTGATAGGAAGACGAAAGCCGGAATGTCCAGCATGGAGATGAGTGTGGGTGCCGGAAAGCTATGGCGAAAGCTGCTGCTGGGCGCTGCGCTGCTGCCGATGCTTGCCGCTTCGGCTGCATGCCACGCCAGTGATGTGGATGCCGGCGCGGCTGCTTGGGATGCGGCGCGCGCCAAGCTCATCGCGCAAGGGCAAGGCCCGATGGCGCAGGCAATCAGCCGCTGGCAAATGCTCTACGGCTCCGATCGCTTCGCCTTCAGTGACTACTCGGGCTTCATCCTCAGCTACCGCGGCTTTCCGGAGGAGGAGAAGCTGCGCCGCTCCGCCGAAGCCGCGCTTGATCGGCAGAGCGCCGATGCCAGCAGCGTGGTTGCCTTCTTTGACCGGGTTCCGCCGCTGACCAATCCGGCCCGCGCACAATATGCTCTCGCGCTCAAAGCCCTCGGCCGCCCCGAAGCCGATGCCATGGCGCGCGCGGCTTGGCGCGGCGGTTCCATGAGCGAGGCGGCCGAAGCGGCCATCCTCGCCGGATGGGGCGGCACGTTCACGGCTGATGACGAGGACGCGCGGATGGATGCGCTGCTCTGGGCCGGCACCCCTTCCCCCGCCGCGCGCCAGACGGCGCGGGTCAGCCCTGGGCGGCGCGGGCTCTTTGCAGCGCGACAGGCCACGCTCATCGGGCTCGATCCCTATGCCGCCGCAGCGGGCACGAACGTGGACGTACTCAATGCGGACCCGGGCTTCATCTGGTCGCGGGCGCGCCAGCTGCGCCGGCAGGGCAATGGCGCGGCTGCGCAAGCCCTGATCGCGAACCGTCCCTTGCTCGCACGGCCCCCGCTGAACCGCGACAAATGGGTCGATGAACTCCTTGCCAACGCGCGCGGCGCTGCCGCTGCCGGCGATGCCCGCACGGCCTACCGCATCGCCGCCGGCATCGACGATGCCTTCGCGCAGGGCGAAGATGTCAGCCAGATGCCCTACGATCTGCGCGACGACTACACTTCGCTGATGTGGCTTGGGGGCCAGCAGGCACTGCGCCAGCTTGGCAGCGGCACCGATGCCGCGCCGCTGTTCTGGCGCTATGGTTCGGCGGCGCGCACGCCGGGTACGCGCTCCAAGGGTTTTTACTGGGCGGGCCTTGCCGCCGCGCAAGGCGGGCAGGCGGCGGAAGCGCAGCGCTTTTTCGAAATGGCCGCCGCCTATGGCGATCAGTTCTACGGCCTCCTCGCGCTCGAACGGCTCGGTCACCCTGTGCCGCGCTTTGCTGCCGAAGCCGATGTTCAGCCAACGCCCGAAGAGCGCGCCCGCTTCAACGCTTCGCTCCTCACGCAGGCCGTGCGCGAAGCCGCGCGCGATGCGGACTGGCGCACCACCATCCGCTTTTTCCGCCAGATCAGCGCCGAGCAGCAGACCAGGAGCCAGCACGTGCTCGTCGCCGATCTCGCGCGCGAACTGGGCCGCCGCGATCTTGGTGTGATCGTCGGACAGGCCGCCGCCGCGCGCGGCTACCTCGATTTCCAGCACATCGCCTTCCCGGTGATCCCGGTTCCGCCGGGCTATGAAAGCAGCTGGACGATGATCCACGCGATTGCCCGGCAGGAAAGCCAGTTCGCGCAGAACGCGATGAGCCATGCTGGCGCGCGCGGGCTAATGCAGCTGATGCCTGCTACTGCGGGCGAACAGGCGGGCAAGCTGGGCCTTGCCTATTCGAACAGCGCGCTGATCGAGGATGCAGGGTTCAACCTGCAAGTCGGCGGCGCCTATTTCCGGCGTCTGCTCGATTACTTTGGCGGCAGTTACCCGCTCGCCGTTGCGGCTTATAACGCGGGTGCTGGCAACGTGAACAAGTGGCTGCGCGCCAATGGTGATCCCCGCGCGGGTGGTGTGGGCTGGATCGACTGGATCGAACGCATCCCGATTCAGGAGACCCGCAACTACGTGCAGCGCGTGATGGAAAACGCCGTCGTCTACGAAGCGATGAACCCGGACAAGGCCAGCTACAATGGCCCCAATCCGCTCAGCCACTTCCTGGGCAAGTCCACACCCGGTTGAAGCCCCGGCCTCCCGCATGCGGGAGGGCTCGGGGGTGGGCCTGGCCTGAAATCAGGCGATCATTCCGGAAGCATGTCCTGCAGGCGCGCGAGTAGCTTCTGGATGTTGAGCGCTGCCAGCTTGAAGGTCTCGACATCTTCCTTGTTGCCGCCCGCGCGGGCTTCCTCGGTCGCCTCGGCATAGCCCTCAAGGTCTGCCTCGAGCGCGTCCACGAGGATCTCGAGTTCGTCTTCGGTCAGTGTCAGCGCGATGGTCTTGGCCATAATATCCTCGTTGCAAGCAGTTTGCGCCGCACTAGGCGCACCCCCGCGCGGGGGCAACCTTCCATGCGCGCCCATCCCCGGCTAGGCTGCACACGATGCAAGTTGATGGCAACCCGATCACCCCCGCCGGCATGGCCGCGCTGCGCGCCCGCTACGATCACCTGCTCGGCACCGAACGCCCGGCAATCGTCGAGGTTGTCAGCTGGGCGGCGGGCAACGGGGATCGCTCGGAAAACGGCGATTATCTCTATGGCCGCAAGCGCATGCGCGAGATCGACCGCGAGCTGAACTTCCTCGCGAGACGGATGAAGGCCGCTCGCGTGATCGATCCCGCCCGCCAGCCGGACCAGACCCGCGTGCTCTTCGGCGCGACGGTCGAGATTGCCGATGAGGACGACGCCCGCATGACCCTCATGCTCGTAGGGGATGACGAGCAGGACGCCACTGCTCGCCTTATCGGCTGGAGCGCGCCCATTGCCCGCGCCCTGCGCGGCGCGCGCGTGGGAGACTTGCGCAAGGTCACGCTGCCCGGCGGCGAAAAGGAATGGGAAGTGATCGCGATCACCTACCCGGAAGGCTGATCGGCGCGGCTCAGGCGAACGGCGCGTTCAGCTGGACGATCGCCCAGTTGAGCCAGGCCGCAAAGCTCACCCACAGCAGGTACGGCACGATCAGCTTCGCCGTGAAGGGCGAGATCGGCGTCATCCGCCCGCCCTCCACGCCAAGAGCAATCGCGCCGCCAGCAGCAACGAGGGCAAGGGTCGACATCACGGAAGCACGCCGATCATGCGGGAAGAAAGCGTGCCTCAACGTGGCAGGTTTGCCGCCCCTGCAACAGCCTTTTCAGCCCGCAGCCCTAAGGATGCCTCGGTAAACACATAGACATGCTGCCCGTCGCGCACTGTCAGCGTGCGCTTGCCGTCCTTGACGCCGATGAGCATTTCGTTGTCGCCGATCCAGCCCGGATCGATCGAGACGAGCGAGACCGTGCCATCATCGTTGCGCCGCGTCGTCATCAGCGTGTTCCATGCGAGGGTGAACCCGCGCATCTGCGCGCCGTCCTTGACCAGCCGAAAGGCGCCAAGGTCTGGGTTCACATAGCGTGCGGCCAGCGCACCGATCACCTTGTCGTCCGCGGGCATCTGGATGCGCGAGCGAAACTCGGCCAATTCCGCCGCAATGCGCTTGGCCATCGCATCGGCATCGCCCTGCGCTTCGGGCTTGCCATCATAGAGCACCTCGAGCAGCCGCCGCTGGAAAACCCGGCGCAGATAGGGGCCATTCTCTCCGTTGGTGAGGATGACCGCCGCAACGCCCGCCGAGGGGATCGCGAACATTTCGCTGTGATAGCCCATGAGATCGCCGCCATGGTGGATCACCGAAACGCCGGTGCTGGCATCCTCCATCAACCCCATGCCATACCACTGGTCCTCGGCAATCGGCACGCCCCGCGCCCGCCGCGCCAGCAGTGCTTCTGCCGAAACCAGCCGCTTGCCTCCCGGAAGCACGCCTTCGGTGAGCTCGTTGGCGATGTAGCGGATCATGTCATGCGGCGATGACCATGCCCCGCCCGCCGGCCGGAAGGGATAAAACGTGCGGTTGAGGTCCTGCGGCTCCACTGTCGGCTTGCCATCTAGCCCGTCGCCATGTGGCGAGGCATGGTCAGCCGCCAGCGCCTCGTCGACGCTCATGGTCGAATCGGCCATGCCCAGCGGCTGCCAGACCTTCTCCTTCACCGCGCGGTCGAACGCGGCGCCCAGTTCCATGTCCGGGTAATAGGTGTGCCCGGCGATATAACCCGCCGCTGAGGCCATCAGGTTGTTGTACTGGAATGCCTCGCCGAACTTGCTGGTCGGCTCGGTCCCCGCCAGCAGTTTGAACGTGTAGGAAGCCGGTGTCTGGGCTGTCGTGGTGAACAGCAGTTCCATGTCCTTGCGCGGCAGCCCCGTGCACGCGCAGACGAGATGGCGGATCTCCACCGATTTCGTTGTCGCATCGCTGCCGAGCCGGAAGGAGGGATAGACGTCGGTTACCGGCTGATTCCAGCGCAGGCGCCCCTCGCTCACCAGTTCTGCCAGTAGCAGTGTCGCCATGCTCTTGGTGTTGGAAGCGATCATGAAGCGGGTGTGCGCGTCGACCGGATCAGGCTTGCCCAGTTCCTTCACACCAACCCCGCCTTCGTAGACGATCTGCCCGCCCGAATAGAACGCCAGCCCTACGCCGGGGATATGCATTGCATCGGCATTGCGCTTCACGAAATCGAGCAGCACCTGCACCCGCGCCGGATCGAGCGGGTTTGCAGTCTTGCCCGCGAAACTCTCCCGCGTGTAGCCCGCCGGGCGCAGGCTCGTGAGGATCTGGCCGATCGCGCCGCCCCGCTTTTCCGCGGTCGCTTCGCTGCCATCCATGATCAGCACGGTCCACCCGGTACCCTTGCGCCGGGGGATCGCCATCTGCACCAGATGCTCGGCGGGCGAAGTCTCGTAGTTGATGACAGCCGCCACTTCCCAGCCATTGCGCGGCGGCCGCGCGGTGAGGAGCTTGAAGGCATGCACCCGCTGCGGCGCCCAGGCCGCCCAGGCCGCCACTGCCGCCGCCTTGGCGTCTGCCGCTGCGCCAACATCGACGATGGCCATGTGCAGATCAGGTTCGGGCGGGCTCAGTGTCAGCACCTTGCCAGAGGCGGTTGCCAGCCATCCAGCCGGCAGAAGCACAGTGCTGCCGCCCGGCGCGGTCGTGGTGGTATCGGCGGCCGCTGCCGCTGCTGCTGCGGGCGGCGTATCCGCCAGCGCAGGCGGCACCAGTGCCACTGCCGAAAGCCCCACGAGCGCCCCAACCAGCCACATCTTGCGCATCATCGTCTCCTGCTTGCTCAGGGCAACAATGCGCTGCTCGCGGCAGGCTGCCAAGCGCCTGTTCGCCCCTCGCATTCCTGATGTTCAGTCGCTATCAGACCCGTCATGCCAAGCCCACGTTTCTTCATCATGCGTCACGGCGAGACGGTTTATAACGCCGCACGCCGCCTTCAGGCGAACCACATCCACACCCCGCTCACCCGGCTCGGGGTCGAGCAGGCGCTGGCGATGGGTGTCGCGCTGCGCGGCGTTCTGGGCGATCGGCCGCCGGTCTGGCTCCACGTCTCCGAAACCGGGCGCGCATTGCAAACCATGGCCATGATCGCGGATGTGCTCGATCTCGATTGGTTCGCCGCCGATCGCACGCATGATCTCAAGGAGATCGACATGGGTTCGTGGTGCGGCCGCCTCTATGACGACGTCGAAGCCGAAGTCGGCCCCATCGTCATTGCCGATCATCTCCTGCGCCCTGCCCCCGATGGCGAGGATTACCCCATGATCGCGGCGCGCCTCGCCAACTGGATCGAGGCAACGGGCGATGCGCCGGGCGATCACATCGTCGTCATGCACGGCATTTCAAGCCGGGTGCTGCGCGGGATGATGGCGGGCTATCCGGTCCACCCCGATCTTGGCGCGCCCATTGCGCCCTCGCTCGTGCAAGGCTCGATCGCGCTGGTTCAGGATGGCCGCGAAACCGTCCTGTTCGGGTCCGAGCGGGGCGGCGAGCACGCCTGATGGGCGAGATCGTCAACCTCCGCATAGCGCGCAAGGCCGCGGCGCGCCGCAGCAAGGAGGCGGAAGCCGCAGCCAACCGTCTCGCCCACGGCCGCACCCGCACCGAGCGTGAGTCGAGCAAGGCCGAGGCGACACGCACCGCCCGCCTGCTCGATGGCGCCAAGCGCGAAGGCTGCGATTGATGCGCTCCACCAGCGAAGTCACCAGCGTCCGCCTCTATCACCTGAGTGATGGCCCCGAAGGCGGCGCGGCGCAGACGCTTCTCTACGGCACGCTCGCCGAGGCGCTTACCCTCGCCGGGCAACAGCCCGAGGAGATTCAGGGCGATCTCTTCATCGCGACTGACAACGATGTCGTCGCCTATCTCGATCTGGTGGATCCGTGAGGCGCCTGGTTCTGGCCGCCCTGCTGCTTGTTGCTCCGCCCGCGCTGGCGCGTGACAGCCTCGGGATCTGGAACAACTGGGGTGCTTTTTCGGATGCCGGCATCCCGCGCTGCTATGCCATCGCCATGGCCGACAAGGTTGAAGGTCGCGTCAACGAATTCCAGCCCTACTTCACCGTCGGCACATGGCCCCGCCGCGGGACGCGCGGCGAGATCCACGTGCGGCTTTCGCGCAAGCTCGGCCCTGGTGGCACCGTCACGCTCTCGATCACCGGGCAGCGCTTCACGCTGATTGCAGGCGCGACCGATGCCTGGGCGGCGGACCGGCGGATGGATGCCGCCGTGATCGCCGCGATGCGCTCTGCCGCCACGATGAGCATCACTGCCCGCAGCGCGGCAGGCCGCACTTTTACCGATGTCTATGTGCTGGCCGGCGCGGCCTCGGCGATGGACGCCGCGATGCTGGGCTGCGCGCAGAACTGACCTGATTTGCACGCCCGCGCGCTTGCCCCTATATGCGCGCGATGCAGATAGCGCCGATGCCTATACCGGGACTGATCGATCCCGTTCCCGTCCCGCGTGAGGTGACGCCGCGCGCCGATGGCCGCGTGGACCTGATCGGCCTCAGCCGGAAGCAGATCACGGCCGTGTTCGGTGAGGCCGGGCTCGACACCAAAGCCGCCAAGCTGCGCGCCAAGCAGGTGTTCCATTGGCTCTACCATCGCGGCGTGACCGAGTTCGAGGCGATGACCGATATCGCCAAGACAATGCGCCCGTGGCTGGCGGAGCGTTTCGTGATCGGCCGGCCCGAAGTGGTCGAAGCGCAGGTTTCAAACGACGGCACCCGCAAGTGGCTGCTGCGCACGGCAGACAACCACGATTTCGAAATGGTGTTCATCCCCGATGCCACGCGCGGCACGCTCTGCGTCTCAAGCCAGGTCGGCTGCACGCTCAACTGCCGCTTCTGCCACACCGGCACGATGCGCCTCGTGCGCAACCTGACACCGGGCGAGATCGTCGGGCAGGTCATGCTCGCGCGCGATGTGCTGGGCGAATGGCCGCGCGGATCGATGGCCGGCCTCGATTTTGACGACACGGAAGACGACGAAACCTCGGACTATACGCCCGATGGCCGGCTGCTCACCAACATCGTGATGATGGGCATGGGCGAGCCGCTCTACAATTTCGACCACGTCCGCGATGCGCTCAAGGTGGTGATGGACGGCGACGGCCTCGCCCTTTCCAAGCGCCGCATTACGCTCTCGACCAGCGGCGTCGTCCCGATGATGGCCCGCGCGGGCGAGGAAATCGGCGTCAACCTCGCGGTCTCGCTCCATGCCGTCACCAAGGATGTGCGCGACGAGATCGTGCCGATCAACCGCAAGTACGGGATCGAGGAACTGCTGCAGGCCTGCGCCGATTATCCCGGCGCTTCCAACGCCCGCCGCATCACCTTCGAATACGTGATGCTCAAGGACAAGAACGACCGCGACAGTGATGCGCATGAACTTGTCCGCCTCATCAAGCAGTATGGCCTGCCCGCCAAGGTAAACCTGATCCCGTTCAACCCCTGGCCCGGCGCGCCCTACGAATGCTCGACGCCCGAGCGCATCAAGAGCTTCGCCAAGATCGTGTTCGATGCAGGCATTTCGGCCCCGGTGCGCACCCCGCGTGGCCGCGATATCGATGCCGCCTGCGGGCAGCTCAAGACCGCAGCCGAACGCAAATCCCGCGCCGAGCTCGACCGGCTCCTCGAAGAGAAGCAGGCCGCGCTCGGCTGAGGGCGATCAGCTCGCCGAGAAGCTGCTCGAAAGGCGGAAGGTGGCCTGCAGCGTCGCCCCATTGACATAGCGCACACGGTAAAGCGTCGCCGTGCCCACCGCGCCGCACATCCGCAGCGAAAGGTTGGCCGCGCCGCCCGCTGCCACCGCCTGGCTTGCAACTGCCTGATAGGTCGCGCCGGTATCGAGCGACTGGTCGATGAACAGCGTGCCCGCCTGATCGGCAAAGGCCGTTGTGTTGAAAAACGCGAACTGGCCGGCGCTGTTGGCGCGGCCCGTGCCAGTGAACGCGGCAGAAGCCGCAAGCGCCGTGGTGCTGTCGGTAAAGCCGGTGCCGGCATTGACGTTGCCGGTGATCGTGGCCGTACCGCTCACGCTCACGCTGCCGATGCCCGAGCTGCCGGCCGCGAGCGAGACCCCGCTTGAGGGCGCAACCTGCTGCTTCTGGCTCAGCACGACCGACACGGTCCCGCTGGTGTACGTGGATACGCGCGCACGCACGAACGCTGCCGACGAAACATACGTGTAGATGCCCGCCGTGGTCGACGTCGTGGTGGGCGCGGCGCTCGGCAAGGCTGCCGAAATGATCGGCAGGGTGACCCAGTTCGTGCCGTCATTCGATTGCTCGTAGGTGATCGTGCACGTCGTGCCCGCGCTGGTCACCTGAAACGAGCCGCCCATGTAGAGGTTGTTGCTCGTCGAAACCACGGAGGTGGCAGACGTCACACTGCCCGAAATCGTCGCACCCTCGCTGCACGAGCGGTAGATCGCGGAAAGCCAGCCGGTGAGGCCGGTTCCTCCGGTCGGCATCGCCGCGCCGGTGATTGCCGTGGCGGACGGTTCGAGGTTGGTCGTATCGCTTGCCAGTGTTACCGGCAGGCTCTGCGCCATCGCCTTCTGGCCGAGGGTCGCCGGAAGCTGGGCTGCGATGGCTGCAAGCGACGTGTTGGTCGCTGCCTGGTTGGCGGCAGTCGCAGCACCCGCCGGTAGCGGCAGGCTGACGGCACTGATCGCCTGCGTCCCCACACTGCCAGAAATCGCGACCGGCAAGGGCGTGACTGCGCTGACAGTCTGGGCCGTACCATCGACATTGGCGAAGGCGACGGCATTGGCCGGCGCAAACAACGCGGGGAATGTAACCGGTGGATTTTGCATGAGCTTTCTCCAAATAAGCACGTATATCAAGTCATTTTATAACCTGTTTGGTTCTTGTAGGAAAGCTTCCTGATCCAGACCCGCGCTTCGTCGTGTGGAAGCCCCGTCTCATCGCCTTTGACTCAGCGTTCATGTGCAGTTGGGCATCGTGCACGCAGGGTCAGCCCACAAGACCGTCACCTCACAGCAAACCGAAAGGATGCGTCATCATGAACAGGTTCATCATCGCCGCGACCCTCGCCGCAACGACCCTTGGTGCAGCCCCGGCTCTGGCCGAACCACCGTCCTGGGCACCGGCCCACGGCCGCCGCGCCCACAACGGCGAATATGACTCCTACGGCCGCTATAGCGAGCCTCGCCCCCTCACCAGCAACGACAGAGTCTGGCGCGGGCGCGACGGGCGCTACTATTGCAAGCGCAGCAATGGCACGACGGGCCTCGTTATCGGCGCGGTTGGCGGTGCATTGGTGGGCCGTACGATCGACACCCGCGGCGATCGCACGCTCGGCACGCTGCTCGGCGCGGCAGGCGGCGCGCTGCTTGGCCGCGAGATCGAACGGAGCGGCTCGCGCTGCCGCTGATGCATTGCAGATATGCGCCCGCGCGCCTTGTCCGCGCGGGCGCGCCGGGCCATGGCTCGCGTGAGGGCAAGATCGGTTGACGAGGCACCCTATGTCCATGTTTTTGCTTGATGCCGCGCTGCGCCGTCTGGTGAAGCACGGCACGTTGAAACTGACCGAGGCCTCAGGCCGCCAGCGCCGCTACGGCACGGCAGCCGCGGGGTGGCCGGATCTCGGCCTGAAGTTCCACGATGCGCGTGTGCCCGGCGCGATCGCCCGCAATCCCAGCCTCGGCATGGCCGAATGCTTCATGGATGGCCGCGTCACGATAGAGCACGGCGATATCATGGATTTCGTCGGCTTCATCCGCCGCAACAATCCATGGGAAACAGGCAGCGATCTCGATAACCTCAATCTGTTCGACAAAGCCCGCGTGGCGATTACCGGGCGACTCGATCAGATCAACCAGCGCCGCTCCTCGAAGCGCAACGTCGCGCATCACTATGATCTCGACGACCGGCTCTACGACTTGTTCCTCGATCCAGCGCGCCAGTACTCGTGCGCCTACTGGGACGAAGGCGTCACCACGCTCGAGGAAGCCCAGCTCGCCAAGATGGAGCACATCGCTGCCAAGCTGAACCTCAAGCCCGGCATGCGCTTGCTCGATATCGGCTGCGGCTGGGGCGGCCTTGCGCTGCACCTCCACAAGATCTCGGGCGCCAGCGTCCACGGCATTTCGCTCAGCGTCGAGCAGATCGGCTACGCCAAGGCCTGGGCGGAGCGCGAAGGCGTAGCGGACAAGGTCACTTTCAGCCTCACCGACTATCGCGACCAGGTGGGCCCGTTCGACCGCATCGTCTCGGTCGGCATGTTCGAACATGTCGGGGTGCCGAACTACGAAACATTCTTCCGCAAGTGCCACAATCTCCTCGCGGTGGACGGGGTGATGCTTCTCCACACTATCGGCCGCTCCGGCCCGCCCAACATCACCGACGATTTCACCCGCAAATATATCTTCCCCGGCGGCTACATCCCCTCACTCAGCGAAACGGTGAAAGCGATCGAGCCGTGCAAGCTCATGCTCACCGATTGCGAGATCCTGCGCCGCCACTACGCGCTCACCTTGCGCGAATGGTACAAGCGCTGCGCCGAGCAGGAAGAGACGATCACCCGCATCTATGATGCGCGCTTCTTCCGCATGTGGCAGTTCTATCTGGCGGGCGCGGCAACCGGCTTCGAGCATGCCGATCTGGTCAACTTCCAGCTCCAGCTCGTCCGCAACAAGGATGCCATCCCGCTGACCCGGGACTATATTCACGAGACCGAACTGACCTACCGCGCCGCGCGCGAGGGCTGAGAATCCGCCGACAGGTTGCGCGCACGCGGCGGCCCTGCTAGCCGCCGCGGCGATCCTTGCACCTGACTACGGGAAGTGCCGCCATGTCCGATATCAAGCGCGTCGTCCTCGCCTACTCCGGCGGTCTCGATACCAGCGTCATCCTGAAGTGGCTGCAGGTGACGTACGGCTGCGAAGTGGTGACCTTCACCGCCGATCTCGGCCAGGGCGAGGAACTGGCCCCTGCCCGCGCCAAGGCCGAGCTGATGGGCGTGAAGGCGGAGCACATCTACATCGACGACTTGCGCGAGGAATTCGTGCGCGATTTCGTGTTCCCGATGATGCGCGCCAATGCCCGCTATGAGGGTGACTACCTCCTCGGCACCTCGATAGCGCGGCCGCTCATTTCCAAGCGCCTGATCGAAATCGCGCGCGAGACCGGTGCAGACGCCGTCGCCCACGGCGCCACCGGCAAGGGCAACGATCAGGTCCGCTTCGAGCTTTCGGCTTACGCACTGGAGCCGGGCATCAAGGTCATCGCCCCGTGGCGCGAATGGGATCTCACCAGCCGCACCGCGCTCATCGCCTGGGCCGAAGCCCACCAGATCCCGGTGCCCAAGGACAAGCGCGGCGAAAGCCCGTTCTCGACCGACGCGAACCTTCTCCACACCTCGTCCGAGGGCAAGGTGCTCGAAGATCCGTGGCAGGAGACGCCGGACTACGTCTACAGCCGCACCGTCAATCCCGAAGATGCGCCGGACGCGCCGGAATACATCACCATCGATTTCGCGAAGGGTGACGGCATTGCCCTCAACGGCGAGGCGATGTCGCCCGCCACGCTGCTCGCCGCGCTCAATGAGCTTGGCCGCAAGCATGGCATCGGCCGTCTCGATCTCGTCGAAAACCGCTTCGTCGGCATGAAGAGCCGCGGGATGTACGAAACGCCGGGCGGCGAGATCTATGCCCGCGCGCACCGCGGCATCGAAAGCATCACGCTCGATCGCGGCGCGGCGCACCTCAAGGACGAGCTCATGCCGAAGTACGCCGAGCTCATCTACAACGGCTTCTGGTTCAGCCCGGAGCGCGAGATGCTGCAGGCCGCCATCGATCACAGCCAGGCGCGGGTGAACGGCACCGTCCGCCTCAAGCTCTACAAGGGCAACGCTTCGGTCGTCGGCCGCAAATCGACGGACAGCCTCTACTCCGAACGCCATGTGACATTCGAGGACGATGCCGGCGCCTACGACCAGAAGGACGCGGCGGGCTTCATCAAGCTCAACGCCCTCCGGTTGCGCCTGCTGGCCCAACGCGGGCAATGACCCGCCACGAAGCGTCACAAAACTAAAACATTGCAGAATCCGCAGCTTGCGGAGTTGTCCACTTGGCATTGCGCTGCCTGTGGATAACTTTGCATTTTGCTGCTTGTGCGACTCACGGGCGAGGCGCAGCATCTGCCTTGTCGAGAGGGAACTAAACTTTGAGAAAAGCGCCGCAAGGCACTGATTAAAAAGTAGAAAATTCCTGATCGGGCTGGACTGAACAGTATGTTTTGAAACCAGTTCCAGCGTGCTGAGGCACGCTCTGGAACTGGTGGAGGGCAAACCGGAAAGACTGGCTCCGGAGGCCGAAATGGCGGCTCGAAGCAAAGCTGATGCGGCAAGGCCGATGGTCGCAAGACCGGGGGCAGGACCCGGCAGACGCGGAAGCAAGGAGCAACACGCCAGACCGCGCGGAAGGGCCCTTTTCTCCCGGAGGGAAGTATCGTCCGATGGCGAGGCCGCGAGGCAGAACCGGAGGGAGCGTCGCCCAAGGGACAGGGAAGGAAACACGCACGCAGCGGCAGGACGCGCGGCAACGCGCAGAATGTGGTACGGGCACCAACGACTGCCAGGCCCATGTGGTCAGGAACTGCGGACGCCGCAGGACTAAAGGCTGAGCGGACAAGGAAACGCCTGCTTGCAGGCGGGACCGGACGGCGAAGCGGACTGGAGGAATACCGTTCGAAAGGACGGGATCCAAAGGGCAGGGAACGGCGGAAGGACGCGGTGAGCTCAGGCGCTGGAATGCCAGAGTGCCAGCAGCGGCGACAGTGGGGGCCGGCAGCAATGCCGGCCCCCATTTGTATTGGCCATCGGGG
The DNA here is from genome assembly GCA_964592205.1 of uncultured Novosphingobium sp. Taxonomy (GTDB): domain Bacteria; phylum Pseudomonadota; class Alphaproteobacteria; order Sphingomonadales; family Sphingomonadaceae; genus Novosphingobium. The sequence goes on from CAZQEH010000013.1 coordinate 34,974, forward strand.
GGAGCCGGCAGCAATGCCGGCCCCCATTTGTGTCCGGGCCTCCGGCTCAAGCCCCGGAGTGGCCGCTGGTGCGGCGCGATGTTGACGCGGTTGACACAGTCCATGGACCAGAACGTCCACCCCCTGCGCAGCCCCAATGCCCGTGCCGATGCGCGGCGCAAATGGCGGATTTGTGAGGGATTCGCTGGGCATCGGAGCAGCTTGCCGCAGAGCGGTCGCTGTAGGACAGCGCTTTATAAATAACAGACGCGTCTGTTATTTATAAAGCGCTGGGGCAGGCAAGGCGGTGCCGAATCTTCACAGCCCTGGAATCAAGGCGTGAGGCCACCGCCGCCGGGTCAGAGCCCAAGCGCGATCGGGACGACGGCGCCCAACGCAGCGGCGCATGGCCCGCCGCATTCGCGGTGGACTGGATGCCTTGCGAAGCTATTATCGCCCGATGACACTGAAATTCCCTCTCAGGCTCAAGATCCAGATCATGTGCGGCGATGAAGTTGCCATGGGACCGGGCAAGGCCGATCTGCTGGAAGCCATTGCCCGGCACCATTCGATCTCCGCAGCGGGGCGCGCGATGGGCATGAGCTATCGCCGCACCTGGCTGCTGGTCGATGCGATGAACCGCTGCTGGCAGCAGCCGCTTGTCGCCACCACACCGGGCAACCAGAAGGCCGGAGCGCAGCTGACCCCGCTGGGCGAGACGATCCTTGCCCAGTATCGCGCACTGCAAGGCGAGGTGGAGCAAGTGAGCACCGAGCGGCTTGCCGCGCTCGTCGAACGCTTGCTGCTCCCCGTTCCCCGCCCTCCCCGCCACAAGACCGCGGCTGAGGCGAGCGACGCTAGCGTTTCACTCTGAGTGTGACTCCCACCGTGCGCGGATCGCTTGGCGTGCCAAGGATCAGCCCGGAGTTCCCGGCTTGAATCGTCAAGTTCTGGATATAGTTCGCGCCAAGCAGATTGCGGGCGAAGACGGCGATCTCCCAGCCCTTCCCGCTCGCATCTGCCTGCCGGTAGCCGACGCTGGCGTTGGTCAGGTTGTAGCCCTCGATCCAGGTATACTGCGAAAGGCTCGGATCGCCGAAATAGCCGCTGCGCCAATTACTATCGGCATGGAGCACCAGCGCGCCGCCGCCCACCGGCACCGCATAATCTCCGCTCAAGGTCTCCGACCAGCGCGGAAGACCGGCAAGCCGCTTGCCGGTGAGATTGCAGGCGGCTGTTGCCGCAGTCTGCACTTCCAGCGGACAAGGGCCGGCCGGATAATCGGTGTACGTTCCCTCACCATACGCCAGCGCGCCGGTCAGTTGCAGGCCACCAATGCGCAGCGCGGCATCAGCTTCGATACCTTTCACCTTCACTTCGGGAATGTTGGAGAGATAGCCGCGCAGCGCCACGGTCTGGCTCGAATCCACCACCGTTGCCTGAAAATCGCGGACCGTGGTGTGATAGGCGGCAAGGTTCAGCGTGAACCGCTTGTCCCATAGCTCGGCCTTGATGCCCGCTTCCCACGTCGTGTTCCGTTCGGGCCGCACCACCGCAGTCGAGAGCGCCGGCTGGTTGTTCGCATCGAGCGGGAGGCCCGACATGTTGATGCCGCCCGATTTGAACCCGCGCGAGAAGCTGCCGTAGAGCATCACCGCATCGACTGGCTTCCATGCGATGTTGGCACGGCCGGAAAGGCTGCCATCGCTGTTGGTGGCCGAATAGCTCTGCGGCCGCAGCACGCCCAGCTTGGCATTGTTGAGCGCCGTGCTGTTGGTGGCGAGGCCCCCGAACACAGTGGTGTTGTAATCGCCTTGCTTGTCTTCCTGTGTGTAGCGCAGCCCGCCGGTAGCGGTCAGCCGCGGCAGGATCCGCCAATTCACTTCGGCAAAAGCGGCATAGCTATCGACCGCAAAGCGCGTATCGCCGTTCTGCCCATAGCCATCGAGCAGGTTCGCCGGCACCGGTGTAGCGTTTGCGCCGGTTGTCTTGCCGATCAGCCAGGGCGCGGCATAGGAGCCATAGACGCTGTTGGGATGCCCGCTCAGCACTTGCCGGAAATAGTAGAGCCCGGCGACATAACTGAAGGCATGTTCGCCATTGGACGCGATCCGGAGTTCCTGGCTCAGCTGATCCTGCCGCGAGGGAATGCGCTGGATCAACTGGATCGGGAGGCCCGTGTAATCGCGGTCGTTCGCCGCATCCCAGTTCCAGAACCGCCACGCGGTGATCGAGGTGACCGTAGCGGGGCCGATATTCCAGTCCGCCGTGCCGGCCACTCCGCCCTCGCTGGTCTTCACCGCCAGAGGCGCATCGATATCGACAAGCCGGTCATAGGGGTTGGTGCTTGGCGGGGCATAGCCTGCCGCCGCCGCCAGCGCCGGATACTGGCGCGAGGGCGAGCGCAGGCTGGTGCCGACGCGCAAGTAGACCTGCGTGCAGCATTCGCTGCGGAAGTTGGAAAAATCCGCGATCAGCTTGAACTTGAAGTCCGAAGATGGCTGCCACAGCACCTGCCCGCGCACGGCCTGCGTGCCGAGCGTGTTCTGATCCTGCCCGGTGCGCACGTTGTGCAGCACGCCGTCGCGCCGGGTCACCGTGCCCGAGAGCCGGTAGGCCAGCGTGTCACCCGCCAGCGGCCCCGTCGCCGAAACGCGCGCCTGCACGAAGCGCCGCTCACCCACGCTCAGTTCCACATTCGCGCCGCTGGTGAAGCTGGGCGCGGCGGAAACCACGTTGATCGCGCCCGCCGTGGTGTTCTTGCCAAATAGCGTGCCTTGCGGGCCGCGCAGTACTTCGATCCGCTCGATATCCGAAAAATCAAACGCCGCCGTTGCCGGACGGGCATGATAGACCCCGTCGACATAGTAGCCGACCCCCGGCTCCAGCCCGTCGTTGGCCTGGCTCACCGCCACCACGCTCGACCCGAGGCCGCGGATCGTGAAGGCAGTGTTGCGCGGATTGGCGGAGGAATAATTGAGTGCGGGGACCAGCGTGGTCAGCCCTTGCGTATTGAGCGTGTAGGACTGTTCGAGCAACTTGCCGCCCACCACCGAGAGTGCGGCAGGCACATCCTGCGCATTTTCAGGCCGCTGCCGCGCGGTGACAATGATCGTATCGGCCACCCCATCCGTCGCCGGGGCATCTTCGGCCATGGCAGGCACTGACAGGAACAGGGCGGTGCCGGCGAGCAAGCCAGCCGCAAGTTTGGTGCGCAAGATTTTCCCTCATGTTCGTTCGGCGAATCTATATTTCATCATATACAGATAAGGCCAGCAGGCAACCCGGCTGTGACCGCATTTGCATTTGATCCAGGGAAATTTCCGCGGGATGCAAGGGCGATGGCCCTTGCCCGCCGAAGGCAAACTTTTCGCCGCTTTCCTGCGCGCCTGTGATGCGCGCCACAGCACTGCCATGCGGATCGGCTATTCAGGGCTTGCGACCCGAAGGCGATCTGCTTGCGCAGCGCCTTTACCTGATCGGGACGGTTCCTTGGGGCCGTCCCGACTTTTTTGCTGCTTGGCCGGGGCAGGATTGGTGGGTGCTACCACCCGTACCCCCTCTCCTGAAGAAGGGGGCCAGGCGCTTAGCCCTTGGTCAGCTGGCCTCGAACGGCGCCGCCGGGGAAGTCTGCGGTGTGGATGTTGACGTAGTAGCCCGCTGGATTAGCGACGATGGGCTTGAGCTTGTCAGGTTCGACCGCGATGCACATGTCGCTGCCCTTGCCGGTGACGTCCATGGTGATGACGGGGCCGCCATTGACGCCTGCCGCGCCGGTGTGGACGTGGGCCATCGTGGGGGCGGCGATCTTCTCGCCATAGAGGGTGTAGCAGAAATCGCCGGTATCGGTGTTGATCTCGACGCGGAAGGCACCGCTGCCATCGGGGGCGCCGCCGCCTACTTCGTTGGCGCCGGAGAGGTTGGCGGTGAGCACCACCGTTTCGGCTGCGGCAGCCACGGGGGCGAGCGCGAGTGCGGTGGCTGTGGTGAGGATCAGGGCCTTGGCGGATACCTTGGTCATCGCATCATCTCCTGCTGGGGGGCGTTGGCACGCAGTGACTCGGCTTGCGCCCTCTTGTGGTACGATCCTACGCCTCCCGGCCGCGCGCGCAACGGTTTGTATCAGAAGCTCTTGGGCAGGCCGAGCACGTGGGTGGCGACGTGGCTGAGGATGAGGTTCGAGGAAATGGGGGCGACCTGATAGAGCCGGGTCTCGCGGAACTTGCGCTCGATGTCGTATTCCTCGGCGAAACCGAAGCCGCCGTGGGTCTGCACGCACATGTCTGCCGCGAACCAAGAGGCTTCGGAGGCGAGGAGCTTTGCCATGTTGGCTTCGGTGCCGGCGGTCTCCCCTGCATCGAACCTGGCGGCGGCATCGGCGACCATCTGCGCGGCGGCGGTGGTCTGGATATAGGCGCGGGCGATGGGGAACTGGACGCCCTGGTTCTGGCCGATGGGGCGGCCGAACACGGAGCGCTCCTTGGCGTAGGCGCTTGCGCGGTCGATGAAGAAGCGCGCATCGCCGATGCATTCCGACGCGATGAGGATGCGTTCGGCGTTCATGCCGGAGAGGATGTAGCGGAAACCATCCCCTTCTTTGCCGATGAGGTTTTCGGCGGGGACCGAGAGATCGTCAAAGAACAACTCGGTCGTCGCGTGGTTGAGCATGGTGCGGATGGGGCGGATGGTGAGGCCGTTGCCGACCGCCTCGCGCATATCGACGAGGAGGACGCTCATGCCTTCCGTGGACTTGGCGCATTCCTCGCGCGGGGTGGTGCGCACGAGGAGGACCATGAGATCGGAATGTTCGGCGCGGCTGATCCAGATTTTCTGGCCGTTGACGACGTAGCGATCGCCATCCCGGCGGGCGAACGTGGTGAGGCGCGTGGTGTCGGTGCCGCTGGTCGGCTCGGTGACGCCGAAGGCCTGGAGACGCAGGTCTCCGCGCGCGATGGCGGGGAGGTAGCGATCTTTCTGCGCATCGGAACCGTGGCGCAGGAGGGTGCCCATCGTGTACATCTGCGCGTGGGCAGCGCCGCCGTTGCAGCCTGAGCGGTGGACCTCCTCGAGCACCGCCGTCGCCGCCGCGAGGCCGAGGCCGGAGCCGCCGTAGCCTTCCGGAATGAGAACGGAGAGCCAGCCTTCCTGCGCCAAGGTGGTGACGAATTCGGTGGGGTATTTCCGATCGCGGTCGAGCGCCTGCCAGTAGCTACCGGGGAAGCGCGCGCAAAGTCGGCGCACGCCTTCGCGCAGGTCTGCAAAAGTTTCTTCGCCGGTCATCCCTCACCTCTTCCGGAAACACTTGTGGGGCAAGACTATTGCCTGCCTTGGCCGCGCCGTAAAGCCGGACGGTAGATGCAAATTTGCTATTGCGCGCCGAGGCGGCTGCGTTCGCGGCGCAGGTAGACCAAGATCATGATGAAGACAGGGACGATGACAGGCGCGGCGAAGAGATCATGCTCCACATGAACGCCGAAGTGCGCGAGGCCGCCGCTGAGGTAGGCGAAGAGCGAGACGGCGTATTACGGTGGAGAAGCCTTCGACGAGGCACCGGAGGCGCAGCTGCGTGCGGATCGCGGGATGGAAGCGGCGCTGGGTGAAATCGGCGAGGCAGGCAAAGCCGGGGATGGCAACGGCCTATTCGTCGCTGCCGAACACCGCGTTTGCCAAGTACTTGATCAATGCAGACTCGAGCAACATCCGGGTCCAGTCGAAGTACAGCCCCCCCTCGCCCGCCGCTCGACAAAAATTCGGTCATGGCGACCGAGGACACCTACAGCCTGATGATGCACACCTCGACGGCGCTGGGCGTGAACTGCACGTTCTGCCACAACGCCGGCTTGTTCCAGGCCTGGAACATGAGCACCCCCAAGCGCGTAGGCGCCTGGTACGGCTATCGCATGGTGCGTGACATCAACGGCCAGTACATTGGCTCGCTCCCCTGCGTGTTCCCCAAGCACCGCTTGGACCCGCAGGATGATCCGCTGAAGGTGAACTGCACGACCTGCCACCGCGGCATCAACAAGCCTCTGGGCGGTGTCTCGATAGTCAAGGACTACCCGGCCCTGCGTCCGGAGGGTCCGATGGTCACCGCGGCGGCGGCTCCGGCCCCGGCTGCGGCACCGACCAAGATTCCTTAGGGCAAACCAACACCCCCGCGCACGCAACCGGCGCGGATTACCTGGCCCCTGCGGTTCCACGGAATCGCGGTGGTTTTCTATTGGTTGCTACGGATGGGCTATGCTTCCAGCACACCCTGACCAATCACCGGGCAAGGCAGGCGCAAACGCTCATTGCGGTTGTCGCGGCGTGGGTGCAAACCACGCCGCTAGAGGGAGGGAGTATGCAGCGAAAACGGAAATTGTGTGCGGTGTCGGCCATTTTTCTGATCGGGGGATGCTCGCCGCAGCCCAGCAAAGTGCAGATGCCGGACCTTCGCTCGATCGAGCAGGCCGCCCATGGCAGCTACGTCGCCGCGATAAACAGCAACAATGTCGATACATTGATGTCCGATCTCACCGATGACGTGGTCTACCAGCTACCTGGCTCGCCCGAAATCGCCGGAAAAGAGGCTGTTCGGAAATGGGTCAGTGATTACTTCGGTGCCTACCGAACGAAATGGGAAAAGGCGTCGATCGGCTTCACTGTGAACGGTGATTGGGCATTCGAGCGCTACACCTACAAGTCGACCGATACCGACAAGAAGTCTGGCGCCATCACGACGGATGTCGGCAAGGGCATCAATATCTTCCACCGTGGCCCGGACGGCAAATGGCGCGTCGCCATAGATGGGTGGAGTTCGGACAAGGCGCCCCAATAGACCGGGCGCCGCTAGCGCCCCCGCCGCAGCAGATCCGCCAGATGGACCGGAAACAAAAGCCGCCAGCGGCAGCGCGATCCACGGCCAGCTCGCACCGACCAGCGAAGCGCGCAGGGCCAGCGCTTCGAGCACCAGCACCGCGAGCACGAGATCGGCGGCATCGCCGCCTCAGAACGGCCCGTTGAGCTGGGTTACTTGCCAGTTGAGCGCGCCAGCGATGCTCACCAAAAGGAGATAGGGCAGGAGCGGTAGCGCCGCCCTGCGAGCGCTGGGCTGGCCGGTGGCGAGGAACTGGTGCGCTGCGTTCGCCACATGACGCCAGCAGGTCATCGCATGGTGGCTCCCCCTCGCCCGCAGCAGGGGCGACCACGCCAGCCGCATCGCCCGAGACGAGCACATCGCGATCGACCATGCCGACATAGCCGATCTCCCCCGCCGGCATATCGACCGCGCGATCGGACGGCGCGACCATGCGCGCGCTGCGGGCACGGGCGACGAACAGGCTATCGGGGATGGCGAATTCTCCCGTCAGCCGCAGAGGGACCGCGTCGCCGCAGGGCTTGATGCGGCCTGCCCGGTCCAGCAGCATGACAATCGCGCCGATTGCAGCCTGAATCAGACCGAGGCGGGCCATCGCGCGGTGCAGGGCCCCGGCCGAAGTGGCTGGCTGCGTTACACCTCGAAGGGCATGGCCGACATTCACAAGCGTCAATTAATTCTTACACTTGCGCGGGACTGTCTATTCGCTCTCGCCCACGAGGTTGCCGAGCCCGTAGCGGTGCAGCTTGGAATAGAGGCTCTGCCGGCTGAGGCCGAGGATTTCCGCCGCCGCGGCGCGGTTATCGGACGTGTAGGCGAGCGCGGCTTCGATGCAGAGGCGTTCGATGAGGTCAGCGCTCTCGCGCACGATTTCCTTTAGCGACGCGCGGCCGACGAGCTCGGTGAGTTGCTCGACCGAGCGGGGGAGATCGAGCGGCGTGGGCGGCAAATCGCGCAGGCGGCGGCCGATCTCGCGGATCGCGAAGCCGTAGCACGGTGCATCGCCCGCAGTGCGTACGGCGGAAAGCTCCACCGGCTCCTCGATCTCGGAATCGCGGGCGCGGACGACGGTGCTGACATTGCGGGCAAGGCCGTACTTGGTGAGCTGGCCTTCGATCAGATCAAGATCGATGCCCGGGCGGCCAACGAATTCACCCAGCGGTCGTCCACGAATCTGATCGAGTGAGGCTGCGCGCGCAAGTTCGAGGAAGGCGATGTTGGCCGCGATGATCCGCATGTCGGAATTGGCGACGACGAACGCATCGGGCATGCGTTCGACAATATCGAGCAGCGTGGCGGCGCCTTCAGTAGTGCGCGCGATTGCACTGCCGAGCCGGACGAGGAGATAGCGGCCACCGAGCTGACGGAAGCCCGTGGCCGAAATGGTGAGCTGCTGGCGTGCACGTTCGAGATCGACCGTGAGCGGCGAGACTTCAGAAGTGGTCAACACCGCGCCGAGATAGGCGATCAGCGCATCGCGCGAACTGCGCGCGACGAGCCCGGAGAGCTTGGCGCCGACAAGACTGCCGGGGCGCGCTTCGAGCACGGCATGCGCGGCGGGGTTGGCTTCCTGGATGCGCTGGCTATCCGCCTCGACCAAGAGGACCGGCTCGGACGAAAAATCGAACAGCAGGCGGTAGCGTGTCTCGATCTGGCGCAGGCGCATAAAATCGCGTTCGAGCGATTGCTGGGCCTGGAGCAGACGCTGCTGGAGCACCACGGCGCCGCGCATGTCGCGCCCGACGGCGACCAGCCGATTGCCGTCAGCAAGGCTGATCAGCAGATAGCGCACCGGGATATCCCCGGCCGGGCTGGTATGGTTGATCTGGCGCCAGCGGTTGCCCGCCTCACCGGGTTCGACCTGCAGCATCTCCGTGACCTTGCTGCGGCTTTCGACCGTGACGGTGGCGTTGAAATGCTGGCCGATCCAGCTGTCGCAGCCCGGAAAATCCTGCCGGTTCGCCGCAACGTCGAGAATGTGGCCTTCGCGATCGAGCGACAGGGTCAGGTCGGACGCAGCAAGCACCAGGCGCAAAGCATCAGCCGAACCGATTTCGTTGAAGGCGGATTCCGACCCGGTAAACAGTGCCTTGTCCGCGGGGGCGCGTTCGGGTTCTGCCACGGAAATGACTGGCCCTAGCCGACGTTCACGGTCCGGTGCGTGGCCGCGCCGACCCGATGGTTGGCGAGAGCAAGCGATCCGGTAGCATCGCCCGCTGCCCCATCGGCCCCGGCTTCATCGGCCAAAGCTGGATTTGCATTCACTGCATGTCCCCCCACCAGAATCTTCACTTCTTGGCACATTGACACACTTCGAACCGCATTGATCGTTCTTGCGCGAGGCGCGGTAGTGATAACGCAAGAAACGGTCAAGCCAACGAGATCATGGGATTTGTTAGCGACCTTCGAGACGAGCTGCCGCACGGTCAGCCTGCTGATGCCGCGCTTCGATGTGCTCGCCAAGGATGCGCGCCACTATGACGGCGTGATCGCGGCGATGGAGGCCCGGGGCCTCAGCGTGAACCCGGCCCTTGCGGGCGGGCTCGACGGGCGTCCGGCGATCGAGGCGCGGTTCATGAAGGACGGCAAGGCGACGGTCGATGCGGTGGTGAACCTGGCCAGGTTCAGCCTCGTCGGCGGGCCGGCCTACAACGACACCGCGGCGGCCGAGGCGATGCACTGCGCTCAGCGATCCTGACCGGCAGTTCGGCGCGTTATGGCACCGAAGCCAACGTGCATACGCGCATCATGGCCGATACCATCGTGGCGCGCGAGACCTGGCTCAAGGACATCGAGGCTTCGTGGGCGACGGGAGCGATTGCTGGCTTCTCGCTTTCGACGCGCGTGCTGGAGCGCGGCTTCGATCCGCTGCGACTGGCCGGCGCCGGCATGGTCGGCGGGATCTGCGCTTTCATTCTCGTGCTGCTGGCCGCGCCGCTTGCCTCGCCGCTGCTGCTGGCGCTGGGTGCAGGCTCGATCGGCTTCGGCATCGGGCTGTTTTCGGTCGGCACGCTGATCGCGGCGATGTCGCTGGCGCAGCGCGGCGATCCCGGTGTGGCGCTGGGCGCCTGGGGCGCGGTGCAGGCGACCGCTGCTGGCAGCGCGCTTGCGGTGGGCGGCGTGATCCGCGACATCGTATCATGGGCCAGCGGCCCGGGTGGCCGCGCGGCGGGTTAAGCCACGGTCTACAGCCTGGACATTTTGATGCTGATGGCAGCGCTGCTGGTGCTTGGCCCGCTGCGGGCACGCGCATCGGGATCGCTGGCGAACTGCCCGGTGGGCAGATGGCCATACCCGAGTTTCCGACATGAGTACGGTGCAGTGATTGAGGTGCTGGGAATTGCGGCCTCCGGGGCCCTGATCCGGGAAAGGAACGTCCTATACAAAGCGCATATGTGGTTGGCTCGATTGACGTCGCAGAGCTCGCGCTCTGGGCGTTCGTCCTCGTTTTCGTCGCCCTGATGTTGTGGCTGCGGCGCGAGGATCGCCGCAAGGGCTATCCGATTGAGGACGAGATCAACGGGTTCATCGAGAGCGTGGGGGGCCCGCTTTCAACCCCGCGACCCAAGCGCTTCGAGAACTTCCCCGGCGCGCCCTATGCGCCGACCGGCAATCCGCTCGTTGATGGCGTCGGCCCGGCGTCTTACGCAAACCGCGCCTGGTGGCCTGATCAGGACGCGCATGGCCGCGCCCGCATCGTACTGCTTTCGACCGGGGAGCACATCTCGGTGTGGAAGGGCGCCCCTGATCCATGTGGGATGATGGTGACGGCAGCGGACGGCAAGGTGGTCGGCACCGTGACCGATCTGCAGATCGACCGCGGCGAGCACCATGTTCGCTATCTTCAGGTCGAGACGACGGGCGGCAAGACTGTGCTCGCCCCGATGGCAATGGTTTCGGTTGGCGCCTCGGGCGTGAGCATCGATGCGATCAATGCGGCCGATCATGACGGCGTGCCGCGCCTTGAAAGCGCGACCGAGATCACCCGCTATGAAGAAGAGCGCATGATCGGTTGCTTCGGCGGCGGCTTTCTCTACGCCAACGCCGGCCATCAGGAGCCGATCCTGTGAGAGAGCACGAGATCGAGCCGATCTGCGGCCTGCCGGGTGATCTGCCTTCGGGTGAGGCGATCCTCTGGCAGGGCGCGCCCGATGCCTGGGTGTTCGCCCGCACCGCGCTGGGCGCGCGGTGGATCGGCGGATATTTCACGCTGCTGGTCGGCTGGGCACTTGTCAGCGGGACACCGCTGAGGGCGCTGCTGACGGCGGGCTTCGGTGTGCTGGCGGTGGGCCTGACCTATGGCTTTGCGCTGCGTGTGGCGCGCAGCACGGTTTATACGATCACCAACCGCCGCGTGGTGATGCGCATCGGCGTTGCCTTCGCGCTGCTCATGCGCGCCGATCCGAAGCTGCTGACCGGGCGCAACCGCCTGTGGATCCGCTTCATCCTGCTTTCGGTCTACGCCACGATGTATGTTCGCGATCATGCCCGCCCGTTGTTCCATGCCGCGCTGGGCGTCCCGCACCTCGACAACCCGAGCCACATCGTCCGGTGATGGTGGGCGACGCGCGCAAGTGCAAGATGATCAGCGACTGGCTGCTCGACAACCACGGCATCTACCTCCAGCAGATCAACCACCCGACCGTGCCGCGCGGCTTGACGCTGGACTGAGCTGAGATTGCAGGCCCGGCTCCGCGCGATGGCGGGGGGCCGGGTTTTTCATTGGTGGTAGTGCGGGCTGCAACGACCGAATCTGAGTGACTGGATTTGGGGCAAAGCTGCCGTTCCCGTGTGACGCAACGAACTGCCGCGCTACTCCGAAGCGGACATTGGCATGGATGTGGATCAAGGATCGATTTGATGGGCAAAGCCCAGGCGATCATAGAGAGACCCGCCAATCCGCAGGTGCCCATCGCCCTGCTTGAAACAACGATGGCGGCCCGGCGCTAAGACCGCACTTGTGCCGTGTTTGCCGGCACGGGCTGGAGAGCCCCGCCCTACAGCGCTCTATCACTCCTCAATGGATGATCCTTGGTTACATCGCAAGAAATGTCAAAAATCGGCGCAAGGCGGTCTAAAGCCTTGAGCCTGCTGAATGCCTATTCCCTCGGACAAAGGCCCTGAAACGGGGCGATTCCGGGGAGAAGATCATGGCGGGTATGGGTTTGACACGGGTGCTGGCTTTTGCACTTGTTGCGGGGCAATCGGGTGCTGCGCTGGCACAGGATGCCGGGAACGGCGAGGCCGCCAATTCCGACGAGATCATCGTGACGGCGCAGCGGCGCGAGCAGTCGCTGCTTGCTGTGCCGCTGGCGATCACTGCGGTGACCGGCGACACGCTCGCCAATCGCGGCGTGAGCAATTCGGCGCAGCTGGGCGATGTCGTACCCAACTTGCAGATCAACAGCCCCTACGGCCGCACCCAGCCCAACTTCTCGCTGCGCGGGATCGGCGTGGCGAACGAATACAATTCGAACCAGGCCTCGCCGGTCGGCGTCTATCTCGACGACGTCTATCTGGCGCCGCGCACCAGCCACGGTATGGGCCTGTTCGACCTTGATCGCGTTGAAGTGCTGCGTGGGCCGCAGGGCACGCTGTTCGGCCGCAACACGACGGGCGGTGCGATCAACTTCATCACGAAGAAGCCCGGACTGACCGGCACCAACGGCTATGTCGAGGCGGGCTACGGCAATTACAACATGGTCACCGCGCAGGGCGCGCTGGAGACGACACTGGTCGAAGACAAGGCGGGCCTGCGCGTTGCGGTCAACTATGCCAAGGGCGATGGGCAGGTGAAGAACCTGTTTGCGGGTGGCCGCGATCCGATGTCGACCGATACGCTGCAGGGCCGCGCCTCGCTGCGCCTGAAGCCCACCGAAACGCTGGACGTTACCCTACGCGCCTATGGTGGCCGCGACCGCGGCACGCAGGCTGCTGTCCATGGCCTTGGCGTTTTCCGCACCGGGCTCGGCTTTTTCGAGACCAACGAGAACCGCGTCGGCGAGAACCGCACCGATGCCTGGGGCTTTTCGGCCAATGTCGCGCTGGATCTGTCTTCCAGCCTGCGCGTCACCTCGATCACCTCTTACGATGGTGGTCAGCAGAACCTGCAGCAGGCAGCCGACGGTGCGCCGCTCGACATCCTCGATATCAACTGGCGTTCGCAGTACCGCCAGTTCAGCGAGGAACTGCGGACGAACTACACCGCCAAGGGGCTGAGCTTCGTCGGCGGGCTGTTCTATGGCTGGGATCGCAACATCACCGACAACCGCTTCAACCTGCCACTGCCACCGGCGGGCGGGTTCTACCAGCACTACCGTCAGAACCGGCGCAGCTATGCGGTGTTCGGGCAGGCGGATATCGATCTTGCCAGCAGCCTCGTGCTGACGCTGGGCGCGCGCTACACCAAGGACAAGTCGCGCTATGACGATGCCTACGCCTATCTCTTCGTAGGCGCGGTTGGGGCGCCGGATTTCCCGATCGCAACGACGGTGCCATGCCCGGGCGTTGCGGGCACCTGCGCCTATGACGCCAACGCCCGCTTTGGGCTGAAGGACACGAACAACGCGCTGACCGGACGCGTGGCGCTGAGCTACACCATGTCCAACGGCACCCTGCTGTTCGCCAGCTACAACCGCGGCTACCGCGCCGGTGCGGTCAATGGCGGCGGCTATACCTCGTCGGCGGGCATCGGTTATATCAAGCCTGAACGGGTCAATGCCTTCGAGGCAGGGATCAAGGGCCGCGCGCTCGACCGCGCACTGACCTATGCGCTGAGCGCGTTCTACTACGACTACACCAACCAGCAGCTGCAGGACACGCGCGCCGGTCCGGTCTCGTTCCTCGTCAATGCGCCCAAGTCCGAAGTCTATGGGCTTGAGCTGGAGGCCAGCCTCAAGGCCACGTCGCGGCTGCGCTTCGACGGCTCGCTCGGCCTGCTTCATTCGAAGTACAAGGATCTGACGCTGCAGGGCACCAACCTCTCCGGCAACCACCTGCCCTTCGCGCCGAGCTTGACCGGGCAGTTCGCAATGAGCTGGGATGCGCTGGACATCGCAGGGGGCACAGTGACTTTCGCGCCGAGCGTCGCCTATTCGAGCCGCCAGTTCTTCTCGCCCTTCAACGAAGCCAATGTGGCCGGTTCGGGGCAGGTCAATTCCGAGCTCCAGCAGGGCGCCAATGCCAAGGCCAATGCTGCGCTCAGCTGGTCAAACAAGCAGATCACGGTGCGCGCTTTTGCCAACAATCTGTTCCAGCGCAAAACCTATGGTTACGGCCTCGATCTGCGCGGCGCAGGCTTCCCCTACAACTTCCTCGTGCCGACCGCGCCGCGCACATATGGGGTGAGCCTCAGGTTCGGGTTCTGAGGCGATGGGCGTGATCGATCTGTCCGATCCAGATCTCTATCTCGGCGGGGTGCCCTACGACGCCTTCGCCGAGTTGCGCCGGGCCGAAGGCGTCTATTGGAACGAACAGAGCGAAGGCACCGGCTTCTGGGCTGTGTTGCGGTTCGACGACATCGTCACCGTCTCGCGCCAGCCGGACCTGTTTTCCTCCGCCTACGAGAACGGCGGCCACCGCATCTTCAATGAGAACGAGACCGGTCTGGCAGGCGCGGGTGAGGCCGCAATCGGCGTTCCGTTCATCTCGCGCGATCCGCCCTATCACACGCGCTACCGCGCGTTCGTGATGCCGGCGCTGGCTCCGGTGCGGCTGGCCGGGATCGAGGAGCGGATTGCAGCGCGGGTGGATAGCCTGCTGGCGGATCTGCCGCTCGATGAGCCGGTCGACCTGCTGGGCCGCTTCACTGTGCCGCTCCCGCTGCTCACGCTGGCCGAACTGCTCGGCCTGCCGCCGGAAACCTGGCGCGACCTGCATCGCTGGACCGATGCCTTCATCGGCGAGGACGATCCGGACCTGCGGCAATCTCCCGAGGCGATGGGGGCAGTGCTGAGCGAATTCCTGGACTTTGCGACCGAACTCTACCACGCGCGGCGCACCCAACCGGGGCAGGACATCGCTTCGCTGTTGGCAAACGCCGAGATCGAGGGCAAGGCGATGCCGCTTGGCGAGTTCGTCGGCAATCTCGTCCTCGCACTCGTCGGCGGCAACGAGACGACGCGCAATTCCCTCAACCATTCGGTGGTTGCCTTCGCCCGCGACCCCGAAGCCTGGGAGGCGATCCGCCAGACCCCCGACCTGCTGCCCGGCGCGGTCAAGGAAATGGTGCGCTTCGCAAGCCCGGTGGTTCACATGCGCCGCACCGCAACGCGCGACACCGCGCTTGGCGGGAAGCAGATCCGCAAGGGTGACAAGGTCGTGATGTTCTATCCCAGCGGCAACCGCGACGAGGCAGTGTTCGAGGCACCTGGCCGCTTCGACGTGACGCGCAAGATCAAGGCACATGTCGGGTTCGGTTCGGGCGCGCACGTCTGTGTCGGCTCGCGCCTTGCCGAAATGCAATTGCGGCTGGCCTTCGGTGCGCTCGCGCGGCATGTTCGCGGCTACGAAATCATTGGCGAGCCGGCCCGGGTCCGTTCGAACTTCATCAACGGGTTCAAGCGACTGGAGGCGCGGCTGGTGGGGGCGTGATGGCACAGGACGGCGCGCGCGGCACGCCCGCGTGGGACAACAAGGCAATCATCTGCGACGTCCTTGGCCGTGCGCCCGATGTCGAGATGGGCTCGATCGGCGATGGCTGGTCGCTGTGCCGCTGGCGTCAGTTCGTGGGGAGCTATACGCTCCCCGCTCTGCCTGATCCGATTTTCACCGTTCATGTGGCAGGCAAGCCGCAGGTGAAGACCTGGGACCGCGATGGCTGGACCGAGACAAGTTCTATCCCCGGCTGCGCGACGATCGTGCCTGCCGGCATGCCGACCGGCTGGCTCGTCGATGGCGAGCTCGATGTCGTCACGCTGTCGATGAGTTCGGCGGTACTGGCGGAGCAATCCGTGGCCGAGCAGTTCGGCCGGATGCGCTTTGCCTTCGCCGATCCGCTTGGTGTCGCGCTTACCCGCCAGATTCTTGCCGAACTCTATGCCCCACAAGCGCAAGAACGGACGGCCTATGTCGCGGCGATGGTCAATGCGCTGAAGGCCCATATCCTCTCCGGCCCACTCGCCGGCGGCAATCCGGCGGAAATCCCGGTCTCCGACTTTTCCGCCTATCGCCTGCACCGCATCATGAACCGCATCCTTGCCGATCCGGCAGGGGACTATCCGCTGGAGGAGATGGCGGCGATGGCGGGGATCACGCCGTCGCATTTCTGCCGCGTGTTCAAGAAAGCCACAGGCATCTCGCCGCACCACTATGTGCTCAAGGCGCGGCTCGACAAGGCGCAGCAGATGCTGGTGCAGACCGACCTCGGCCTTGCACACCTTGCCGAGGCGACCGGCTTTGCCAGCCAGAGCCATTTCAGCCGCGCCTTCAAAGGCTGGTTCGGAACGACGCCAAGCGCGTACCGCCAGCAGGAAAGCCGGGCAAAGGGAGAGTAGGACTATGCGTGAAGCAATGGCGGCGGTGGCCTATACGCCGGGCGGAGACTTCACGGTCGAGCCGATTTCGGTGGAAGAGCCGCGCGCGGGCGAAGTGCTGGTGCGCATCGCCGGGGTGGGGCTTTGCCATACCGATCTCGTGTTCCGCGATCAGCTTGCCCCCTTCTCGCTGCCGGGTGTGCTGGGGCATGAAGGCGCCGGCGTGATCGAGGCGGTTGGCGAGGGCGTCAGCGATCTTGCCGTGGGTGACAAGGTGGTGATCGGCTTTTCAAGCTGCGGCACTTGCCCGCGCTGCGCCGAACATCTCCCCAGCTATTGCCAGAACTTCGTGCCCCTGAACTATGCCGGGATGCGGCTGGATGATGGCTCCACGGCCTACGCCAAGGACGGCGCGCGAGTGACCTCGCACTTCTTTGGCCAATCCTCGTTCTCGGCGCTGACGGTCACGCGTGCGGTCAACGTGGTGAAACTGGGTGAGACCAGCGCGCCGCTCGAACTGCTCGGGCCGCTGGGCTGCGGTTTCCAGACCGGCGCGGGCGGCGTGATGCGCTCGCTCGCTTGTCCGGCGGGATCAAGCCTTGCGGTGTTCGGCGGCGGGCCGGTGGGCCTCGCCGCCGTGATGGGCGGTGTGATCCAGGGCTGCGCCACCATCGTGCTGGTGGAGCCAGTGGCCGCGCGGCGTGCGATTGCGCTGGAACTGGGTGCGACGCATGTGATCGACCCGACCGACGCGCCAGATCTTGCCGCGAAGCTGCGCGAGATCGTACCGGAAGGCCTTGATTTCGGCTTCGATACGACAGGCATTCCATCCGTGATCGAAGCGGGTCTGGCTGCGCTCGGAAGCCATGGCGCGATCGGCTTGGTCGGAGTACCGGCACGCGCAGATGCAACGATTTCAGTGAACATCGCGGCGTTGATGACACCGGGGCACCGTATCATCGGCATCATCGAAGGCGATAGCGATCCGCAGCAGTTCATTCCCGAACTGTTGGCGCACCATGCGGCGGGTCGGTTCCCGTTCGACCGGCTGATCCGCACTTTCCCGCTCGATGAGATCAATGCGGCCATCGCCGCCCAGGCATGCGGCGATTGCATCAAGGTCGTACTGGTTCCCTGAAGGTCCGCTCAAGGCGCTCGAAAGGCTGGATCAATCCGCAACGGACGGGAGTTGTGATCAAGCCGACGCATCCCCTCAAATTGCTCATGGCCACTGCTTTATCGACTGGGACAGTTGCAAACTGCCGAACGACTATGACGAAAATCACAGACCGGAAACCGACAAACGCCGCGCAGCAGGCTTGGACCGTGTACCTTACACACGTTTAACCTTCACCCGGATTGGCTGCCGGGCAATCGTCCGCAAGGGCATGTCGCGCCCGCCCGCCCGATCCGCCATCGCGCCGCGATTTTACGCAGGCCCGCGCCACCCTTTGACAGCAGCGCCGGAGCGCCCCTAAAGGCGGACGGGATGAGGGTATGGCCGTTCTCCGTACTGGTTGATGCACGCCCGGCGGCAGCGGCCGAAAGGGCGTCTGCCGAGATCGCGGTGATCATGCTGCTGAGCGCGCTGGCCGCTCTGCCCGCATGTCTTGCGCCGGTGCTGCCGCTGATCGATCTGGGCGGCCATGTCGGGCGCTATGCAATCCAGCTCGATGCGGGGCGTTCCGAGGTTCTGCGCAACTGGTACAGCTTCGAATGGGGGCTGCTGCCCAACCTTGGCATCGACCTGCTGGTGCAGCTGCTCGCGCCGGTGATGGGGCTGGAGCCGGCAGTCCACCTGATCGTCGGGCTGATCCCACCGCTCGCGGTTTCGGGCATGCTGCTGCTGGCGCGCGCGGCGCACGGGCGGATCGGGGTTTCTGCGCTCTTCGCGCTGCCGCTGGCGATCTCGCTGCCCTACCTCTACGGCTTCGTCAATTTTGCGCTGTCGATCGCGCTGGCCTTCCACGCCATGGCGCTGTGGATTGCGCTGGAGCGCCGACCGGTGCTGCGCACGGCGCTGTTCGTGCCGATCGGGTTCGTGCTGTGGTTGTGCCATCTCGTGGGCTGGGCGATTTTCTGCGTCGTGGCCGGGGTGACGTCGCTGGAAGCCGGCCTGCGCAAGGGATCCGGCGTGGTTCGCGCGGTGATCGCCACGGGACTGATGACGGCGCCGCTACTGCTGGGCCAGATCATCGGCACGCTGGCAAGCAAGCCCGGCGGCGATCCCGTGCCTCTGTTCGAGTACAGCAATGCGCCGCAGCGCAAGATCGAATGGCTGATGATGGCGCTGACCGACCGCTGGCTGGGCTGGGACGCGGCCTGTGTCGGGGTGATCCTGTTCGCGATCTATCTGGGGCTGCGCCACCCGGCCTTCGTGGTGAACCGGGGACTGCTGCTGGCGGCGCTGCTGATGCTGGCGCTCTACCTGCTGATGCCGGACACGATCATGGGCTCGCGCTATGCCGATATGCGCATCGCGCCGGTCATCCTGGCGCTGCTGGTGCTTTGCGCGCTGCCCGCGCCCGATGCGGATCGGCGGATGGTGCACTGGCTGATGATCGGGGCGGCGGTGTTCGGACTTGCAAGGCTGGCAAGCAACACCGCAAGCATGGCGATTTCCGGCCGCCAGTTTGCCGAGACGTTGACCGCGATCGAAGCAGCCCCGCGGGGGGTCAATCTCGTCTCACTCTATCTCGATGAATGCGATACGTGGAATATCGACCGGCGGCGGCACATCATGGGCTATGGCCTGGCGCGGCGCCACTTGTTCGATAACGGGCAGTGGCAGCTCCCGAGCGGTCAGCTCATCCGGATCCACAATCCACGCCTCGCCCCGTTTGACCGCGATCCTTCGACGATCACATTCCTCAAGCCCTGCGGTGAATTGCCGACCCTTCCCGAAGTGGTCGCTGCGGTTCCGCACCGGGTGCGGTTCCTGTGGGTGATCCGGCTCGATCCGGGAACGCGGCTCCCGGGATGGGTGCCGCTGCGCAAGACGGCAGACAGCGTGCTTTATCGGCGCTTGCCAACTCGACTTAATTGATAGACAAAAACCATAAGCTTCCAAAGCAGGATGCTCGCGATGACTGACCTCTCGAACGCCAGGCCTGAAACCCTTGCCCTCCACGCCGGCTGGCGCGCCGACGCGACGACCGGTTCGGTGGCGGTGCCGATCCACCAGACGACCTCGTACCAGTTCCATTCGACCGAGCACGCGGCGAACCTCTTCGCGCTCAAGGAACTCGGCAACATCTACACCCGCCTGATGAACCCGACGACCGACGTGCTGGAACAGCGCATGGCCGCGATCGAAGGCGGCGTGGCGGCGCTGGCGGTTTCGTCCGGCCAGTCGGCGACTACGCTGGCGATCCTCAACCTTGCCAAGGCAGGCGACAACATCGTCGCCTCGACCAACCTCTACGGCGGCACGTGGAATCTGCTGGCGAACACGCTGCGCGATCTCGGCATCGAGACGCGGTTCGTCGATCCGGCGGACGTGGAGGGCTTCCGCCGCGCGACCGATGACAAGACGCGCGCCTATTATGCCGAATCGCTGCCCAATCCGAAGCTGGAAGTGTTCCCCATCGCCGAAGTCGCCGCGATTGGACGCGAATACGGCATCCCGTTGATCATGGACAACACGGCGGCACCGCTCCTCATCAAGCCGTTCGAGCATGGAGCAGCGGTGGTCGTCTATTCGGCCACCAAGTACATCGGCGGGCATGGCACCTCGATTGGCGGCCTGATCATCGATGGCGGCAACTTTGATTGGGAAGCCTTCCCCGAGCGCCAGCCGCACCTCAACACGCCGGATGCGAGCTATCACGGCGCGGTCTGGGCGCGTGACATCAAGCCGCTGGGGCCGATTGCCTACATCATCCGTGCGCGGGTGGTCCTGCTGCGCGATCTTGGCAACGCGCTCTCGCCGATGAGCGCGTTCCAGTTGATTCAGGGGCTGGAAACGATGCCGCTGCGCATGGAGCGGCACTGCGAGAATGCGGTGAAGGTGGCGGCCTTCCTTTCCAACCACCCCAAGGTTTCGGCTGTGATCCATCCTTCGGTGGCGACGGGCCGCGCGGCGGACCTCGCCGCGAAATACCTGACGCGCGGCCAGGGCGGCCTCGTCGGTTTCGAGCTCAAGGACGGCGCGGAAGCGGGCAAGCGCTTCATCGATGCGCTGCAACTGTTCTACCATGTGGCCAACATCGGCGATGCGCGCAGCCTGGCGATCCACCCCGCTTCGACCACGCATTCGCAGCTTTCGGTGGCAGAGCAGGCGGCGACGGGCGTTTCGCCCGGCTATGTGCGGCTTTCGATCGGGATCGAGCATATCGACGATATTCTCGCCGATCTGGGCGCGGCGCTGAGCGCAGCGTAAGAGGCTCCTTCAGCCAACACCCCAAACTCGTCATTGCGAGAAGCGTAGCGACGAAGCAATCCAGAGCGGTCGTGCATGACACTCTGGATTGCTTCGCTTCGCTCGCAATGACGAGTTTGGGGGTGAGGTCGAAACCGGGCTGCTGCCCTAGTACCCCACCGCCATGCCGTCCTTGCGGTGGTCTGACCCCGCGCGATAGGCGCCCGTGCGCGGGTCGATCATAATGCCCTGATAGCCGCCCATTTCCGAGCCATCATCGCGGATCACCTTGTGGCCGCGCGCGGCAAGGTCTGCGCCGACGAGATCGTAGAGCCCGCTTTCGAGGCGCAGCGCGTTCGACTGCTGGTTGTGGTTGAAGCGCGCGGCGTCACTGGCGCTCTGGACATTGGCGCCGAAGGCGAGGAGATTCGCCAGCACCTGCGCCTGCCCTTGCGCCTGCTGGCCGCCCTGCATCACGCCGAAGGAAAAGAAGGGCTTGCCGTCCTTCGTCACGAAGCCCGGGATGATCGTGTAGAACGGCCGCTTGCCCGGCGCGATGGCATTGGGGCTGGCGGGATCGAGCGAAAAGGCATTGCCGCGGTTGCTGAGCACGAAACCATAGCCGGGCACGGTGACGCCTGAGCCGAAGAAATCGTAGACCGAATAGATCAGCGAGACGACGTTCCCGTCCTTGTCGGCCGTGGTGATATAGGCCGTACCGCCCAGCGCAGGGGCATCAGGGCCGATCGCAGCGGCCTTCTTCATGTCAATCCGGCCGCATTGCTCAGCCGCGTAGTCCTTCGAGGTGAGGCGGGTAACGGGAATGGCGGAATAATCGGGATCGCCGTTGAAGCGCTTGAGATCGGCGTAGGCGAGCTTCTTCGCCTCCACCATGAGGTGCCAGTAGTCCGCGGAGCGGGGGCCGAGCCTTGCCGGGTCAAGCCCGAGCCTTGCCGGGCAGACTTCGAGCATGTTCATGATTTCGAGCACCGCGAAACCCTGCGTGCTCGGCGGCATTTCGTGGATGGAATAGCCCTGGAAGGTAGTGCTGATCGGTTCGACCCAGCGGGCATGGATCATATCGAAGTCCTTGAGCGAAAAACTGCCGCCAAGGCTTTGGGATTTTGCGACAATCGCCTCGGCAATCGGGCCTTTGTAAAGGGCATCGCGCCCGCCGCTGGCGATCAGGCGGAAGGCCTTGGCAAGATCGGGATTGCGGAAAATGTCGCCCCAGCCGAACGATTTGCCGCCGGGCATGTAAGTCTTGGCGGAGTCCGGATCCCTGGCGAGCAGCTTGGCGCTCACCTGCCATTCGCCGCCGATGCGTTCGGTGAGCGGGAAGCCCTGTTCGGCGATGCGGATGGCGGGCTGGAGCGCGCCGGAAAGGCCAAGCTTGCCATAGCGGCCAAGCAGCACCGACCAGCCATCGACCGCGCCTGGGACCAGCGCGGCATGGATGCCTTCCTCGGGCATCGCTGTGCCGAACATCTTCCGATAGCGTTCAAGGCTGGCGCCGCTGGGCGCGCGCCCGGCGGCATCGAGCGCGACGAGGCGCTTTTCCTTGGCGACCCAGGCAATGACGAACATGTCTCCGCCGATGCCGGTCGCCTCGGGCTCCACCACGTTGATCGCGGCAGCGGTAGCGACGGCGGCATCGAAGGCATTTCCGCCTGCGTGGAGCACTTCGAGCCCGGCTTCGGCAGCGAGCGGCTGGCTGGTGGCGACCATGCCGTTCATCGCCATGACTTCAGAGCGGCTCTGCGCGGTCCAGCCCCCTGCCCTATCGCCGCGCACGGCGTCGAAGGGGGCAGGATCGGCATGGCTGGCAAGCGGGATCAGCGCGAGCAGCGCAGTGCTGGCGATCAGGCGCAGGCTGGGGCGAAAGGGCATCGGATCAGGCCTGCGCCGCCAGCAGCAGGCACCAG
>CAZQEH010000014.1:0-57153 GCA_964592205.1 uncultured Novosphingobium sp.
ATTCCATCGCGTCGATCGTGCCCATCTGCATGAGGATGCGGCGCAGCACCCACATCTTGCTGAGCTGATCCTGCGGCACGAGCAGTTCTTCCTTGCGGGTGCCGCTCTTGCCCACGTCGAGCGCCGGGAAAATGCGCTTGTCCGCCACCTTGCGGTCGAGCACGATTTCCGAGTTGCCAGTGCCCTTGAACTCTTCGAAGATGACTTCGTCCATGCGGCTGCCGGTATCGATCAGCGCGGTGGCGATGATCGAAAGCGAGCCGCCTTCCTCGATGTTGCGCGCCGCACCGAAGAAGCGCTTCGGCCGCTGGAGCGCATTGGCATCCACGCCGCCGGTCAGCACCTTGCCCGAAGACGGCACCACGGTGTTGTAGGCGCGGCCAAGGCGCGTGATCGAATCGAGCAGGATGACGACATCGCGCTTGTGCTCGACGAGGCGCTTGGCCTTCTCGATCACCATTTCGGCGACCTGGACGTGGCGGCTGGCAGGCTCGTCGAAGGTCGAGGAAATGACCTCGCCCTTCACGCTACGCTGCATGTCGGTCACTTCCTCGGGGCGTTCATCAACCAGCAGCACCAGCAGGAACACTTCCGGGTGGTTGTCGGTGATGGCCTTGGCCATGTTCTGCAGCAGCACGGTCTTGCCGGTTCGCGGCGGCGCCACGATCAGTGCGCGCTGGCCCTTGCCTTGCGGGCTGACGAGATCGATGACACGAGCCGACTTGTCCTTGACGGTGGGGTCAAGCGTATCGAGCCGCAGGCGCTCGTTCGGGTAAAGCGGTGTCAGGTTATCGAAGTTGACACGGTGGCGCACCGCATCGGGCTCATCGAAGTTCACCTTGATGAGGCGCGTGATCGCGAAATAGCGCTCGCCATCCTTGGGCGCGCGGATCTCGCCTTCCACGGTATCACCGGTGCGCAGGCCCCATTTGCGGACCTGGTTGGGCGAGACATAGATGTCATCGGGCCCCGCCAGATAGTTTGCCTCGGGGCTGCGCAGAAAGCCGAAGCCATCGGGCAGCACCTCGATCGTGCCGATGCCGAGGATTTCCTCGCCATCTTCCGCCACTTCCTTGAGGATGGCGAACATGAGATCCTGCCGCCGCAGCGTGCTCGCGCCCTCGACATCGAGTTCCTCGGCCATCTGGACGAGTTCGGCGGGCGTCTTCTTCTTGAGTTCCTTGAGATGCATCTTTGTTATCCGAGTAGGGGCAATCGCGCGCGCCGGAGGGTCGTTGGGCTTGGGGAAAGCGGACCAATGGGGGGCAGGGCGTGAACGCGCTGCCAAACCGGAATGCAGGAGGGCGTTTAGGCCCCGCCGCAGTATGCGTCAATCAAAGAACAACGCCGATCAGAACGGCTTCACGATCACCAGCATCACGATCAGCGCTGCAGCCACGCCCGGAATCTCGTTGAGCAGACGCAGTTGCCGCCCGGTCAAGCGCCGCTCACCGCGTGCCAACCTCGCGGCATAGGTTGCCAGCCACAGATGATAGCCGGTTAACACCAGCACCAGCAGCAGCTTGGCGTGGAACCAGCCTTGCGTGAACCACTCGCCGCTCACCGCGAGCGCAAGGCCAAAACCCCATACCGCAAACAACGCAGGCCACATGATGATTTTCATCAGCTTGCGCTCACGGTCGATCCAGATCGCGTTCTCGGGCGATCCTTCCGGCACTTCCTGATGATAGACGAAAAAGCGCGGCAGCATGAACAGCCCCGCCATCCAGAAGATCACGAAAATGACGTGGCCGGCCTTGAGCCAGAGATAGAGCATCGCAAGTACCTGCAACATGACGGCTAACATAGCGGTTTCCCGCTCTATCCGTAAGTCGGAGAAGCGGGCAATCCTCGTGGCCCGCCTGCCGTGCGGGGTCAAGCACCGGCAAGGCCTTGCAGGGCTTGCTCCATCCGCTTACCGCGCGAAGTCATGAGCCGTCTGCGCCAGTCCATGTTCCGGCATCGCCACGTGGCGATGCTTGCGCTTGTACTAACGTTTGCGCTCAGGGCGCTGATCCCGCAGGGCATGATGACGGCCCCCGATGTGGCGCGCGGCATCACCGTCCTCCTGTGCGACGGTTCGGGCGCTGCAGCGCGGCTCGCTTTGCCCATCGGCAAAAAGCCGGGCAAGGCGCAGACCGGACAGACTTCCGGACAGACTTGCCCCTTTGCCGTTCTCGCCCAGACCGGAGCAGCCGATACCCCCGAGGGCTGGACAGTTGCGCCACTGCTTCAACCGGCGCCGCTGCTGCAAGCCGCGCCTGAAATCGCGCAGCCGCAAAAGGCCTACCAAACACATCCACCGGCACGAGCACCACCCGCAGCGGCGTGAGCCTTCTCTGCTGAAATCCGGCGTGACTTCGTGTGCGCCGGCAACTTGCTCTATCGTTGGAAACTACCATGCGCGTTCTCACCGCTGCGGCCCTGTGTGCCGCACTCAGTCCCATGCCTGCCTACGCCTGCGCCAGCTGCGGCTGCACCTTCACGTCCGACTGGCTTTCGCAAGGTCTTGTGACGCAGCCCGGGCAGGCGATCACCATACGCTACGACTACATTCCGCAATCCCGCCTGCAATCGGGTACCGATCCGATCGACATCAAGACCGTCGAACTGCCACCCGAACGCGAGATCGAACGCCGGACCGACAACCACTACCTGACCTTCGCCTATGATCGCCAGTTCGCCAGCGATTGGGGCATCAACGTCGCCCTCCCGATCATCTGGCGGCCGCATCGCACCATTGCTGAAGATACCAGCACCGAAACACGCTCAAACGGCAAGGGCATCGGTGATGTACGCTTGCAGGTGCGTTGGCAGGGGCTTTCGCGCCCCGGCAGCGTGACGGGCCTGCAAGCCGGGTTGGTGCTACCGACAGAACCGTTTCACCGCACCTTCAGCAGCGGGCCCGGCGCCGGTGAGGAAATCGATCGCGGCCTCCAGCCCGGCACAGGTACGGTGCAGGCCTTGTTTGGCGCCTATCACTACCGGCGTCTCGGCAGCAAAGTTGCCCTGATCGTGCAAGGCCAGGTCACTGTCCCGCTGGACAAGCGCGAAGGTTTTCGTCCGGGAACGGTGGGCGAAGCCTCGCTCTCGCTCCAATATCTCGATCTCAAACTCGGCTCGACCCGGGGACGCCTGATTCCCGAAATTCAGCTCAACACCCGCATTTCCGGACACGAAAGCGGCCTTGCCTCGGATCAGGAAAACAGCGGCGGCGAACAAGTGTACATTGCCCCTGGGCTGAACGCCAAACTCACACCCACGCTGTCGTTCTACGCACAGGTGCAAGTCCCGCTCTATCAGCGCGTCAGCGGCTATCAGCTGGTGCCGCGCGTGATCGGCTCAACCGGCGTACAAGTGCGGTTCTGATCGGTTCAACGCTCCCACGCCCGCACGACTTCGAGCAACCGCTCGACGTGCGGGATGGGGGTGAACTGGCCGATCCCGTGCCCAAGATTGAATACATGCGGCCTGTCCGCAAAAACGTCGAGCACCCGGCGTGCGCCATCTTCCAGCGCAGGGCCACCTGCCAGCAGCAGTAGCGGATCGAGGTTGCCTTGCACTGGCAATCCGGCGGGCAGGGCCTTTGCCGCCCAGACCGGATCGATCGTCTCGTCGACGCCGATTGCATCCACGCCAGTCCCTTCGGCATAGGTGGCCAGTTTTTCGCCCGCGCCCTTGGGGAAGCCGATGATCGGAACTTCGGGGTGCAGCTTGTGCATCGCCGCGGTGATCCGCGCATTTGGGCCGATCACCCAGCGTTCGAATTCGGCGGGAGCAAGACTGCCCGCCCAGCTGTCGAACAGTTGGAGGCCTTCAGCACCGGCCTTCACCTGGCCGCTGAGGTATTCGACGGTCACATCAACGATCGCATCGATGATCGCCTGGAACGCTCCCGGGTCGCGGTAAGCGAGCGCGCGCGTCTCGTGCTGGTCGCGGCTGCCTTCGCCGGCAACCATGTATGTTGCGATGGTCCAGGGGCTGCCTGCAAAGCCCAGCATGGTTGCCTCAGGGGGCAGGGCGGCACTGACGAGGCCAACGGTATCATAGATCGGCGAAAGGCGCTCAGGCACGCTCCTGAGCGTCTCCAGACCGGCATCGAGCAGGCGAGGGGACAGCGCCGGACCTTCGCCGGCGAGGAACTGGAGATCCTGACCCATGGCATAGGGCACGATCAGGATGTCTGAAAACAGGATCGCCCCGTCGAAGCCGAAGCGGTGCAACGGCTGGAGGGTAATCTCCGCAGCCGCCTCGGAATCATAGACCAGTGCGAGGAAACCACCCTTTTCGGCGCGCAATTCGCGGTATTCGGGAAGATAGCGCCCCGCTTGGCGCATCAGCCAGATCGGACGGCGGGAAAGATTGACCCCCTTGAGGGTGGCGAGAAGAGGCTTTTCGGCAGGGCTTGGCATCAGTCGGTCGGTCCAATTCAAATCTATAGATTCTTTTGAATCAGATTGAGGTAGTTTGTTGGCCCTGTGGAAAGCGGGGACGACATGCATCTGCCCGAATTGTCCCGCTGTCTCCACAAAAAAGCGTGTCACCGACTCTGAACAGTTTCGCGAGCAAGCGAAACTTGTCCCCACTGTCCCCCACCTGTGGACAGATCTGTTTGCCTGTTCGCAATGTGGCCGCCCGCAGACCGAAGCTGGGGGCATAATCGCATCGCAAACTTGTCGACGCTTTCCTCCCGTGGTTTATCCTAGCGTTCTCCACAGCTTCTTCCCGAGGCGGATCAGGAACCTGCATGGCGCGCCTGCATCTCCATCTCTTGTCGGATTCCACCGGCGAAACGCTCGAAATGATCGCCAAGGCGGCGCTCGCGCAGTTCGACGATGCGGATGTCGTGCGCCACTTCTGGCCAATGGTTCGTTCGCAGCAGCATCTTGATCGGATCATGAGCGAAATCACAGCCAATCCCGGGCTTGTCTTGTTCACGATGGTCAACGCCGAAACGCGCGAGCTCTTGCAAAGCCGTTGTGCTGCACTGGGCCTGCCCAGTGTACCCGCGCTCGATGCGGTGACCCTCGCGCTCGAGACGCAACTTGGTCAAGCTGCGAAAGGTCGGCCCGGCCGCCAGCACGCGATGGACGATGCCTATTTCCGCCGGGTCGAAGCGATCCAGTTCACGATCGCGCATGATGACGGTATTGCCTGGGAGGACTGGGAAGCGGCTGATATCGTGCTGGCCGGTGTCTCACGTTCATCCAAGACGCCAACTGCGATCTATCTTGCCAATCGTGGGTACCGCGTGGCCAACATTCCCATCGTGGTCGAAAGCCCGCCGCCGCCCGCATTGTTCAGCTTGCGGCGTGCGCTTGTAGTGGGCCTCACGACAAGTCCCGAACGGCTGATTCAGGTGCGGCGCAACCGATTGCTCTCGCTCAATCAGGCACCCGAAACGGCCTATGTCGATAGCGATCATGTCGCGCGGGAAGTCCAGTATGCGCGGCGCATGTTCGCGGATAATGGCTGGCCGGTGATTGACGTCTCGCGCCGATCCATCGAGGAAACGGCCGCCGCGATCATCAACCTCTACAACGAGCGTCGCCCGGATGGGGGCATTGGCGGCGGAGGGCACGCGTTTTGAAGGTGAGGACATGTTGATACTGGCGTCCCAGAGCGCTAGCCGAAAGGCCATGCTGACTGCGGCCGGCGTGCAGTTCGAAACGCGCGGTTCGGATGTCGATGAGGCCGAGATCAAGCGTGAGCTGATCGGCGTGACCGGCAGCGAGATTGCGATGATCCTCGCCGAAGCCAAGGCGCTTGCCATTTCGGTCGGCGTGCCGGGCCGGCTCGTGCTCGGGGGCGATTCACTGGTCGAGGTTTGCGGCCGCACGTTCGACAAACCTGTGACCCGCGAAGATGCCGCGCGGCACCTCGCATTCTTTTCCGGGCAGACCATGCAGCTCCATTCCGCGGCCATCCTCGTGCGCGATGGCGTCCCGGTCTGGCGGCATGTCGAAACCGCCAAGCTGCGCGTGCGTTCGCTTTCGAGTGATTTCATCGAGGGTTATCTGGCGCAGGAATGGCCGGCGGTGAGCGGCTGCGTGGGCGTATTCCGGATCGAGGCGCTGGGCGCCCAGCTGTTCGAACATATCGAGGGAAGCCACTTCACCGTGCTTGGCATGCCGCTGCTTGCTCTTCTCGGCGCGCTGCGCACGCAAGGTGAGCTCGCCGCATGAGCCTCCCTTACGCCGAAGTGATTGGTGATCCGATTGCCCAGTCCAAATCTCCCGCAATTCACGGGTTCTGGCTGCAAGCACTTGGAATAGAAGCCAGCTACAAGGCGGCCCACGTTCACGCTGGCGAACTTTCCGACTACCTGAACGTCCGCCGCGCTGACGCGAGCTGGCGCGGCTGCAATGTCACCATGCCACACAAACAGGCGGTGATTCCGCTGCTCGACCGGCTCGATCCGCTCGCTGCCGCAGTCGGCGCGGTCAACACCATCGCGCCTGAAGCGGGGCGGCTCGTCGGTTACAACACCGATGTTCCCGGATTCCTCGAGCCATTGCGCGCTGAGCTTGAGCAGACGCACTACTTCCGCATGGCGCGCGTGCTTGGCACCGGCGGCGCGGCACGCGCGATCATCAAAGGTCTCGCCGATGCGAAGCTTGTCATCGTGCTGGCGGGCCGCAATCCTGACAAGGCCCGCGCCCTGCTCGATGAACTCGATCCCGCCGGCGAACACCACACTGTCGATATCGCCCATTTTGCCGATCCCACCACCTTCGCATTCGATGACCGCGAGGGCTGCCTCGATCTCGTCGTCAACGCGTCGTCGCTCGGCATGACCGGGCAGCCGCCACTGGCCTTCGACATGAGCCACGCACCGCCCGGCTCGATCTTCTATGATATCGTGACCAGTCCGCTCGATACGCCGTTCCTGCAGGCCGCCCGTGCTGCCGGTTTCCGGACCATCGACGGGTTGTCGATGCTCATCGGTCAGGCCGATCATGCCTTCCGCCGCTTCTTCGGCGCCGCGCCGCCGCGTAATGCCGATGCGGATTTGCGCAAGGTACTCGGCGCATGAGCCGCCCGTTCATCCTGGGCCTGACCGGCTCGATCGGAATGGGCAAATCCACCGTGGCGTTGATGCTGCGCGAGCTTGGTGTGCCGGTGTTCGATGCCGACGCCACTGTCCATCGGCTGCAGGGCCCGGGCGGCAGACTGCTGACCGCAATCGAGGCGGCGTTTCCCGGTACTACAGGTCCGCACGGCGTGGATCGCCCGGCCTTGGGCGCGCAGGTGTTCGGCAACCCCGAGGCGCTCGCCCGGCTCGAGGCCATCGTCCATCCGGCCGTCGCGGAGGAAAGAGCCACTTTTCTGCTTGAACATGCCGGTGAAGCGATCGTCGTTTTCGACATCCCGCTGCTTTACGAAAAGGGCCACGGCACCGGGCTTGATGCGGTTGCGGTCGTCTCCGCTCCTGCCGAAATGCAGCGTGCGCGCGTTCTGGCCCGGCCCGGCATGACGCCGGAGAAATTCACCCAGATCCTTTCGCTGCAGATCCCTGATGCCGAGAAACGCGCACTCGCCGACCATGTGATCGATACAGGGGTAACCCTTGCTGAAACCCGCCAGCAGGTTTTGGTTCTCGTCTCTTCGATACGGCAAAAAAACCCGCGCTGAAGCCTTGCAAGGCTCTGCCCGCGGGTCCAGACTACGGCAAATGCGTGAGATCGTTTTCGATACAGAGACGACCGGCCTCGACCCGCAAAGCGGTGATCGGCTGGTGGAAATTGGCTGCATCGAGATGCTCAATCGCGTACCTACCGGCGCCGTGTTTCACGCCTATTTCAATCCTGAACGTTCGATGCCTGCCGAGGCTGAGGCCGTGCACGGCCTTTCCAGCGCTTTCCTTGCCGACAAGCCTCGCTTTGCCGAGCACGCCGAGGAACTGCTCGTCTTTTTGGGCGAGGCGCCGCTGGTTGCGCACAACGCCGGGTTCGATTTCGGCTTCCTCAATGCAGAACTTGCGATGTGCAATCTGCCCGCGGTTGATCGGTCGCGGATGGTCGATACGGTGGCCATCGCCCGCCGCAAGCATCCCGGCGCCAAGCTCAGCCTCGATGCGCTGTGTTCGCGCTACGGGATTGATCGCAGCCACCGCGTGCGCCACGGCGCGCTGCTCGATGCGGAACTGCTGGCACAGCTCTATGTCGAACTCATGGGCGGACGGCAGATCGGCTTGGAACTAGCCGCCGAAGTCGAAGCAAAGGCCCCAGTGAACGTCGCTCCGATCCGCACCGCGTCTCCGCGCGCGCTTCGTCCGGCGCGGCCCCACGCACCCAGCACGGAGGAGCTTGCCCGGCATGCCGCATTTGTCGAGGCGATCAAGGGCGCCATCTGGCTGCAATGATTCTGCCTTGTCCGGTTCATCCCGGGCAACTGATTGAGCGAAGGAGAGTGGACTTATGGATATTCGCGTTTCGGGCCACCAGGTCGATACCGGCGCCGCCTTCGAAGCTCATGCAGAAGAGCGCCTTTCCGCGATTGTCGACAAGTACTTCTCGCGCGCGCTTACATCACACGTGACGCTGGGCAAGGCGCCGCATGGCGGGTTTCGCTGCGATATCGTCACCCATGTCGCGCAGGGCCTCATCCTGAAGGGCAGCGCTGTCGCACAGGATGCCCATATCGCGCTCGATCAGTCGGCCGAGAAGATCGACAAGCAGCTGCGCCGCTACAAGCGCCGGATCAACGCGCGACAGGATCAGGCTGATCATGCTCGGCGCGAAGAAGACGCTGCCTACACGGTCTTCGTCGTCGAGGAGACCGAAGCGGAGGAACCGGCCGATGCGCCGCTGGTAATCGCGGAAACGCGGGTCGATGTTCCGACTGCCAGTGTCTCGGATGCAGTGATGATGCTTGATCTGCGCAACACCAATGCACTGTTGTTCAAGAACGCCGGTACCGGCGTGCACAACATGGTCTATCGGCGCGGCGATGGCTCGATCGGTTGGGTTGAACCGACCAAGTAATCTGAACCACAGGACTGGTGGCGATCTGATGTCCGCCACAGCGTTCAGGGCCATGGTGGACGCGATTCGGTGCTTGCACCGCGTCGCGTTCGGGCGCATGGGCCGCTCCACATCAGGCGCGCGAGCGCGTTTTCCGGCATTACTGTTTCCATGACCGCTCTTTTCTCGATCGATCTTCAGGCGGTGCGCATCGTTCGTGCCGAAACCAAGACGCAGATCCTCGGCGCGCTCGCGGATTGCTTCGGCGGCGTCTATGGGCTTGACCGCGCGACCGTGCTCGAACGGATCGAAGAACGCGAAACGCTTGGCAGCACCGGCTTCGGGCGCGGCGTTGCCATTCCCCATGCCCGGCTCGAAGAGCTTGCACGGCCGGTTGCTGCGTTCTTCCGCCTTGAAAGCCCGGTCGATTTTGCGTCGTCGGATGGCATGCCGGTCGATTGTGTGTTCGGCCTTCTTTCGCCCGAGCAGGCCGGTGCCACGCACTTGCAGGCCCTCGCCGCGATTTCGCGTCTCATGCGTGATGAACGCATGCACGAACGGCTCATGGCCGCCCCCGATGCCGATGCGATCTACGCCTTGCTCGTCAATGTCATCGACCGCGACGCCGCCTGATCCTGCGGCAGCGAGTGCCGAGGTTTCCGGCGATATTTCTGGCGATGCTTCCGGATTGACCGGAGCCAGGCACCATTGGTGCGCGCTGGAAGGACTCTATGCCTCCGCTCCGATCAACCAGGCGTTCCCCTCGCGCCTCGCGATCATCGAGGAGGGCTTTGCCCGGATCCATTTTGAAGTGAGGCCGGAGCAGTTCCATGCGGCCGGAGCGGCGCACGGTACGCTCTATTTCAAGATGCTCGACGATGCCGCGTTCTATGCAGCCAACACGTTGGTGACCGACCGGTTTCTGCTGACCACGGCATTCAATCTGCTGTTCACCCGTCCGCTCCACGGGGGCAGCGCCGTCGCGGAAGGGCGCTGGATTTCGGGCAGGCGGCGCGTGCTTCTCGCCGAATCGCGCATCATCGACGCGGCTGGCAACGAAGTGGGCCGGGGTACGGGCACGTTTCAGCGTTCGCAAATCGCGCTATCTACGCTGCCGGGCTATGCGCGCGCTGCCCTTCCCGGCTCTACACAGCCATGAGCGATGGACGCCTTCCGGCCGCGATGGAGGCCTCGGCGCTGATTCGGCTGGCGGAAGCGGCTGGCGGCTTTGGCATGGTGCTGCATCGAGGCGAGCCGGACAGCGGCACAATTCTGATTGTTATCCTCGACAATCAAGGCTTTGGGCAGACGCTTGCGCAAGCCTTGGAGCGTTTGCCAAAGGCAGACGGGACGCGCGGCTGGGCTGTATCGAAGGCCCAAGATCCTGAAAACAAGCAGGATTTTGAAGTCTATCTGGCACGACGCATCGCTCAGGATCGGGACTTGTGGATTGTCGAGCTGACCATCGCTGACGGCGAACGGTTTATCGGGAATCTGGCGAGAAGTGAGAACAAACCCGGATTCATGGGTTGACTTGCGGTTCTCACGCCATAAGGGGCGCCACTCTACCATGCGTAGGCGGCGATGGGGCGGCAAAGAGGTCGCCCTCGCCAGCACGCAGACGGGGGGCAGACGCCAAGGCCTTCGAGCGGCATCCGGTCTCGCAGGATTATCCTGCGGTGCGGGAGCCAATCGCGCCTTGAGCTGACGTTCACCGCCCAATGACAAAGTTGCATGAGCCTTCAGTTCCGCGTTGCCAGTGCCGTGAGCATTGCCGCAAGTCTTGCTACCATCCTGTTCAGCACCGGCGGATCCGGTGCCAAGGCACAGGACATCCAGATCCCGGTCGCAGAAGCACCCGGATCGTCGGCCATCACCGTCGAACCCCCTCAGAGCGTGTTCCGGCCGGCCGAACAGCCCCTTCCCCAACCGGAGCGGACCGATCCCGACAATGGGGAAGGTTTCCCCAGCGCGGCATCACTCGCTGATCTGGTTGAACGCACCCCGGTTCCCGCATCGCTCTCCCGCGAGATGGAATGCCTTGCCGGTGCGGTTTACTTCGAAGCCCGCAGCGAAACGCTTGCGGGCCAGCTCGCTGTGGGCCGCGTGATCGTGACGCGCGCCTCATCGGGCCGCTTCCCCAGCTCGTACTGCGGCGTGGTTTACCAGCCCTCGCAGTTTTCCTTCGTGCATGCCAAGGGCATGCCGGCGGTGAACCATGACGGCCATCTGTGGCAGCAGGCCGTGAAGATCGCGCTGATTGCTGATAGCGGCGCATGGAAAAGCCCGGTGGAGGGCGCGATGTTCTTCCACGCCGCGCATGTCGCGCCGTCCTGGGGCAAGATCCGCATGGCTCGGGTTGACAACCACGTCTTCTATCGCTGAGCACATCCCGGCCGGGCGCGGTAGAATGTCGCGCCCGGCCCGACATTCCGGTTCAGTGCCTGAAGTGGCGCATCCCCGTGAACACCATGGCGATGCCAGCGGCATCTGCTGCTGCAATAACTTCATCGTCGCGGATTGAACCGCCCGGTTGGATCACGGCCGTCGCGCCGGCTTCCACAGCCGCCATCAGCCCGTCCGCGAACGGGAAGAACGCGTCTGACGCGACCGCGGAGCCCACCGTGCGGGGTGCGCCCCAGCCGGAGGTTTCGGCGGCTTCCTGCGCTTTCACTGCGGCGATCCGGGCGCTGTCGCGCCGGTTCATCTGGCCGGCCCCGATTCCCGCAGTCACGCCTTCGCGGGCATAGACGATGGCGTTGGATTTCACATGCTTGGCCACGGTCCAGGCAAAGCGGCAATCGGCAAGCTCCTGCGCAGTCGGCTGGCGCTTGGTGACTACCCGGAGCATATCGTCGGTAAGCGCGCCGTTGTCGCGATCCTGCACCAGCAGGCCGCCCGCAATCGGCACCGTGACCAGACCGCTGCGGTTGGCCGCCGGCAGTTCATCAAGGAGCAGCAGGCGCAGGTTCTTCTTGCGCGCGAAAGCGGCAAGCGCAGCTTCGTCGGCGCCGGGTGCAACGACGACTTCGGTGAAGATTTCGCAGATCGCTTCGGCTGTCGGGCCATCGAGTGGGGTGTTGAGCGCGACGATGCCGCCGAAGGCCGAAACCGAATCGCACGCAAGCGCTGCCTGCCATGCCTCGAGCGGTGTTGCCGCGACCGCCACGCCGCACGGGTTGGCGTGCTTGACAATGACGACGGCAGGCTGTTCCGAGCCGAACTCGGTGATCAGTTCGAGTGCCGCATTGGCGTCATTGTAATTGTTGTAGGATAGTTCCTTGCCCTGCAGCTGCCGCGCCTGCGGGAGACCGGATACCACGCCGCCTTGCGCTGGCACGTAGAGAGCCGCGCTCTGGTGCGGGTTCTCGCCGTAGCGCAGCGTGGAGACGAGCTGGTGTGCGGAAAGCAAGGTCTGCGGGAAATGCTGCTGCTGGTCAGTCACGGCAAACCACTGCGCAATCGCGGCATCATAAACAGCTGTTGCGGCAAAGGCCTTGGTGGCCATGGCTTTGCGGAAATCGAGGCTGGTCGCGCCGCCGGTCTGTTCCAGCACAGTGATCAGCGCGGCGTAGTCCGCAGGGTCGGTCACGATGGTAACGTAGTGGTGGTTCTTCGCGGCCGAGCGGACCATCGACGGGCCGCCGATGTCAATGTTTTCGATTACTTCCTCGCGGCCAGCACCTTTGGCGACCGTTGCGGCGAAGGGGTAGAGATTGACGACGACGAGGTCGATTGCGCCGATCGAGTGTTCGGCCATGGAAGCCGCGTGGGCCGGATCGTCGCGCACGGCCAGTAGGCCGCCATGGACCTTGGGATGCAGCGTCTTGACGCGGCCGTCCATCATCTCGGGAAAGCCGGTGAGGTCCGAAATGTCGCGCACAGTGAGGCCAGCCTCGCGCAGCGCGGCGGCGGTCCCCCCGGTTGAAACGAGCTCGACACCCTGTGCGGCAAGGGCGCGGCCAAGGTCGGCAAGGCCCGTCTTGTCGGACACCGAAAGCAGCGCCCGTTTGATCGTCACGTCAGTCACAATGGAAAGTCCTGTCTAGCGCATCTTCTTGAGCAGCCACGAGAACGACTCGCCGCTGCGCGGAATCTTGGCCGAGATAACCAGCTGCCGCGTGGCGAGCGGCCGCCCCGTACCATCGGACCACAGGCTCTCTTCGAGCGTGACCGGGTCGCGGCCGGAACGGAACTGCCAAAGGCTGCCATCGGGGAGCGCAAGCGTTACGCCAAGACCATCACGCCCTTGCGCGAGCTCGATATGAGGGCCGAGGTGGAAGCGCAAGGCAACGCCGATCATCCCGCGCTTGCCGCGCCGTCCGGTCGGGACCAGCAGATCTTCTCCGCGCAGTTCGCTGCCGTCGTCCCGGATGATCAGAATGCGCCGATGAGTCAGGCCATAGCGTCCGACATAGCCGTTGTGGCTTGCCTCGATCCGCGTTGCACCCCCGCCTTCGCCGGTCAGGATTCGCCTGTCCACCTCGACTTCGGAAACGCCAGGGCCGAGTTTGCCGTTGATGAGGACCGCGGTGGAGTTGAAATCGTCTATCGCCAGCGTCGAATGCGCAGCGGTGGCGCGCAGACCCTGAGCGAGACGGAGAGGAATGAGGCCGCCAGCGAAGGCGGCGCCGCCGCAATTGACGATCAGGCGTTCACCGCCGTGGCTGAATTCAAAGGCTAGCGTCGAGGCGCAGCCATCGCGGGCATGGCGTGCAAGTGGCGGTGGGGCGGCATCGAACTGCAGCACCGCCTTGCCGGCGCTGACCCGCTGATACCCCCAGTGGCGTGCATCGCGGAGCGGACGGGTGCGCACGCCGCTGGCCTTGATGAGCACGGCGATTCTTTCCGCGGATACCGCTCCAACGCCCTGCCAGGAGCCGAGCCCACCATCGCCATGGATGAGTGTGAGCAGAGGCGGAACCAGCAGTTCAAGGATGGTATCAAGCTGCTGCGGCGGCGTGCTGCGCACCGCTGCATAACAGGCACGCAGTTCAATCAGCAGTTCGATGGCCTCGATCTGGCCGAGCGGACTGCGCGAAAGAACCCCGCCATCGTCGCTGACGAGATTGCCCAGCGCGCGGATCAGCCCGCCCTCGCCATAGAGCCTGCGCGCACGGCCTTCGGCGAGCAGCAGGCCGGCCGCGGTAATGGCCGTCCAGCCTGCCACCTCGGCGAGGGTATCTTCAGCTCGCCCGACATGGCGATCGAGCCAGCGCGCCGTTTCGTCAAAGGTCGTCAGCACCCGCGCGCGGAGTTTACGATCCTGGCTCGAAAGCAGCAGGGGCGCGTGAATCAGCCAGGACAGCAGTCGATGCCCAGCATTGCCGACTGCCCATGCCGGGCCAGTGCCTGGGCGCGGATTGGCCGCGAGCCACGCGGCAAAGATCCGTTCGGCGACCGGGGCGCATTGCGGGCGCGGCGCACAACTCGCCAGATCGCCGAGCCATCCAAATCCATGCACCAGCCGCTCGAACGGCGGGGAGAGGCGAGGACCGGAAAATTCGGTATCGGCGATGGGCAGCTTGACGCCATGAAGCAGGAAATGCCCGGCCCTCAGCGCGGTGCCAGACGCCGGATCACCGGCAACTGGGCTCGCGACAGTGGCGGTCAGGCGTGGTCGGGCGCGCTTGCGAAACGGATTGAGCGCGGTTGGGGGAATGCCAAGCCCGTAGGCAAGCCTGATCAGGCGTTCCCCAGTGCTGACTTGTGGGGGAGAAAAGTCGGCCAGCGCCAGTGCCCGGCTTGAGTCGAGCGGGGCGATTTCACCATCACCTGCGGCTGGCACCGCGGCATCTGCCGCCGCAATGGGGCGTGCGTCAGTCGAAACAATGACCAGTGGCTCCGGCTCCGGGCCAAGCGGCAATGCCGGACCCGCCTTGACGTCATCCAGAGTCGAGCCCGCCGCCGGCCCGAGGACTACGCCCTTTTCCGGGGCTTCACGGGTTCCGGGCAAAAGGCGAGTCATGGTGTCAGTCCGCGCCCTTCAATGCGGCGATGTTCGCGGCGTAGCATGATGGCCCGCCCTTGAACGAAGCCGTACCGGCGACCAGCACGTCAGCTCCGGCATCGGTACATTGACGGCCGGTTGCGGCATCGATTCCGCCATCGACCTCGAGATGGATCGGGCGGCCGCTCTTCTCGATCATCTTGCGCAGGGCTTCGATCTTGCGAAGCTGGCTGGTGATGAAGCTCTGGCCCCCGAAGCCAGGATTGACGCTCATGACCAGCACCAAGTCGATCTCGTCGATCAGATAATCCAGCATCTTTGCCGGGGTGGCCGGATTGAGCGCGATGCCCGCCTTTTTGCCCAGCGCGTGAATGGCCTGGACGGTGCGGTGGATGTGCGGACCAGCCTCAGGATGAACGGTGATAATATCCGCCCCTGCAGCGGCAAATGCCTCAAGATAAGGATCGACCGGTGCGATCATCAGATGGACGTCGAACGGCTTTGCGCTGTGGGGGCGAAGCGCCTTGACCACCCCGGGCCCGATGGTGAGGTTCGGCACGAAATGGCCATCCATCACGTCGACATGAATCCAGTCGGCCCCGGCGAGATCGATTGCCCGCACTTCTTCACCCAGCCGGGCAAAATCGGCTGAAAGAATCGAAGGGGAAATCAACGGCGCAGCCATTACGAAATCTCGCAAACAGGGATCGGCGGCGGTTGGCGCTAACGCGCGCGGCGGCGACCATCTTTATCTGCGATTACCGGTCACGAATCGGCGGAACAAGCGTGAATGCCTCGCTTTTCCACACGCATTATCCCTATTCCGCGCCGTTTCGGCGCAAAGCTGGTCGTGGCCCGGCGGATGCGGTCAGGCCACCTGCGAAATGTTGTTACAACCTTAGCCTTGCCGAACGGGGCAAAGCCTGCCTATTCCCCCGCCCTGACCGCGCGGTTTTCTCCAGAAGCCGCCGATTTCGGGAATGGTACCATGATCCTGCCAAAGTGGCGCACCGCCCTGGCAACTCTGCTGGGATTGATGATCGCGCCGCACGGAGCGCTGGTGACGACCGCAAATGCAGCGCCGGCTTGCATCGGTCCGGCAAGTGACCTGTGGATCAACCTTACGGTCGATCGGGTTCGCAACAGCAAGGGTCTTATCACCGCCACGCTCTACCCGAACGAGCCCAAACGCTTCCTCGTCAAACATGGTTCGCTCTACGTCGCCAGTACGCCGGCAACGACCGGGCAGACGAGGTTCTGCCTGTTTGTGCCGCATCCGGGAACCTATGCGGTCGCGATCTACCATGACGAGGATTCGTCCGGGACGATCAATCGCGGCGGCTTGTTTGGCATTCCCAGTGAGGCCGTCGGATTTTCCAACAATCCCACGATTTTCCTGGGACCACCGTCGCTTCGCTCAGTGCTGATCAATATCGAGCACCCTAATCAGTCGATCACGATCAACCTGAAAAGATTCTGATCCGATTGCTCAGGTTGCCGCAAACGCGGCGGTGAGATGGCGGGGGGCCAGTTCCTCGGCAAGCGCATGGGCGCGCGGATCATCCACATCCATCCACCAGGCATCGCCGATATCATAGGTGGCAGCGCGGCCGCGGTCGGCCAACCATTGCATGCCGTCCGAAAGACTGCCCGGCTTGCCTGCGGCGATGGCCGCAGCAATGGCTTCGGCAAGGCGCGGCGTGGCTAGAAACGCTCCGCAATCGACGGCATCCCATGCGGAGATGGTCTTGCCAATGGCGCTGATGAAGCCATTTGCGCCCGTCTTGACCCAGGTCGCATCCTCTGGATCGACGAGGGGGCTGGTAGTGTGCCTGTCGATGCCGAGCGTGACGTCGCGGCCCTCGCTCCCAACGGCAAGAAGGGCGGCAAGGATTGCGCTATCAAACATGTGATCGGCCATCATCAGCAGATAATCGCCGGCACAGCGCGAGGCACCGGCCATGACGGAATAGCCGTTCGGCTTGCTCCAGTCCGCCACCCGCACCGGCGCGATATCGACGTCCACGCGCCGGGCCAGTTCAGCGAGGAACCCCTCGACCGCTTCGGCCCTGTGGCCCGTAACCACGATCACGCGCGTTACGCCTGCAGCGGCGGCCTGGCGAATCCCGATCTCGATCAATGGGACTCCGCAGACCGGTGTCAGCGGCTTTGATGGCGACAGCGAGGCCAGCCGGCTGCCATAGCCGGCAGCGATGATCACGGCATCCATGGGAAATGTCCTCATTCCAGTCGGGGGCCCTTAACGCAGACGGCGCCGATCCTGTATCAGGACCGGCGCCGCCAGTTACGCGCAGGTTAGACGGTCACTCGGCAGCGAGCGCCGTCTCCGAGATGTACTCGTCGACTAGCTGCGCCGCGACGTCGTCGTTGAACTGCTGCGGAGGATGCTTGCAGAAATAGGCCGAGGGACCGATCAAAGCCCCGCCTTCACCGCGCTCAAGCGCGACCTTGCAGCAGCGGATCGCATCCATCACGCAGGCGGCCGAGTTCGGGCTGTCCTCAACCGAAAGGCGCAGTTCAAGGTTCATCGGAACGTTGCCCCACTGCGTGCCTTCAAGGCGCAGGAAACAAAGCTTGTTGTCCTTCTGCCACGGCACATAGTCCGACGGGCCGACGTGGATGTTCTCGTCAGCAAGGCGCTGTGCGAGCATGGCCTGCACCGCCTCGGTCTTCGATTCCTTCTTGGAACCGAGACGCTGGCGATCAAGCATGTTCATGAAGTCGGTGTTGCCGCCCGTGTTGAGCTGGTAGGTCTTCTCTACCGTCACGCCGCGCGCGCCGAACAGGCTCGACAGGACGCGGTGAACGATCGTTGCACCGACCTGCGCCTTGATGTCGTCACCCACGATCGGGATGCGCTTGGCGCGGAACTTCGCTTCCCATTCGGGGCGGCTGGCGATGAACACCGGCATGCAGTTCACAACACCGACGCCCGCTTCGAGGGCGCATTCCATGTAGAACTCGGTGGCCGCTTCTGACCCTACGGGCAGGAAGTTCAGCAGAACTTCGGCGCCCGTTTCGCGCAGCGCGGCAACGATCGATTCGCGAGTAGCTTCGGGCGCATCGGCCAGAATGAAGCCGCGCTCGCCCATGCCGGTCATGTGATCGGCAACACCATCGAGAATATTGCCCATCATCACCTTGGCGCCCGTGGCGGGAACGGTCGGCTGGAAGACGGCGGTGCAATTGGGCGCCGCGAAAATGGCTTCGGCAATATCCTTGCCGACCTTGCGGGCATCGACGTCAACACCCATCACGAACTCGACATCGCCGGCGCCATAGCCGCCAATGCGCTCATGGATCAGGCCAGCGGAAGAGTTGGTGTTGCGGTAAAACTCTACACCCTGCACCAGTGAACTTGCGCAGTTGCCCACGCCGATCACTGCGACCTTGATTGGCTTCATTTAAACCGATCCCCTTGGACAAACGAATTGCCGTTGTAACTAAACTGCCTCACTCCACACAAAAGGACCAGATTGCAAGGATATTTCCGCTACGTCATGCAAGCGCGGACAAACGGGCGGCAAGCTGGCCACTCTCCCATCCTGCTGCAGTTGCGAAAGAATTGGAGAGGTGTGCTGGTGAGGCTTTGAAAGTATGCTGATTTCTCTTTGATAATCACGTCTCGAACGCAAGATTTGGCTATCAGGGCAAATGCTGCAACGCAATATAGATCGCTCTCCAAACTCCTTTGATCGTGCATTTGCCTCTAGTAGCAGCCCGCGGGAGGGGCCGGGGGTTGGTCACGAATCAACGTTCTCCGCTCTCGCTCAGCCTCCCCATTAGCAGTGCAGCCGCGATCAGCGCCATGCCTAGCGCATCGAGCGCGCCCATCGTCTCGCCGAACGCCAGCCAGCCAACAAGGATCGAAACGGCAGGCTGAGTGAGGAGCACCAAGCCGATGATCAGCGCGGAAAAATGGCGGAGCGCGAAAACGATCAGGCCCTGACCAACGACCTGGCTGCAGAAGGCCAGGGCCACAAGCGGCCACCAAACGTGCGGCCAGATCGGTTCGCCCAGCCAGATCGCGATTCCCAGCATGACGGGAGCGCTCGCCATGGTGGAGGCGCACAGCAACTCCCAACTCTCCAGCCGGCCACGCGCCCCCTGCAGCAGGAGGATGTAGAAGACGTAGAAAAACCCGGCGAGAATGCAGAAGAGGTCGCCGACCAAGGTGGCGCGGTCGATCGCCAGCGATCGCCCCAGCAGGATGGCCGCACCGCAGACCGCCGCCGCAATCGCCGCGACCTCCACTGGCCTCGGCAGCCGGCGGGCGACGACGAGGCCCCACGCCATCAGGATCAAGCTTCCCGAGTTTCCAAAGAGCGAAGCATTCCCGAGCCGTGTGTGGGCGATTCCGATGTGCCAGCTCGCCAGATCGAGCGCAAAGAATACGCCTGCCGCGAGAATCAGCAGCCACGTCGCACGCGTCGTTGCCGGCCTGACGGACGCACGCTGCCGCACCGCCAGCACGGCGAGGAGCGGAAGGGGTAGGAACAAGCGCCAGAAGCCGGCCGAAACCGGGCCTGAATCGGCCGTGCGCACGAACCACGGCCCGAGCGCGAGGGCAAAGTTGCCGCCCAGCAGTGCGGCGAAATGCCACGGATCGGGGTGGGTGTCGTCACGCCTGTCGTCGATGCTTGTCATGGTCCGCAGTTCAACTCGCGCTTGTCATGCGGACACCGGCATCCTAGCTGGGTTGCAAATGGAAACCCTGTCGGGCGCGACGGGGCCGGGCTATCAGGTTAGGG
Source organism: uncultured Novosphingobium sp. (assembly GCA_964592205.1). Taxonomy (GTDB): domain Bacteria; phylum Pseudomonadota; class Alphaproteobacteria; order Sphingomonadales; family Sphingomonadaceae; genus Novosphingobium. The sequence goes on from CAZQEH010000014.1 coordinate 19,689, forward strand.
GGGCTGACGCCGATCAGGCGATGCCCCCACTTTCGAACATGGCCATAGAGCGCCCGCTCAGGTTTCCCAACCCCCTCTTCCTGCATAGCGCGGGTGCTTGATCAGTTACCGCATTTCCATTCAGGAGCCCAATCCATGCATGAACCGCTTTTCCAGCCGATCCAGCTTGGTGCGATCGCCGCACCGAACCGCATCCTGATGGCGCCGCTCACGCGGGGCCGCGCCGGTGCCGATGCCGTCCCGACTGAGATCATGCAGACTTATTATCGCCAGCGGGCGAGTGCCGGTCTCAACATCAGCGAAGCGACCGGGATCAGCCGCGAAGGTTCTGGCTGGCCCAGTGCGCCGGGAATCTGGACCGATGCGCAGGTTGAGGCATGGAAGCCGGTGACCGAGGCGGTGCATGACGCGGGTGGCCGCATCATCCTTCAGCTGTGGCACATGGGGCGGATCGTGCATCCCTATTTCCTCGGCGGCGAGCTGCCCGTCTCCGCGTCTGCAACGACTGCTCCGGGTCAGGCCCATACGCCAGAAGGCCGCATGGACAATGTCGCCGCGCGGCCCCTGCGCCTTGATGAGATGCCGCGGCTCGTCGACGACTATGGCCACGCTGCCGAGAACGCGAAGCGTGCCGGGTTCGATGGCGTGCAGCTCCACGGCGCGAATGGCTACCTGATCGACCAGTTCCTCCGCAATTCGTCGAACCTTCGCGATGACGATTACGGCGGCAGCCCGGAAAACCGGGTCCGATTGATGCGCGAGGTGATGGAGCGCCTCGTTGCGATCTGGGGTGCTGATCGCGTGTCGATCCGCTTGTCTCCCAATGGCGAAAGCCAGGGTGTCGATGATAGCGATCCTGCCACTCTCTTCGCCGAGGCGGCCCGCGTTCTCGAGGCGCTGAAGGTATCGTTCATCGAACTGCGCCAGCCGGGGCCCGAGGGTACGTTTGGTACGACGACCGTGCCACCACAGGATCATGTCTTCCGCAAGTACTATTCCGGACCGCTGGTGCTCAACAGCGACTACACGCCTGAGGGTGCCGCTGCGGATGTCGCCTCCGGCCGCGCGGATGCGATCAGTTTCGGCAGGCCCTATATCTCGAACCCCGATCTTGTGGAGCGCATCCGCAGCGGTGCGGAACTCGCGCCGAATGTCGGCGTGCCGCAGACGTGGTACTTCCCCGGTGAAGTCGGATATATCGACTATCCGACCCTTGCCGATCAGCAGGCCCGCGCCACCGCCTGAACCGGCCCCACCTCCGATCGAGGCCATAGGAGCACCATATGCGCACGATTCCCCGATCCTGGCTGTTTGTTCCCGGCGATAGCGAGAAGAAACTGCTCAAGACTCCTGAGACGGGCGCGCATGCGCTGATCGTCGATCTGGAGGATGCGGTTGCCGTATCAGCCAAGCCGGCGGCGCGCCGGATCACGCGTGATTGGCTGGAAGTGCACAAGCGCCAGATCACGATGCGCAAGCAGGCACGGTGGGTACGGATCAATGCCGTCGAAACCGGCCTGTGGCAGGAGGATCTTGCCGCTGTCATGTCAGGGGCACCGGAGGGCATCATGCTGCCCAAGGCGGATGGGCCCGAGCAGATCCGGCAGGTCGCGGCGCAGATCTACGAACTTGAACAGCGCCACGGCATTCCCAACGGCCAGACCCGCCTCCTGCCACTGGTCAGCGAGACGCCGCGCGCCGCGCTGACCATTTCGGCCTATATGGATGCCTCGATGCCCCGGCTGGCAGGCCTGACCTGGGGTGCCGAGGACCTTTCGGCCGAGCTTGGGGCCGCGCGAAAGCGCGATGCAACTGGCCAATGGACCGATGCGTTCCGCTTCGTGCGTGCCCAGACCCTGCTCGTTGCCCATGCCCGCGGGGTCTGGGCGATCGATACGCTCTATGCAGATTTCCGGGATCTCGAGGGCACCAAGCGGGCGGCGGAAGCGGCGCGTGCCGATGGCTTTGCGGGCATGCTGGCGATCCATCCCTCGCAAGTACCACTGATCAACGCGGCCTTCACGCCGAGCGAGGAGGAGCTTGCCCATGCGCGGGCCATTGTCGATGCATTCGCGGCAAATCCGGGGGTGGGTGCGCTCCAGCTGAACGGTCGGATGCTCGATCAACCGCACTTGCGCCAGGCGAAAGCGCAGCTCGGCATCGACTAGACCGCAAGGTCAGGGTGTTGCGGACTTGGGCGCGGCGGCCGGCTTTGGCCGGGGGGCAGCGGTGTCGGCCGGTGCGGCTTCAGCGGGCGGGGCAGCGTCTGTGGCAGCATCCGAAGCGTCTGCCGATGCGCTTGAATCCACCTTTGGCGTGGAACTGTGCGCAGTTGGAGCCAACGGCGCTTGCGCCTGCGACCGATCGGTATCGAGCATCGCGTCGCTGACCGAACCCGGCAGGATTTCCCCGCTGGCGGTAGGGCCCGCCTGCGGCGCGGACGATTTGCCGCACGCGCCAAGCAGCAGCAGCGGCACGAGGGCGAGTAGCGGCAATCGAGAGGGTAGCAAACGGATCATGACACGTCCTTGGCGGCGGTGCCTTCCATACCGCGCGGTTCAAGGCGGGCGAGAAAGGCTTCGGTTCTGGCCAGCAATGCCCGATCCCATTCTTCCGGCGCAACCGAAATGCCAAGGGCAGCCAGGCTTGTGACACCATAGTCTTCGATGCCGCAAGGCACGATTCCGCCGAAATGCGCGAGGTCTGGCGCCAGATTCACCGAAAAGCCGTGCATCGTCACCCAGCGGCGGATGCGGATTCCGATCGCGCCGATCTTGGCTTCCGTGCCGTCTGCGCCGCGCGTCCAGATCCCGACGCGTCCCGCAGCCCGCCACGCTTCCACGCCAAAATCGGCCAGCGTATCAATGACCCAGCCTTCGACGGCATGGACAAACCCGCGAACATCGCGCGCGCGTTTCCCCAGATCGAGGACGAGATAGCCAACGCGTTGGCCCGGACCGTGGTAGGTATAGCGCCCGCCTCGCCCGGCCTCGACGACATCGAAGCGAGGATCGAGCAGTTCGTCGGCCGCGGCGCTGGTTCCTGCGGTGTAAACTGGCGGGTGTTCGAGCAGCCAGATCAGCTCGCCTGCCCCGCCATCATGCACGGCAGCGTTGCGGGCCGTCATCTCTTCGAGGGCCTCACGATACGGTATCAGGCTCTGCGACTGCCTGATTTCTATCTGATCCGAGACTTGCATGACCCATGCGCATGAACGCGTGGCCGCTTGGTGGCAAGGGCGAGTAAGGGCGGATTGCGCCGCAGCGGGGGGGTGCGCATCCCTTTCAGTACTGCTAGGGCAGCGCCAGAAAGGGATACGACTGCCGTGACGACTTTGGACAGCAGTGCGGCCTGGGCAAATGCCACGCGCTTGGTCGCCGCCAATCGTGACCTGCTGATGGCGATTGCCGGGGTGTTCTATATACTCCCCGGTCTTGCCAGCGCCGTGTTTGTGCCCTCTCCGGCGATGACGCCGGAGATGACGGAAGCGCAGGTGCTGGCGTGCATGCAGGACTACTACGCCAGTTCCTTGCCTGTCCTTCTGCTCTTTTCGTTGCTTCCGATGGCCGGGATGCTGACGATGCTGGTCGCCATGCTCGATATGGCACGACCCACAGTGGGGCAGGCCATCCGACAAAGCGTGCGCATTTTGCCGTCCTATTTCGCCGCGCAATTGCTGATCGCGCTCGCCATCGTGCCGGTCTCGATGGCGCTGGCCACTCTGCTGTCCCTGCTCCTTCCAGATCGGCTGGCAGTTTCAGTGGCTCTGGGGCTCCTGCTCTATCCCATCATGCGCACCATGCTTGTCGGACCCGTGGTTGCCGGCACCGGCATGCGCAATCCCGTTGCGGCCATCCGGGAAAGTGTCAGACTTACCCGGCGCAATGCAGGGCGGCTCCTGCTCTTCATCGGTCTGGCCGCTTTCGTGTTTCTCGTCGTCTATGGTCTGGTCATGATGGTCGTTGGCGTCGTGCTGGTGCTCATGTTCAAGGGCGAGCCGCAGCGTTTGCTCGGCGAAGGGGTTGCCGGCGTGTTGCTTGCCATCGGCTACACCTACTTTGTGGCCATGCTTGCGGCCGTCTACAGCCAGCTGGCCAGCGATCCGGCTGGCCCTGCAGTCCGGTGACGGCGATGGACGCGGCTGACGTCCAGCTCCCGCGGAGCCGCATGGCGCTGCTTTTCATGGTCATGCTGGTTACTGCGGCGGGCAATACCGCGATGCAGTCGGTCATGCCGTCTATCGGCACGCATCTGCGGATCGCGGACGTCTGGGTGAGCCTCGCCTACAGCTGGTCAGCCCTGCTGTGGATGCTGCTCGCGCCGTTCTGGGCACGGCGCTCCGACCGGCGTGGACGCAAGGCGATGATGGCGCTGGGCCTTGTCGGTTTCGCGATCTCGTTCGCGCTTTGCGGCGCGGCTCTTTACGCTGGATTGAGAGGGGCGGTCAGCGGGCTCACCGCCATTCTCCTGTTCGCGGCGGCGCGTTCGCTTTACGGCGGGTTCGGCTCGGCAGCGCCGCCTGCGGTACAGGCCTATGTGGCCAGCCGGACCAGTCGGGCCGAGCGCACGCAGGCGCTGTCGATGGTCTCCTCGAGCTTCGGTCTCGGAACCGTGCTTGGCCCGGCTCTCGCGCCGTTGCTGATCTTGCCCGGCATCGGCCTGATCGGCCCGTTCGCCGGCTTCACGCTGGCAGCTATCATCGTTCTCGTGCTGTTGCGGTTAAGGCTGCCCAACGACGATCCGCGCTTCGCCGGACGCGGCGAGATCCTCGGGGAGCCCATGAGCGCATCCTCGAGCCCGCGGATGGGCAAGGCGGACGATGCTGCGATCGATCACCTTCACGGTGACTTCGCATTCGATGAGCATTCGGCCAATTCGGAGTTGGGACGGTTGCGCTGGGGCGATCCGCGTTTGCGGGCATGGCTTGCGGCGGGAACCCTTGGCGGGCAGGCCCAATCGATCTTGCTCGGTGTCATTGGCTTCCTGCTCCTTGACCGGCTGGGCCTGCGCCACCAGCCCGATGCGGCGGCGGGACCGATCGGCTTGGTCCTGATGTGCGGCGCGGTCGCTACGCTGCTGGCGCAGTGGGGCCTGATCCCGATGATGAAGCTTGGGCCGCGCACGTCGACTCTCTGGGGGATGAGCCTTGTGGCCGTCGGCACGCTGGGCATGGCTGCGGGCCGCGATCTCCATGCCATCGCGACCGGCTTTGCCATCTGCTCGCTGGGTTTTGGCTTGTTTCGCCCTGGATTTACCTCCGGCGCCAGCCTTGCTGTCACCCCGGCCGAGCAGGGCCAGTCCGCCGGGATTGTCGCTGCCGTCAACGGCTCGGCCTACATCATCTCACCAGCGATCGGAGTCTGGCTTTACAACCATTCGAACTGGCTGGCGTGGGGCGCGGTCGAACTGCTTGCCCTGACTGTCATACTGATCTGCGCGTTCGGCATACGCCGCGACGCCGCGGCCTGATCGCGGCCCGTTCTAGGGCAGCTCAAGCCGGGCAACGACGCGGCCTGCCGCTGCGTCGTGGAGCCGCACCGACAGCATGAGCAGGAGATTGAGGGCTACGGACAGGTACAGGAAGTACCAGAGCGGGCTGCCCGCGACCATTGCAATGCCGAGCAGGATCGCGCGCGGATTGGGTCCGAGATACCGCAGCATACCCAGAAGTGGGCGCTGTTCACGCTGAACTTCCGCTCTGATCCGGGCCAGAAGCGCAGGGTCGCTCGTCATTACCTTGGTCACCGCAGCGTCAATCCGCAGGGCGTTCGGGCTCATGCCGGCCGCGAGACGAAGGTATCCTGCCACAAAGGCGCGCAGCAGCCAGCCAACGCCACGCTTGTCTTTGAATAGGTCGCTCGTGTTGCCACTCGAATTGTGCAGCCATGGCGTTCCGTAAGTCCAGTGCTGGTAGAAGCGGCGCTGCACTTCGACATGGTTGGCCTGCACGATATGGCTCGCGCCCGCAGCCAGCGTCCAGAACCACGCCCAACCCGGGCCGAGCGTGCGGGTCAGGACGAGCGCAAGCAGGACGTAGAGGATGATGTGGCTGGCATAGTCGCAGATTCCATCGACCAGTTCGCCCAGCGGGCTTGTGCGACCGGTGATGCGGGCGAGATCGCCATCCGCTCCGTCAACCACATGCCACGACATGTGGAGCAGCATGCCGAGCAGCGCCCAGACCGGCCCGGATGTGCTCCAGTAGACCGCGCCGGCGGCCACCACCATTAACCCGCCGAACACGGAGACCATGTTGGGGGTGATCGGCGTCGGCGCGAGCAGGCGGGCAAGCTGCCAGGCCAGCGGGTGGTAGAGGTAGTGGTTGAGCGCGTCTTGCATCTCCCGCGCCCGCGCCGGTCGCTTGCCCGGCGCAGATCGGGCCGTCGATGTAGAAGTGCTCATGCCGTCCCTCTTTGCCTTACTTGCGCGCGCCGAGATCACCTTGGCCGATAGTTCCGCTTGCCATGGAGAGCATGGCATCGAGGCTCTTCTTGGCGCCAAGCCGCAAGGTTTCTTCGATTTCCACCCGCGGGGTCAGATCGCGCAGCGCAACATAGAGCTTCTCGAGCGTGTTGAGCGCCATGTACGGGCAGATGTTGCAGTTGCAGTTCCCATCAGCACCCGGGGCACCGATGAACGTCTTGTCCGGAAGCGCGAGCTGCATCTGGTGAATGATGTGCGGTTCGGTCGCGACGATCAGGGTGTCGCCGGGAAAGGAGCGCGCGAACTGCAGGATGCCGCTGGTCGATCCGACATAGTCTGCATGGTCGACGATCGTCGGCGGGCATTCCGGATGGGCCGCGACGGGCGCGCCGGGATGCTGGGCCATCAGCTTGAGCAGTTGGGTCTCGGAAAAAGCCTCGTGCACGATGCAGACACCGGGCCAAAGCAGCATATCGCGCCCGAACTTTCGGTTGAGGTAGCCACCCAGATGCCGGTCCGGCCCGAAGATGATCTTCTGTTCGGGCGGGATCTGAGCAAGGATCGTCTCGGCGCTTGATGACGTCACGATGACGTCGCTCAGCGCTTTCACTTCGGTCGAGCAGTTGATGTAGGTGAGCGCGATGTGATCCGGGTGTGCCTCGCGAAACGCGCGGAACTTTTCAGGCGGGCACGAATCTTCGAGGCTGCAACCGGCATCCATGTCGGGCAAGACCACGATCTTCTCCGGGCTCAGGATCTTGGCGGTTTCCGCCATGAACTTCACGCCGCAAAAGGCGATGACTTCGGCATCGGTTGCCGCAGCCTTGCGCGAGAGTTCGAGCGAATCGCCGACGAAGTCGGCAAGATCCTGAATCTCGGGCTTCTGGTAGTAGTGCGCGAGGATTACCGCTTTGCGGTCCTGACGCAGCCGATCGATCTCGGCTCGCAGATCGAGACCGGAAAGGTTGGCGGGCTGGGCTGTCATAGCTCGAAATCCCCTGGTCACTGGAAGGCAGGTGCCCTCACCCCTTGCGCCGGCACTTAGGCACCCCCGGAGCTACGGGCAATAGCCACTGCGTACGCTGCCACGATCGGCATCGCGGACAGCACCTGAATCAGCGCGTGTACCGCGACGACGAGTCCCATGCCGACGAGCGTGGCAGGATGAATGCGGCCAAGCACCCTTGCGTCATGGCGGGCCATGATCCCTAGAAAGCCAACTTGGAGCGCCGCCTCGATCCATCCTCCGCCAACCTGGCCCAGCAGGGGCATGGGCAGGAGCCGCCCGAGAGCCGGTTCCATCAGGACCACGGTCGCAGCGATCATCAGGCGCCGATGCCACTGCGTTTGCCTGCGCAACGCTATGGCGGACGCCACCATGAGTGCGAAAACGATCACCTCGACATGCGTCAGCGCCAGAAAATAGGAATCAGTGAAGAATGGCGGAACGCGGTGCGTGGCCAGCGCCATGCGGCCCGCGAGTGTACCAAGCCCCGCGATCGCGAGGACGAGGGCGAGACTGGCCCAGCCAAGCCTGCGGTGCAATGCTAGGTTCCGGCTGCCTGCAAGGTGGTTTTGCGTAACGATCGTGCCCAGCCAGCCGAGCATGGCAACGCTGTGGGCGTGGATGTAGAGCGGCGTCCGGACAGGATCGACGAAGCCCCGCAAGGCCCACTGCAGAAAACCGAAGACGATCAGGCCAGCGAGCACCTGCGCGAGACGCGTGAAAAACAGCTGGTCCGAAAGATACGAATCGCGCGCTTGCAGCGTTGCCAAGTCCATTGCCCCACTCTCATGGCTCGCCCGCATCACGATGCCTGGGCAAACCGCTTCCGAACCGGCAGGCTATTGCCTTGCAGGTTCGCCATCAATTGAAACTGATAGTTTGACGTCGCCGAATCCCGCAACCTGCAAGGGGATGGCAAGATTCTGGCGGATGGCGTCCTTCGCCGCAGATCGCGCCAGCCCCATCAAGACCGGATTCGCGGCCTGCGCCATTGCCTGCTGCTCGGCCAGCTTAGTGTTGTCCCGCGTCAGCTTGCCCTGCGCTGCTCGGGTGATCCACACGCCTTCGCGCAGATATTGCGCGCGCGCTTCGTCGAGGTTCGGGCGCGTCACCTCGAGCGCGGGCAGGCGCATGGTCAATGTCCTGCTTGCCAAGTCCCAGTGCATGCGGTCGCGACCGACTTTTCCAAGATCGATGGCATAGTCGATCCTTGCCGGGATGACCGCGACCTGATGAGAAGTAACGAGGCCGAACAAACGGCTGTCGTCACTTGAGACGACCGGCGCCAACTCGGCGCTGAACACCGTCAGGCGATCCTGCTTGTTGAAGGCGACCAAACTCGTGGCGAGCGGATCTCCCATCGATGCAGGCCGCCACATCTGCCATGCCAGCCAGGCCGCGAGCGCTGCGGCGCACAGAAACAACAGCCACGGCAGGATTGCCGGCCGCCAGGATACCGGTTTGGCCGCAGCGGGTGGCGCGGCGTCGGAGGTCAGGCGATCAAGGTCCATTGCAGTTCCGGCGCCTCTGCCCCCCGCGCGATGCGGCCCTGCGTTTCGAGATCGATGAGATGCGCCAGCACCGAGCGCCCGGCTGCCCCATTGAGGCGGGGATCGAGGCCCTTGTACATCTGGGCAACCATCTCGGGGATCGTGAACGAGGCCTCGCCCAAAAGGCGCAAAATCTGCGCTTCACGCTGCCTGCGGTGCCCGATCATTCCGCGCACAAGCTGCTGCGGCTTCGTAACGGCCGGGCCATGCGCGGGGTAGTAGACCTGATCCTCGCGCGTCCGGAGCTTCTGCAGCGAGAGCATGTAGGCGCTCATATCGCCATCTGGCGGTGATACGACAGTGGTGGACCAGCCCATCACATGGTCTCCGGTGAACAGAGCGCCGGTTTCCAGAAGCGCATAGCACAAGTGATTGCTGGTATGGCCCGGAGTAGCGACCGCCTCGAGCGTCCAGCCGTCGCCGGACAACTGTTCTCCGTCCGCCAGAACCCGGTCGGGCTTGTAGAGCGGATCGAACTCGGCATCCGCCCTTACGCCAATTCCGGCGCCACTATCATCAATGGCGAGTGCAGCGCAGCCAATGATCGGCGCACCGGTTGCGGCCTGGAGTGGCAGCGCGGCGGGGCTGTGATCGCGGTGGGTATGCGTGCACATGATGGCAACCAGGCGCTGGCCGGAGATCGTCTTGAGGATGGCATCGACATGCCCTTCGCCGTTCGTATCGGCATGGCCTGCTACGCCGGTACCGGTCGGGCCGGGATCGATGACCGCGACATCGCGTCCGCTGCCCACGAGATAGGTTTGCGTGCCGTTGAACGTGTAGGGTGAAGGGTTTGGCGCCAGAACGCGCCGAACCTGCGGCTCGACCAGAACCGCATGGCCGGTGTTCCATTCGGAACGATCGGGGATGGTGATGCCCGGCGCAGGATTAATTGAAGCCATGAACGCGATATGAGGATTTTCGGGCAGAGGTGCAACGCTGTGTCGCTTTATCTGCCTCGGTGGAATCAGGACGCCGCCGGGATTGCTGCTGCCAACCTGTGGCGCAAGCGCTCGATGGCACTACCGAGAGTTTCAGCGTCGCCGCGCCATGCGTGCTCAAGGCGCTGGATGCGCGCATAGAGCCGCTCACTCTCTTGCACGCAGCGCTGGGCATCTGGGGGAAGGTTCATCACCTGTACGGGATCACTCAGCGGGAAATTGGCAATCAGCCGGCCATGCCTGCGCAGCTGCAACTCGCTGAGTTCTCCCGCAAAATAGGCGCGGTGATTGAGCAGCCACGCCAGACAATGCATGATCCGTGTCGTTGTGCGCAGGGCCTCGCAGCTTGCCTGGACATGTGCCAGATCCGCGTCAGGATCGTCGTTTGCTCCCACCAGCGCTCGCTTGTCCTGGCCTTGGCGCAACCGGTCAAAAACAGCGCGTACTTCCTCGGCGAGCACGAGTGCCTCGGTATAGAGCGCTTCGATTATGCGCGGATTGAGGTTGGGCATGAGTGCCATGGCATGCGCTTAAGCCCATCCCGGGCCCCCCTTCAACACACGCCCTATGCCGCATTCACCACGTTTTGAAACTGTGCCGGAACGATACGCCCAACCTGCTTGTGGGTTTGCCGTTCAGCGGGAGTCAAGAAACTGTAATCAGGCAATAATGTCGGGAATCAGATAGTCCTCCAGCAGGGCGATCTGGTCCTTCAGCCGCAACTTCCGTTTTTTGAGCCGCGCGACCTGCAATTGATCGTGCGCGCCGGTTCCGGACAGGGCATCGATGGCCGCGTCGAGATCGCGATGCTCGATCCGCAGCATTTCAAGCCGCTTGCGCATTTCATCTTCGGTCAACCGTGCCACTCCCAGATATCGCCCTGCACGGCCAGGCTGCCTTCCGCCATCCGGCGCAACTGCAGACCACCCCGCATTAACAGATCGCTGCAACCGGATACGCGCAAACGCCCGCATTGGACATCCCGACGCAGATAGACTTGCAAGATACGGCGATTGTGGGAGCATGACAACGCGCCCGCTCGGACGAGTCGAGGCAGACACGTCCGTGCCGGCGCGAAACTTCGGCCCGATATGCTCCGGCAGCGATCCTGCCGCCGGGGTGGGTTGAAGCTGGTGTCCTTGAGGAGGTTGCCGCATGGAACTGTCGCATATCAGCGCTCTGGAATCCAAACATGCCGGTCTTGAACGGCGCATTGCCGAAGAACAGGGCCGTCCGTCGCCCAACGATGCGTTGCTCAAGGAACTAAAGCGCCGAAAACTGCGAATCAAGGAAGAGCTCGCGCAGGTTCAACAGGTTCATTGAACTCTCGCCGCCAATGAATTGCGGCCGGTTGGCCGGGCTCCCCGGCCGACCCGCCGCGACCGCGCAGGCCGCACCCGAGGCGCCAAAGGGACATCTGGGGCGTGGTTTTGCTTCTGCCGGATACGAATTCATGAACGCCAAAAGCGCCGCGGTTTGCAAACCGCCTTGTCTGCGCTAGGCCATCACCCATGATCACCGCTGCTGCCGCTGCCCGCGCGATCCTGACATCGCTCCACGAGGTCATGGCATCGCGCGCCGGTGCGCAGGCAAAGCTCAACCAGATCGTCGATATCATTGGTGACAAGCTCAACAGCGAGGTCTGCTCGATCTACCTGTTGCGCGAGGGCATGCTCGAGCTGTTCGCCACACGCGGTCTGGATCAGGCGGCCGTCCACGTAACGCGGATGTCAGTCGGCGAGGGCCTTGTCGGCACCATCGCCGCGAACATCGAAACCCTCAATCTTGCCGAAGCGGCGGCTCATCCCGATTTCGCGTTCTTCCCGGAAACCGGCGAGGAACGCTTCCACTCCTTTGCGGGCGTCCCGATCGTTCGCCGCGCGCGAGCTGTCGGTGTGTTGGGGGTCCAGCATGTCGAGCCACGGCGCTATGAGGAAGTGGAGATCGAGGCGCTGCAGACCGTCGCAATGGTGCTTTCGGAACTCATTGCCAACGCTGACCTGATTGACGAGGAAGATGTTCTCGGCGCCGATGCGCACCTTACCGGGCACGAGCGGATCCCGGGCCTTACGCTGGTGAAGGGCCTCGCCAGCGGCATTGCGGTGTTCCACCAGCCCCGCGTGACAATCGAGCATGTTGTCGCGGAAGACACCGAGGCGGAGCGCCAACGGGTCTATCTCGCTTTCGACAAGATGCGCGAGCAGATCGACCGCATGGCGAGCCAGGCCGAGTTCGGCATGGGCGGAGAGCACGAGGAAGTCCTCGAGACTTACCGGATGTTTGCCTATGACGAGGGGTGGAGTCGGCGGATCAACGAAGCGATTGATTCCGGGCTTACCGCAGAGGCCGCGATCGAACGGGTGCAACAACGCACCCGCATGCGCATGCGCCAAATCGACGATCCGCTGCTTGCCGATCGCATGCACGATCTGGAGGATCTCTCCAACCGCCTGCTCCGCATTGTTTCCGGCCAGCTGGGAACCGCGGCTAGCCTCGGGCTCAAGGGCGATGCGATCCTGATTGCACGCAATCTCGGCCCGGCGGAATTGCTCGAATACGACAGGCGGCGCCTCAAGGGTGTGATCCTTGAAGAAGGATCATTGACCGCGCACGTGGTGATCGTGGCGCGCGCCATGGGTATCCCCGTGGTCGGGCGTATCCGGGGGCTCCGCGCCAAGGTTCGCGAGGGCGACCATCTGCTGCTCGACGGCGATCAGGGTGTTGTTGATGTTCGTCCAGCTTCTACCCTCATCGAAGCTTTTGAGGCGCGATTTGCGCGCAATCGTGAACGGCAGGCGCTCTATGCGGCCATGCGCGATGTCGAGCCGGTTTCAGCGGATGGCCAGCGCGTCCTTGTGATGATCAACGCGGGCCTGCGCGATGACATGCCGATGCTCAACCTGACCGGCGCGGACGGGATCGGTCTGTTTCGAACCGAGTTCCAGTTCCTGGTTTCGGCGACGCTCCCTGCGCGCGAACGCCAGACGCGGCTGTATCGCGATGTGCTGGACGCAGCCGGTGATCGACCGGTGGTGTTCCGTACTGTCGACATCGGCGGTGACAAGGTTCTTCCGTATTTGCGCCACAACGATGGCGAGACTGAGGAAAATCCCGCCATGGGATGGCGCGCGCTGCGTGTGGCCCTGGAGCGGGACGGACTTCTGAAGGTGCAGGCACGCGCGCTGCTGGAAGCCGCTGGTGGACGTACGCTCAATGTGATGTTCCCGATGGTCACCGAGCCATGGGAGTTCGATGCGGCTCGTGCCGTGTTCGAAAGCCAGCTTGCCTTTCTAAAGCAGCAGAAAAAGCTGCTGCCCGATGCGATACGCTATGGTGCGATGCTTGAGGTGCCTGCTCTGGCGGAATGCCTTGATGTGCTGGCGCCACGGCTGTCATTCCTCTCGATCGGCACGAATGACCTTACCCAGTTTCTCTTTGCAGCCGATCGGGCAAATCCGAAACTTGCGGAACGGTATGACTGGCTGTCTCTCGCGATCCTGCGGTTTCTGCGCCGGGTGATGCTGACCGTTGCTCCGTCGGGCACCGACGTTACCGTGTGCGGCGAGATGGGCGGTCGCCGGCTAGAGGCGCTTGCCCTGCTTGGGATCGGCATAACCCGGCTTTCGATTACGCCGGCGGCTGTCGGGCCGATCAAGGAACTGGTCCGCAAGGTGGAACTCGGCGCGATCCAGTCGGCAATGGAGGGCTGGCTTGCGCGGCCCCCGGCCAATCTGCGTGCGGAGATCGCGGCGTGGGCTACCGCGCGTGGCATTGACTACGATTGAACTCATCGCATCAACGCGTCACATCATACCGTTACAGATTCAAAGTCATTGACTTTTCGGCTCGGGGCATGCTGCCTCCGCACGGGCTCGCAACCAAACAGAGAATACCCGGAACAACAATGAACGACGGGAGCTACGCCGTGGCAAAGGACGGCGAACGCAATAGGGTCTCGGCTGACCTTTCGCACGATCCGGCTGGTTCCGGAGACGAAGCGCTTTCGCCAGGTTTACGCACGGTTGGCGCTGCGCCAGTGGGCGTATCGGCGCGGCTGGTTGCTGCCCGTCAGGCACTTGGACTTAGTCCCAAGGACGTCGCGCAGCGGACGCGCGTCACGTTGCGACATATCGAGGCGCTGGAGGCAGGCGATTATGGTGCGATGCCGGGGCGTCCCTACGCGATTGGCTTCGCGAAGGCGTATGCGCGTGCTGTTGGTCTTGGAGGCACCGAGATTGCCAACGCGGTCCGCTTGGAACTTCAGGGGAGTGCCCCGCGTATTGAGCCGAAAGTGCTCAACCAGTTCGAGGTCGGCGATCCGGCCAAGACACCTTCGCGGCTCGTCGGCTGGCTCGCGCTGCTGCTGGTGGGCGGCATTCTTGCAATGGGCGGAATTTTCTGGCGCAGCTACTATGCGCCGGCAGTCTCGTTGCCCTCGCTCGTCCACGCGCCTGAGCAACCGGCGGTTGTCCCGGTCGGCAAGCCCGTTCCGGCCACGCAGGGGGCCAGCACCCAGCCATCGGAGAATGGCCCTATTGTCTTCACCGCGTTGGAACAAGGCATCTGGGTCAAGTTCTACGACGGCCAGGGCAAGCAGTTGATGCAGAAGCAGCTTGCTAAGGGCGAAAGCTACACGCTGCCCGGCGATGCAGCGGGACCCAAGCTCTGGACTGGTCGACCCGACGCCCTTTCGATCACGATCGCGGGTCAGCCCATTCCGCGCCTTGCCGACGCCGAGAAGGTCATGAAGGACGTGCCGGTCGACGCGGCAAGCCTGCGTGCGCGTAAGGCCGCGCCAGCGTCGGGGGAGGGCACGCGCGCGGCACCAATCCGCCGCGACTCTCCCAAAAATAGCGGCGATCTGTGAGAAACCCTTCGATCGGGCAACCAATTCTCGTCGAGATGCTTGCGCGCATACCTCAAGGCGGCGCATGGAAGTCGTGATGATCCGACGGGAGTTACAATGAAGATCATGCTTGGCTCTGGCCGTACAGGTTCGGCGATGGCCCTTGCCCTCGTAGCCGTTTCGGCAACGCTTGGGCCTATCGGATTCCTGCCCACTGCTCATGCGCAGTCTGCGCCAGAAAGCACTGACGTGCGCCTGCGGCGCATTGAGTCGGAGCTTCGGGCGGTTCAGCGCAAGGTTTTCCCTGATGGTGCAGGCAAGACGTTTACGCCCGAGATCACGCCGCCTTCCGGCAGCACGGCTCCCTCTGCTCCGGCACCGACGGCCGTAACCGATTTGCTGACGCGCATGGACGCAGTGGAAGCGCAGTTGCAGCGGCTGACCGCAGCTAGCGAGGAAAACCAGAATCACGTCGCCAAGCTCGAGGCTCGACTTGCGGCCCTTGAGGCGGCTGCGGCTCCTGCGGCGACCACTTCGACCGCCGCAGCGCAGCCCGTGCCAGTGCCGATGGCTGCAGCGGCAACGCCTGCCGCAGAACCTTCGGCACAAACCAAACCCGCGACAAAGTCTGCGATTGCCAAGCCCGAAGCCGCGAAACCCGAAGCAGCCAAGACTGACGCGTCTCCCGATCGCATCGCGGCAGTCATGGCGATCGAGAAGCCTTCGACCGATGATAAGGGCGAGGACGAATATACGTATGGCTACCGGCTGTGGGAGGCCAAGTTCTTCCCCGAGGCCCAGCAGCAGCTCCTGCGCGTCGTTCAGCAATACCCGCGCCATGCTCGCATCAGCTATGCCCGGAACCTGCTTGGGCGGGCCTACCTTGACGACGGGAAGCCGGGAACTGCTGCGCAGTATTTCCTCCAGAACTACCAGGTCGATCGTAAGGGTGATCGTGCCGCCGATAGCTTGCTCTATCTTGGCGTCGCGATGAGTAGGCTCAAGGAAGAGAAGCGCGCGTGCGTTGCTTTCGCGGAGTTCCGCCAGACATATCCGTCGGAGCTGACCGGGCGTTTGAAATCGCAGTATGAGGCGGCGACCAAGCCGGTGGTCTGCAATTGATACCGCACTGTCAGCCCGCTTCGCTGCGGATTGGAAGGCGATCTGGCCCGGTCGCGAGCCTGTAGGACTGGCAGTATCAGGTGGGCCGGACAGCCTTGGCCTGCTGCTCCTGGCACATTGCGTACTCCCAGGCTCGTTCATGGTTGCGACCGTCGACCATGGCCTTCGTCCGGAGAGCGCTGCGGAAGCACGATTTGTCTCATCCGTGTGCAAGGCGCGCGGCATCCCGAATGATACCCTGTCGATCGCACTCTCGCCGGGGGCCGCCTTGCAGGAGCGCGCGCGTGAGGCCCGCTATGCCGTGCTGGGTCAATGGGCTGTCCGGAATGGGCTCGGCGCCGTCGTAACGGCCCATCATGCCGATGATCAGGCCGAGACGCTCCTGATGCGGTTGTCCCGCGGTGGCGGTGTTCGGGGGCTTGCAGCGATGCGAGCAAGCTCCCGGCTGCCCGGGGAGCTCCGATGTCTTCTTCTGCGCCCCTTGCTCGGCTGGCGCCGTAGCGATCTGGGCCGGATTGTTGACGAAGCTGGCATCGAGTCCGTGCTCGATCCTTCGAACAGCGACATCCGCTTCGAGCGTGCCAGAATGCGTGCAAGGCTCAATCTTGGCCTTGATCTTGATCCGCTGGCCGTCGCTACCAGCGCGCGGCACCTTGCCGAAGCGGATGCCGCCATCGAATGGGTGGCCGAGCGCTGCTTTGCCGCTGTCAGGGCAGGCGGTGGCATCAGGTGCTGGGATCCAGGCGGCGTTCCGAAGGTTGTGGCACTGCGCGTACTGGAGAGGATCGTCAAAGACCTTGGCGGCCGCGAGCCCCGCGGAAATGCGCTTGCCCGCTGGCATGATCGCCTCCGTGCAGGCGGGATTGCCACACTCGCCGGGGTGCGGGGCGATGGCCGAAAAACCGAATGGCGGTTCGTACTTGCTCCAGAACCAAGGCGCGGAGCCGAGTCGTCGCCGGGAAGTCCCTAGGGGCAAGAAATTCGCACCTCGGGTTATATTGCCATTCCCCAAGGTCGCCCTACATTGAAGGGGTACAAATTACCCCGGATCGAAAGCCGCGCCATGAATGACGACCAGCCGCAGGGCAATCCCTGGATCAAGAGCCTCCTGATCTGGGGCGGTATCTTCCTCGCGCTTCTGCTCGTCGTATCCATGTTCAACACGCGCACCGATCCGGCGGGAACGATGATCCCCTATTCCGATTTCCGCGCCAGTGTTGTGCAGGACAATGTGCGCGAAGTGCAGGTCGGCCCGGACCGGATCACCGGCACGCTCAAGAACGACCAGCAATTCAGCACTGTCCCGGTCCCCGGCGATGCCGAACTCACCAAGCTCCTGCAGGAGCACGGCGTGCGCTATGCAGGCAAGGCGCAGGAGGAGCCGAACCTTCTGCTCTACATCCTGGCGCAGTCGTTGCCGTTCCTCCTTATTCTGGGCGTGGCCTTCTTTGCGCTCCGGCAGGTCCAGAAGGGCGGCGGCTCCGGGGCGATGGGCTTCGGCAAGTCCAAGGCAAAGCTGCTCACCGAACGGTCCGGCAAGGTCACCTTCGATGACGTTGCCGGTATTGATGAAGCGCGCGAGGAACTGCAGGAGATCGTCGAGTTTCTCCGTGATCCGAGCCGCTTTTCCAAGCTCGGCGGCCAGATTCCCAAGGGCGCCTTGCTCGTGGGCTCGCCCGGTACCGGCAAGACGTTGCTGGCGCGCGCGATTGCCGGCGAGGCCGGCGTCCCCTTCTTCACCATTTCCGGGTCGGATTTCGTCGAGATGTTCGTCGGCGTCGGCGCCAGCCGGGTGCGTGACATGTTCGATCAGGCCAAGAAGAATGCGCCTTGCATCGTTTTCATCGACGAAATCGACGCGGTTGGCCGCCACCGCGGCCACGGCCTTGGCAATTCGAACGATGAGCGCGAGCAGACGCTCAACCAGCTGCTTGTCGAGATGGACGGTTTCGAGGCCAACGAAGGCATCATTATCATCGCAGCAACCAACCGGCCGGACGTGCTCGACCCTGCGCTGCTGCGCCCGGGCCGTTTCGACCGTCAGGTTGTCGTACCGATCCCCGATATCGATGGGCGTGAGAAGATCCTGAGCGTGCACATGAAGAAGGTGCCGCTTGCCCCGGACGTGCTTCCGCGGGTGATCGCACGCGGCACACCGGGCTTTTCGGGCGCCGACCTTGCCAACCTCGTCAACGAGGCAGCGCTGCTTGCCGCTCGCCGCAACAAGCGGCTGGTCGCCATGCAGGAGTTCGAGGACGCCAAGGACAAGGTCATGATGGGCGCAGAACGCCGCTCGATGGTGATGACCGACGACGAGAAGAAGATGACCGCCTATCACGAGGCCGGGCACGCTATCGTCTCGATCAACGAAGCCGCGTCCGATCCGATCCACAAGGCCACCATCATCCCGCGTGGCCGCGCGCTCGGCATGGTCATGCGCCTGCCTGAACGAGACAGCTATTCCTACCATCGCGACAAGATGCATGCGAACCTTTCGGTGAGCATGGGCGGACGTGTCGCCGAAGAGCTTATCTTCGGGTATGACAAGGTCTCGTCAGGCGCTTCCTCGGACATCCAGTATGCGACCAGCCTGGCACGCAGCATGGTCACCAAGTGGGGCATGTCCGACAAGCTGGGCCCGCTACAGTACGAAGAAGCGCAGGAAGGCTATCTCGGCATGGGCGGTTCGCAGCGCACTATGATGTCTGACGAGACGAACAAGCTCATCGACAGCGAGATTCGTACGCTGGTCGACGGCGCGCATGCCCGCGCGACCGATATCCTCAAGTCCAATGAGGACAAGCTCCATTTGCTTGCGCAGGCGCTGCTTGAGTACGAAACCCTGAGCGGCGAGGAGATTCGCGCGCTGATGGAAAACGGCAAGCTTGATCGTCCCGAGGCGCCGAGCGGACCCGCCCGGCCTGTGACCTCGCAAGGTGCCACAGTGCCCCGCGCCGGTCGCCGCTTCACCGGATCGGGTGATCCGCATCCCGCCGGGGCGTAAGCAAGGGCGCAAGCGCAAGGACGGGGGGCCATGAGTACCGCCAGCGAGGCAATCGTTATCCGTGCATATGGCGGTCCGGATGTCTTGAAGCTTGAACCGATCGACGTGCGTGCACCGGGCACAGGAGAGCTTCTGGTTCGCCAGCACGCAGCGTCCGTCAATTTTCACGATATTTACGTCCGCTCCGGCTCATACCGCACGCTCGATCTCCCCGGCATTCCGGGCCTTGAGGCCGTGGGTACAGTAGAGGCGATTGGCGAGGGTGTTGCGGATTTCGCGGTAGGTGATCGGATCGCCTATATTGCGCGCAACTATGGTGGATACGCCCGTCAGCGCATCATCAGCGCTTCGCTGGCCGTACCGGTGCCTGCGGGTATCGATGATGGCGTGGCGGCAGCATGGTTCCTCAAGGGGCTCACGGCGCAGGCGCTGGTTGACGAGGTCGAGCCGGTTCGTCCGGGAATGTCTGTTCTGGTTCAGGCGGCTGGCGGCGGCGTCGGCCAGCTCGTTGCCAGCATGGCCCGTCGCAGGGGTGCACGCGTGATCGGGACCGCTGGATCGCCTGAGAAAGCGGCGATTGCGCGGGCAGCCGGATGCGATGAAGTGATCCTCTATCGTGATGAAGAGGTCGCGGAGCGCGTCATGGCCTTCACCCTGGGCGAAGGTGTGGGTGCGGCCTATGATGCCGTGGGCGCCGATACCTTCGAGGGTTCTCTGGCATCGCTTTCCATCAGGGGCCATCTTGTCCACTACGGACAGGCATCCGCCCCCATCCCGGCGTTCGATCTTTCTCGGCTGGGTGCAAAGTCCGCCAAAATCTCGCGGCCATTCCTGTGGCCCTATATCTCGACGCGCGACACGCTGCTGGCAGCTTCGAGGAAGCTCTTTGCATTGATCGCGGCAGGTGAGTTGCCGCTTACGTTAGGCGGGCGTTTCGTGCTTGGCCAAGCCGCGCAAGCACATGCCGCGCTTGAAGCGCGTGCGGCCGGTCCATTTGTGCTCGATTGCTGAACAACGCCCGCAATCAGCCTGCGCTCGCTTCCGCGGCGATCGAGATCAGGTAGATCATCAATGCCGTCGAAGCGAAGATGAGCAATGCCCCGGTCCGCATGAAGGCACCTAGCCGCGAAACGCCGTAGGTGCCGCGCAACTGCTTGTACATATGAACCGGCGGTACCAGTGCCAGCAGTCCAGCGATCGGTTCGGCGCCAATGGCCCCAGCGATCATGCTGGCTGCAAACAGCAACGTCATGAAGCTGAGCGAGTAGGTCACGAACACGGTGTGGTCGTAGAGGTGGAAGCGCCGGCTGAACGGAAACAGGAGCCACAGGAACGGGACCGAGATCGGCACGAGCGCCCAGCTGTATTTGTAGGCGTGGCTCTGCATCTTGTAGAGCGCCAGCTTGGGATTGGCCTTGGTTTCGTCGATCACTTCGTCGAGGACCGAAAAGCCGGTGGAGGAAAGTTTCTCGCCCCCCAGCCGGTTCATCGCGGCAAGTGCCCGCTCCTGCTGGGCAACATCCGCTTCGAGATCGTCCGTATCGCCCCCCTTCGCTTCCACGTCCGCAAGCTTTGCCCGCGAAGCCTTCAGGGATTTTTCGACCTCCTGAGCCCCCTTGGACAGCCCTACGTTTATCTTGACCTGCTCGTCCTTGCCGAGGTTCAGTTCACCTGCCGTCTGCTGGATGACGGCGAACATGACGAAGACACTGAACAGGAACAGGGCGAGCGGCGAGACGTAGCTGGCGCGGCGGCCGTCGATGTATTCCCGCGTCAGTCGGCCTGGCCGGATGATCAACATCGGCAGCGTGCGCCAGATCTTGCCTTCGAAATGGAACACGCCGTGCAGCAGGTCGTGGAAGAACGCGCCTAGCGTACGGTGCACGTGCGCCGTTTGCCCGCAATTGTGGCAATGGCTCCCGATCAGGGGCGTGCTGCAGTTGAGACAGGCGCTTTCATGCGTGTGTCCATCCCCAGTTTCGCCCGCGGCGGGCTCGAATGCGCGCGCCGTCAGGCTTGCGCCGATGGCATCTCCCAGTACCTGTGCCTCGCTCATGCCCCCGTAGTCCCGCCTCGCTCAATCCAAGTCCAGCGGACACGTTAGCCAATCCCGCAGCCGGTGGCCATGCCTCCAACCTGGTCAGCCCGGAATGGACCGGAAATCCTTGCGGTCCGTTGATGCAGCGCACTTGCGCCGGTTTACGCTGAATTAACCTTGAGAGTGCAGGTCTGCTCCGGTGACTTCACGATGCGAGACCGGACCGGACGTGCCGGATTCCGCGTTGGAAAGGGAAACTTCCGCAGTGTTGGGCCCGCGAGAGGAACAGGGGCTGGCCGGGAGCGTGACATTCGGTCGCGCGCGTCCCGGCGTGGCGCCTGCTCGCCGGACGCCCATCCTGCCGTCGGTGGAAGTACCCCCGCCGCCGCCCCCGACCTTCCGCGATGACAATCATGCGTTGGGCAATCGATGGACGCGGTGTTGTCTCAGGGTAGAGGACTGGGCGGCTCGGCACACACTTGCACCGGATCTCGCGGAGAATGTCGGGAGCGCACGATGGTTTCGCGGCCTCGGTCTGCTCGTCAGCCTTATCCTTGTCGCGATCATGTTCTGGCCCCGTTTCGCACCGCTTGAGGCAGCGCCGCTGGTTGTGCTGGACGAGGTCTCGCAGATTGAATTCCGCTCGCAGTCGCTGCGGCCATTTTCCACCGGCGCCACGCAAGGACGGCATTTCGCCGCAACCGATGTGGTCATCCGGCTCGCCGCCGCCCCGGAGCGGCCGGAAATCCAGCTATCGGCCACGATTGGCGAGAACGACAATCTGCCGCGCATGCTGCAACGCGCGGGCGTCGGCTCGGGGGATGCCGGGCAAGTAGCGGCCATGATCGCAAGCGCGGTGCCGTTGTCCGATATCGCGCCCGGCACTCGTTTCTCCATCACGCTTGGCGCGCGCAGCAATGCCTCTGATCCGCGGCCACTCATGGCCATTGGATTTCGGCCGCGGTTTGATCTTGCCTTGTCGATCAATCGCCAGGGTGGCAGCCTGACCCTGGCGCGCAAGGCCATCGCCATCGAAGTGACGCCGCTGCGGGTTCAGGGGCTTGTCGGCGCAAGCCTCTATCGTTCGGCACGGGCAGCCGGAGCACAGCCAAGCGCTGTTCAGGATTACCTGCGGGCGATTGATCAGGTGCTGCCCTTCGAAGAGATCGCGCCAACGGACACCTTCGATCTGGTCGTTTCCTACAAACATGCCGCGGACGGTGAAGGCGCGGCTGGCGATCTGCTCTACGCTGGTGTTGTTCGCTCGGGTCAGCCGCGGGCGCAATTGCTGCGCTGGGGGCCGGACGGCAGCTTTACCTCGCTAGCAGACCTGACCGGAGGCGGACAATCGGCTGCAGGTTTCTTCGGCGCTCCGGTTGCCGGGCACATGACCTCGGGCTTTGGCATGCGGCGCCATCCGATCCTTGGCTACGTCCGCATGCATTCCGGGATCGATTACGCTGCATCGTGGGGATCACCGATCTATGCGGTGACCGACGGCCGCGTCGAATACGCCGGGTGGCACGGCGGACATGGCAACTACGTGCGTCTCGATCACGGCGGCGGCATTGGCACCGGCTATGGTCATATGAGCCGCATCGCCGTCGCACCGGGGATGATGGTCCGGCGGGGGCAGATCATCGGCTATGTCGGGTCGACGGGACTCTCGACGGGCGCACATCTCCACTACGAGGTCTATCGAGGCGGGCAGGCCGTCGATCCCCTTTCGGTCCGGATGGTCGAGCGCCGCGAGGCCGCGGATCCCAAGCAGATCACTGCGTTCAAGGCGCGGCTGCAGGCGCTTCTCGCGGTAAGGCCCGGCGCTATCGTCGGCGCGCCGCGCTAGGCGGTCATCGCAGCGCGGTTGTCCAAGAGGGCGCTAGCGCCTAGAACATGTCTATGTCCGCTGGCTATCCCAACATCCGCCTTCGCCGCACCCGTGCCACCGCATGGAGCCGCGCCCTGCATCGCGAGGTGCTCGTCACCCCGGCCGATCTGATCTGGCCTCTGTTCGTGACGGAAGGGCGGGGTGTTGAGGATCCGATCGGATCCCTGCCCGGCGTATCGCGCTGGTCGGTCGATCTGGTGGCTGAACGTGCGCGTGAAGCTGCTGCTGCAGGCATTCCCTGCGTTGCGCTCTTTCCAAACACGCAGCCGGACCGGCGCAGCGAGGATGGCGCAGAGGCACTGAATCCCGACAATCTCATGTGCCGCGCGATCAAGGCCATCAAGGACGCCTGCGGGGAATCGTTGGGAGTCCTGACCGACGTCGCGCTGGACCCTTACACCAGCCATGGCCAGGATGGGCTGATTGATGACGAGGGCTATGTCCTCAATGACGCGACGGTCGATGTCCTTGTCGGACAGAGCCTCAATCAGGCGGATGCGGGGGCGGATATCATTGCTCCGTCCGATATGATGGATGGCCGGATCGGCGCCATCCGCGAGGCGCTGGAAGTGGGCGGCCACATCAACGTGCAGATCATGGCCTATGCCGCAAAATATGCCTCCGCGTTCTATGGCCCGTTCCGCGATGCGGTTGGATCGCGCGGGCTGCTCAAGGGCAACAAGAAGACCTACCAGATGGATCCCGGCAACGCCGAGGAAGCCTTGCGCGAGGTTGAGCTCGATATCGCGGAAGGCGCAGACAGCGTCATGGTGAAGCCTGGCCTGCCCTATCTCGATATCGCGCTGCGCGTGAAGGAGACTTTTCAGGTTCCGGTCTTCGCCTATCAGGTGAGCGGCGAGTACGCGATGATCGAAGCGGCGGCGGCGGTTGGCGCCGGGGACCGCGATGCGCTGGTGCTGGAAACCTTGCTCGCGTTCAAGCGTGCTGGCTGTTCGGGCGTCCTGACGTACCACGCGCTCCATGCGGCGCGGCTGATGGGTGCCTGATGCACTCATGATCGAGACTGACCGGCTGATCTTGCGTCCCTGGCGCGACAATGATCGCGAGCCGTTCTGGGCCATGGCCTGTGATCCGCTCGTCATGGAATATCTGCCTCCGCTTACGCGTGCCGAAAGTGACGCTGCGGTGGACCGGATGATCGCGACCGAACGCGAACATGGTCACGCCTTTTGGGCATTGGAGCGGAAGGCTCAAGGCGATTTTATCGGCTTTTGCGGACTCATGCCCCCGCGTTCGCCCCTGTTCGAACACGAGATCGGCTGGCGCCTGGCCCGGCACGCCTGGGGTCAGGGCCTGGCTCGCGAGGCAGCCGAGGCCTCGCTTGCATGGGCTTGGGAAAACCTGACTGTCCCGGCGATCGTGGCTATCACCAATATTGGCAACACCCGCAGCTGGGGACTGATGGAGCGGCTTGGCATGATCCGCTATCCCGCTGAGGACTTCGATCATCCGGCGCTTGCGGAAAGTGATCCGCAGCGACCTCACATTCTCTATCGTATTCATCGGCCTTCGCCAGAAGCCGTCTGAAGGGAGCGCCATGCAGCAGGATGTCACCATTGCGACGATTCACGGCAAGGCGCCGCGCATCCATCCAAGTGCCTTCATCGCACCGGGCTGCAGGATTATCGGCGATGTCGAAATCGGGCCGGAAGCCTCCGTCTGGTACAATTGCGTGCTTCGCGGTGACGTGAACCGGATCGTGATCGGCGCGCGCACAAACATACAGGACGGGACAGTCATCCACTGCGACAGCCCTGATCCGCGTCACCCGCAAGGATTTCCGACGCTGATCGGGGACGACGTCCTCGTCGGGCATATGGCCATGCTGCATGGCTGCACGCTTGAGGATCGCGCTTTTGTCGGGCTCGGCGCAGTGGTGATGAACGGTGCAGTCATCGAGGGCAATGGCATGCTCGCTGCCGGCGCATTGCTCACGCCGGGCAAACGCATTGCTTCGCGTCAGCTGTGGGGAGGCAGTCCTGCGGCTTACATGCGCGATCTGACGGATATGGCAATCCACGAGATGCAGCTCGGCGTTGCGCACTATGTGGGTAATGCGCGTGCTCACCGTGCGGCGCTGGCAAGCCATGGCGCGCTCCAGGACTGAACTTCCTGCCGCCGAGGCGCTGTGGTCTCTGGCAGACGCCGAAGGAAGGCTTCTGGTACGGGTGACACCGGGTGCACGAAGTGAAGGCGTCGCTATCACGTGCGGCCGCGTGCAGGTGAAAGTGAGAGCGAAGCCCGAAGGCGGCAAGGCAACTGCTGCTGCTATCGTACTACTGGCGCAGGCACTGGTCATTCCGCCGTCGCAGATTGCATTGTTGCGTGGCGCAACTTCGCGGGAAAAACTGTTCAGGATTCCACTGGCAACCTGATCGCGACGAGAGCCATCGTTCCCGCCCAAGCCGCTGCGATCCACAGGCAACCAAAGGGCAATCGGCTTTGGAAGAACGCACCAAGCACCGCACCCGTCAACAATCCGGCCCACAGGCGGCCCCATTGCACCCATCCCGGCTCGGCCTTGCCCGCCAGCCAGAGCGCCAATCCCTGTCCGAGACGAACGAGCGCGCCTGTCATGTAAGTCAGCCCCACTGTCACTTCGCCGCCGCGCTGGAAGGTGTTGTTGGTCGCGCCCATGGCTAGCACGAGGGAGGCCAACATGGCTGTTTCATTGCCAGCCCAGCGCGCCGCTGCGCCGATCAGCAGGAGCGCGGCGACCAGCCCGAGGACCATGGGTTTCCGGCGCCCCCCAGCTCGCAGCGCAACCAGCGCTCCAAGTGTCACGCCACACACAAAACCGGCAATCAGCAACGCCGGTATCAGCGCCGCGCTCGATCCGGTGCTCAGCGCAACGCCCAGCCGAGTCGAATTGCCGGACATGAATGATACGAAATAGCCGTTGGCTGACAGAAAGCCGACGGCATCGACGAACCCGGCGAGGCCCGAGAGGGCAATGGCCAGCCTGCGTCGATCCGGATCATAGCTCAGCATTGCAGCAGCCTAGCGGCTCGCTCGATCTTCGCCAATCAAGCGTTGGCCATGCCCCGCGCCATGCGGTCCAGGACGTCGGCGAGCGTCTCGGCTATGGCGGTATCGCCGGGCGCGACATCGGCAATCGCGCGGCGCATCGCATCAGCCCATTGCCTGGCGGTTTCTCGGTTGATGCCGAAAGGAGCATGCATGCTGACCATGCACTTGCCCGGATTGACTTCCCACCATGTCCGCGGCCCGCCGCTCCAGCCGGCAAGGAACAGCGGCAGCGATTCGCGCATGGGGGCAAGATCGGCAGCATGCATCGCTCTCAGGTCAGCAAACGCCGGTTCGGTTTCCATAAGATCGTAGAAGCGGTCGGTGATCTGCCGCAGTACAGCCAAACCCCCAATCCTGTCATAGGGGCTCGAAGCGGTGGTTTCGGTCGTCGTGGCCAAGAATGCTCACTCCCAGGAGGTAATGCGGCAGGCCAGTCCTTGCCAGTTTGCCGGGCAAGCCGCTTTGACGGACATCAAGTTACCAGTGCGCACAGGGCCTCAAGGTGATCGGCTTCGTGTGCGGGTTTGCCGTGACGAATCCGGTGGATGCGGAAAGCGCATCGCCAGACTGGATTTGTGCCGTTTGCTCAGGTGGGCCGAGTTGAAGGCCACTTCGAATACGGGGCTGCGATCAGTTTCGCGGACCGGTCCATACTTCGCGATCGTATGCTGCCAGACATGCCGGGCGAGGAAGCAGAGTTCCTCATCGGCAAATCTAAAGCAGGTTCTGCCAACCGAAAACAGCTCCGCCCCTGCATCCGGATCGCCGTTCCAGCAGCCGAACTTGAAATCGGAATAGCACGAGGAGCGCTTGCCCGAGCTCCACTGTGCATACATGAGGACGCAATTGATCAGCAGCGGTTTCCGTTTCCACTTGTACCACAAGCCGGTTCGGCGCCCCGCGACATAGGGCGCGACTGACGACGCTCGATCATGACGCCTTCGATCGCTGCATCGCGCGCTCCGGCACGAATTTCGGCAAGTTCCTCCATGTCTTTGGCTGCAATCGTCTGTGACAGGTCGAAGTGCGCCGGATCAAGTTCGGGCATCAGCGCTTCCAACCGGGCACGTCGCTGCGATCAGGGCAGCTCGCGCAAATCGTCGCCGCCCAGGATCAGGAGATCATAGCGCCGCACAAAGGCTGCCGCTTCGGCGAGCATGGCCTTCGAGACGGTCTTGCGACCGAGTCGCTGTTGAAGCGCGGGAAAGCTGGCCGAAATTTCATCCCCGCCACGCGAATAGCCCCTCGTTTCGCCCCCGACATGAACAAGCTGAACCCGGATGCCTTCCCATTTCCATTCAGTGGCGTAGTCCGCGAGATCGATGGTTTCGTTCTCCAGCGGATGGGCGAGCATAAACGGACGGAATAGTGGCAGCAGATCGGTGCGCGGTGGCGGTGCCGTTCCTGTCGCCCAGGCGAACAAGCCCGCGTAGGGTGGTTGCTAGCCGTGCCAATACTCTTCAACCGCATCGACCGGCGCGGCAAAACCCTGCGCAAACGCCACTTTGGCGAGCCGCGCCGAAATTCCGATACGCAGTGCTCCAGTCGCGAACTTGATCAGGGCAAAGCGTCCTGCGGTACCATGCCTGTCCAGCAGGCCAGCCAGCATAAGCGGAGCATTCGCACGCGTGGCCTGCGACAGGAGGGGGACCACCACTTCGCCAATGCGGTTGGGGGCCTGTCTGGTGCTGGCTCGGGCTCCGGCCACAGGAGACTTGCCGTTTCGGCAGTATCGCCAACGAAATCGCGCGAAAGCGATCACAAGGCGGGATCGACACGATCCGCCATCAGTCCGCGGACTGTTCCTGCCTTGAGTGCGGAAAAATCGACTGCACTCGTGAGCGCCGTGAGTTCTGCCCAATCGGCATGATCCAAGATGACAAGTGTCAGCTCCACGCCCCGCTGACGGACGCGCTGGCGCACGCGCATCCATCCGCTCGCCATGGCGGTCAGCGGATTGGGCAGTCGCCGGCTCCAGCGGTCGTTGAGCGCTGACGGTGGGCATATGACGATGCGCCAGCCAGGGCGGTTTTCGGCACGCCGGCAACGGATCGCAAATCCCCAAACGGCAATCCCATTGTCTCATATAGTCGGCACATCGCTTCCATCGCGTCGTGGAGATAGATCGGCTCCTGCCAGCCGGTTGCGTGCAGTTCGGCCATGCCCGCCGCGAGCATGATCAGCGTGCCCGTGGGTGATCAGGGCCCGTTCGACCGGGCGTGCGGGATCAATCCAGGCATCAGCCGGTACGATGCGGATCCCCATCGGGTCCGCTTTGATCCACGTGAAACAACCAGACACCTGGTCAGGAATGCCGGGATTGCTTGCCGGTTGCCAGAGTCAAAAAGGGCGGAGACCCGAGGTCTCCGCCCTTTTCGTCACCAAATAGCCGTGTCAGGCTTCATCCGCGTTTGGCTCCTCAGCCGTGGCTGAACCGCCCTTGCCCTTGCGAGCTTTCTTTTTGACCAGCTTTGGCGCGGCCGGAGTCAGTTCGAAGGACAGGGCTGTTGCCTTGCCCTCCTCTTCCTTGAGGCTGACATGGACCTCGCCGCCATTGGCCAGCTTGCCGAACAGTAGCTCCTCGGCGAGCGGCTTCTTGACCTTCTCCTGGATGACGCGGCCCATCGGACGCGCGCCATAGAGCCTGTCATACCCTTGCTTGGCGAGCCAGGCGCGGGCGTCGCTGTCGAACTGGATGTGCACGTTCTGCTCCGCCAGCTGGAGTTCAAGCTGGAGAATGAACTTGTCGACCACGCGGCTGACAACTTCCGGCGGCAGGTAGGCGAACGGCACGATCGCATCGAGCCGGTTACGGAATTCGGGGGTGAACATCTTCTTCACCGCCTCATCGCCTGCGTCCGCCTTGGACACATCGCCGAAGCCGATCCCCTGTCGCGCCATGTCGCTGGCGCCGGCATTGGTCGTCATGATCAGCACGACATTGCGGAAATCGACTGTCTTGCCGTGATGATCGGTAAGCCGGCCATTATCCATGACCTGCAGCAGGATATTGAACAGGTCGGGGTGCGCCTTCTCGATCTCGTCGAGCAGCAGGACGCAGTGCGGCTGCTGGTCGATCGCATCGGTCAGCAATCCTCCTTGATCGAACCCGACATAGCCCGGGGGCGCACCGATCAGGCGGCTGACCGAATGGCGCTCCATGTATTCCGACATGTCGAAGCGCTGCAGCGGGATGCCCATGATCTGGGCAAGGCTGCGCGCGACTTCGGTCTTGCCGACGCCGGTGGGGCCCGAGAACAGGAACGAGCCGATCGGCTTGTCCGGATCGCGCAGGCCCGCGCGGCTAAGCTTCATTGCTGAAGACAGCACCTCGATGGCCTTGTCCTGGCCAAAGACCAGCCGCTTGAGATCGCGATCCAGGTGCTCGAGCACCTTCTTGTCGTCGCTCGAGACAGACTTGGGCGGGATGCGCGCCATCGTGGCGATGACCTGTTCGATCTCGCGCGCGGTGATCACTTTCTTGCGCTTCGAGGGCGGCACCAGCATCTGCATCGCGCCAACTTCGTCAATCACGTCGATTGCCTTGTCCGGCAGCTTGCGGTCGTTGATGTAGCGCGCAGAGAGTTCCACCGCGGTCTTGATCGCGTCGGGCGTGTAGCGGACCTTGTGGTGTTCCTCGAACGCCGTGCGCAGGCCCTTGAGGATCTTGATCGTATCCTCGATGGTAGGCTCATTCACGTCGATCTTCTGGAACCGGCGCAGCAGGGCGCGGTCCTTTTCGAAGTGGTTGCGGAACTCCTTGTAGGTAGTCGATCCGATGCAGCGGATCGTGCCGCCGGAAAGTGCCGGCTTCAGGAGGTTCGATGCATCCATGGCTCCGCCACTGGTCGCGCCGGCGCCGATCACCGTATGGATCTCGTCGATGAACAGGATCGCATGCGGCATCTTCTCCAGTTCCGAGACGACCTGCTTGAGGCGTTCCTCGAAATCGCCGCGATAGCGCGTACCGGCAAGCAGGGCGCCCATATCGAGCGAGTAGATCACCGCTTCGCTCAGCACTTCAGGGACATCACCTTCGACGATCTTGCGCGCGAGCCCTTCGGCGATCGCAGTCTTGCCCACCCCGGGATCGCCCACGTAGAGGGGGTTGTTCTTGGAGCGACGGCAAAGGATCTGGATCGTGCGATCCACTTCGGGGCCGCGGCCAATCAGCGGATCGACTTTCCCGTTCAGCGCCTTCTCATTGAGATTGACGGTGAACTGGTCGAGCGCGGAGTCCTTTTTGGACCCGCCCTTGGCATCGACCTTTTCTTCCTGCTGCGGCTGGGTCTCCTCGCTGCCCTTGGGGCTGCGGCTTTCGACCTGACGACCGCCCTTGCCGATCCCATGGCTGATGAAGCTCACCGCATCGAGTCGGCTCATGTCCTGCTGCTGCAGGAAGTAGACTGCATAGGAATCGCGTTCGGAGAACAGCGCGACGAGAACATTGGCCCCGGTCACAGTGTCCTTGCCCGACGATTGGACGTGCAGGATGGCGCGCTGGATCACGCGCTGGAAACCTGCAGTTGGCTGCGGGTCCGCCTTGTCCTGCGTCTTGAGCGACTGATACTCCTGGTCGAGATACTGGCGAACAACTTCGCCAAGATCCCCCAGATCGACACCGCAGGCCTGCATGACCTGCGCGGCATCGGGATCGTCGATCAGTGCGAGCAGGAGGTGCTCCAGAGTCGCATACTCATGGCTGCGCTCCGATGCATTGCTGAGCGCAGAATGCAGCGTTTTTTCAAGGCTTTGCGCGAAACTGGGCATGGCACTTCTTTCTCGTCGGCCGTGGGATGACCGATCTCGGCTGGTTCCCTCGCGGGAGATGAACATGGTTGCGCTTAACGGGGCCTAAACCGACGCTGCGCAAAAGTGATATCTGGTCGGACTCGATGCCCGCCACAGTGACAATATGGGTATGCCGCCCG
This sequence comes from uncultured Novosphingobium sp., assembly GCA_964592205.1. GTDB lineage: Bacteria > Pseudomonadota > Alphaproteobacteria > Sphingomonadales > Sphingomonadaceae > Novosphingobium. The sequence continues at coordinate 50,489 of CAZQEH010000014.1, forward strand.
CTAACGTGAAGGGCGGCGCGGATCATGATCCACTGCCCTGAGCTGAGGGCTTACCAAACAGCGCTTCTGCCGCCCGCCTGTGCGCGGCTGCCTTGTCGCGATGCGTGATCACGCGGGCGATCTCAGCCTCGAGCAAGGCGATCCGTTCGTCCAGTTCGTGATGCGAATAACTGTCGAGCGACTCCAGCGCCAGCTGGCTGGCCAGATCGCCTTTGGGGCGCGGGCGCTCATCAAGTTCCATCGACACACACTTTGTGGTTGCTTGAGCCTTGCTGTCAACCGGCTCCATAGGTACTTGGCGCTGCGAACTGTTTACCATTTCGCGGCGCAATCGCATACCAAGCAGCCGCATCGGATCAGGGGGCAAGGCATGAAGCCGGTACCAGCGACGATGATCGCCGTGGGATTTGACTCGCCGGGCGCGCCCGAAGTGCTGCGACCGGAAACCTTGCCGGTCCCCGCGCCGGGACCTGGCCAGGTTCTTGTTCGTGTCGCTTACGCTGGCGTCAATCGACCGGATGTGATCCAGAGGCAGGGGTTTTATCCGCCTCCACCAGGCGCTTCGCTGCTTCCCGGCCTTGAGATTTCGGGGCAGGTCGTTGCAACCGGAGCCGACGTCACGACACCATTCATTGGCCAGATGGTGTGTGCTTTGGTCGCAGGCGGAGGCTATGCCGAGTTCTGTCTGGCCGAGGCGGCCCTTTGTCTGCCCGTGCCGGAAGGGCTGCCGCTCGATCAGGCTGCGGCATTGCCGGAAACGCTGTTTACGGTCTGGCACAATGTTTTCGAGCGCGGTTGGGCGAGCGAAGGCGAGCGGGTTCTGGTGCATGGCGGCACCAGCGGAATCGGTACGATGGCGATCCTTCTCGGGAAGCTGTTCGGCCTTGAAGTCATCGTGACATGCGGCGGACCGGGCAAATGCGCGGCGGCGCTGGCGCTCGGTGCGGCGCATGCGATCGACTACAAGGCCAATGACTTTGTCGAAGAGGTCGCGCGAATCACTGGCAGTAACGGCGTGCATCTTGTTCTCGACATGGTTGCCGGTGACTATGTGGCGCGCAATCTGAAGTGCCTCGCTGAAGACGGCCGCCATGTGACCATCGCGGTGCAAGGCGGTGTGCGGGCCGAACTTAACATGGCCGACGTGATGCGCCGGAGGCTCACACTTACGGGCTCGACCTTGCGGCCACGCTCGAATGAATTCAAGGGCTTGCTGGCTGACGAGGTCCACAAGACCGTTTGGCCGCTGGTCGCTGAGGGGCTGCTCCGGCCGGTCATGGATATGGCCTTCCCACTACGCGAGGCGGCGGCTGCGCACACGCGAATGGAGGCCGGTGCCCATATCGGCAAGATCGTGCTCGCCGCAGATCAATAGGCGGCAGGGCGGTCTTGCCTCACGATTCGTCTGGCGAAGAGTCGGGAATGGGCTTGCCGTAAGCAGCCCCGTGGCCTACATCGCAGGCACGATGGCCGCTCCGCAAGGGGCGGCCCTTATTGTTTCCGCTGTCCGGAGGGGCTCCCCTTGAGCAACCAGTCAACCTTTCCGCTGATGCCTCATGCCACGGCATCGTGGCTTGTCGACAACACCGCGCTCACGTTCGAGCAGATTGCTGAGTTCTGCGGCCTGCATATCCTCGAAGTGCAGGCGATGGCTGATGATCTGGCCGGCGCCAAGTACACCGGTCGCGATCCTGTCCACTCGGGTGAACTGACCCAGAGCGAGATTGAACGAGGGCAGGTCAATCCGGAATATCGCCTGCGGATGCAGAAGGCGCCGATTTCGGTGAGCCGCACCAAGGGCCCGCGCTACACGCCGGTTTCCAAGCGGCAGGACAAGCCGGACGGCATCGCGTGGATCCTTCGCCACCATCCGGAAATCTCGGATGCGCAGATTGGCAAGCTGATCGGCACGACGCGCAATACGATTGCCGCGATCCGGGATCGCAGCCACTGGAATATCTCCAACATCAACCCGAAGGACCCGGTTACGCTGGGTCTGTGTTCGCAGCGCGAACTCGATGCGCTGGTCGCCAAGGCAGCCAAGCGGGCCGGGATCGAAGAAGACGATACGGCGAGCAACCTGCGCCTTGGCAATGATCGTGAAGCCCTGATCGAGGAGCTTCGTGCCGAGCGCGAAGCGCAGGCCAAGGCGGCGTCGCAGGCGGCACAGGAAGCCGAAGCGGCAGCGTGGCTTGAAGCGCGCCGTGCCGAAGGTCTTTCCGACAGCTGATCATGGTTTGCGGACGGCCCTGACCTTGAGGGCGCGAAAACACCAGAACTCCTCCCGCTCGGGAGGGGTTTTTCGTGTCAGCTCACGAGGTTCAAGGCGGTGTTGTTTTCGACCGCTTCAAGTCCGTGGCTGAACCGGCCATCGATGTGGGCACCCTGCTCGATCGTCAGGACATCGTATTTCACGTCGCCATGGATACGCGCGGTCTTGAGCACCACGAGCTGCCCTACCTCGATGCCGCCGCGAACCGTCCCGGCAAGGCGGGCGGTCTGCGCGCGAATCGAACCGTGGATGGTGCTCGCTTCGCCCTGCATGAGGCCTGAGCAGATGATGTCCCCTTCGACATGACCGTCGATGTGCAGTTCTGCACTGGCGGTGATGTCGCCTTTGACGGCAAGGTCGGCGCCGAGCACGGAGAAGGTTGGGGTCGCCATGGCGTTACCCTGTCCGGCCATCCGGGTTACCGTGTCCGTTCCAGGTACTGGCTTTTTGGAAAACATGCGGCATCGCCTCCAGAAACGGTCGCGGATCCACCGGACGGTCGGCAATCCGAACTTCAAAATGCAGATGGGGTCCGGTCGAGCGACCGGTGCTGCCAATCGCGCCAATGACCCGGCCCGGGCCGACGGCTTCGCCCACGCGGGCAGCAATGCGCGACATGTGGGCGTAGCGCGTCAGCAAGCCGTTGCCGTGACTGATCTCCACGCAATTGCCGTAGCCCTGCTTGACGCCGGTGAAACTGACCGTGCCAGCCGCAGCCGCGAGGATGGGGGCGCCGATCGGGCCGCGAAAATCAAGTCCGGCATGGAATGCGCCGCCGCCCGTGAAGGGATCGACGCGGTACCCGAACCCGCTCGAGATATAGTCGAGACTGGCTGGCAGCGTGTTGGGGATGCGGACGAGGGCCTGTTCCATTGCGCTCATCCGGGCGAGGCTGGCACCAAATCGGGCGAAGCGCGGATCCAGCTTGTTGCCCGGGCCAGTCGCCATCGGGATCAGTGGGCCGCCCATGGCACTGCGGTCCGCTGCGGCCACGATTCGCGGGTTCAGCCCAAGTCGCCGCATCGCCGTTTCCGCGCGGGCCGAACGCGCATCGGCATATCGGGTCAATGCCTCGATAAATGCGAGCTGCCGGGCCTCAACTCGGGCCAGACCAGTCGCTTCCGGCAGGATCATCGATATCTTGTGAACGGTCTTGCCGGTTTCCTCGGTGCTGTCTGACACGGTGCCCGATGGCAGGAATCGGGGGAGCGGCCCGATCGCGCCCTGCACGCTTTTTTCGATGAAATCTTGCCGCTTGGCCAGATCGCCGGCGACGGAATCAAGGTCAGAGCGATACTTCGCCACGCGGCTTTCTGCCGTTGCGACGGCCGCCTCACGCGATAGCAACGATGCCTGATGATAAACCGCGATGGCCTGGCTGATGACCATCCAGCCCAACATCAGCACCCAGAGCAGGGCCGCAGCCGCAACGGCTCCCGCGATGCGCATCTGCAATTGTGCTGAAACCCGGATGAAACGGACATGCCCGTTCGAACGCATGAAGAACTCGCGGTCGGGAAACCAGCTGCGAACGCGCTCCACAAGCACTCGCCAGCGGGACGACGGACGCCCGCCATCCTCTGGCGGTCCCGCCTTGGACCGAGTTGTTACTGGTAAGATAGCGACCCCCGTCCCTATGTATTGCTCTATCATCGTTCGGGAGCGAGCCGCTTAGTCGCCCGTACCAGACGGGTCGAATCCGCAGGTCGGTGAGCAGGATGAGTCGTGCCGCGGGGTCGACGAACCGTGCCAGATGCATCGTCCGGGTCCGAAAGGAGCAGGTGATCGGGCGCTTTGTCAGTCTTGCATGCGGGAATTGATCGCGACTCGGCAGGCAATCGGGCCTCCAAGGTCATTCAGGCTGACAGCATGCGCCACGGATGGTAAGGGCGCGCCATGAACGCGCTCGTTTCTGCCCATCCCGTCGTCGGCAATCGCTCCAAAACCGGGGACGAGATCGATCCAGTGGCCCTCGTCGCAAGGCTTGCCCGTGCTGGCCGTGCTGCGCAGCGCGCGCTCGCAATCATGCCGTCGGTTCAGCGCGCAGAGGCGCTTCATCTTGGTGCGGCGGCATTGCGGCGCGCCGCACCAGCCATTCTCGAGGCCAATCATCAGGATGTTGCCGATGGTATCGCCGCTGGCCTGTCGTCTGCCTTGGTCGATCGGTTGCGCCTTGATCCTGCGCGGATCGAGGCGATGGCTTCGGCGGTCGATCAAGTGGCGACCCTCGACGACCCCGTCGGCAAGATTTTCGATGAGAACCATCGGCCTAACGGCATTGTCCTGCGCCGCGTGCGCGTGCCGATCGGTCTGATCGGCATAGTCTACGAAAGCCGGCCGAACGTGACGGCTGATGCCGCAGCGCTTTGCGTTCGCTCGGGCAATGCCGCGTTGTTGCGCGGTGGGAGCGAGGCGGCACGGTCCAATCGGGCGATTCATGCGGCTCTGGTCGAAGGGCTGCTGGAGGCCGGTTTGCCCGCCGAGGCTGTGCAACTCGTTCCTACGCAGGATCGGGCAGCTGTGGGCGCAATGCTCGCGGCCGAAGGGCTGATCGACATGATTGTGCCGCGTGGCGGCAAAAGCCTGGTGGCAAGGGTGCAGGCTGATGCGCGCGTGCCAGTGCTCGCCCATCTTGACGGGATCAATCACACGTACATCGAACGGTCCGCCAATCCCTCGATGGCGAGCGACATCGCGCTCAACGCCAAGATGCGCCGGACCGGTGTTTGCGGGGCCATGGAAACACTTCTCGTCGATGCGCAATTTCCGGATCCCCACGGGCTCGTTACGCCGCTGCTTGAGGCCGGTTGCGAACTGCGCGGCGATGCACGGGCTTGCGCGATCGATCCCAGGATCAAGCCGGCTGACGCTTCAGACTGGGATACCGAATATCTCGATGCCGTGCTCTCGGTCGCGGTCGTGGACGGTATGGATGCTGCGCTGGCACATATCGCCCGCCATGCCTCCGGGCATACCGATGCCATCGTGACCGACGATGACGCTGTCGCTGCGCGGTTTCTCTCCGAAGTCGATAGCGCCATCGTGATCCACAATGCCTCGAGCCAGTTTGCCGATGGCGGAGAGTTCGGATTGGGCGCTGAGATCGGTATCGCCACTGGCCGCTTGCACGCACGTGGGCCGGTCGCGTTGGAGGGGCTTACCACCTACAAGTGGCTTGTTCTCGGTTCCGGGCAGGTCCGACCCTGAAACCTGTCCTCACCGGCCTGCTTGGCGGCAGTTTCAATCCCGCCCATGGGGCGCATCGGCGGATCAGTCTCTTCGCGCTGGGCGCGCTTGGGCTGGACGAAGTGTGGTGGCTGGTCTCACCGGGCAACGTGCTCAAGCCAGTCGCCGGAATGGCACCGATCGAGGCACGCTTTGCCTCGGCCCGAAAGGCAGCGAGGGGCGCCCCGATTCGGGTGACGACCGTCGAGGTCGAACTGCGAACGCGCTATACCGTTGATACGCTTCGCAAGCTGAAGCGCCGTTACCGGCGGCGATGCTTTGTGTGGTTGATGGGAACCGACAATCTTGCCCAGTTCCATCGTTGGCGGGGCTGGCGCGGAATTGCGCGCGAGATGCCGATTGCCGTGATCGCCCGTCCGGGGTATGATGCGAAAGCCTGGGCGAGCCCCGCCATGGCATGGCTGCGCCGCTGGCGCCGGCGGCACGGTCAGGATTTTGTCGGCGCAAGGCGGAGCGCCCCGGCGCTGATCATCCTGCGCTTTGACCCTGATGCAAGGTCAGCCACGGCGATCCGTGCTGCTGATCCGCAGTGGTATCGCCGCACGGAACACATGCGTCAGCGCGATATGCTGACCCGCAGGGTGATCGTTTCTGCAACCGAACCGAGGGTGCGTTGAGCGCCAGTCCGCCCTCCCGTTTTCGATCGGCCGCCAAGAACCGGTCGCCGCTGTTCCAACCGGAGTCATTGAACCGTCAGCCATGGAGACCATCTACACACCCATGAAAAGTCTACAGTCCTTGCCGGTTGAAGCCGGTATCACCACTGGTTCCGCGTCCGGAACCCTGGACGCTGCCCCGGGGTCCGTTCTGGAACTGGTCTTGCGCTCGCTCGATGACGATCAGGCGCAGGAAGTCGTCACGATCCCGCTTGAGGGCAAAAGCTCGGTGGCCGATCACATGGTGATCGCTTCGGGCCGGTCGACCCGTCAGGTTGCCACCATGGCGCAAAAGCTTGCAGAACGCATCAAGCAGGGCGGTTTCGGTCATGTCCGGATCGAAGGCCTGCCTGCGGCGGACTGGGTGCTGATCGACGCTGGCGATATTGTCATCCACGTGTTCCGGCCGGAAGTGCGCAGCTTCTACAATCTTGAACGCATGTGGGCCTTCGGAGACCAAGGCGCAGCCTGACGTCAGGCACTGTGCTCCA
>CAZQEH010000015.1:0-56971 GCA_964592205.1 uncultured Novosphingobium sp.
CGGCAGCCCCTGTCGTGGCGGTGTTCTGCATCGCGCGCATGGCCGCGCTCGTTACCGCAGTCGCCACCGCAGAACTTATCGTTTCGGACAGGCAGGGCAAAGTGCTTGGCATTCAGTCGCTTGCTGCCGCCGCCACTGCCGCGCTCACCATTCTTGCCGCCCCCTATGGCGCGCTCGGCGCGGCACTTGGCGCCACACTTGTTGCGGTGCTAGCCTCCGCTGCCATGGCGCTCACTGCGCTGGAACGCCGCGATCGTCCCGCGCTTGCCGAAGCCGCCCGCCTTGTCATCCTTCCGCTCGTCGGAGCGTTCAGTGCAGGCTTTGCGGCAGACCGTGCGTTTGGCGGTTCGGCACCGCTGGTTGCGCTTTTGCTGCCGCTGGCCTGTGCCGCTGCGGGCTGGCTGCTCGCCGCCTGGTCCGTCATTCCGGCGCTGCGCCGCGCCGCCGCCTTGCTCGCCGAAAGCCCCCGGCCGGCCTGATCCCCAAATCCCGCTTGCCCCCGCGCGCAGCCGTGAAACCTTCGCGCGCCGCGAAAGCTTCGCCTATTCGGTGCTCACGCCTGACGGCAAGCGCGAACGCGGATGCATCTACGTCGCGCCGAGCCCCGCTGCCGGTTACGGTGCGGTCGTGCGCATATGGGTCACCAAGGCCGAATACGATTCCGGCTTTGACAAGGCGCTCGGAGCATGGGCGCACGGCTGGATCGCCACCAAGTGGCCGTTCAGGAAGGTCGCCTGGCCCGGCCGCGATATCCCCTGGGCGACATGGAATGCAATGATTGCAAGGAAAGGTGTCTAGTCGCGCTTGCGGCGGGGCGGGGCAAACTGCCGCGCCAGCGCGTGATAAAGCTTCTGCGGGCAAACCAGGCTGCTCACCTGATCCGCGATCAGCGCGGTCGCAAACAGGGGCAGGATCATGGAGCGGTCCGCGGTCATTTCCGAAACGATGATCACCGCCGTCAGCGGTGCGCGAACCACACCCGCGAAATAGCCGATCAGCCCGAGCAGGACGATCGCGCCAGCTTCGTCACGCGGGAAGACCGCCGCAAGCAACTGACCAAGCCCCGCCCCCACCGAGAGCGTCGGGGCGAAAATGCCACCGGGTGCACCGCTCAATGCCGTCGCCAGTGTGGCGACAAAGCGGGCGGGGCCGAACAGCAGCGAATGCTCCTCTCCCCCCAACAGGCTGCGCGTTGCGTCATAGCCGGTGCCCCAGGTGAGCCCGCCCGTCGAGATGCCGATAGCCGCCACCGCGAGGCCGCACGCAAAAGCCCAGCCGATCGGCCGCGCGCGGATGGCCACGAACAGCCTGCTCCGCGACCAGCTCATCGCAATCAACGCCCTGGCGAAAAGGCCGCCGCAAAGCCCGCCGAACACACCCGCCAGCGGCGCGGCGATCAGCATCTCACGCAGCGGCAATTGCTGTGGCATCGCACCGAAATAAACATAATCGCCTGCAACGCCGAGACTGATGAGGCCCGAAACCATCACCGTCACCATGACCAGCGCCGCCATGCGCTGTTCAAAGGCGGATGCCAGTTCCTCGATGGCGAAGGCGACCCCAGCCAGCGGCGTGTTGAATGCCGCCGCAACACCCGCCGCACCGCCCGCGATCACGACGCCAGAGGTAACCGGTACGCGCATCCAGCGGTGCACCGCCGTCATGATCGCGGCGCTGATCTGCACCGTCGGCCCCTCGCGCCCGGCCGGCGCTCCCGCCAGCAGCATGACCAGTGTGAAGGTAAATTTCGCGGCCGCTATCGGAAGCGCAATCAGCCGCACCGATGAAGTCGCTTCCGGTGCCCGCCCGGTTGCCATGACTTGCGGGATGCCGGATCCCTTCGCTTCAGGCCAATGCGCCCGGGTCAGCGCCACCACCCCGGCAAAGGTCAGCGGAGTGACGATCAGAGGTGACCACCACACTGCGCCCACCAGCAAGTGGAACGCCCGCTGCGCCTGCTCACCCGCAGCAGCAAACGCGATGGCCACGAGACTGAGCAAGGTAGCGCCAAGCAGTGCCGCGGTCCGTGCCCTTGCCCGCGGCCCGATCACCGGGTGCAAGAATCGATTTAGCGTTCGCACTGCCATCACCCGCGCCATGGCGAGATCATCACGGATTGCAAGGATTTCAGGTGTGAAAGCTATGGTGCGCGATTGCCCCCGGACCTAGAGTTCAACCAGGACCGTAGCGATTTCGGTGGTCACTTCGCTCATGAGCTTGTGCACCGGGCACTTCTTCGCTGCCGCGAGCAGCGTGTCACGCTCTTCGCGCGAAAGGTCGCCGGTCAGCATCAGGGCGGTGCGCAGGCGGTAAATGCCACTGCGTTCTGCGGAATCGTCGCGCGTCACCACCACTTGGATATCTTCCAGCGCCATGCCCTTGCGCTGCGCCAGCCACAGCACGGTCAGCGCCTTGCACGCGCCCAGCGCCGCGTCATAGATTTCGTGCGGATCGGGCCCTTCATTGTCCGCGCCTGCCGCATGCGTCATGTCGGTCACGAACTCATGCCCGCGCACGGTAATCCGATGCGGAGTGCCTGCCGGATCGATGCGTGTAACCGTGATCATATCTGCTCCTGCCGTATCCTCGCCAAGGCCAGTCGAGCACCAGGGGCCATATGGGTCAAGCAAACTGTAGGTCGCTGCCGGCGCAGGAGAATGGCGCCCCAATCGCCCACAAACTGCTTTCCTACGCCGGGCGCTTTCGCGCATCATGCGCGCCGTTCTTTGAACCGTGGTTCCGGCACTACGTCCCGATATCCGCCAGTCCGTGCAAGCTGACGGAACGGCTGCATTGTATCATAAAATCAATAGAATAATTCTGAAGTGGCGGGAGTCCCCAGTCTTGCCTCAGGACAGTGTCAACTGTGTCAACTTCGCCTCCCACCAGCCCGCGCCCGGAATTTTTTCCGCCGCCTTGCCGAAATTCCGCCACCCCGCCGCACAGCCCTTGAGCCAACCCTCCGCGGCTTGCCAGTGGCGCACCTGCCGCCCCGGCCCAGATCGTTGAAGGAGCCGATCCATGCAATGCATCCTCCTCGTCACGGAAACCGCCGAAGAACGCGCCAAGCGCGATGATCCCGCCGCCGCCGGGCCGGATTGAGGTAGCCGAACGGCCCAATTGGGCGCGCTCGGGCAGTCGAGCGCGATGATTGGCGGCAACGGGCTCCAGCTGCCCGCTGCTGGGCCAGCGCCTTGTGCGAGCCAAGCGCAAGATCCGCGATGCCAGGATCGCGTTCGCCGGACCCGATCCGGCCGAGGCCCCTGATCGACACGTCGGAGTGCTTTCGGCAATCGATGCCGCCTACGGTGCCGCTTGGGATGATGCGATGGGCGCCGCTGCCCGCCTCATCGGCTTCGCGCCGACCACCGGTGTCATGGTCGCCCGCGCTGTCGCCCATGCCGAGAACGGCGCGAGCGGCAGTGCGCTCGGCCAGCTCCATGCGATGACGGGTATCGAGACCTATCAACCCTGGTGGGCCGCGCTTGCCCGGGTGAAGTGGCTGGCCGGTGATGCGCAAGGCTCGGCGGCAGCTACCGCCACGGCCGCCGGCCTCAGCGCTGATCCCGCCATCCGGGCTTTCCTGTTCGGCGGCGGCTATCGCTTTGAGGCCAGCAGTTCTGCCCCGGGCGAGGCCGGGTGAAGCCTCCCGTCATGCGATCTCCAGCGTGCTGTCGAGCACGAGGGGGCCGGGCAGGACGAAGCCGCGCAAGGGCATGGAGCCTGCGAGGAGGGAAGGCGCGGGCGCGGCGTTCGCGGCGATGGGGGGCGCTTCGAGCGGGAGGGGAGGCAGCGCCATCCGTGCCGCAACCTGCTGGCGCCGCAGCCCAAGCGCCGCGCCGGCCATCATGGCGAAGTCTGTCCCCGGATCGCAGGTAGGCGCCGCGATCGACGCCATGGCGAGCCCGATGAGCATCGCCCAGCTGCAAGCCGCCGCTGTCGCGAGGGCCTTGTCGGGCACGGGAGTCCACGTCGATTGCCGCAGCGGGCTGAACGCCGAAAGGGCATGGAAAGCCAGCGTTACCGCGCCGATCAATCCGGTGCAGCCGAGCACCGCCGTTGCCAGGCTCGATGAGCGGAAGCTGCCGGGGCCGATCCCGATGCCGCCGCTCGCGACGAAAGCGTTGATCCCCTGCCATGCCCAGAACCGGCGTTGCACTGCCGAGAGCGTCTCGCTCTTTTCTACGGTCATGTGGCGGATCATGTCGGCAAAGGCATCGGCGAAGCTGGGCTGCCAGATCATCACCGCGCAGCCGGCCGCCACCGTCAAGACCAGCGCCGCTGCGATCCACAAGGCGCGGTCCGCCGGCATCGCGCCCGGAAACAGCAGCGAGCGCACGGCGACCAGCGCGGCATATGTCGACAGGCCCGCATAGGCGGTGCTCGATGTGCTGAATACCAGCGCGGCTCCCAGCAGAGCGGCTGCGGGCGCGGTCCAGCGCGCATCGATCCGCCGCAGCCAGCACTCGGAGGAGAACACGAAGAGCAGCATGCCATAGTTCGCAAAAGCCGAAGCTTCCGGCAGGAGCCCCGTCATCCGCACGAAGCCCATGTAGGATTGGTCCAGCTGCGCGTAGCTGGCGTTGCGCAAGACCGAGAGGACCACTTCCGCAGGCGTGCCCCTGATGACCACCGAGGCAAATCCGGTGAGCGCATGCGTCATCCCGACCACGGCCAGCGTGCGCACCATCAGGGCGCGCCCGCGCTCGCGGCTGCAGGCGACAAAGCTGACGATGCCGGCGAGCATGGTGCCGAGAAGATAGACTGCCGTCGTCAGGTTCTGCGGCGAGAACACCAGAGGCCGCACGGCATAGACATAGGCGAAGGTCGAGACATAGCGCGCTTCCACGCGCCCGCGCAGCGGCGTCACTTCAATCTGGCCGGCAAAGAGGCGCGGCGCGATGAAGGCGATCGCCACGCCGTAGACGACGAAACCAACCAGCCAGCCATTGGCCCGCAGTGCGCGGCCCACCGCAGCCATCTGCCCGCCTCCCGGCACCAGCAGGCGCATGGCAACGAACAGCAGCGCGAACTGCACCGGCGGGATCGAGGAATTGCCCAGCACCGGCAGCAGGATTGCCGCCGAACCGCCGAACATCGCCGAAACGAGCGCGAAGGCGAACATCGCCTCGACCGATCCTGCGATGAACAGGCCAAGCCCGATCAGCACTTGCGCCGCGCCGATGAAAGTCAGTTCCAAGGCCGCGCCTTTCCTGCCGTGTTCTGGTTGAGCGCCGGGCTCATGGCCGCACGAACCCGTCGCCCGCGCGCACTGGCTTGACGAAACTGGCAGGATTGCCCCGCCATACTTCGCGCGCCGGCACATCGGAAAACACCACCGAGCCTGCCGCGATCACCGCGTGATCGCCGATGCTCACTCCCGGCAGCACAGTCACCCCGCGCCCGAGCCACACGTTGCGCCCGAGCTTCACCGGGGCAACGCGCACGCCCTCGCCTTCGTGCACCGGATGGTGGTTGGTATCCGCGAGCATGCAGTGCGGGCCGATCCGGCAATGATCGCCGATCCGCACTTGCTGGTGGCAGACGATTTCGACGCCGGCACCGAAAAAGGCGCGCCCGCCGATTTCGAGCAGCGCACCGGGCCCCACCTCGACCGCCACCGGTGCGCCATGGCAGCTCCAGTTGACACGTTCGCCAATCACGATGCGCCCGCGCCCTTCGATGCGCGGAAGTCCGCTATGGACGAAGAAGCGCTTGCCCGGCCGATCACCGCGCAGGCTGAGGCGCAGCCCGGTGAACAAGGTGCGCAGGCGATTGAGCGGCTGCAGCTTCATGCCAGCGCCCCCAGCACCCCTGCATCAAAGCGCTCCGGCGCGAAATCGTGCGCGCGGGCCATGGCCTCGGCCGGATCGAAATGCGGCAGCCAGTCCTCCAACCGGCGCACCGCTTCGACCAGCGCTTCGGTCGTCTGTTCGGCAAAGAACAGGCCGGTGCGCTCTTCCACCACGCTGTCGCGCACGCCGCCGCGGCCATAGGCCACCACCGGGCGGCCCGATGCCATGACCTCCACCGGCACGATCCCGAAATCCTCTTCTGCCGTGAACACGAGCGCGCGGCAGCGCGCATAGGCGCGGCGCAGCGCGGCAAAATCGAGTCTTGGGATCATCCGGATCGTCGGCCCCGCGCGCTTCTTCAGCATGGCGGCCTGCGGCCCGTCTCCTACAACGGTCAGCGGCAGGCCCAGCGCGTTGAACGCGTCAATCGCAAGGTCCGCGCGCTTGTAAGGGACGAGCTGGCCGACCCAGAGATAGCCCGGCTCCACTTCGTCTGACGGCGCGAACAGCGTGGGATCGACCGGTGGGTGCACCACCGTGGCCTCGCGCCGCCAGGCCTTGGCAATGCGATCCCGGATAAAGGTGGAATTGGCCAACACGCGGTCAACCCGCGCCGCCGAATTCGTATCCCACTGGCGCAGCCCGTGGCAGAGCACCGGCATGACAGCGCGGCGCAGCCAGCCCGCCTCATCGCGGTAATCGTGGTAGTGATCCCACAAGTACCGCATCGGCGAATGGACATAGCACATGTGCAGCGCGTCCGGCGCGGTGATCACGCCCTTGGCCGGGCCGCTTTCACTTGAAATCACCAGATCGTATCCGCGCAGATCGAGCTGTTCGAGCGCCATCGGCATGAGTGGGAGATAGGCCTGATAGTGCTTTCGCGCACCGGGCAGCCTCTGGATGAAACTGGTGCGGACCGTGCGTTCCCGAATCGCGGCAGACATGGCAGCCGGATCATAGACATGCGTGAAGATATCGGCCCCAGGGAACAGTTGCAGCAGCCGTTCGAGCACGCGCTCCCCGCCGCGCATTGTCACCAGCCAGTAGTGGATGATCGCCACCCGCCGGAAACGCGCGCGGGGATCGGCGGGCAGCGCCGCGCCGGGGTGGACGAGCGTTGGCCGAAGCTGCGTTTCAGGGAGAGGTGACACAGCGAGGGGAGATGCGAAAGGCGCCAGCGCGGCGGGCGCTGCGGTGGAGATTCCCTCCACAGCAGGCGCCGCGCCCTGGGCCGGGCCTTGCGTCGAGGCCGCCCCGCCATGCAGCAGGTAGGGAAGCCGCAGGGCGCCTGCGCTGCCGGCGATGGGGCCCGGGTGCGGCGGGGAAGCCCCGGGTGAGGGTGTTGTTGCCTCAGGCATAGTAGCGCTTGTAGGAATGGTAGAACGCATCATCGCCATAGCCGAAGCGCGCCTGCTTGCGCATATCGACCCGGGTCAGCGCGACGCCGGCCAGCTGCACCCGGTCATCCGGCAGCAGCCGCAAGGCGGAGCGCAGCGCGGCTTCGGGCGTCTTGCGCCAGCGCACCACGAAAACCGAGGCATCGGCCTTGCGCAGCATCAGCCGTGCATCGGCAATCGGCAGCACCGGCGCGGTATCGATGATGATCGCATCGAACATCTCGCGTGCAGTCGCCAGCATGCGGTCCATCTCATCGCCGGTGAGCAGTTCGGGAGCCTTGTCGCTCCCTTCGGCGAGCGGCAGGATGTTGAGCCCCGTTGCCGGGTCCACCACCAAGGCAGCTTCGAGCGGCGCATTACCGCACAAGACGTCCATCAGCCCGGGCCGCCCGGCATCGCCGCGCAGGAACCGGCTGACGCCCTGCCGGCGCAAGTCCCCATCGATGAGCAGGACGCGGTCCCCCGAAAGTGCCATCGAACGCGCAAGGCAGATCGAGGTCGTCGTCTTGCCTTCGTCGGGTAGCGCGGAGGTGAGCGCGATGACCCGCGCCTGCGTGGTGTTCATCGCGATCGAGGCGCGCAGCGAGCGGAAGCTTTCGGCAAAGGCCGAACGCGGATCTTCCAGCAGCGCTGCCATCGGTACTTTCTCCTCGCCGCGCCAGACCGAGCCCAGCGTGGGGATCGAGCCGAGATAGCGCACCCCCAGCCGCTGCTCGATATCATCGCCGGTGGTCAGCCCGCTGAATGACATCTCAGCGGCAAAGGCCGCCGCGATGCCAAGCCCGAGCCCGAGCGCGACCGAAAGCACCAGATTGAGCACGACGTTGGGGCTCGTCGGGCGCAGCGGCACTGTGGCAGGATGCAGCAGATCGGCATCGGCCTGCTCGGTCCCTTCGCGCGCCGTCAGCTCCTTGAAGCGGTTGAGATAGCTTTCATAAAGCGCGTTCGAGGTCTCGGCGCGCTTTTCCAGATCCTGCAGCCCCACCATCGCGGCGTTGTTCTGCGCCAGCGTGCCGCGCGACTGCTCGAGCGATCCGGTGAGCGAGGCAAGCCGCTGCTGCGAGACGCGCGCCCGCGCCTCAAGGCTGGAAATCACCCGCTGCGTCTCGTCCCCGATCCGCGCGTCGATCGCGCCGAGCGCGGCCTTGGCGCGCAGCACATCGGGGTGGCGCGGGCCATAACGCGCGGTGAGCGAGGCAAGCTCGGTCGCCGCCGTGGCCTGCTGCGCGCGCAGCGAGCCGATGGCCGGAGAGACCGCCACTTCACCGACGCCGCCCGCGCTGACGCCGAGCGCGAGCTGCCGCCGCGCCGCATCGAGCCGCGCGCCATCCTCGCTTGCTTCCGCGCGCGCGGTGGTCACGGCCTGGTTGTAGCTTGAGATTTCCTGCTCGGTCAGCGTGCCCATCGTGGTCGAGAGCAGGTTGTTGGCGATGCGGTAACGCTGCACCGCCGCGGTATCGGCGAGGGCCTGCTGGCGCAGCTGCTCCAGCCGCTCGGCAATCGTCGTCGTCGTCGCCCGCGCGGTCTGCCGTTTCGCTTCCAGCGCGCCGGCGGTGTACTGCTGCGCGAACGTATTGGCGACGCGCGTGGCGAGCGCGGGGTCCGTATCCTCGAACGTGATCGCGATGCCGTAAGTCGAGCCGATGCGGGTGGCCACCACGCCCTTGCGCAGCCATGCCATCGCGGCCGTCCGCGCGCCCGCGCCGTTCCTGGCGAAGCGCTCCACGCGGGGTAGGGCAAGGCTTTCTGCAACGGCAGCGAGATTGGCTTCTGACGTCACCACCGCGACTTGCGTGTCGACATAGCCTTCGCTGGGGATCGCGGCCTGCTGCGGTCCGTCGCTCGCGCTTGTCGGAGCGACGGATTGCATCCGGCTGTTGAGCGTCACTTCGGCGCGCGCGGTATAAGTGCGCGGCTGCAACGCGGTGAGCACGAGCCCTGCGCCCAGCACCGCAAGGAAAACCGCCAGGAACACGCCGAGGCGGCGGCGGAACACGGCAAAGCTCGCTGAAGGCTATGTCAACGATCCGCGCGTGAGCGTGGAGGTGCTCAACTACCGGCCATTCTACATTCTCGGGGAAGTTAACCGCCCCGGTGAATATTCCTACGCATCGGGGATGACGGTCGAGCAGGCCATTGCCCGCGCCGGGGGCTTCACATATCGCGCCAACGAGAAGACGGTGTACCTCCGCCGCCAGACTGGCACGGGCGAAAGCGTGGTCCCGTTGCGCAGCGCGCAGGTCGCCGTGCTCCCCGGCGATACGATCCGCATTGGCGAGCGGTATTTCTAGGCGCGCACCACGATCAATCCTGTCCAGATCGACCGGGCGAGCAAACTCTTGACCACCGGTATCTTCGCGCGTTCGCGCAATCCGATGTACGTCGGGCTGACCGCGCTGGTCGTTGCGCTGGCCTTCGCGCTGGGCAATGCTTGGCTGTTGGCCGCACCGCTGCACTATGGAGCCTGTCTGCGCCGCTGGTTGTGAAATGCGGGGCGCTGTTGCACTCTCGCTTCGCTGGGGAACCGCCCGGCGGGGAGAACGCAAGATCATGGACCATTTCCGCATCGGCAACGTCATCGCCCACCGCATTGAGGAATAGCAGGGCACGATTGCGCCGCCTTCCTGCTTGTTCAATCGCGCGCTGTTCGTCGGCGATGTCATGCACCACCCGGCGCAGATCCATCGCCCCGAATGGAACAGCGTGTTCTACGATGCGCCGGACCAGGTGCGCGAGACGGGGCGCCGCGTGCTCGACATGGCGGCCGACCGCGCGGCACTGGGGGTGCCCGCACACTTCGGCGGCAGCCACGTGGCGCGGGTCCTGCGCGAAGGGACGGGGTTCAGCCCTCTGCTCGGGCCGGTGGGATTGACTACCTAAAGTTCTCCGGCGGCTTCCCCTGCCGTCCGTGCCGCCGTATGGGGCCGCACTCCATCAGCCTTGGCGGACCACCATCTTGCGCCTGTTTCAACCCATTCTTTCCGGCGCCCATGCGGCGGACCGCCTGTTCGATTGCATCGGCGCGGTGCTTGGCATTGCCATCGCCGCCGCCATCGCCGCGCACCTTCCTCTCGCGGCGGGCGATCTTCCGCTGCTGGTCGCACCGCTGGGCGCTTCGGCAGTGCTGGTCTTCGCGGTTCCGGCGAGCCCACTGGCGCAGCCCTGGCCGGTTATCGGTGGCAATACCATTTCCGCGCTGGTCGGCGTTGCGGTCTATCACCTCGTTCCCGGCGAGGCGCTGGCGGGCAGTATTGCGGTGGGCGCGGCGATCTTCATCATGTCGATGCTGCGCTGCCTGCACCCGCCAGGGGGCGCCTCCGCATTGACCGCGGTGATCGGATCGGGCGCGATCCATGCCGCCGGTTACAGCTTTGCCTTGCTGCCGGTGGCGCTCAATTCGGTTTGCCTCGTCGTGGTCGGCTTGCTGTTTCACCGCCTGTCGCGCCATTCCTACCCGCACCAACCCGCGCCTGCGCCCGATGCGGGGCTGCACATGGCGGATATCGACGCAGCGTTGGAGGATATGCACGAAGACTTCGACATCGCCCGCGAAGACCTCGATGCGCTACTCTCGCGCGCGGAACTCCATGCGGCGAAGCGCAAGGGGGGATAGGCCGGGAACGCGGGGTTTGTTTAGTTGCGGGGGTTAGTTATATAACTAATACATTATTCAAGACTCGCTCAGCCGCTCCTTTGCCGCGCTTGCCGATCCGACCCGCCGGGCCATCCTCGTCCGGCTGGCGCGGGGAGAGGCGAGCGTTGCCGAACTGGCCCGGCCCTTCGGGATCAGCCAGCCGGCCATCTCGCGCCATCTCAAGGTGCTCGAATCCGCCGGGCTGATCGAAACACGGATCGCCGCCCAATCGCGGCTGCGCCGCCTCAAGCCCGGTGCCATCGGCGAAGTGCAGGCCGCGCTGGACGTGCTCGCCACTGTCTGGAGCAAGCGGTTCGATTGGCTCGATTCCTATCTTCACGCCGAAGGCGATTGTCAGAAGGAGCCCCGCGATGGCTGAAAAATTCGAGATCACGCGCGTCTTTGCCGCCCCGCGCGCCCGCGTCTGGCAGGCTTGGACTCAGCCCGATCAGATGGCGCAGTGGTTCGGCCCGAAGGGCAGCCGTACGCATGTTCTTCATTTCGATCTCCGGCGGGGCGGCTTCCTCCACACGCGCATGGAGGGCCCCGACGGCTCTGCGATGTGGGGCAAGAACACCTACGTCGAAGTCGATCCACCAGGCCGCCTCGTCTGGGTGCAGGGTTTTTCCAACGCGGAGGGCGATATCGTGCCTGCGCCCTTTCCGATGTCGTGGCCGCTGCACATGCGCACCACGGTCGATTTTGCCGACGAAGGCGCAGGAACGCGCGTGACGCTCACATGGCAGCCCGTCGACGCGACCCAGGATCAGTGGGCTTCGTTCCGGCAGATGATGGGATCGATGCACGGCGGCTGGACTGGCAGCTTCGATCAGCTCGACGCGTTCCTTGCGCGGTGACGTTGCACGCCAGACTGGTTTTCGACCGCTTTGAATCGAAGAGGGATTCCCGCCGGGCGTGATTTCCGGTTCAGATCCGTGCTGGTGAAGGAGGCTGGCATGGATGGGTTTCCCACGCGGCCATCGCAAGACGTCCACGCTGGTAGCGGGCCTGCGCATGACCGGCATGGTCGCGCCCATGGTGCTGGACGGTCCGATCAACGGCGACTGGTTCGAAGCCTGCGTGACGCAGGTCCTCGTGCCCGAACCAAGGCCCGCCGACGTTGTCATCATGGACAATCTGTCGCGCCACAACCGCCCTGCAGTCCGTGACAGGATCGAGGCAGCAGGGGCAGCACTGCGCTTCCTGCCGCCCTACAGCCCCGACTTCAACCCGATCGAAAAGGCCTTCTTCCGCCTCAAGGCCATGCTCCGAAAAGCAGGCGAGCGCGCCCTGAATGGCTTGTGGGGTCTCATCGGCAAGCTCGTCGACATCTTCCAGCCCATGGAATGCGCCAACTGCTTCAGCTCGTGCGCCTATGTCCCAGACTGTTCAAAAGCCGCTCTAGCTCCAGTCCGCCAGCAACCGCGTGAGCGCGCTGCCTTTGGGCAAGCAGCGCGCCGGGTTGGCGCGGGGGAGGGCAGCGCAATCCCACCACGCGCCTTCCGCGCCGGTCCGCCGATCGCGCAAGTAGACAAAGCCGGGAGCCTGACTGGGCGCTGCGCCGAGCAGCTCGCCAACCACTGCGCAGCGCTCCCGCTCTGCGCAGGCGGCGAGGGCGCGCATGGCATATGTGCCGGGGAAGGCTGACGGATCGAGCATGAGCACGATGCGCCCGCCAGCGCTCTGTCCGGACGACGTGACGGCAGCCGGCGCGGTGCCGCGCGCGTCTGGCCGGGACGGGGCATCCAGTTCATCCATGGAAAAGGAGGCCAGCGGCTGAGCTGTGCTGGCAGCACCTGCCGCTTGCCCGTCACCTCCGCGATGCGCCGGTGAAAGCGCGGCGAGGGCCGCGATACGCGGTTCCTCACCGCTTGCATGCGCGCGCAGAACGGCGGGCGAGCCCCATACGCCCGGCCAGCGATAGAACAAGTGAAGGCCGACTTGCGCCAGCTTCACCAGATCGCCGCGCCAGACCGGCACAACGTAGTCCGCGTGGTAATGCGTCGCGAGCCCGACGCGCGGATCGACCGCGCCTGCCAATGCTGCCCAGGCCACAGCCCGCGCGCGCGCCCAAGCGGCCGGACCGGGATGGCGCGACCCCATCGATCCATCGCATGTGAAACTGAACTGGCAGCCCGTCGTGCGTTCGGAGCCCTGGAACACCACGGCGCAGACGCTGGCGGGGAAGGCGGGATGCCGCGCGCGGTTGAGCACGACTTGCGCAACCGCGCGCATGCCCGATGGATCATCGCCCGCTTCGTACCACGCGGCGGCAGCGAGGCAATCGAGCGCGCGCGTCTGCGCGTCGGCGTCCGCCGTGCCAAGGTGAAAGCCGGGCGCGGGCGCGCGCGGCGGCTCGATCGGTATTGCCGCATTGGCCACGCGCGCGGTTTCCGGCTGATAGGGCAGCAGGGCCGCCGGATCTGGGGGCGGCGGCGGAAAGGCGAAGCGCACCTGCGGGCCAGCGGGCGGCGGGGCAAGCAGGATGAGCGCGGCGCCAAGGCCAATCAGAAAGACGATCGCAAGCGCCGACCGCAAGGCGAGATGGCGCGGCCGCGGTGCCCATTCAGGCATCGGAGGGAGAAAGTCTGCGCCCGGCGGGATCCGGTGCGGCATCGTCGCCATCGCGGGGCTATAGCCGCCAGCGCAGCGAGAGGGCCACGCGGTTCTTGTCATAAACGCGGCCCGGATCCACCGCACCCGCATTGCGCCCGAGGCTGTGGGTATAATCGCCCGCAATTTCGAAATGTTGGGTGAGCCGCCAGCTGACGCCGAACGTGCCGGTGAAGTAGCGCTCCTGCTGCCGCACCGCGCCATCCGGCACCTGGAAGTCGGCAACGACATAGCGCAGCGCAGGCCGCAGGATCAGCGTGCGTAGCAATTCGTGTTCGGCCGAAAGCGCGACTTCGTGCTGCTGGATCCCCGCGACCCCGGCGATCGGCGAGCGCTGGAACGTCCGCCCGCCCGAGAGCCGCACCGTGGTCAGCCGCGTAGGGCTCCACTTGAGCTGCGCGTTGTAGGCGAGCCCGCTGATGCGCGGAAAAATCGGGGCAGAGAAATCCTGCCGTACCCAGCCGACCCCGATTTCCCCTTGCAGCAGCCGGTTCAGGCCGAAGGCAAGGCCCGTCAGCACCGTAAATCCGTGCGAATTGCGGTTCGGCCCGATGGGCGGGGCAAGGTAGCGGTTGCGGTTCAAACCAAGGCTGGCAAAGGCCGCCACGCCCGGCCCGATCCCTATAGCAGCCCGCAGCGAGCCGGAAAGCGCCTCATAATCGCGGGGCGAGAGATCGATCACCGTGCTGCCCAGCGTGCGGTCCTCATAGCGGTAGCGTTCGTAGCGCCCGCCTAGCGTGATCCGCGCCCGCGCGAACGTCTGCTCGATCTCACCCCCGCCCGTCAGCGCCGTGTATGCAATCGGAGCTGCGCCAAACAGCGTATCGCCGCTCGTGCCCCGCGGCTCGATCCGCCGCGGCGTGCGGAGCTGACCGCCAGCGCGCTTGCGCCGCCCATCGCGTGCGAGAGATCGTTGATGACGACGATGCAGCTCAGTCCGGCGCTCATGCCGCTACCATTGCCGGTTGCATCGCGCGCGCGAGGGCGGCTGCCATATGGGCGATATCGCTGCGTGTGCCGGCGATCAGGCTCTCCAGCGCGGCGCGGTCCACACCTTCTGCGGCGGCTTGGCGGGCCAGAGCCGTCAGCGCCGGGCCGTCGAGCGAGGCCGTATCGGCAATATAGTTTCCGCGCCCGGCGAGCGCGAAGAAGCTATCGAGCTTTACGTCCCAGCGCAGGCCGATGGTGGGGACGGCGAAGGAATGCGCGGCGATGCAGGCATGCATCCGGTGCGCTACGATCAGCTGGCAGCCCGCGATGAAGTGGATCATCTCCGCCGGATCGGCGAAAGGATTGGTCATCGTGACCGGGCCCTTGGCGGCAAGGATCCATGCCGGACCCATCTCGGCAAGATAGTCGCGGTCTTCCGGGCTGCCGTTGGTGAACAGTGCCACGCGAAAGCCGGCATCGACAAGTGCGCGTGCTGCCGTGGCATACCAGGCGTCGAGCGCGGTGCGCGCATCGGATGCATTGCCGTGCCCCGGACCGGTAGCATGGTAGCGCAGTGCCATCGGCGCCGTTACGCACAGGCCCGCCAGCGGCCCATCGAACGGTAGCGGCGGGTGGGGGAAATGGCAGCTTGCCAGCAGCCCCGGATCACCGCTGAGCGCCGCCGGGCATACACCCTGCGGCACCAGCAGATCGTGCCATGCGGACTGGCTGCGCGCATCGCGGACAGCCGCATAAGCAAGCTTGGCCGCGCCGAGCGCATTGCCGAACAAGCGGCGCCCCGCCTCTGACCATTGCCGGTTAGCACCCACGCCGTAGACCGCCACGGGCAGCCGCAGCCGCGCCGCCTGAGCCAGAGCGCCAGCGATCTTCATCGGAAAGTTGAGATCGGCATCAGTCAGCAGATTGCCTCCGCCCAGCACCACCGCATCGCAGCCGTGAAGCCGCGCGCGCACATGGCGGCGCAGCCGCAGGCGCACCAGTGCGGCAAGCGCCATCCGCGTTGCCAGTTGGCGGAATGTCGCGGGCAGTGCCTCCAGCACGCCGATCAGCGCGGCACGGCGGCTCGGCGCGATCGCGGGATAGGCGCGCCGCCCGGCAAGATCGATCGAGAAGACCTGCGTTCCCGGCGCGATCGTCTGGAATGTGCGCGCGAGTTCCGCCTCAAGGCATTCGGACAGCAGGCCGTCGCCCAGATTCGGGCTGAATTTCACATTGAGCAGCGCGATCCGGCGCGCGGGCTGTGGGTTGGCGGCAGAGTTCATGCAGCAGCGGTGTCACGCTCGCAGGGCCACCTGCAAGCAGGGATAGCCCCGGAATTGAGCGGCCTTCAAACTACCTCGCGCAGCATCGCCGAAAGGCCGCTCGCGGCGGTGAGGTCTTCCTGCCCGCTCGCCACGACCAGCCCGATCCGGCGGCGATAGTCATAGCCTTGCAGGGGCACCGCCACCGTGCCCGGCCCTGCCAACGAGACCGGCCCCGTGGTCACCCCGGCGCCGGCTGCAACCAGCGCGAGGCAGCGGTCCTCGTTGGCACTGCGCAAGGCAAAGTGCGGCCGCACCCCGTGCGCAGTGAAGAAGCGGCTGGTTTCGGCAAGGATCTCGCAGGAGCGGCGCGCGATCATGGTCTCGCCCGCAAGTTCCTCCGGAAGCAGTAGGTCGCGCCCGGCAAAGCGGTGCGCGGCGGGAAGGATCATCGCATAGCCTTCCTCGAGCAGCACGGCCGCGCCGGCCTCCGCCCCGTGGAGCGTGGTGAGCACGCCGTCGAGTCGGTGCTCGGCGAGCCGCCGCCTGAGTTCGGCATCGGGCGCTTCAGTGAGCGTCAGCCGCGCGTGGGCGCCGTCGCCTTCGGCAAACCGCGCGGCAATCGCTGCCATCATGCGCGTGGCGAGCGAAGCGATCACCCCCAGCCGCAGCGGCGGCGCGGGAGTAGGGGCGGCAAACACACCGCGCTCGGCAAGGCCGAACTCGCGCTCGATGGCGCGGGCGTGGATCAGCAGGCGGTTGCCCGCTTCGGTCAGCCGCAGCGCACGCCGTTCTCGCACAATCACCGGCGCGCCCAGCGTGCGTTCCAGTTCGGCGATCCCGGTGGAGAGCGTCGGCTGCGAAACATGCAGCTGGTTGGCCGCTGCAGTGAACGAGCCGGTATCGACGAGGGCGAGAAACTGGCGCAGATGGCGGCGATTCAGCATAGATTTTTTCTATACTATCCCCCGCGAAAATTCAATTTTTCCTACGCTCGCGAATCTCCTACGCTGATGCCGGGATAGAGGAGACAAAGTGAACCATGCGCGCCACGCCCGAGCTTGATTTCGCCCTGCCCGAAAGTGCCCTGATGATCCGCGAGGCGGCTGGCCGCTTCGCCGACGAGAAAATCGCCCCGCTCGCCGCCAAGGTCGATGCCGAGGACTGGTTCCCGCGCGATCTCTGGCCCGCAATGGGCGAACTCGGCCTCCACGGCATCACGGTGGAAGAGCAATGGGGCGGGCTTGGCCTCGGCTATCTCGATCACGTCATCGCGGTCGAGGAAGTCAGCCGCGCCTCCGCCTCGGTCGGCCTCAGCTACGGCGCGCATTCCAACCTCTGCGTCAATCAGATCCGCCGCTGGGGCAATGACGAGCAGAAGGCCAAGTATCTGCCCAAGCTGATTTCCGGCGAACATGTGGGCAGCCTCGCCATGTCGGAAGCGGGCGCGGGTTCGGACGTCGTCTCGATGAAACTGAAGGCCGATGCCGTCCCCGGCGGCTACCGGCTCAATGGCACGAAATTCTGGATCACCAACGCCACTTACGCCGATACCCTCGTGGTCTACGCGAAGACCGCGCCCGAAGCCGCGAGCCGGGGCATCACCGCGTTCCTGATCGAAAAGGACATGCCCGGCTTCAGCATCGGCCAGAAGATCGACAAGATGGGCATGCGCGGCTCGCCCACGGCAGAGCTCGTCTTCAACGATTGCTTCGTGCCCGAAGAAAACGTGATGGGCCCGCTTCACGGCGGCGTCGGCGTGCTGATGTCCGGCCTCGATTACGAGCGCGTGGTGCTGGCCGGCATCCAGCTCGGCCTGATGCAGGCCTGCCTCGATACCGTCATTCCCTATGTCCGCGAGCGCAAGCAGTTCGGCAAGCCCATCGGTGCGTTCCAGCTGATGCAGGGCAAGGTGGCGGACATGTATGTCGCGCTGCAATCGGCGCGGGCCTATACCTACGCTGTCGCGCGGGCGGCGGATGCGGGGCAGACCACGCGCTTCGATGCAGCAGGCGTCATCCTGCTGGGCAGTGAAGCCGCCTTCCGCGTCGCGGGTGAGGCGGTGCAGGCCCTCGGCGGCGCTGGCTACACCAAGGACTGGCCGGTCGAACGTTATCTTCGCGATGCCAAGCTCCTCGATATCGGCGCGGGCACCAACGAGATCCGCCGCATGCTGATCGGCCGCGAACTGATCGGGGCGGCGGGATGAGCGCCCCCGTCCTTTCCACCAATCTCGACCTTTCCAGCCCCGAGGCGCAGGCCCGCGCCGCGCACAACCGCGCTTTGGCCGCCGAACTTCGTTCCCGCGTCGCCAGGGCCGCGCTCGGCGGTGACGAGAAATCGCGCGCCCGCCATGTCTCTCGCGGGAAGCTGCTCCCGCGTGATCGCGTCGAACGCCTGCTCGATCCCGGCTCGCCGTTCCTCGAAGTGGGCCAGCTCGCGGCGAACGGCATGTACGGCGATGAAGTTCCCGGCGCGGGGATCATCACCGGCATTGGCCGGGTCTCGGGCCGCCAGTGCATGATTTTTGCCAACGATGCGACGGTGAAGGGCGGCACCTACTTCCCGATGACGGTGAAGAAGCACATCCGCGCGCAGGAAATCGCCGCCGCGAACCGGCTGCCGTGCGTTTACCTCGTCGACAGCGGCGGCGCGAACTTGCCCAACCAGGCCGAGGTCTTCCCGGACCGCGATCACTTCGGGCGGTTCTTCTACAATCAGGCGCAGATGAGCGCACTGGGCATTCCGCAGATTGCCAGCGTCATGGGCAGTTGCACCGCAGGCGGGGCTTATGTTCCCGCCATGAGTGACGAAAGCGTCATCGTGCGCGAGCAGGGCACGATCTTCCTCGCGGGGCCTCCGCTGGTGAAGGCGGCGACGGGCGAGGAGATCAGCGCCGAGGATCTGGGCGGCGGCGATCTTCATGCGCGCAAGTCCGGCGTCGTCGATCATCTGGCCGACAACGACGAACATGCGCTGACCATCGTGCGTGATATCGTCAGCCATCTGGGGCCGGGGCCGGCAGGTGTGCAGGGGGCGGTAGCGCCGCGCCCGCCCAAGTACGATCCGGAAGAACTCTATAGCATCGTGCCGGACGACGTCCGCGCGCCCTATGATGTGCACGAAGTCATCGCCCGGATTGTCGATGGCAGCGAATTTCACGAGTTCAAGGCACACTACGGCGCCACCCTCGTCTGCGGCTTTGCCCGCATCTGGGGCATGGAGGTCGCGATCCTCGCCAACAACGGCGTGCTGTTTTCTGAAAGCGCAGTGAAGGGGGCGCATTTCATCGAACTCGCCTGCCAGCGCCGCATCCCGCTGCTGTTCCTCCAGAACATTTCGGGCTTCATGGTCGGCGGGAAGTATGAGGCGGAAGGCATTGCCAAACATGGTGCAAAGCTGGTGACGGCGGTCGCCACCGCGCAAGTCCCCAAGCTCACCGTCCTCATCGGCGGCAGCTTCGGCGCGGGCAACTACGGCATGTGCGGGAGAGCCTACGATCCGCGCTTCCTGTTCACCTGGCCCAATGCGCGCATCAGCGTGATGGGCGGCGAACAGGCGGCCTCGGTGCTGGCAACGGTCCACCGCGATGCCGCCACGTGGACGCCGGAGGAAGCGGAAGCGTTCAAGGCCCCCATCCGCCAGAAGTACGAGGACGAAGGCAACCCGTATTACGCGACGGCGCGGCTGTGGGATGATGGGGTGATCGACCCGGTCCAGACGCGGGATGTGCTGGGGCTGGCGCTGGGGGTGTGTCTGGAAACGCCGATTACGGAGGCGCCCCGGTTCGGGGTGTTCAGGATGTGATGGTGATGCTGAGTCTTCTCCCCGCCCTCGCGCTCGCCGCCGCCCCCCTCCCGCAAGGCGAACGCTTGGCCGCGCCTGATTTCGGCGACAAGGCCATCATCGCCACCGTCGATGCGCTCCTCGCCACGCTCGAAACCGGCGATGCCCCGGCGCTGCTGAGGCTTGTCTACTCCGAGGGCCGCGTCACCGGGCGCGGCACGTTTCCGGGCGGGGCGAGCGGCACGCGCAGCCGCAGCTTCACCGAATATGCCGCGCGCATGACGCCCGGTTCGGGCTTTGTCGAGCGGATTACCAATCCCGTGATCGAGCAGGACGGCGATGTCGCGATGGTCTGGGCGCCGTTCACCGTCTCGATCGGCGGCAAGCTCGCCAGCTGCGGCTATGATCACTTCGACCTCGTCCGCGAAAACGGCGGGTGGAAGGTGATGAATCTCACGTTCTCCTCGCGCACGGAAGGGTGCGGCGCATGATCCAGTCTCTCCTCATCGCCAATCGTGGCGAGATTGCCTGCCGCGTGATCCGCACCGCGCGCCGCATGGGTATCCGCACCGTGGCGGTCTATTCCGACGCTGATGCCAAGGCGCTGCATGTGCGGCAGGCGGATGAGGCGGTGCATATCGGGCCTTCGCCCGCGCGCGAGAGCTATCTGGTGGGCGCCAAGATCATCGCCGCTGCCAAGGCGACCGGGGCTGAAGCCATTCACCCCGGCTACGGCTTCCTCTCCGAAAACGCCGAGTTCGCGCAGGCCGTGATCGACGCCGGGCTCATCTGGGTCGGCCCCAAGCCCGCCTCGATCACTGCGATGGGCCTCAAGGACGCCGCCAAGGCGCGGATGATCGCCGCCGGCGTGCCCGTCACCCCCGGCTACCTCGGCGAAGACCAGTCCGAAGCGCGCCTTCAGGCCGAGGCGGACGCCATCGGCTACCCCGTCCTCATCAAGGCCGTCGCAGGCGGGGGCGGCAAGGGCATGCGCCGCGTGGAGGCCGCGGCGGATTTCGCCGAAGCGCTCGCCTCCTGCCGCCGCGAGGCTGCCGCCAGCTTCGGCGACGACCGTGTGCTGATCGAGAAGTACATCCTCTCCCCCCGCCACATCGAAGTCCAGGTGTTCGGCGATAGCCACGGCAATGTGGTGCACCTGTTCGAACGCGATTGCTCGCTCCAGCGCCGCCACCAGAAAGTGATCGAGGAAGCCCCCGCGCCGGGCATGGACGAAGCGACGCGCGAAGCCGTGTGCAGCGCCGCCGTCCGCGCCGCCAAGGCGGTGGACTACGAAGGCGCGGGCACCATCGAGTTCATTGCGGATGCCAGCGAGGGCCTGCGTGCCGACCGCATCTGGTTCATGGAAATGAACACGCGGCTGCAGGTGGAGCACCCGGTGACCGAGGAAATCACCGGCGTCGATCTGGTGGAATGGCAACTGCGTGTGGCAAGCGGCGAGCCGCTACCCAAGCGGCAGGACGAGCTTTCCATCAACGGCTGGGCGATGGAAGCGCGGCTCTATGCGGAAGACCCGGCGAAGGGTTTCCTACCCGTCACGGGCATGCTGGAACGGTTCGCCATACCCTCGTCCATCCGGCCGACCCGCTGGCTGCACGAGGGCGGCACCGCTCCGATGGAATCGGCACCCGATGTCCGACTGCGGGTCGAGACCGGCGTGGCCGAAGGCGACACCATCTCCCCTTGGTACGACCCGATGGTTGCCAAGCTGATCTGCCATGCCGAAACGCGAGACGAGGCCATTGTCGGCCTGTCGAAAATGGCGTGGGATACGCGCATCTGGCCGGTGACAACCAATGCGGCCTTTCTCGGAACGCTTGTCGTGATGCCCGACTTCACGCGCGGCAAGATTGATACCGGCTTCATCGACCGGCATCTTGAGGATCTGGCCGCCGATGTCGAGGTGCCTGAGTGGCTCCGCGATCTTGTCGCGCAGCGGCTTGCGAGCCGCGATCCCGCTCCCGCAAAAACCGGTTTCCGGCTCAACGCTCCCAGCCAGACCACGGTCCGCTTCAGCGACCGGTCCAACTCTTGGACCGGCCAGACGGACGGGCGCGTAAGCTACGATCAGGAAGCCTACCCCATCGTGACCGACGAGGGCGATGCGCTGTTGGTGACAATGCAGGGAACAACATGGAAGCTGGCTGCGGAGCGCGTCAGCGGCGGCGCAGGCAGCGCAGCCTCCGACGGCGCCATCCTCGCCCCCATGCCCGGCAAGGTCATCGCAGTGGACGTCGCGGCGGGCGACACCGTCACCAAGGGGACGAGGCTGCTCGTCCTCGAAGCGATGAAGATGGAGCACGCGCTCACTGCGCCGTTCGATGGTATCGTGGCGGAACTCACCGTCAGCGCGGGCGCGCAAGTGCAGGTGGAAGCCCTGCTGGTGCGGGTCGAAGCGGCGGAATAGCCGCGAAAGCCCCTCCCCTGAAGAGGAGGGGGGCAGAGAGAAGGGATTGGGAAAAATGGCAGGCCGCTACTTCGATGAATGGCAGGTGGGTGACAAGCTCACCCATGAAATCCGCCGCACCGTGACCGAGACGGACAACCTCCTGTTCTCGGTGATGACGCACAATCCGCAGCCGCTGCACATCGATGCCGAGGCCGCGCGCGCCAGCGAGTTCGGGCAGATCCTCGTCAACGGGACTTTCACCTTCGCGCTGATGGTCGGCCTCTCGGTCGGCGATACCACCGTCGGCACGCTCGTCGCCAATCTGGGTTACGACAAGCTGGTGATGCCGGGGCCCGTGTTCCTCGGCGATACGCTGCACGCCACCAGCGAAGTCGTCGAACTGCGCGCCAGCAAGTCCCGCCCCGATGCGGGGATCGTCATCTTCGCGCACGAAGCGCTCAACCAGCGCGATGAAGTCGTCTGCCGGTGCCTGCGGATGGCGCTATTGCAGAAGAAGCCCGCTTAGCTCGTCGCGAAGAGCAGGCGGCCGGGGCCGAGCTGCTCCAGCACTTGCGCGATCACGCGCGGGTTGACGGCAAAGCAGCCCTGGCTGCGGCCGATGCGGCCTTGCACCGCGACCAGCGATTGATCGACGTAGCTGGCCGCATGGATCACGATGCCGCGCTCCATCGCCCGGTCGTTCTCCGGATCGAGCCCGATCAGCCGGCGCGAGCGGCCGTGCTTGCCGAAGTAGATCTCACCCGTGACAAAGCTGCCGCGCGAGGAAGCATCCGAGCCGAGCTGGTTGGAGAAGTGTTCGGCAATGCCGCGATTCGCCGGGTCCGAACCCTTGCCGTGCGCGACCAGCAGCGGGGCCGAAACCGTGCCCGCAGCAAGATCGACGATATGGAAGCGCGCCTCGCGCGAGGGCTGGGAGAAATCGACGATGCCGATACGGTCACGCACCGCGATCACCGCGCTGTGCTGATCGAGCGCTGCCAGCGCGCGCGGCACGAGCGGCAGAATGCCGGACCGCGCAATCGCGACCGGCTCACCCTGAATGACAGGAGCATCGGCATCCGGCACTGGCACAGTGCCCCAGAAGGTGCCACCGGGCAGATCGGCTTCCTGCGCATGCGCAGCGCCGCGCGGCAGCGCGAGCGAAGCGGCGGTTCCGGCGATGGCGCCAAGCATCTGGCGCCGCTTGATCATCATTGTCCCGGCAAATCCTGAATGCGTTTGCGACCCCGGCGGAAACTAAGGCAGGCTATGGTTGACGATCCAACCCCCAAGGCATGCCGCTTGCGACGAAGCGTGGCTCCTGCGCCACTGACCGTTGGAGGATGCACCCTGCGCGAATCCCTGGCGTCATCGCCGAGCAGGCGGAATCGCGCGCGGCACGCAGGCTAATTTGACCGGCCGGGCTAGTGCATTGGAGTGAACGGCCGGCTACCAATATCTGTCGTTGGGATGAGGGCGATAACTAAAGTTAATGCATAAATACATAGAAAGGTACAAAGCGCGACTCGCAGGGTTCCGGCAATAAATTTGCTACGTGGATATCTTGTCACAGGTGTTCGGAACCCAAGGGAATCCGCCATTTTTCGGTTACACCTCGGTGTCAGATTGTCAGAAAACCGTCATGCAAGCTGCCTAGAGCGCCGTCATCCGGGGCCTGAACCTGTCTAATTGGGGTTTATCATGACATTCGAGAATACTCTTCGCACCGGCCTGCTGGCCGGCGTGGCGACGCTTGCATTCGCTTCGCTTCCTGCCGTCGCCGCCGAACCTGCTGCTGCTGCGGAAGCCGCACCGGCGCCTGCTGCCGGCCTGCCGGATGGCGTACCGATCGAGGAAATCGTCGTTACTGCGACCAAGCGCGAGACCAACCTCCAGAAGACTCCGATCTCGATCTCGGTGATGAGCGCGGAAACCATCCGCGAGCGCCGGGTGCAGAGCCTGCTCGATCTCGCCGATGGCGGCGTGCCGAGCCTTCGCGTCGCGACCTTCGAAGCGCGCCAGTCGGCGCTCACCATCGGCATCCGCGGCATCGTTCCGCTCGATGCGAACCAGCCCGCCCGCGAACAGGGCGTCGGTATCTACATCGACGGCGTCTACCTTGGCCGCCAGCACGGCCTCAACACCGGGCTGTTCGATATCGAGCGCGTCGAAGTGCTCAAGGGTCCGCAGGGCACCCTGTTTGGCCGCAACACCGAAGGCGGCGCGCTCTCGCTCATCTCGAAGGCGCCCACCGGCGAGTTCGGCGGCAGCATTGACGGCAGCGTCGGCAATATCGGTTCGCGCAGCGCCGCGATCCACCTGAACCTGCCCGAAGTGAAGGGCTTCTCGGTCAAGCTCGACGGCGTGTACCAGCACCAGGATCCCATCACCAAGAACCCGCTGCAGGGTCAGGAAGGCTGGGGTCTCTACGATCGCAAGGGTTTCCGCGCCGCCGTGCGCTGGAAGCCGGTCGACGGCGTCACCAACGACTTCACCTATGACGTTGCGCGTGACGAGAACACCCCGTTCTACAGCCAGTTGCTCAACTACAACCCGAACAGCTGCCAAAGCGGCGGCAGCAACGCCGCGCCGCTGGCGATCCCCGCCGGTAGCACCTGCACCACACCCGGTACGGCTTTTGTCGGCACCCAGGGCACCGTCAAGGCGCTGCTTCCCGGCATCGTGGTCAATGGCGATACCCTGATGCGCACCGCCGATATCGGCGTGCCGCAGCAGCGCAGCTTCGACGAGACGCACGGTTTCACCAACACGCTCAAGTGGAAGGTCTCGCCCGAAATTGAACTGCGCTCGATCACCGCATGGCGCGGTGTGGACGTGCAGCAGTGGGACAACTCGGGCGGCGCGCACCGCGTGCCGGTGGTCAACTACACACCTGCCTGCACCGTGAATGGCCCGGCAAGCTGCACCGTCAGCCGCTACAGCCTTGCCGACCTGCGCCAGCGCCAGTTCAGCCAGGAACTGCAGGCCGTCGGCACAATCGGCCCGGTCGATTACGTGGCCGGCCTCTACTACTTCAACGAACACGTGAGTGACACGGCCGCAACCCCCAACTCGCTGCGCGTGATCTACAACACGCCCACCGAGGCGACTTATGTGACCAACACGTTCTGCACGGTCGATACGCCTGATTTCGTCGGCAAGGCCGTGAACGGTTGCTCGATCGACCGCGCTTCGCAGGTGCGTTCCAAGAGCTACGCGGTCTTCGGCCAAGCGACATGGAACGCGACCGAGAAGCTCCACCTCACCGTTGGCGGCCGCTACACCTGGGACGAAAAGCAGGGTCAGCTGACGTATTCGCGCAATATCGACTACCGCATCAACCCGGTCATCGCCGCGCAGAACGGCTACCAGCCGCTCGACAAGAAGTGGCGGCGTTTCAACCCGCTGGTGACGGTTGCCTACGATTTCAACAACGAGCTCCATGGCTACGCGAAGTACGCAACCGGCTACCGCGCCGGCGGTGCCAGCTCGCGCACGTCCGACTACCGCGCGTTCAACCCGGAAGACGTGAAGAGCTACGAAATCGGTCTGAAGGCTGATCTGTTCAACCGCCACGCCCGCCTCAACCTTGCGGGTTACATCATGGACCGCACGGGCAGCCAGGTCGACCTTTCGACCATCCAGCCCACCGCGACTGGCAACTTCAACAACCTTGTGACCTTCAACGCCCCGGGCACGACGAAGATCCGCGGCATCGAAGCGGACCTTACGGTCAAGCCGGTCAACCGCCTGACCATGAACTTCTCCTACGCCTATACCTACACCGATGTTCCGCTGGTGCCGGTGACGTATACGCAGTTCAGCAGCACGGGCGCCGCGCTTTACAGCACGACCGTGAACCAGAAGTTCTACATCGTCTTCACGCCGCGCAATGCGGCGAGCGCCTCGGTTGACTACGACCTGCCCGAAGTGCTTGGCGGCGCCCGCCCCAAGCTGCATGTCGATGCCAACTATGCGCAGGCGACGCAGAGCTTCGACCAGTTCGCGACGAAGGCGGACTCGAGCTTCATCGTCAACGCCCGCCTGTCGGTGATGGACATCGGGCTTGGTGGTGGTTCCAACAAGCTCAACATCGGCCTGTGGAGCCGCAACCTGTTCAACCACCAGTACGTCTACCGCCGCGATCCCTCGAACAGCCTGCCCGCTGTCCAGACGAGTGGCCCGGCAGGTACGAACGTGGTTGTCATCGGCAACAACAACAACATCCTGGGCGACTACGGCAACTTCAACATGCCGCGTACCTTCGGTTTCGACGCCTCGATCAAGTTCTGATCGCTGCGCAGGACTGGACACGAAAAGACGGCGGCCGGAGCGATCCGGCCGCCGTTTCTCGTTGTGCGGATGAAGCGCAAGGGTTCAGCGCTTGTCGAGCGCGATCCGGCCCGAACCGAACGCCGCGACTTGCAGCAGGCCGCCTGCCATGGCGAGGTTCTTCAGGAAGTG
Organism: uncultured Novosphingobium sp.; assembly: GCA_964592205.1. Lineage (GTDB taxonomy): Bacteria > Pseudomonadota > Alphaproteobacteria > Sphingomonadales > Sphingomonadaceae > Novosphingobium. The sequence goes on from CAZQEH010000015.1 coordinate 26,292, forward strand.
GATGAACTGGTTCTGGTCCGAAAAGTGCGCGTGAAAAGCGAGCGCGGCGATCACGCTGAAACCGGCGAGCACCAGTGCGACGAAGCGCGTGCGAAAGCCCGCGATCAGGGCAAGGCCGCCGCCGACCTCGATCAGCGCCGCAGCGATCAGCGCGGCGGGGGCAAAGGGCAGGCCGGCGCTGGCGATATAGCCGATGGTGGCTTCGGGATTGGCGATCTTGCCGATCCCGCTGAGAATGAAAATGGTGGCGATCAGCACGCGGCCAAGAGCGGCGAGGGCGTGCCCGGTAACGGGCGTGGAGATCGTAGCGGAAGGCGCAGTCGCGGTTGTGGTGGTCATGGCGAAATCCTTTGCATGTCATGCCGGGCGAAGGACCGTCCGGTCTTGTTGCAAACGAAATAGCGCACTGAACTAATCCGGAAAATCCGGATAATATCGTTCCATTTGTTCGAAAAAATGAAAAAGGCGTCCGCGCGGGTCAAGCTGCTGGCGCAGCGCGGAAATCTGCCGGGATCGGGCAATCGGTACAGACCCGGTCGTCGCACAGGCGGCACAAGCTGCAGCGCTCGAGATCGGTTGCGGGCAAGCCAGCGAGCAGCTTGTGGAGCAGCGCGCCAAGGAGATGCTCCTCGTCCGCGCTCAGCGGCGCAAGGACCGGGCGGATCGTCCCGAGCCGTTCCTGCAGCAGCGCCTCGCGCAGCGCCTTGCCCTGCGGGGTGAGGTAAAGCGCAATGGCGCGGCGGTCGCGGCCTTCGCGGCGCTCGACCAGCCCATCGGCCACCAGCCGGTCCACAAGCCGTACCGCACCCGGATGCGAAAGGCCGAGAATGCGCCGCAACTGGTCGTTCATTTCAGCGGGATCGGCAGTTTCTCCGGCTCCGAATATATCGAGGTGATGGCCAGCATTCTCGGCTCGATGGAGCACTTCACGGTCACGCCGCTGGACTGCGCCGGATCAGGCGAACTGCTCTACATCTTCTGGCAGGCCACTGCGCGCATCGGCGGCGAAATGCGGACATGGCCCGGCATCGACCGCATGCGGATCGTGGACGGCATGGCGGTGGAAGAGCACGTGGTGTTCGATTCCGCCGTGCTCCAGCCCGGCGGTTGAACACGCCCGATTACGCAGCGCGGCGGGGCCCCGGTTTGCTGCGATTTTCGCGCACGAGGCGTTCGTAGCTCGCGAACAGTTCGGCGAAGTGATCGTCCATCACGCGCGGGCTGGGGATATCGGCGCGCGGGCCATCGATCCCGCTTTCGCGCGCGATGCAGTATTCGACGATGGTTTCGGCAGCCGCCGCGGCGTTGGCGGATTCATAGATCCAGCCAGCCGATGCGCGCGCCTGATCCGCCGCGCCGCCTTCATCCGGCGCGATCAGCGGCAGGCCACTCGCGCGGGCCTCGGCCGCAACCATGCAGAACGTCTCCGCCTCGCAGCCGTGGACGAGCGCGTCGGCACTGGCCATCACGCGTGCGAGTTCACCGCGATCCGTGATCGGCGCGAGGATGCGGATATGCGGATTGCCCGCAATGCGCCGCTCGATGGCCTTGAGATCGCGGCCTTGCCCGGCGAGCACCAGACCCACCGGACGGCGCGTTCCCGCTGCCGTTACCGCATCGACGAGCATCGGCCAGCGCTTTTCGGGGGCAAAGCGGCCCACGCCGATCAGCAGGGTCGCGTCCTCGGGCAGTTCGCACAGTTCGAGCAGGCCCTTGCGCAGGCGCTCATCGCGGTGCGTGGGGGCAAATACGCCGGGATCGACGCCCATCGGATTGGTGACAACGCCCGCCAAGCCGCCCTTGGTCAGCCGGTCGGACAGGCCCTGGCTCGCGCTCACGATCATGTCGAACTGCGTGTCGAGCTTGCGCAAGTGGCGCCAGTAGCGATCGAATGCCTTGTCGATCACCGGGCGCGGCGCAACGCCGTCGAACCAGCGGTAGGCATAAGCCGAAAGCGGATCGGCATGCATGATCAGCGCGCGCGGCGCGGTGCCGCGCCATTCGCCCACGAGGCTCGCGCTGCGCCAGGGCGAGGATGCCTCGACCATGTCGGGCGCTTCGCGGTCCAGCGCTTCATAAAGCGCGGGCACATCGCTGAAATAGCGATAGTTGAAATCGAGCGGGAACACCGTGCTCTTGAGCCACACGATGCGCGCGTTCGGCCCGCGTTCCTCTACGCGGTCTTCCTCGCCGGGCGCGATGACCACGACTTCGTGGCCCATTGCGGCGCCCGCCTTGAGCTTGCGATCAACATACGTGCGCACGCCGCCACCCTTTGGGGCGTAAAACGCGCAGACATCCACCAGTTTCATGGGACGAGCTTCATGGGAAACCTCTAGGATCGTTTGAGCGGTCCGAACGAGAACAGCCCGGTACGGTAGTTCATCACAATGCGCAACGTGGTAAGCCCACCGCCCGCATTGACCGCCACAGCGTTTGCTTTCGGCTTCGACCAGCCCAGCTTGGGATTGGCCGAAAAGCCGATGCCATCGTGGCTGAGGCTGAACTTGCGGTCGGCATTGCGGTCGTGCAGCACGCTCACCGCATACGTGCCGGGGCCGGGCAGGCGGATGCACACGCGCGGCACGGGTTCTGCGGAAACCGGTATCTCCACGCGGCGGAAGGTCCGCCCTGCCATCACCAGAACGTTGTCATCGGCAAGGAAATCGGCGTCGTTCGCCGGATAGACCTCAACCTTCACGCGGCCGGCGCGGTCTTTCAGGCCCATCAGATCGACGAGAAACGCGGGCCCGCTTTCACCCTGCCGGCACTGGCCCTCGGCCTTGCCAAGATCGGGTGTAGAATCGATCGGTCCGGCCGCACAGAGCAGCGCAAGTGACGCGCCAAGGAAGAGGGTTCGCTTCAAGCATTCTTCTCCTTCTGCACCAGATCAAGCAGCATCAAGCCAATGAACAACACCACATGCGTTGCCACGATCAGGAGTGATATCATGGCAATCATGTCGCTTGTCTGAACCTGACTGCCAACGAGCAGTGTCGAGATTCCGGCAAACGCGATGTCTTTATTGGGAATGAGCGGCAGGCGGGACAGAAGAAGCCGAACTGTTGCAAAGAGGAGCCACGAACCTATGCCCACGCCGGGCAGGATCAGGTGCCAGGCGAGGGCGGAAAGGCCGGTATTGGCGACGATACGCAGAGTGTGGACGACGAAGACGAAGCCGAGGTCGGCCTTAGGGAGGCTGAGCAGGCCATTGCGGAAGAACATGATGACAAGACTGGTCACGAGCACCACGCCGATCGAGGTGGTGAGCACGTGCCCATCGGTGCTGCCCGCGCCATCGAGCCCCAGCTGGCTGATGATCGGCCAGGTGAAGATCAGCAGCAGCACGGTCATGATATTGCCGGCGAGCGCCGAAAGGATCGCCACATCCTTCACTGCGCCAAAGGGCGAACCTGCCATCTTCACATGGCGGCGCGCCCAATCGTAGAAATAGACTTCACCAACATAGCCCAGCAGCAATTCGTTGCCGATGAGCTTCTTGAGCAGCGGGAAAATGCCCGAGACGGGGATGCCCCACAGCTTGCGGAAGATCACCCAGTCCGCCACCGGCCCTGCGAAATAGCTCGCCGCCAGCACCAGCCAGATCCACGGGCTTGTGGGCACGATCGACCAGACCTGCCCCCAGTCGATCTTGCGCAGCTGCCACAGCACGGCGGCAAGGATGGCAAGCGAGATGACCGGACCGACCCAGCCGCTCCACTTGCGCAGCGAGCGCTCGAGCGGGGCAGTGGAAGGCAGCGCCGTCGGCAGCACGGTCGCAAGGTCTGTCGGCAGGGTTTCGGCCAGCGTATCGGTTGGAACCATCGGGGAGATATCCTTAGAGGAGGGCGCCTCGCCATCGGGGTTAAGCACGGGCGAGGCCCTCCATCAGCGCGAGATAGCCATGCGAAGCTATCTCCACGGTGAACCGGCGTGATTGATCGCGTGCAGCGGCTTCGTCAAATTTCAACTTGGCAATGTCCTGCATCGCCTGCGCCAGCGCCGCAGCATCGCCCACGGGCACCAGCAGGCCGAAACGCCCGCCGCCCAGCATGTCGTCCATGCTCACGCTGCACCGGGTCGAAACCACCGGCAGTCCGGCTGCGAGCGCTTCTGCAACTACGGCAGGAACACCTTCATATTCCGAGGAAAGTACCAGCGCATCGGCCGCCGCCAGTTCGGCGTCGAGCGGGCTGACATGGCCCGGCATGCGCACCTTCGCGCCTAGCCCGAGACTGGCGATCTGCGCTTCCAGCGCACGGCGTGCAGAGCCCTCGCCAATGATGGCCAAACTGTCATCCGGGCCCGCGATGCGCGAAAATGCATCGATCAGCAGGCCGAAATTTTTCTGCGCGGCGAGCCGTCCGATGGCAAGGAAGCGCCTTCCGGGCCCGCGCGGCGCGGCTTTCGCGGCTGCCCGGGCTGCGGTCAGGCGCTGGATATCGGGTTCGGCGAGCGAGGGATCGTCGATCACCGCGATCCGTGCATCGTCCACGCACATGAGCGTGCCGATCTCCTTGCGCATCGGCGGCGCCATGCCGACCAGCCGGTCAAGCAGCCGCCCCTGGATGCGCAGCCAAACCCGGTAGAACGGCCGCGCCGGTGCAGGCAGATCGCCGCGGGTCAGGTCGTTACTGATCTTGGCGACGATCGGCGGGCACGCCTTGCCGAGCAGCAGACGCATCGCCACCGCCACCACGGTGTAGGAATTGCCCGCGCAGAACAGCACATCGGGCCGCATCCGCCGGATCGCGCGCGGGAGCAGGCAGATCATCCACAGCGTTTCCCATGCCGCGCTGGGAATGCGTTCACTGCCAAGCACTTCGGGCTCCAGCCCCGGCCACTCGCCCTTCATCGCGCCCGCGGTGCGGCCCATGACAAGCCGCGCATCCTGCCCCTGCGCAAGCCAGGCCGCATGCAGCCGCAGCGCCACGCGTTCGACCCCGCCGGGCTCGAAGCTGTGGAGGAAGGTGAGGATACGCAGCGGCCGCGTCGTTGTGGCGGGTGCGTCCCGCGTCATGGCCGCCGTCGCCACGTTCATTGCGCCCCGCCGAGTGCGGCGTAGCGCGAAGGCTCGTGCGTGCGCGCAAACTGCGCCAGTGTGCGGTCTATGCTGCCCAGCAGCGCGGGGACGGTGGTATCGCCCGGATGCACCGCGACGCGGATCGTCTGCGTGAACGGCAGGGCCAAGCGGCCCAGCGACGCAGCAAACAGCGAGCTCGCGATGCGCGCCTTGCTGCGGCTCGCCCAGGTGATCACCGGGCCCTTTGCCAACACTTCGCCGGTCGCCGGTCGCCAGACTTTCATGTGATCTTCGGCCAGCGCGAAGCCCAGTTCGCGCATCGCTGCATGCGCGCCTTCGCCATAGAGCCAGGCCGGTGCGATGAAGCCCGCCACCGGGCGCCCGATCACGTCTTCCACCAGCGCGCGACCCTCGCGCATCCGCGCCAACGCTTCGGCCTGCGGGAGATTGAGGAACTCGCCCTCACCAGCGGTCATGTGCTTGCCCTTGATGGCGGCAAGCCCTGCGGTCGCGGGCGTCTCGTCCTTGTGGCTCCAGCCGTGGAGGAACATCTCGATGCCCTGATCGGCCCAATCGCGCAGACGGCGGCCAAACGCGGCATTGCCCGCCAGCGGCGCCGCGCGCCAGTGATCGGGAATGACCAGCATGGCAAACCGCGCTTCGCCGACATGGCGGTCCAGCCGCTCGGCCAGCATATCCACCTCGCGCTCGAACCGCGGCGAGACATCGTGGATCGAAACCAGAAGACGATTCTTTGGCAGCCGCCGTCCTGTTGCGGATGAAGGGAGGGCAGGCGTCGTCATGCGCGCGCCGGTACCACCACATGCTGCACTGCCGCAAGGCGCACGTACTGCGCGGCTAGGGGTGCGGGCACGGGGCGGCAGCAGGACATGGCGGCATCGGTCTCCGGCGCGGACCCCATGCGGCGCTGCCTTCGGTGGCGCAGATGGCAATCGGCGGGATCATCTGCAAGGAGGGATACGGCCAAACTATGGCGGTGCGGCAGGCGCCGGCCACGGCGCCGACCATTGTGCGGCAGGCCGCCGCAGGATCGCGACAGGCGCCGTTTCCGCAGCCCGCCATCGCCCCGGCGAAATCGCCGCGCACTTCGTCGCGAGGATATTGTCTACAATTTGTGTTGAGTTAACTTCGGGTTTGTCGGGACGTGCACCGAGTCGACCGGCCATTTCCTCTACGGAGACGTATTATGGCCAATAATATCAACACTTTGAACAATAACTGTGAGCCTGTGATCCTTACCGTGCCGGGCCTTGGCAATTCTGGCCCCGGCCACTGGCAGACGACATGGGAAGCGCGCCTCCCGCGCTGCCGCCGCGTCGATCTGGGGCTGTGGGAAGATCCGCATCGCAACACCTGGGTGAACAAGCTCAATCTTGCCATCCAGCGCGCCGAAGGGCCGGTGGTGCTGGTTGCGCACAGCCTTGGCTGCCTCGCGGTGGCGTGGTGGGCGGAATACGAGCAACCCGGTGGAATTGTCGAAGGCGGGAGAGTGATCGGCGCGCTGCTGGTCGCGCCGCCCGATGTCGAGGAACGCCCGCTTGATCGGCGGCTGACGCGCTTTGCTCCTGTGCCGGAAGCGGCGCTGCCGTTCCCCTCGATCCTCGTCACCAGTCGCAACGATCCCTACCTTACTATGGCGCAGGCCCGCAGGCTCGCCCGCCGCTGGGGCGCGCGCCTCGCCGATGCGGGGGAGGCGGGGCACATCAATGCGGCTTCGGAACTGGGCGATTGGGCGTTTGGCCGCCTGCTGCTCAATACCTTGCTGCCGCAGCCGCTGCCCGTGGTGCAGGACACGCCGCGCGGCCTGCCTGCCGCGCGCGATGAATTCGATCCGGCGCTTATCTGGCAGCGCGCCTGATCCCTTAACGGGCCTCAATCCCTCCCCGAGGCCCGGCCCACGGGGCGGTGCGATCGATCTCCAATCCCGTCGATCGCACCGCCTCGCCCCTTGCTTCCCAGCTGAAACCCGGTGTTGCCGGGTCTTCCCACCGGGCCGCGTCCATCGGCGCGCCGTCCAGCGCCAACCATTCGCCCTCATCCGGAAACTGGGCGAAGTCCCGCTGCGCCCGGCATGTCGCCAGCGCTGCGACATGGTCTTCCAGCGCGCGGTCCCTGCCTTCCCAGTCGACCCACGTCACCGCGTTGTCCTGCGCATAGGCGTTGTTGTTGCCTTGCTGGCTGCGGCCGAACTCGTCCCCTGCGGTGAGCATGATTGTGCCGGTTGAAACGAACAGCGTGCCGAGCATCGCGCGGGCGAGCGCGGCGCGGCGCGCGCGGATGGCGGGATCGTCGGTCGGGCCCTCCATCCCGCTGTTCCAGCTGAAATTCTCGCCGTGCCCATCGCGGTTGTCCTCGCCGTTGGCGTGGTTGTGGCGCTGTTCGTAGGCAAGGGTATCGGCGAGGGTGAAGCCATCGTGCGCAGCAAGGTAGTTTACCGCGCGGCAGTCCTTGCCGAAAATGTCCGCGGAGCCGGCTAGCCGCATCGCCAGCAGGCCCACCCCGGCATCGCCGCGCCAGAACCGGCGCACATCGTCGCGGTAGCGGTCGTTCCATTCAAGCCAGTGCGCCGGGAACCGCCCGAGCTGGTAACCGCCGGGGCCGATGTCCCACGGCTCTGCAATCATCACGCGGTCAGTCAGCCACGGGTCGGCGGCAATCTCGGCAAAGATCGGCGCGTCCGCCGCAAAGCCCGGCCCGCGCGCCACTACTGTCGCCAGATCGAAGCGGAACCCGTCGACGCCGCTATGGCGCACTAAATGCCGCAGCGTATCGACCACCAGCCCGCGCACCGCTGGGTTCGCGAAATCGAGCGTGTTGCCGCAGCCGGTATCGTTGATCAGGCTGCCGTCCGGCGCATGGGCATAGGCGGAATTGTCGAACCCGCGAAAGCTCAGCACCGGGCCCAGAATGTCGCTTTCGCCGGTATGATTGAACACCAGATCGAGGATCACCCCGATCCCCCGCGCGTGCAGCGCAGCCACCGCTTCACGCAGTTCCGTCACCCCGCCGGGGCACAGGCGCGGATCGAGCGCCATCGGGACGACCGGATTGTAGCCCCATGCGTTCCGCAGCCCGAGCGGCGGCAAATGCCGCTCGTCGATCCACGCCGTGATCGGCATCAGCTCCACCGCGCTCACGTGCAGCTTTTCGAGATGCGCCAGCACCGCCGGATGCGCGAGCGCCGCCACCGTGCCGCGCTGCGCTTCCGGCACATCGGGATGCAGCATCGTGAGGCCGCGTACGTTCACTTCATAGATCAGCCCGCCGCGCTTGAAGTGTGGTGGCTGGTGCGGAACCTCGGGCAGCGCGCCGGGCATCACCGCGCGCGGCACCAGTGGCGCGGTATCTACCCCGAATGCGGAAAGCGCGGGGCTATACGAAAACGGCCGGTCCAGCTCCACCGCGCGCGGATCGACCAGCAATTTGGTGGGATCGAACCATAGCCCGCGTTCCGGCGCCCAATCGCCCTGCGCCCGCAGCCCATAGAGCGTGCCGGGGGGAGGGGCCGTGGCCACCCAATCGACCCCCTGCCGCACCATCGGTACGCGGGTCTCGGCATTCCCGTCAAACAGGCACAGCGAAACCCCCTCGGCGCGCGGCGCGCGCACCGAAAGCTGGCTCATGTGATCACGTCAGGCGCCGTCCGCCCGGTGCGCGCGGCGATCCCGGCAATCGCCTCCGCCGCCGCGATCAGATCGCCCAGCATCGCATCGGTATCGGCATCGAGTGTGCCGCCCGCCGGCTCATAGCTTTCCAGATAGAGCCGTAATGTCGCACCTTCCGTGCCCGTGCCCGAAAGCCTCAGAACAATGCGCGAGCCGCCCACGAACAGAACCCGCAACCCCTGATTGGCGCTGAACGAACCATCGACGGGGTCGGTATAGGCAAAGCTGTCTGCCTTCTCGACTGTCAGCGGCCCAAAGCTTTTGCCCGGCAGCGCGGGGAACGAGGCTTCCAGCGCCGCCATCAGCGCCTCGGCCACATCCTTGGGCAGCGCTTCATAGTCATGCCGCGCGTAGTAATTGCGGCCATACTGCGCCCAGTGCTGGCGGGCGATGGCTTCCATGCTTTCGCCGCGAACCGCGAGGATATTGAGCCAGAGCAGCACGGCCCAGAGTCCGTCCTTCTCGCGCACGTGGTCCGAACCGGTGCCGGCGCTTTCCTCGCCGCAGATCGTCGCCTTGCCCGCATCCAGCAGCGTGCCGAAGAACTTCCACCCCGTCGGCGTCTCGAAACAGGGGATGCCCAGCGCTTCCGCCACGCGGTCCGCCGCCGCGCTGGTCGGCATCGAGCGCGCGATCCCGGCGAGACCCTTGGCATAGCCCGGTGCGAGGTGCGCGTTCGCCGCCAGCATTGCGAGGCTGTCTGACGGCGTGATGAAGATGCTCTTGCCCACGATCAGGTTGCGGTCGCCGTCCCCGTCCGAAGCCGCGCCAAATGCGGGTGCATCGGGTGAAAACATCAGGTCGAACAGCACCTTGGCATGGACGCGGTTGGGATCGGGATGGTGCCCGCCGAAGTCCTCCAGTGGCACGCCATTGTGCACGGTGCCGGGGCGGAAGCCGAGCCGCCTTTCGAGCACTTCGACCGCATAGGGCCCGGTGACGGCATGCATCGCATCGAACGCCATGGTGAGGTTGTTCGCCACCGCCGCGCGGATCGCGGGGAAATCGAACAGGGTTTCCATGAGGTCCGCCCAATCGGCCACGCTGTCGATCACCTCGACCGCCATGCCCGCGACCGCGTGCGTGCCGGGCGTATCGAGATCGACGCCCGCCGCGTCCACCGTCAGCCAGCGGTCAATCACCTTGGTCCGCGCGAATATCGCATCGGTGATCGCCTCGGGCGCGGGGCCGCCATTGGCGATATTGTACTTGATGCCAAAGTCCTCGTCCGGCCCGCCGGGATTGTGGCTGGCCGAAAGGATCAGCCCCCCGCTCGCGCCATATTTGCGGATCACATGGCTGGCGGCGGGTGTCGAAAGAATGCCGCCACGGCCCACCAGCACACGGCCATAGCCATTGGCCGCCGCAATCCGGATCGCCGCCTGAATGACCGTGCGGTTGTGATAGCGCCCGTCGCCGCCGATCACGAGGGTGGAGCCCGCTTCGGGTTGCACGGCATCGAACACCGACTGGATGAAGTTCTCCGCATAGTTCGGCTGCGCGAACACCCGCACTTTCTTGCGCAGGCCCGAAGTGCCCGGCTTCTGATCGGCGAACGGCGAGGAAGGAATCGTCTGAATCATGCGGCTACCGTAAGGCTCCTGTAGAGTTCGGCATAGGCCAGACCGCTGCCCGTCCATGAGAAATCCGCGCTCATCCCTGCGCGCTGCAGGCTGCGCCACGCCGCCTTGTCGTGGAAAAGCTGCACCGTCCGCGTCAACGCATCGGCCAGCGTCTGATACCGCACGCCGTCGAACTGTACGCCCGTCGCGACGCCGCCCTGCTGCGCGGCAAGGTTGGCGTCGATCACCGTATCGGCCAGCCCACCCGTTCGGCTCACCACCGGCACGCAGCCATAGGCAAGACCGTAAAGCTGCGTCAGCCCGCAAGGCTCGAACCGGCTCGGCACGAGGATCGCATCGCCCCCGCCAAGCATGCGGTGCGAAAGCGCCTCGTCATAGCCGATGCGCACGCCGATTTTCCCCGGATGGCGCGCGGCGGCGGCATGGAACCCGCTTTCCAGCGCCGCATCGCCAGAACCCAGCAGCGCCAGCCGCCCGCCGATGCCGACGAGGTGGTCGGCAACCTCAAGCAGCACATCCATGCCCTTTTGCCAGGTCAGGCGGCTGATCACGATGAATACCGGACCGTCCCCCTTTTCGAGGCCGAATTCGGCTTCCAGCGCGCGCGCATTCGCGGCGCGCTTGGCGAGCGCCTTTGCCGAATAGGCGGTCTTCAGCGCCGGATCGCTTGCCGGGTTCCACACTGCCGGATCGATCCCGTTGACGATCCCGCTGACATCGGTTTGCCGCGCGCGGATCAGGCCTTCGAGCCCCATGCCGAAGCCCGGCTCCCGGATTTCGCGCGCGTACGTCGGGCTCACCGTGGTGATCCGGCTGGCGGAGGCGAGCCCCGCCTTCAGGAAGCTGATCCCGCCGTGATACTCGATACCGTCAATCGCCATGGCGTGCGGCGGCAGCCCCAGCGCGGGGAACAGGTCCGCGCCGTAGTGACCCTGAAACGCCATGTTGTGGATGGTGATGGCCGAGGGCAGTACGGGCCCCGCAGGCGCAAAGCGCTGGTAGGCAAGCGCCATCCCCGCCTGCCAATCATGCGCATGCATGAGATCAAAGCTGAGGCCTTTTACCGCGCCCCCAGCCACATCTGCCGACGCGCGTCCAAACGCGGCAAAGCGCTTCCAGTTGTCCCCCCAATCGCGCCCGGTGGCATCGCCGTAAGGCCCGCCGCCGCGTGCAAAGAGCCCCGGCGCATCAAGCGCCAGCAGCGCCTGTCCGCCATTGCTGCCCGCACCGAACTTGCCCGCAAGCAGCCGCGCCGGTTCGCCCAGCAGGCTCTCCCACTTGTGCAGGACTTTGGGCTTCTTGCCGAGCGCAGCGATGACCGCCGGGTAGCCCGGTAGCAAGGTCGTCATCGCGACGCCATGCGCGGCCAGCGCCTCGGGCAGCGCGCCCACCACGTCCGCGAGGCCGCCGGTCTTGACCAGCGGCACCGCCTCGGACGCGACGGAAAGGACGCTCAGGCTCACTTCAATTGCTCGATCATCGCCTTGTTGATCAGGCACACGCCGTTTTCGGTGCGGCGGAAGCGCTTGGCGTCGAGCACCGGATCCTCGCCAACCACCAGTCCTTCAGGAATACGCACGCCGGAATCGAGGATGACGCGCTTCAGCCGCGCCCCGCGCCCGATGTTGCAATAGGGCAGGATCACCCCTTCATCGACGCTGGAAAACGAGCCCATCTTCACGCCGGTGAACAGCAGCGAACGCCGCGCGACCGCGCCGGAAACGATGCAGTCCTGCGAGATCAGCGAGGAAATCGCCATGCCGCGCCGCCCCTCGATATCATGCACGAACTTGGCGGGCGCGGCGACGACCTGGTCCGTCCAGATCGGCCAGTCCCGGTCATACATGTTGAGCTTGGGGACTACGTCCGTCAGATCAAGGTTCGCCTCGAAATAGGCGTCCAACGTGCCCACATCGCGCCAGTATTCGCCGATTTCCTCCGCAGCGCGGATGCAGCTGTCGGTGAAGCGGTGGGCGACGGCCTTCCCGTTCTTGACGATGTAGGGGATGATGTCCTTGCCGAAATCGCGGCTGGAATTGGGGTCCGCCGCATCGCGCCGCAGCGCCTCGAACAGGAACTTCGTCTCGAACACATAGATGCCCATCGAGGCCAGCGAATGTTCGGGATCGCCGGGGATCCCGGGCGGATCTTGGGGCTTTTCGACGAAATCGGTGATCACCGCCTTGTCGTCCACCGCCATCACGCCAAAGCCCTTGGCTTCCTCGCGCTTCACCACGAGGCAGCCGACCGTCACGTCCGCGCCGGTCGCGACGTGCTGCTGCAGCATGATCTCGTAGTCCATCTTGTAGATGTGATCGCCCGCCAGGATCACCATGTACTTGGGCGCGTGGCTCGCGATGATGTCGAGGTTCTGGTAAACCGCGTCGGCCGTCCCTTCATACCACGCATGCTCGGAAATGCGCTGCGAGGCGGGGAGGATGTCGAAGCTCTCGTTGCGTTCGGGCCGCATGAAATTCCATGCACGCTGCATGTGGCGGATCAGCGAATGCGCCTTGTATTGCGTCGCCACGCCAATGCGGCGGATGCCCGAATTGATCGCGTTGGAAAGCGCGAAGTCGATGATCCGGCTGACCCCGCCGAAATAGACCGCCGGCTTGGCGCGGTTGTCAGTGAGATCATAGAGGCGGCTGCCGCGCCCGCCTGCCAGCACATAAGCCATGGCGTCACGCGCCAGCGGCTGCCCATAACTCTCGCGCATGAACCTTCTCCCTCGTTCCCTCGTTGCCTGTTGTTATTCTTCTTCAAACACGAACATCACCGTTGAAAGCGGCGGCAGCACGACCATCGCCGCGCCGTCTCGCGCTTCCACTCCGCCGAGATTGCCTTGGCCCGATCCGCCATAGATCCCGGCATCGCTGCTGAGCGCCTCGCGCCAGCGTCCGTCCTGAGGGAACGGCAGGCGGTAGTGCCCGTGCAGCGTCGGCGTCATGTTGCTGACGACGACGACCGTCGGCGCGCCCGGCGCCTTGCGCGCCCAGGCGAAGACCGAAGCGGCGGCATCATCGACCACCAGCCATTCAAAGCCTTCGCCTTCGCAATCGCGCGCATGGAGCGCAGGCAGCGAGCGGTAGGCGGCGTTGAGGTCTTTCACCCAGCGCTGCACCCCGGCGTGCTCGGCAAGGTCGAGCTGATACCAGTCAAGCTCCCTCGCCTCGCTCCATTCGCGCCCCTGCGCAAACTCCTGCCCCATGAACAGCAGCTTCTTGCCCGGATAGCCCCACATCAGCCCGTAATAGGCGCGCAAGTTTGCAAATTTTTGCCAGGCATCCGCGCCGCTCATCTTGCCGAGCAGCGAGCCCTTGCCGTGGACCACTTCATCATGGCTCAGCGGCAGGACGAAGTTCTCGCTGAAGGCATACATCAGCCCGAAGGTGATCTCATCATGGTGATAGCGCCGGTGCACCGCATCGCGCGCCATGTAGGCGAGCGTATCGTGCATGAAGCCCATGTTCCACTTGAACCCGAAGCCCAGCCCACCGCGTGGCGGCCCGGCGGCATCAGTGGGGAGTGTCACTCCCGGCCAGCTCGTCGATTCCTCCGCCACCGTCAGGAACCCGGCGTGGCTCGCATAGACCGCGCGGTTCATCGCCTGGAGGAAGGCCACCGCCTCCCAGTTCTCGCGCCCGCCTTCCGCGTTGGGGATCCACTCGTCCGCCTTGCGCGAATAATCGCGGTAGAGCATCGAAGCGACCGCATCCACGCGCAGCCCGTCAACGTGATAGCGTTCAGCCCAATAGAGCGCGTTGTTGACAAGGAAGCTGAGCACCTCGCGCCGCCCGAAATTGTAGATTGCGGTCTGCCAATCGGGATGGAAGCCAAGGCGCGGATCGGCGTGCTCATAAAGCTCGGTGCCGTCAAACTTCGCCAGTCCGTGCGCATCCACCGGGAAGTGCGCGGGCACCCAATCGATCAGCACACCGACACCGGCGCGGTGCGCTCCATCGACAAAGCGCGCAAAGCCTTCAGGTTCGCCGAAGCGGGCGGAGGGCGCAAACAGCCCGGTCGTCTGGTAGCCCCAGCTCGGATCGAAAGGATGCTCGGAGACGGGGAGGAATTCGATATGGGTGAAGCCCATCTCGATCACGTAGGGGATCAGCCGGTCGGCCAGCTCATCCCACGAGTAGAACTCTCGGCCATCGCCCGGTTTTTGCCATGAGCCGGGGTGAACTTCGTAGATCGAGATCGGCACGCGGCGCGGGTCGATGCTGGCCCAGCTGGCGCGGTGCGCCGCATCGCCCCAATTGTGCGCATCGGGTGCGGCGATCACGCTGGCGGTGGCGGGCCTCAGTTCCGAGCGGAAGGCAAAGGGATCGGCCTTCAAGGGCTGCACCGCGCCGCCGGGGCCGACCACGCGGTACTTGTAGGCGCGTCCGGCCTCGATATCGGGCAGGAATACTTCCCAGACGCCGATATCGGCCCGCCGCCGCATCGGGTGGCGGCGCCCGTCCCAGTCGTTGAAATCGCCGACGACCGAGACGAGCTCGGCATTGGGCGCCCAGACCGCGAAGTGGACACCGCGCGCGCCTTCATGTTCGATCACATGCGCGCCGAGCTTCTCGAACAGCCTGAGGTGCGTGCCTTCGTTGATCAGGAAATCGTCGGTCGGCCCCAGGACCGGGCCGAACGAAAAGGCATCGGTGATCCACCATTCGTGGCTGCCGGCGGTGCAGCGGTACTTCATCGGCTGGCGCGTGCCGGAAACGTGGCCTTCGAACAGCCCGCGATCATCAATACGCTTCAGTTCGCCCAGCGCTTCGCCGCCGAGGGAATGCGCCTGCGCCGTCTCCGCCCCCGGCAGCACGGCGCGGGCAAAGGCGCCGCCCGGGCCCTGGTGAATGCCCAGCAAGGCGAACGGATCGGCATGGGTTCCGTTCAGCAGGGCTTCGAGCGCGGCGGGCGAGGGCTTCATGAGGTGGTGCCAACGCCCCAGATATCCCGCGCATATTCGCCGATGGTGCGGTCGGAAGAGAACCAGCCGACATTGGCGATGTTGCGGATCGCCTTGGCGCGCCATCCGGCCTGGTCTTCCCATATCCGGTCCACCTTGCGCTGCGCGGCATGGTAGGCATCGAAATCGGCCGCGACCATGAACCAGTCGTGGTCGTAGATGCCGCCCATCAGCGAGGCATAGCGCGTGGGATCATCGGGCGAGAACACGCCCGTCGCGATTGCGGAAACCGCCTGCTGCAATTCGCGGCTGCCCTCGATCACCGCGCGCGGATTGTATCCGCCAGCGCGTTTTTCGGCGACTTCGTCGGCCGTCAGCCCGAAGATCACGATGTTCTCGTCACCTACCCGGTCCTTGATCTCGACGTTCGCGCCATCCAGCGTGCCGATGGTGAGCGCGCCGTTCAGCGCAAACTTCATGTTGCCGGTGCCGGATGCTTCCATGCCCGCGGTGCTGATCTGCTCCGAAAGGTCCGCCGCCGGAATGATCCGCTCGGCCTTCGAAACGTTGTAGTCGGGCATGAACACGACCTTGAGCAGCCCGCCTACGGACGGGTCTGCATTCACCCGCCGCGCGATGTCGCTCGCCAGTTTGATGATCAGCTTGGCGTTGTGGTAGCTCGATGCCGCCTTGCCGCCGAAGATCTTGACGCGCGGCACCCAGTCGCGCTCCGGATGGCTGCGGATCTGGTCGTAGAGCGCGACCGTCTCGATGAGGTTCAGCAGCTGGCGCTTGTATTCGTGGATGCGCTTGATCTGCACATCGAACAGCGCATCGGGATCGAGCCTGAGGCCCATCGTCTGGCGCACATAGGCCGCGAGCGCGACCTTGTTGGCCCGCTTCACTTCGGCGATCCGTTCGCCCAGCGCGGCGTCGCCCGCCAGCGCATTGAGCTCAGTCAGCTTCTCGGCATCGTCGAGGAAGCCCGGGCCGATCGCGTCGGTGATCACACTCGTCAGCCCCGGATTGCATTGCTGCAACCACCGGCGCGGCGTGACACCATTGGTCTTGTTGTTGATCCGCGTGGGGTAGAGCCCGTGGAGGTCCGAAAACACCGTGGTTTTCATCAGTTCGGTGTGCAGCGCTGCCACCCCGTTGACGCTGTGCGCGCCCACGAACGCAAGGTTCGCCATGCGCACGCGCCGCTCGCCCGCCTCGTCGATCAGGCTAATCGCTGAAATCGCGCGGTCATCCAGCCCACTCTTGCGCGCCTCGCGCAGCACGCGGCTGTTTACGGCGTAGATGATCTGCATATGGCGCGGCAGGAGCCGCTCGAACAGCGGTAGCGGCCAGCTTTCCAGCGCTTCGGGCAGCAGGGTGTGGTTGGTATATCCCACGGTGCGCCGCGTCAGCTCCCACGCCTCGTTGAAATCGAGGCCGTGGACATCGACCAGCAGGCGCATGATCTCGGCCACCGCGACCGCCGGGTGCGTATCGTTCAATTGGATCGCGGCCTTGTCGGCCAGCGTGCTGATATCGCCATACGTCTGCACGTGGCGGCGCACGATGTCCTGGATCGAGGCGGAGGTGAAAAAATACTCCTGCCGCAGCCGCAGTTCCTGCCCTGCCGGGCTCGAATCCGCCGGATAGAGCACGCGCACCAGCGTTTCGGCGCGCACTTCCTCGGCCAGCGCCCCGGCATAGTCGCCCGCGTTGAAGGCATCGAGCCGGATCGGGTCGAGCGCGCTCGCCGTCCACAGGCGCAGCGTGTTCACCCGCTTGCCGCGCCAGCCAACGACCGGCGTATCAACCGCCGAGGCTTCGACCTGCTCGGCCGGGATCCATTCCACGCGGTCGCCCTTGTCGACCACTTCGCCGCCGAAGCCGATGCGGTACGCGCTCTCGCGCCGGTCGAATTCCCAGGGGTTGCCGTGGCTCAGCCAGGTTTCAGGCAGTTCCACCTGCCAGCCATCGTCGAGCCGCTGGCGGAACATGCCGTTCACGTAGCGGATGCCGTAGCCGTAGGCCGGAATATCGAGGCTCGCGAGGCTTTCCATGAAGCAGGCCGCCAGCCGCCCGAGGCCGCCATTGCCCAGCGCCGCATCGGGCTCCAGATCCTCGATCACCGAAAGATCGAAGCCATAGGAACGCAGCGCCTTTTCCATCTCGCGCGTCAGCCCCAGGTTGGAGAGCGCATCGCGCAGGAGCCGGCCGATCAGGAATTCAAGGCTGAGGTAGTAGACCCGCTTGCCGCCCGCCTCATAGGTGCGGTGGGTCGATTCCATCCACTGGTCGATCACCTTGTCGCGCAGCGCGAGGACGGTTGCGGTGAACCAGTCGTGCGGGGTGGCGGAATGGACGTCCTTGCCCACACGGTGCCGCAACACGTCAAGAATATGGGCCTGCAAGTCGCCCGTGCCTGCGCGCGGCGCGCTGGCAGCAGACTGGTCACTCTGGTCGAGGCGCACGGATTGTCACTCCCCCTGGGCGGACGCCACAAGGCACGGGCTTCTGCGGCGGCCCTCGCTCTGGCGTCCCAATGGTGTCCGGCCTCTCCCGGTTACGCCCTCACAGACTAAGCGAGGAATGCGGGCCGGGGCAAGCCACCATGCTCCGTCTAAGAGACCGAACCGGGACAGGAGTCCAAAGGAATACGTTTGCAATCGTCCGTAGCCGGCTGAGGGCGATCGCCCGAACTGCCTCCCGCCCGGGTGGCTGGACGCAGCGCCTGCGATGCGGCATCGCATCATCCCGGGAGAAGCAACGCACATGAGCCAGGCACCGAACCAGACGACGACAATGCACGTCCTCGAAGTCCAGAACCTTGCGCCCGATCTCGCCGGTGTCGCGCTGGCGCAGCGGCCCGTGCCGCAGCCGGGCGAAGGGCAGGCGCTGGTGCGGATCGAGGCTGCCGCGCTGGGCTTTCCCGATCTGCTGATGACCGAGGGGCGCTATCAGGCCAAGCCCCTGCTGCCTTTCGTGCCGGGCATGGAGGCGGCGGGCGAAGTGGTCGCGGCGGGTGAGGGGAGCCGCTGGCGCGCGGGCGACAAGGTGCTTGTCGCGACGCTGACGGGCGCTGTGGTGCAATACGGCGTCTACGCCGATGCCGCTTTGCTACCGCTGCCTTCGAGCCTGTCGTTTGCGGAAGGCGCATCGCTGCGCGCGGCCTATATCACAGCCTATACCGCGATCGCGCGGATCGGACGCGCGGAGCCCGGTGAGACGCTGGTGGTCCATGGTGCGGCTGGCGGGGTAGGGCTGGCAGCGGTCGATCTCGGCAAGGCGCTTGGCCTCACGGTCATCGCGGCCGCCTCCACAGCGGAGAAGCGCGCGGCGGTGCAGCGGCTCTATGCCCCCGATCACGTGCTGGCCGGGCCCACCGGCCTGCGCGAAACCATCCTCGAACTCACCGGCCAGCGCGGCGCGGACCTCGTGTACGATCCCGTCGGCGGTGACGTGTTCGATGAGGCTTGCCGCTATACGGCCTTCGGTGGGCGCTTGCTGGTCGTCGGCTTCGCCGGGGGACGCATCGCCGAAGTGCGCACCAATATTCCGCTGATCAAAGGCTTCTCGCTCGTCGGCGTGCGCGCGGGTGAATATGGCCGCCGCTTCCCGGCGCGCGGGGCAGAGGACATGGCCGCGATCCTCAGGCTGGCGAACGAAGGCCGCATCCGGCCCCATGTTCACTCTGCAGTGCCGCTGGCCGATTGGCGCGAAGCCTACCTTGCCATGCGCGAGCGCCGCGTTGTCGGGCGCACGGTGATCCTGCCGCACGGCTAGCGCCCCTGAACTGGACCAAACGAAATCGGACCAAATCGGAGCGAATCGGGGCCTGACCAAAAAAAGGGGCCACCCGTTGCCGGATGGCCCTTTGAAAGTTTGGGAGAGGATGCCTGAAAGGCGTGTTCTTAGTGCTCCCCACCCCGGCTCTTCGCAAGTGCGAAACGCTGGGTAGCAATTGCAATAAATGCAATTCATGTGCCGAAAATGCCCGATTCATGCGATTTCAGCGGGTGAATTTTGCATTAATATCAATTGCTGCATTCGTATGCAGTGAACGTTCCCAGAGGGATAACGCATCCATCCTGTCCTTTGGCGCAGGTTTTCGGTTTGTTGCGGTTGAAGCGGCCTTCCAAGCACATTTCGACCCCGCACGGTGCCTGCCGACGCGCGACGTTGCACCGACTCGGAAAGTGTTATAAGCCATAATCAACCGATCCGGATTCAACCGGCATGCCTATCCGAGAGGACACACCATGACCGACCAGAGCCCGATCGCCCCCAAGCCCGAGCGTGCGGAGGACGACACCGTCGCCGTCTGCGTCGAGGACGGCATCGCCTGGGTGGCGTTCAACCGGCCTGAGAAGCGCAATTGCATGAGCCCCAAGCTCAACCGCCGCATGAAGGCGGTGCTGGACGAGCTCGAATTCCGCGCGGACGTGAAAGTCCTCGTGCTTACCGGCGAAGGCGAAGCCTGGACCGCAGGCATGGACCTCAGGGAATACTTCCGCGAAGCCGAAGCGCAGGGCCTCTGGGCCGTGCGCAAGGCGCAGCGCGAAAGCTACGGCTGGTTTGAACGCCTGCGCTGGTACGAGAAGCCGACGATCGCGATGGTGGGCGGCTGGTGCTTCGGCGGCGGCTATAGTCCGCTGTTCGGCTGCGACATCGCCATCGCTGCGGAAGATGCGCAGTTCGGCCTTTCCGAAATCAACTGGGGCATCGTTCCCGGCGGCGGTGCATCCAAGGTCGCGCAGGAACTCATGCCCTTCCGCAAGGCCATGTACCACGCGATGATGGGCGAAAGCCTCACCGGCAAGCAGGCCGAAGTGCAGGGCCTCGTGACCGAGGCGGTACCGCCTGAAAAGCTGCGCGAGCGCGTGCTGGAAATCGCCAATGCGCTCAAGAAGAAGGACAGCCACGCGCTGCGCGCCACCAAGTGGACGATGCGCCGCATGGTCGACATGACCTATGACAACGCGCTCGACTACCAGATCCGCGCGCAGGAAGCCCTCCACAGCTTTGGCGGCGCCGAAGCGCGGCGCGAAGCCACGCGCCAGTTCCTTGACGAGAAGAGCTTCAAGCCGGGGCTGGGCACGTATGATGCCAGCAAGGTCGAGCGCTGATCGCCCGCCCCAAACCCCTCCTGCAATCGGGAGGGGTTTGGGGCGGGCAGCCCCGCGCACCCCGCGCGATTCTCAAGAAAACATCTTGCGCCGCCCACAAGACGCGGGAAGGGTGACGGGACACCAGGAGTCCCCCCACACCATGTCCCTTACCCGCCTCGCTATCACTTCGATCCT
The DNA here is from genome assembly GCA_964592205.1 of uncultured Novosphingobium sp. Taxonomy (GTDB): domain Bacteria; phylum Pseudomonadota; class Alphaproteobacteria; order Sphingomonadales; family Sphingomonadaceae; genus Novosphingobium. The sequence goes on from CAZQEH010000015.1 coordinate 46,793, forward strand.
TGCACTCGCCCCGCTGCCGGTGCTGGCTGCCGCCCCGGCCGGCTATCCTGCCGCCGAAGCGCAAGTGCTTGATCTTGCCACCAAGTCCATCGCCATCCGTTCCGTTCGCGGCGAGAATAATCGCACCATTGACGTCGCCAATCTCTACAAGCAGGCGCTGCTCGCGGGCGGCTGGGCCGATGCCGATATCGAGATCACACCGTCTGACGATACCGCCTACATCATCGCGACGTGGAAGGGCTCCGATCCCAAGCTCAAGCCGCTGGTCATTTCCGGCCACATGGACGTGGTCGAGGCCAAGCCTTCGGACTGGCAGCGCGATCCCTTCACCCCGGTCGTCGAGGGCGGGATCCTCTACGGCCGCGGCGCGACCGACATGAAGTTTGGCGGCGCGCTCGCGCTTTCCTCGCTGATTGAACTGCGCAAGTCCGGCTACAAGCCACGCCGCACCATCGTCATCGAGTTTTCGGGCGACGAGGAGACGGTGATGAAGACCACCGGCCTGATCGCGGAAAAGCTCAAGAATGCCGAACTCGTCATCAACGCCGATGCCGGCGGCGGCAAGCTTGAGGAAGAAGCAGGCAAGCCGCTCTACTGGGTGTGGGACGGCGCCGAGAAGACCTACGGCGATTTCAAGTTCGAGGTCACCAACCCCGGTGGCCACAGCTCCGCGCCGCGCCCCGAAAACGCCATTGTCCAGCTTTCGTCCGCACTCGTGAAGCTCGGCGCCTATCACTTCCCGGCCGAGCAGAACGCGCTGACCAAGGCCTATTTCACGCAGGCTGCCCCTTTCGAGGCCAATCCGACGACCGCCGCCGCGATGCGCGCCTTTGCGGCCAATCCGGCGGATGCGGACGCGATTGCCGTGCTGCGCGCCAATCCGGCGATGGTCGGCAAGGTCGGCACCACCTGCGTGCCGACGATGTCTGACGCCGGCCACGCGCTCAACGCGCTGCCGCAGCGCGCCACGGCCTACATCAACTGTCGCATCTTCCCCGGCCACAGCCGCGCCGAGATCATGGATCAGCTCGCCAAGGTGGTCGGCCAGCCCGAAGTGAAGATCACCGACGTAACCGAAGGCTCGTTCGAGACCGATGCCTCGCCGATGCGCCCGGATTTCGTCGCCGCCTCGACCAAGGCGATCCGCAAGGCGTGGGGCAAACCGGGGGGCAAGGACATCGCGGTCGTCCCCTCGCAAAGCTCCGGTGCGTCGGACAGCATGTACTACCGCCGCCTCGGCATCCCGGCCTATGGCGCGAGCCCGGTGTTCACCAAGGACAGCGAGGAGTTCTCGCACGGCCTCAACGAGCGCGTGCGGCTGGAGAACATCCGTCCCGGCGTGACGTACTACGTCAGCCTGCTCACCGACTTGTCTAAATAAGCGTATCGAGGAAGCGGCGCGCAATGGCGCCCGCTTCCTCGGCGCTGAAGCAACCGGGCGAGAGGCAGAGCTCCAGCCACAGACCGTCTACCAGCGCCGAAACCGCGATGGCATCGCGGCGTTGTCGTTCAGGCGGCACGCCGCAGGCGCCGAGCAGTGCTTCGAGCCGCGCGCGCGATCCTGAATACTGTTCATCGTGCTGCGCCGCGATGGCAGGCCGCGCCGTCACGAGGCTCCAGAACGCGATCCACGTGGCGAGCAATTGTGGATCGGCGATGGCGGGCGCGAAGCTCGCGGTCACGAAGGCATCGAGCCGCGCGCGCGGTTCCGGGCCAGCGGCTTCAACCGCCTGGTCGATCGCTTCGTTCGCCCGCTCTTCGACGTGTTCGTAGGTTGCTGCGACAAGTGCTTCGATTCCGCTGAAATAGTGGCCGACCAGACCCGGCGAGACGCTGGCCTCCACCGCGATTGCCCGCACGCTTGCACCCGCCGCCCCCGCACGCGCAAGCACCCGCGCGCAGGCCTCGATCAGCGCGAGGCGCCGCGCATCGGGTTCGATGCGGCGAAACGCGGGCTGGTGAGGTGAAGGCGGTTTCATCTTGCACATCCTAATCGTTGTTGTACGATCGTCCAACAAGCTTTTTCGAACCTGGAGATTCGTAAGTGGGCCATCAGTCTGCCATTGCGGCCCTTGCTGCCAGCGAGCACGATCCCGATGCGGACTGGAGCCTGCCCGGCTGGCTCTACACCGATCCCGAATACCACGCGCTTGAAATGGAGCGGGTGATCCGCCCATCATGGCAGATCGTCTGCCACGTGAGCGACATCGCCAAGCCGGGCGACTGGCGCACGATCGACTACATCGGCGAAAGCGTGATCGTGGTGCGCGGCGATGATGGTGAAATCCGCGCCTTCACCAATGTCTGCCGCCATCGCGCGATGCGGCTGGTCGAAGGCAGCCGGGGCTGCGCCAAGAAGCTCGTCTGCCCTTACCACGCCTGGGTCTACGAGACGGACGGCCGCCTCACCGGCGTGCCGATGAAGAGCGATTATCCCGCGCTCAAGCTGGAGGAAAACGGCCTCGCCCCCGTCGCGCTCGAGATCTGGCACGGCTTCGTGTTCGTCTGCCTCAAGCCCGGTGTGTTCCCCTCGGTGAGCGAGATGATGGCGCCCTACGAAGCCGAAGTCGCGCCGTACCGTTTCGCCGATATGCGCACGATCAGCGAAGTCCGCCTGCGCCCCCGCAGCGTCAACTGGAAGAACGTTGGCGACAATTATTCGGACAACCTCCATATCCCCGTCGCGCATGATGGTCTGACCCGCATCTTCGGCAAGTCCTACGAAATCGGCGCGGATGATTGGGTGGACCGCTTGAAGGGCGATCTGGTCGATAAGCCCAGCGCCAATTTCTGGGAGCGCTTCTATCAGAAGCACTTGCCGCGGGTGGATCACCTGCCCGAGGAAAGCCAGCGCCGCTGGCTTTACTACAAGCTCTGGCCCAACATTGCCTTCGATATCTATGCCGATCAGATCGATTTCATGCAGTGGTTGCCGATCAGCCCCACCACCTGCGTGCTGCGCGAAATGGCCTTCGCGCTACCGGATGCCAATCTACCTGAACAAGAACGCCGCACGATGAAGCTGGTCCGCTATGCCAACTGGCGCGTTAACCGTGTGGTCAACCGCGAGGACACCTGGCTGATCGAGCGCGTCCAGCAGGGCATGGCATCTGACACCTACGGCGCCGGCCCCATCGGCAAGAGCGAGGTCTGCCTGCGCAGCTTCGCCCGCAAGATCCGCACGCTGACCCCCGAGGCAAGGCTGCACAAGGCCCCGCCGGAGGGGTGGAGCAAGGCCTGACAAAAACACCGTTCGTGTCGAGCGAAGTCGAGACACCGCGCGCCAGAAACAGACCACCAAGGGAAGAAATCACATGTCCAACCGCTACGACGCGATCATCATCGGCGGCGGCCACAACGGCCTCACCTGCGCCTTCTATCTCGCCCGCGCCGGCATGAAGGTTCGCGTGCTGGAACGGCGCGACATTGTCGGCGGCGCCTGCGTGACGGAGGAGTTCCACCCCGGCTTCCGCAATTCGACCGCCAGCTACACCGTCAGCCTGCTGCGCCCGAAGGTGATCGCAGACATGAAGCTGCACGAGCGCGGCTTCCGCATCATCGAGCGCACGATCAGCAATTTCTTCCCGTTCGAGAACGACTATCTGAAGCTTGGTGGCGGCGCGGGCCGCACCGAGGCGGAATTCGCGCGCTTCTCGAAGAAGGACGCCGAGACCTACCAGCACTATGACGCCGCGCTCGAAAAGGTCGCGCAAGTGCTGCGTGATATCGCGCTGAAGTGCCCGCCCAACGTCGGCGGCGGCGTCCGTTCGCTGCTCACCGCCGCGCAGCAGGGCTGGCCGATCGCAGGCCTCGGCCTCGATGTGCAGCGCGATCTCCTCGATATCTTCACCAAGTCCGCGCGCGATTTCCTCGAAGGCTGGTTCGAGCATGACTACGTGCGCACCGCTTTCGGCTTCGACGCCGTCGTCGGCAACTACGCGGGCGTTTCCACCCCCGGCTCGGCCTATGTGCTGCTTCACCACGTGTTCGGCGAAGTGAACGGCAAGTTCGGCGCCTGGGGCCACTCGGTCGGCGGCATGGGTGCGATCACTTCAGCGATGGCCCGGGCCTGCGCTGAATACGGTGTGGAAATCAGCCTCGAAGCGCCCGTCGCCAAGGTGCTGGTGAACAATGGCAAGGCTGAGGGCGTAAAGCTCGTCAGCGGCGAGGAGATCTACGCGCCGACCATCGCCGCCAACGTCGGCCCCGCGCTGCTCTACCGTCAACTGGTCGACAGCAGCGATCTCGATGCCGATTTCAACCGCCGCATCAAGAACTACAAGACCGGCTCGGGCACGTTCCGCATGAACGTCGCGCTGTCCGAACTCCCCGATTTCGCCGTGCTCCCCGGCAAGGAAAAGGCCGAGCACCACACCGCCGGCATCATCATCGCGCCGGGCATGGACTATATGGACCAGGCCTTCATCGATGCGCAGCAGCACGGCTGGTCGAAGAAGCCGATCATCGAGATCAAGTTGCCCACCACGATCGACGACAGCCTCGCCCCTCCGGGTGGCCATGTCGCCAGCCTGTTCTGCCAGCAGTTTGCGCCCGAATTGAAGGACGGCCAGAGCTGGGACGACGTGCGCGAGAAGGTCGCGGACCTCATCATCGACACCGTCAACGACCACGCGCCCAACTTCAAGAACGCCGTTATTGCCCGCCAGATCCACTCGCCGCTCGATCTCGAACGCAAGTTCGGCCTCATCGGCGGCGATATCTTCCACGGCAATATGGGGCTCGATCAGCTCTGGGCCGCGCGCCCGGTCCTCGGCCACGGCGATTATCGCTCGCCGATCAAGGGCCTCTACATGTGCGGTTCGGGCACGCACCCCGGCGGCGGCGTGACCGGCGCGCCGGGGCACAATGCGGCGGCGGAAATCATCCGCGATCGCGGCACGCTGTGGAAGGTGCTCCACCGCGCCAAGTGACAACAACGCATTGCAGCGCCGCCATATTCGTTTAGCCTCACCCGTTCGGGGCGGGGGGACACGATATGCTGGCGGCGCTGCTGATTTTGCTCGGGCTGACGGCTGCCCTCTATCTGGCCGTGCTGCTGCGCGCAGCCATCGCCCAGCGCACAGTGCCCGGCGGCGAAGCTGCGCTGCTCGGCGCGGTCACGAATTTCTTCGATACGCTGGGCATCGGCTCGTTCGCGCCTTCCACCGCCTGGGTGAAATTCCGCCATCTCCTGCCCGACAAGCTGATCCCCAGCACCTTGCTCGTCGGGCATACCGGGCCTTCGATCATGCAGGGGATCATCTTCCTGCTCCTGCTCGGTGCCGATGTCGATCCGGTGCTGCTGGTCGGCTGTATCCTGAGCCTGCTTGCGGGGGCACTGATCGGGGCGCCGCTGGTCACCCGCGCTGCGGTCTGGCAGGTGCAGCTCACTGTCGCGCTTGGCCTGCTCATCGCGGCGACCATCTTTCTTGCGATCAACCTCCATCTCATGCCCGGCGGCGGCACCGCGTCCACCTTGCCGCTGCCGCTGATGCTGCTCGCCTTCGCGGTCAATTTCACGCTCGGCGTGCTCGTCAATTTCGGGATCGGCAACTATGCGCCCACGCTCATCATGTTCAGCCTGATGGGCATGGACCCGCGCTATGCCTTCCCGGTGATGGCGGGCAGCGCGGCGATTGCCGGGGCGGGCGCCAGCATCAGCCACATCCGCATCGGCGAGATCGACCTCAAGGTCGTCACCGGCATCATCCTCGGCGGCATCCCGGCCGTCCTCGTCGCCGCCTTCATCGTCAAGAGCATGGACGTCGCCATGCTGCGCTGGCTGGTGATCGGCGTGGTCTACTATGCCGCAGCCGTGATGGCGCGCTCGGCGTGGAAGGGCTTCAAACAGCGCTCATGAGGAGTTCCAGCAGCAACGGCAGCAATTGCCAGCCGATCTGGAGGATCACCCACAGCACCCACAACGTGATCGTGCCGGCGATGATCCAGTGCTGCTTGATGTAGTAGAGGTATCTGAGCCAAAGCCGCTTCCACCACCGCGCCTTCATGCCAGCGCTACTGCCTGCCCGCGCCGAACCGCCCAGTAGACCGGCACGCCCGCCGCCACGAGCGCCAGCCCATAGCCCACCGCGCTCGCACCAAGTCCCCAGGTGGCCCAGCCGATGAAGGCCGCACCGCCCAGCGCCAGCACGATCAGCCCGCGCTCTTCGGGCAGCAGGCGGATCGCCGCCAGCATGCTCATGAAATAGGCGAGCATCCCCGCCGCAAGGCTGACAGAGGCGATGAACTGGAACAGATCGCCCATGCCCCGCCCATAGTTGAGCAGCGTCACCGCGCTCAGCAGCAGGGAGGAAACCACATGCGCGCGGACCGGCGTCCCGCGTGCGCCGTCCTTGCCGAACCAGGCGGGAAACACCCCGCCGCGCGCCATGGCCTGCGGCATTTCGCCTTGCAGCAGGATGAAGCCGTTGAGCGTGCCGAACGCGCTGATCGCAGCAAACACCGCCACCACCGAAGCCATGTTGCCCCCGAATGTGCGCCCAAGGAAATCGGCCACCGGGGCGGGGGACGCCGCCGCTTCGGCCGCGGGCATATAGGCCCAGAACGCAAGGCTGATCCCGAAATAGACCACTCCCGTCAGCAGCACGCCGATGATCGTGGCGAGCGGAACCACGCGCGCCGCGTTCTCCACTTTGCCGGCAGGGACGGTCGCGGATTCAAGGCCGAGGAAGCCCCAGAACGTCAGCCCCGCCGCTGCCGCAATGGCGCCCGGTGCGATCCCCACGGCTGCGGGCGCCACGCGCGGCGTGCCGTTTGCCGCAAACCACAGTGCCAGCACGATCAGCAGCACCAGCGGCATGAGCTTCAAGGCGGTCGTCACCACCGAAAAGGCGCCTGCTGCACGCACGCCGCGAATGTTGATCGCGGTCATCCCCCAGACACAGGCCACCGCGAGCACGGCGGGCACCCCCGGCGTCTTGCCGATCCACGGCACCACCAGGCTGAGGTTGCTCACCACCGCCACCGCAATCGCGCCGTTGCCGCTCCACAGCAGCACCCAATAACTCCACGCGGTCACGAACCCGGCAAAGGGCCCGAACGCCGCCGAGACATAGGCATAGGGTCCGCCTGAGCCCGGCAACCGCGATCCCAGCCGCGCAAACGTGGCGGCCAGCGCCGTCGCCCCGGCAATCGTCACCATCCAGCCGAGCAGCTGGTTGGTGCCCAGCGGCGCCAGCGTCGCGGGCAGCAGATAGATGCCGGAGCCGACCATGTTGCCCACGCACAGCGCCAGCACCATCCAGAAATTGAGGCCGCGGGGCTTGTTCAAGAAAATCCCTTCCGTCGTTATCTCCCCTCCGTTCGTGTCGAGCGAAGTCGAGACACCGCGCACGAGTGTCTCGGTTTCGCTCGACACGAACGGCGCAGGGTTGCGCATGTGTCCAACATGCAGACTAACGCTTGATCGCGCCGCGTCACCCGTGTTTGTTGCGCGCGCAATGGCCAGCCTCTCAGATCACGTCCGCAGCTACGATCCCCGCCTCGTTCGCGCCGCCATGGCGATGAACGCGAATGTGCTGCACGAGGCCGAGCCTTTGCTGCGCGCGCTGCTCAAGGAAAATCCGTTCGACGTGCGCGCGATCCGCCTGTTTGCGGAGCTGGCGGGCCGGATCGGGCGCTATCAGGATGCGGAAAACCTGCTGCGCCGCGCGATCGAACTCGCGCCCGATTTCACCCCAGCGCGCGCCAATCTCGCGCTTGTGCTCTACCGCACCGAGCGCGTCACCGAAGCGCTTGAGGAATTGGCGCAAGTCACCGCCGAGGATCCCGACAACGCCGGCGTCGCCAATCTTCAGGCCGCCGCCTATGGCCGGGTCGGCGAATTTGATGAAGCGCTGGCGCTCTATGCCCGGGTGCTGGGGGATGCGCCGAACCAGCCCAAGGTGTGGATGAGCTACGGTCACCTGCTCAAGACCGTCGGGCGGCTGGAGGAAGGCGTGACCGCCTATCGCCGCGCGCTCGAAATTCAGCCGGGCCTCGGCGAAGTCTGGTGGAGCCTCGCCAATCTCAAGACAGTGCGCTTCACTGTTGACGATATCGCCGCCATGCGCGCCGCGCTGGCAAGCGAAAACGTCATGCCCGAAGACCGCTGGCACCTCGATTTCGCGCTGGGCAAGGCGCATGAGGATCGCCGCGAGGCCGAAGCCGCCATCGCGCACTATGCCGCCGGCAATGCGCTCCGGAAGACGCGCCTGCTCTACAAGGCAGCCGATACCTCCGCTGCGGTTGATGCCGCGATTGCCATTGCCACGCCCGAACTGTTCGCGCGCCATGCAGGCGCCGGCTGCCCTGCGCCCGATCCGATCTTCGTCCTTGGCATGCCGCGCGCGGGCTCGACGCTGGTCGAGCAGATCCTCTCCAGCCACAGCCAGGTCGAAGGCACCAGCGAACTGCCCGATATCGGCATGCTTTCGCGCACGATCGAGGATTTCCCGCAAGGCCTTGCCGCGCTGGATAGCGGGAAGCTGCGTGATCTGGGCGAGCAGTACCTCGAACGCACCCGCGTCCAGCGCCACACCGCAAGGCCCCTGTTCATCGACAAACTGCCCAACAACTGGCTCTACATCCCCTTCATCCGCCTGATCCTGCCGAACGCGAAAATCATCGACGCGCGCCGCCATCCGCTTTCGTGCTGTTTTTCCAACTTCAAGCAGCACTTCGCGCGGGGCCAGGGCTTCTCCTATTCGCTGGAGGACATGGGGGCCTATTACCGCGACTATGTTCGGCTCATGGCGCATCTCGATCGGGTGATGCCGGGCAAGATCCACCGCGTGATCTACGAACGCATGGTCGATGATACCGAAGCCGAAGTGCGCGCGCTGCTTGCCGCCTGCGGCCTTCCGTTCGAACCGGCCTGCCTCGCCTTCTACGAGACGGAGCGCGCCGTGCGCACGCCCAGTTCAGAGCAGGTGCGCCGCCCGATCTTCCGCGAAGGCACCGAAGCGTGGAAGCCGTTCGAGCCGTGGCTCGATCCGCTCAAGGCCGCGCTTGGCGAAGTGCTTGAAGCCTATCCCGCTGCTCCGGACGGCTGGTAGGGGCGCGGCAGTATTACGTTGCAATTCGGCCACGCATGCCGGTGCATGGGGTCACGCTGCTGAAACACTGTTGAAATTGTTAGCCAGTCGGACCACGGTTCGCCCCGTCCTGGGGGACCAATCAGGTGGGAAGATAATATGACGACGGCGTACTCGCGCGTTTCGCGCAGCATTCTCATGGCGACTGCGGCATTCGCGGCACCATTGGCCCTCGCGCCGACAGCTTTCGCACAGGCCGCCCCGCAGGCTGCAGCAGACACTCCCGCAGCATCCGATGGTACCGAAATCATCGTGACCGCGCAGAAGCGCAGCGAAAACCTGCAGAACGTGCCGATCTCGATCCAGGCACTCGGCACGGCCAAGCTCGATCAGCTCAACATCACCAGCTTCGACGACTACGCCAAGGTTCTCCCCAGCGTCAGCTTCCAGTCGTTCGGCCCGGGCCAGACGCAGCTTTCGTTCCGCGGCATCACCAGCGGTGGTGACGGCCTGCACGGCGGTTCGCAGCCGACCGCTGCGCTCTATCTGGACGAAGTCCCCGTCACCACGATCGCGGGCGCGGTCGACCTTCACGTGTATGACATCGCCCGTGTCGAGGCGCTGTCGGGTCCGCAGGGCACGCTGTTTGGCTCGAGCTCGCTCGCCGGCACGCTGCGCATCATTCCCAACAAGCCCGATACCAAGGGCTTCTATGGCCGCGTCGACGTTTCGGGCAACAAGGTCGGCAAGGGCACCGGCGGCGGCAGCGCCGAAGGCTTCGTCAACATCCCGCTTTCGGACCGCGCCGCGCTGCGCCTCATGGCGTTCTACCAGCACGACGGCGGCTATATCGACAGCATTCCGGGCAGCCGCACCTACACGCTCGGTGATGGCAACGATGCTACAAACCTCACCGTGAACAACGCGAAGTTCGTCAAGGATAACGTCAACAAGACCGATACTGCCGGCGGGCGCGCCGCGCTCAAGGTCGATCTGGATGACAGCTGGACCATCGAGCCCTCGGTGATCTACCAGCATCAGACGACGCGCGGTTCGTTCCTGTTCGATCCGCGCTACGGCGATCTCAAGGTGACCGACTTCGGGCCTTCCTACAACTGCGCTGCCTCGTCGCTCGCGACGCTGA